>NZ_JH597773.1:2792982-3392982 GCF_000243335.1 Leptonema illini DSM 21528 | reverse complement strand
GCGATCAGCGATTTTGCCGGAGCGGCTGCCTTCGGCGATATTGTCGTTCTCGCGGTAAAGGGTAGCGCTGCGATGGATGTCCTGAAGCTTGCCGGCTCCGGATTAGAAGGCAAGCCCGTTCTGGACGCAACGAATCCCATCGCCGATCAGCCACCGGAAGACGGCGTGCTGCGTTTCTTTACTGATTTGAATCAGTCGCTGATGGAGCGCCTGCAGAGCCAGTTCCCGAAATCACGCTTCGTAAAGGTATTCAGCAGCGTCGGTGCCGGCGCGATGGTTAACCCCGGCTTTTCTGGCGGCCGACCGACGATGTTCATCTGCGGAAACGACGATGCGGCCAAACAGACGACGACGGCCATTCTCGATCAGTTCGGATGGGACGTTGACGATATGGGCTCTGCCGTCGCCGCTCGTGCCATAGAGCCGCTCTGCATGCTCTGGTGTATTCCGGGATTCAAACAGAACGACTGGATGCATGCGTTTAAGATGTTGCGGTGAATTCTTGACTATGTCCCAGTGATAGTTAGACTTTGAGGCGGGACCCACTGAATGCATCCTATGCCGAGATCCGCTCGTCAATCTTTTTATCCAGGAAGCTGTTTAAGAACTCATGGATATGAGTGTATGACCGCACCTTACGGAATTGTTCCTCCTGTGATAGCAGGAGACTGCCGACCCATCGGAGCACCTGGTCTGTCTGAGGCCTTGACCGTTTAACCCGGTTAAGCTGAGATCTGGGATTCGAGAATGCCGAATCGATCAGATTGGTTGTGTAAAAGGATGTTCTCAATTTCGGCGGCATATTGATGCGATGCAGCGTTAACAGTGCCTCTAAACCCTCCTGAAGACTCTGAGAGGCACTGTAGCTGATGGATTCGAGCCATGATAGAACGGACCGCATCTCGCTTGCGACATCTTCGTAACTGTTAGCGCTGAATGCCTGCTTGTATCTCTTGCAGAATTCTGCATGATACTTCCGTGGGAGCTTGGCAAGAACATTTCTCTGTTTATGAAGGTAGCAGAGTTGGATCTCTGCCTTCTTTCCGAAGAACTCTCTGGCCGCTTTTTCAAGTAGCCTTTGATCCATCCATGACGACAAGCACACGATCTGTGAAGCGGATATCACGGCTCTCGATTGATTGAAGGACACTGAGTGCGCTATCAGCATTCTCTGTAGACCCCTCAGAAATGCCCAGAAAATGCTTGTTTCCGGCCGTATCGACCCCGAGAGCAACGATTACGACAGAGCCGCCGAATACGATGCCATCAAGAACAATACACCAGAATGTCTGATCAGGAAACCTGCGTGAATTCAAATGATTGAGCGACTCACGGCTGGACTTCACAAACTCCCGCGAAACCGCACTCCGCGAAAGGCCGAGAGAGGCTTCTGTCTTTCTCAGCGTCTTTTCATAGTTCCGGGTGCTGATGCCCGCCAGCATCAGGCGCTCAACATGCTCGCGAAGATCAGAGCGATCCTGAAGGATCTCATATCGCTCCAGCTTCACCTCCTTGCCGTTACGTCGAGCTCTGGGCTTCTGGATGGCCACCCTTTCTCCATCGAGCACAATGGAACCTCGCTGGCTGCCGCCTCGATGAGCAAATCCACGGCCTCTCTTATGCTCCCCTGTCTTGCCGCATAACGTTTCGATTTCTTCGAGAATCAAAGCTCCTACGTAGCCGAGTGCAAATTCGCGCACACGGGAATCGAGGCTGGTTCGAATATAATCCCGAAACTCATCGGCCGCCAGGCTTTGTGTTTGACTGTTTTCTGCCCGTTCGTTCTTCTTCACTTGGAACCCTCCGTAAGGGAATGTGGTTGTTCGGCCCATTTTGGGCCAGGGTTCCGCCTTTTCAAACTCTAACTAAATTCGGGACATAATCGAATTCTTGACAGAAAGGGTTACAGGTTGACTGAGTGATTGTTAAAAGTATCAATGACTCTGGCATGAGGTAGCATCTATGAAAACAACGATTGATTTGCCCGAAGAATTATTGAAAGAAGCTATGGATGTCTCTCGAATTGACGACGAATCTGTCGTCATTCAGGAAGGACTTCATGCACTCATCAGGCGGGAAAAGATCAAGAAATTAAAAAAATTCAAGGGTAGTATTGACCTTGATATAGATATGAGAAAGCTTCGGCAGCGATGAAAACTGTTCTTGTTGATTCGTCAGTTTGGATCGATTATTTTCGACGAAAAGAATCTGAGTCTGGCGTGGTACTTGACTCTTTGATCGACTATGGGCTTATCTCTGTCAATGATTTGATCCTGGCCGAGTTGATTCCTTTTCTCCGGTTGAAGAGAAAAAGGCAGATAATAGAGCTTCTGATGTCTGTGGAAAGGCTGCCATTTCGAATTGACTGGGCCGAAATTATGGACCTACAGACTGCTAACCTCCGGCACGGAGTGAATAATGTGGGCATTCCTGATCTGATTATTTTGCAGAACAGTATTCAAAATAATGCGTCACTGTTTTCGCTGGACAAGCATTTTGCATTGATGCGGAAGCATATCAAGTTTGATCTCTTTATGCCTTAGAGCTTTTTTCTGCCGTCCGTGAAGGAATGCTTTTATGCTCACCTCACGCGATCACCAAGCCCGAGCAGGCATTGTTCGAGATAGAACTCCTCATCGCCGGCCGATTCAAACACGCCTTCGGGAAGCTCCTCTGAAAGAATGCCGCTCATGCGCGAACGAAGCGCCGGACGTTCTCGATCGAGATAGGCAAAGAGGCCGCCGTTGCGGATGGCATAGATGATCTCATCGAATTCCGATTCGACGAATTCGATGCGATGATTGAAAAGCAGCCAGACGATCTGGTCGCCTTCGCGCCGGCCTCTGTTCTGATGCGCGATCATATCACTGCGATTTCAGATCTCTCCCTCGAAAAGATCGATCTGCTCCTGAAGCTCCATCCATTCCCGTTCCATTTCGGCTAACGTTTTACTCACTTCTTCCATTGCCTTGTACTTTTCCTGATCGTAGGCTCCGGAGGAAAGGATCTGCGTCAGCTCGGCGCGCTTCGCCTCGAGCTCCTTCATACGCTTTTCCATATTACGCAACTCGTCCCGCAGTCGGCGAATCTCTTTCTGGCGATCCTTGCGTGCGAGATTGAGAAAACGCAGAAGGGCCTCCTTTTTCTCTTCGGGCCCGCCCGGTGGGGTGACGGGAAGCGGAGTATTGCCGTTGCGCTTCTCTTTGCGTGCCGGATCGACCGCCGTCTCGGCCGCTTTTTTGGCCACGTCCGAGATGCCCGATTCGAGCTCTTTTGCAATGCGGCTGCGCTGATAGAAGACGTAATCCTCGTAAAGGCCGGGGTAAAGGATGATGTTTCCGTCTTTCACCTCGATGATTTGCGAGGCGACCGTATTCACGAAGGTTCGGTCATGGCTGACGAAGAAAAGCGTGCCGGAGTAATCGCGCAGTGCGAGGGCGAGCAGTTCCACCGTTTCGAAGTCAAGGTGGTTTGTCGGTTCGTCAAGAAGCAGGATGTCGTTCTTCTGAAGCATCAGAGCGGCCAGACAGACGCGAGAGCGCTCGCCGCCCGACAGCACCTTAACAGGTTTGTCGACATCGTCGCCGCTGAACAGGAAGCCGCCGGCCATATCGAGGATTTCCTGTCGGTTCGCCGTAGTATCGGCCATGCGGCGCAGCGATTCAAAGACCGTCTCGTTTTCGCGAAGCGCATCGGAAAGGTGTTGGGCATAATAACCGAGTCGCTTGCTCGGAGCCCAGCGCATCGTGCCGCGCACGGGCTTGAGCACGCCCGCCAGCGTCTTGAGTAACGTCGACTTACCCTGACCGTTATCGCCGAGAACGGCGTATCGCTCGCCTCCGCCTAACTTTAATTCCACCGAGTCGGCGATGACCTTCTCGCCATAACCGATGTCCATCTCGCATTCAAAGATCGGACCTTTAGCTACGCGCACATCGGGGATCTTGATGCGGGCGGAGCGGCTTTTCTTTATGGCCTGCACGTCTTCGAGCTTCGCCGCCATCTTGAGCTTCGACTGAGCCTGTGTCGCTTTCGACGCCTTCGCACGGAATCGGTTAACGAAGTCCATGAGTTCTTTTCGTCGTGAGTCGATGTTCTTCTGCTGGCGGGCGAGCTGCTCCTGGCGCTCTTCGGCGTAGGCGAAATATTCCTGCACGTCTCCGGGAAAAAGCAGGAGCTCGTTCTGCGAAACCTCAAGCGTCATCTCGCACGTCTGCATGAGAAACTCGCGATCGTGCGAGATGATCATGTATCCGCCTTTCCAGGATTTCAGAAAGGCTTCAAGAAAGAGCTGCGTCGAAAGGTCGAGAAAGTTAGTCGGTTCGTCAAGAAACAGGAAATCCGGATTACGCGCAAGAAGCGAGGCAAGCTTGACCCGCATGCGATAGCCGCCCGATAGAGCGGTAATCGGAAGATCGAGCTGGTGCTGGTGAATACCCATCTTCGCCGCGACGCGAGAGCAGGTCCAGGGCTCTTCTTCGCTTTTGCGAATGAGATAATCGAGCACGGACTCCTCGTCGTTCCAGTTATCATGCTGTTCGAGAAATCCGAAGCGCATGGAACCGTTGAATATAATACTGCCCGTATCGGCCTGCTCGACGCCTTCGATCATCTTAAAGAGCGTTGTCTTGCCGGCGCCATTGCGTCCGATGACGCCGATCTTTTCGTTCGCCGGAACGGAGAGACTTAAATCTTTGAAGAGCGTGCGGATGCCGAATGATCGAGATAAATTCTGAATTGTGAAGGCCGTTTTCATGTTCCTGTTCCAGTTCTCAGATCGGCTCCGGCGGGGAAACTGAAAAAGGAATGGTCGTGTCGGACCGAGCAGGGCCTCTGGTGTCATGAAATCGGGAAAGCGATTCGGTCTCTATTCTATTCTGGCCTTCTTTGCCGTAGCGGCGGGTGCCACTGTCTTTTTTCTGTGGCAGAGGCATGCCGAACAGGAGCGATTGCAGATGCAGCGGCTTCTTGAGGCCGATGAGGGGGTTCTGATTCAGGTGCTTTTGCCCGCAGATCCGCTCGAATCCGGGTCTGAAGTTCTACAGAAGGCCGTGTCGGAGTTCCGACGTGACATAAAAGAGGGCTACAGCCCGATGAAAATCCTCGAAAACCCCGCTGATAACGAGATTGTCATGATCCGAATCCTGCCTGAAGGCGAACAGCAGCGCACCGGCGCCCTGATCCTTGACAACGAGCGGTCGCTTCAACCCGTGCTGACCGAGCTGCAGCCCCTCAATGAAGAGCTGACCGGCGTGCTCGAAAGGCTGATCTTTCGTCTCGAAGCGGTTACGGGCCCGGCCTTTCAGGATGACGCATACCGCACCTCTCTGGCCCGGGCCGAGAAGCTATGGCTGGAGCGCAGTGATCGAATCGAGGCGCTTGATCTCTGGATCTCAGACGAACGCCGCAGCAGGCGTTCCGCGATCAAGTCGCAGATCGTCGAGGCGCAGAACCAGCTCAAGACGCTCTCGCTTTCAGATACCGATGCTCGCGTTCCGCTGATCAAACGAATCCGTGAGCTGCGCGCCGAACTCGAATCGCTCCCCGTTTCGCTATCGCCGGCAGCGCAGGCTTTGCAGCGTTATCCGCTGCTGTATCTTGGCAGATCAGATGACACGTCGCTTTTCCTGATTCCGAAAGACGATGCGCAAAGAAGCGCTCAGATCGACCTCTATAAAAGATGGCTAACGCTTGAAAAGACCGGCCTGTTTGTCGCCATACGTGAGGATCTGAAAAACAATCCGACGCAGCGCATCGAGGTCAGAAGAAGGCGCTCGCTTGATCTGCCCTGATCTATCCTGAGCTTCCCGGACCTGAAGACAGGCTCTGTCGCAGCGGGGCTATCGGATAACGCATCTTACGCCTTCCGGGCGATCAAGAAGCGCTCCTTCCCCGACAGATCCTTTTCGATTCGGATGTCGACAAAGCCGGCCTGCTCTGCAAGAAGACGCTGTGCAAGCAGAAGAGCGGGCGAGCTTTCCATGTAGATGCGTCCGCCTGTATTTAGATGCTGTAAGGCCTGTGCGAAGAAACGACGATAAAAGGTCTCGGGATTATCGACGACAAGGGCTGTTCCGGGCTCAAAGTCGCGCACGTCTCGGTCAAGGGTCGCGAACTCTTCTTTTTTTATGTAAGGCGGATTCGAAACGACGATATCGAAGCTGCCCTGAATCCTCTCGAAAAGATCGGAATGGATGAGCGTGATACGATCTTCAAGCCCCAGTTCGAGTATGTTGCGTCGCGCCGTCTCAAGTGCATCGACCGAGATATCGGCGGCGAGGATTTCACCGGCCTTCCATTGCATGGCGAGAATCGCCGCTATGCATCCCGAGCCCGTGCCGATGTCGACGATGCGTGCCGGAGCATGAGTATGCTCTTTCAGGATGTGCTCGATGAGTTCCTCCGTTTCGGGGCGGGGAATGAGAACCGACGGATTCACCTGAAACTCTACCGAGAAGAACTCGCGTTTGCCGACAAGATAGGCGAACGGCTCGCCTTTAGCCCGGCGCCGAATCAAAGAGGCAAAACGATGGAAGTCGCTTCGATTGAGGCGCGCAAGCGGGTCTTTGAAGAAGTCGTGTTCGGACAGCTTGAGCACATGACGCATCAACGTGCGCGCCTCGCGCCGGGCCTCTGCTCCGGCCATGAACTCTTTCAGAAGCCGGGCGCCGGCCTCGGTGCACTGTTGCAGGCGGTAGGCCATCAGAGATTCAGAGCGGAGCGGCAACTCTCATGCTCTCGCAAAAGCAGAAGCCTTGCCTTGCAATCCGACGCTTCAGAAAGAGCGGTCGTGCAGGTGACCATCGCTTCGACCGAATCCGGTCGTTCTTCAATGCGTCGCAGTTGGGCCTCGATGCAGGCAGCATCGGTCATGCGTCCTTCGAGATAGGTGCGTCGCTGCACGTCGTCGGCGAGACGCTGTCGCATCTCTTCTCGTTCACATTCGACGATCTGTTCGCAGAAGGCCTTTGCCGCCGGTCCGTGCTTTTTCAAAATTTCCGGCTTAACCGGAGGCTCTTTCGTGCAGCCGGATAGAAGTCCGGCAGAGAGTGCGCCGACCAGGAAGAGCGTTCGTAGCAATGCGGATTTCATGACGGAAGATCAGGATTCGCAGCGGCATCTGGCGCACAAGCCACTTTACTTGATGCAGAGGTCGATTGACATTGCAGAGGCCAGGAAGATTCCTACCTATATTATGAGAGATTTTCATACTCCTTCTTCCGGCCCGCCGGCCGGAAATCCGCCGGGACCACACATCCTCCAGAAGATCGGCGAAGAGGGCGTGCGACAGCTGCTCCGTTTGCACTATAATCATCTTTTGAAAAGTTCGATCGCCCACATGTTTCCGACCGAGCCCGATGCCGTCGAGTTCGCCGCTCAAAAGAACGCCGATTTCTTTATTCAGCTCATGGGTGGAACTCCTCACTTTTCAACGAAGCACGGCCCTCCGCGCATGCGTGCCCGGCATATGCCTTTTGAGATCACCGATCGGGCAAAGGATGTGTGGCTGGATTGTTTCTTTCGCGCCATGGACGATCTGCCCTTTCCCGAAGAGGATCGAGAGGAATTCAAGGCCTTTCTTGTTTCCTTCGCCGGCTGGATGGTGAACTCCGCAAAAGATTCCGTTTGACATCACGTTCCGTCGGGAAGAATACCCGGAAACGGAACCGAGCAGGCAGGCATGGAAAAGGAGTCCCTCTATCATCTTGTATACCAGACGACGCGCACCTTCTCGGAGCGTCCGTGTTACTGGGTAAGGCTTGAAAAGCAGGAGTTTGCCGCCGTTTCTTACAGCAGCTGGCGAGCCGATATGAAACGCTTTCAGGCCTACATGATCTTCGAGCTCGGTCTCGATCATGGCGATGCGGTCGGCCTCCTCTGCGATAATCGATACGAATGGAATCTGATCAGCCTCGGCCTGAGCACTATCGGTTGCGTCGACGTTCCGCGCGGATGCGACGCCACCGAGCAGGATATCCTGTTTATCCTCAACCATACGGAATGCTCCGTCTTGATCGTCGAGAATGAGAAGATGCTCTCGAAGATCGCCGACCTGATCGGAGAGCTTCCTCACATCCGGCATATTCTGTGCATTGAAGGCCCGAAAGGCTTTCGCAACGATCGATGGGAGCTGCGCTTTGCCGAAGAACGCTCCGTCAAGCATTCGAAGGCCCCCGACGTAAAGCTGCATTTTCTGGTGGATGCACTTGATAAAGGGCATGCGCTGATTCGCAAGCACGGCGAGGAATTCTTGCGCAAGCGCGGCCTGGCCATCCGACCTGATGACCTTGCAACGATCATTTATACAAGCGGCACGACCGGAACGCCCAAAGGCGTCATGCTCACGCATCGCAATTTTTGCTGGGAGGTGGCGCAGGTTCAGCTCAGTACTCCGCTCAACGAAAAGGATCGCGCCGTTATCTTTTTACCGCCCTGGCATATCGCCGAACGTGTACTTGAACTGACCCTGATTGCATGTGGTGCAAGTATGGCGAATTCAAGCATCCTGCATCTGGCCGGTGATCTACAGACGATCCGGCCCACGCTTCTCGTCTCCGTTCCACGCGTCTGGGAGCAGCTTTACAAGCGTATCATGGACGGCGTGCGCAAACAGCCCGAAGAGAAGCAGAAGATCTTTCACATGGCCGTTAACGTGGCCGGTCTGCATATGGATGCTCTTGATAATCTATTCGATCGTATTGCTCTAATAGAAGAAGAAACACCTGCACAGACATGGATTCGTAAGGGTATATCTGTCGCTGTGCTGCTTGTTACGTTCTGGTTGAATCTTCCAGCGCAGATCGTTCTCAAAAAAGTTAAAGATATCTTCGGCGGGCGGCTCAACTATGCAATTTCGGGCGCCGGCGCTCTTCCAGGACATATTGCCGATTTCTTTCGTTCTGTCTATATTCCTATTGTGGACGCCTACGGGATGACAGAGACGACGGCCGTTTCGGTGATGGGCCGCCTTCCCTGGCCGCGTCGCGCCTGCGTCGGGCCGCCGTTGCCCGGAGTTCATATTCAGCTGCGGGACGAATACGGCCGCATCATCACGCGACCCGGTGAGCGCGGAGTCGCCTGGCATAAAGGCCCTCATATTATGAAAGGCTATTATAGAGCACAGGATAAGACCGACGAGGTTCTACAAGACGGATGGCTGAACTCGGGCGACCTTTTTGCCTGGACGACAACGGGCGAGATCCGTTTTACGGGAAGGGCAAAAGATACGATCGTGCTTGCCGGTGGAGAGAATGTCGAACCTGGCCCTATTGAGTTGCGACTGGCCGCCTCACCTTATATAGCGCAGGTCGTCGTTGTCGGGCAGGATCGTAAGAGTCTTGCCGCTCTGATCGTTCCGCATAAAGATCGTGTAGCTGAAGAATTGACAAAAGTCGGCCACACGGCTCCGGAAGCGATGACGGAGTGGGATTCTGACCCTCATGTGCGGGAGTTCTTTCACGAATTGATCAAACATTCCATATCGGCACAGAATGGATTCAAGGCCTTTGAAAAGGTTACACACTTTGCCATTCTCGGTAAAGAGTTTGAGAAGGGCCGTGAGATGACAGAGACGATGAAAATTAAACGAAATGTTGTTTACGACATGTATGCCGGTGTTATGGATCGTATGTACGGAGAAGGTCATTCTTAATTTGTTTTACAGAATTTTCCAGTGTGGAAAAATATCCAGATAGCAGAAGAATCAGACGTCGAATATAAAGATAAAAGAAAGGGCGATCCGGCAGACCGGAATCGCTCAGATCCGAGAGGTAAGTTAATGGAAAAAGGAACCAAGACAACAGAAAAGAAGGGTGCGGCCGGCGAACCGCGCATGAAAAGGCGACTGCCCCGTGTGGAACGCAGACGAGAGCGTGCACGCAAGCGCATTCTTGAGATTGCTACCGAACGCTTTGTAGACGTCGGTCTGGATCGTGTTCGTCTCGAAGATGTGGCCGACGAGGCCGATATCTCACGTGCGACGCTTTACAGCCACTTCGCATCGAAAGAAGAGATCCTCCGTGAGGTGATCCGCCCCGTTCTTGAAGAGCTCATCAAGGCTATGAAAGAGAAGAAGGCCGGTACCGCTCAGCAGGGCCTCGACAATCTCATCGAAGTCTATACGGCAATGTGGGATGAAAACGGCGACGCCCTTACGCTCGCGCTGCGTTATATTCTGCATGATCCGGGTGATCTTGCCGAGCTTGTCAGCAAAATCCAGAGTCAGACCGATTCCGTTCTGCGACCGCTCAATTCCGACGGGCTGCTGCGGATGAAAACCGATCTGGCACGCAATGCGTTCATCCAGACGGCCATCGTTCTGCTTGACGTTCTTAAAAATGAATCGAATCGCGAAGCGCTCTTCCGCGAGAGCATTCGTGCTCTTGTCCTGAAAAAGGGCTGAGTCGAACCGAGTGGTTGCGAGCAGGGGACTTCGGTCCCCTGCGCCTTTTTTTACGGGGAGCTCTGATTTGCTCCGGCGTTCCGAGACCTGTCGAACAATAATGAGCCGATTAGGATCAGCTCACCCGCTTTGCTTCGGCACGGGCGACGATCTGCTTTTGAATCTCTGTCGTGCCTCCGCCGATCTCGGCAAGGCGCACATCTCGATACAGTCTACATACTCTGTACTCTTCCATGTATCCGGCGCCGCCGTGAATCTGTACGGCAAGGTTAGCGACTTTGCGGCCGGCCTCAGATGCCTGTATCTTTAAGGCCGATGCCCGGGCGCTCAGATCAACGACCGCTCCGTTGTGGATGAGGCGTGATTTGCCGCCCGCACGATCAAACAGATAGGCCGTCTCAAGCAGATACAGCATCGTCGCATCAAGTTCGGTCTTCATATCGGCAAGCATGAAGGCGACGCTCTGATGTTTATACAGCGGCTTGCCGAAGGCCTTGCGGCTGCGAGAAAAGGCCAGGGAATCTTCAAGGCAGGATCGCATAACGCCCGTCGCATAAGCGGCCATCGAAAGCCGTTCGACGTCAAAGACCTGCATGACGGCGAGAAATCCGCGGCCGGGCGTTCCGACGATGGAATCTTCTGTGAGCGAAACGTCGTCGAAGGTTAACTCGCCGGTCTTAGATCCGCGGAGCCCCATCTTCTCGAACGGACGGCTGCGATGTACGCCCTCTGCGTTCAGATCTACGTCGAAAAGCGTCAGGCCACGGTCACGGTTGCCGTCATGGTAGCGGGCCAGAACGAGGCTGCGGTCGGCCATCGGTGCGTTCGTAATATAGGTCTTGCGTCCTTTAAGCAAGATCGTTCCGTTGTGATTCACCGCCGCGCTTTCAATGGCCTGCACGTCCGAGCCGGCCTGCGGTTCGGTAACAGAGAGGCAGCCGATCAGTTCGCCTTTAATCAGCGCCGGAAGCAGCCGTTCTTTCTGCGCTTCCGTTCCGTGAAATCGAAGGGGGATGCCGTATAACCCCGCCGACGCTCCGACGCTGAAGAAGGTCGAACCGCAGACGGCGGCAAGCTCGATCTCGGCGAGCATCGTCGTTACGTGATCGGCATCCGATCCGCCGAATCGTTCTTCATGCAGGAGGCCATTGTATCCGAAGCGGCCGAGGGCGGCGAAATGCGATCGCGGAATGCCCGTCTTCTCGATATCAAGAACGGAAGGCTCGATCTCGGCCTCTAAAAAGCGGCGGAACGAGGCAAGGAATTCACGCTGTCCCTGGTCAAGCTCATAGTCGAGCGTTTCAGTTAACGTTTGCATATGGCCTCCGATCACGCCGAAAGGCGTTCGTTTGCAGTGAGATGTGCGGCGATGATCGAACGCATCACCTCTGAGGTTCCGCCTCCGATCGTCGACAGTCGGGCGTCGCGATACATGCGTTCGATCGGATACTCGGCCAGAAAGCAGTAGCCGCCGAATACCTGGCCGAGCTCGTAGGCCGAGCGGATCACGGCCTCGGTCGCATAGACCTTGCCCACCGACGATTCCAGCGGGGCGGCCTTACCCTGATCCTTTAACAGTGCGGACCGATACACAAGCAGTCGCGCCGTATCAAGGGCGATGCGGGCCCGTGCGATCTTTTCCTGAATAGCCTGAAAGCGGATGATCGGCTCGCCGAACTGCTCGCGTTGCTTCGCATGACGGACGGCCTCGTCGATCATATACTGTAAGGAGCCTAACGCTCCGGCGACGAGCACCGTGCGCTCCCATTCGAGCGTCGCCCGGCCCACGCGAAGGAATCCCGAGTTCATCTGCGAGAGCAGGTTCTCTTCGGGAATCTCAACGTCGTCGAAGAACAGCTCGGATGTCGTACTGGTGCGCATGCCCATCTTCTTCAGGCGCTTGCCGACGCGAAAGCCGGGGAAGTCGCGCTGCACGAGAAAGACCGAGATGCCCATAGGTCCACGTGATTTCTGCGTGACGGCCATGACGGTAAAGAGGTCGCCGATCGGACCGTTTGTGATGAACGTCTTCGAGCCGTTAAGAATATAGCGATCGCCTTTTTTCTCGGCGCGACTGAGCATCGAACCCGCCGCATCGGAGCCCGAGCCCGGTTCGGTTAAAGCAAGACCGGCGATCATACGGCCCGAAGCAAGGGCGGGCAGATAGCGGAGCTTCTGTTCTTCGGTGCCGCAGAGCACGATGGGCATCGAGCCGATGATGGAATGGGCTCCCCAGGAAAGCGTTAGCCCACCGTCTGCCGATCCTTCGGCAAAGGCCTCGGTGGCCAGAACGGTATCAAGACATCCGGCGCCCTGACCGTCGTATTCGACGGGAAAGGGCAGACCGAGCAGGCCCATCGCCGCCATCTTCGACCAGATATCGGCATCCCACCGCTCTTCGGCATCTCGCGACTCCACGCTCGGACGAACGTGCTCGACGGCGAAGCGGCGCACCGCATCGCGAAAGGCGAGTTGATCGTCGTTCAGCGCGAAGTTCATCAGAGACTCCCGTAGCTGCCGTTCTGTAACAGTAATCTGACCTGTTGTTTGAGGCTTTTGACGATGGCGATGCGCTTCTGTCCGCGGCGGTCGTAGTACCCGGCGACAAGCGAGGTTAACAGCATCTGCACCGATCCGAAGAAGCTCAGGGCGATCACCTGCGGCTCAAGGCCTGGATGCAGTTCGCCGTCTTGAACGCCTTCGCTGATCATGCGGCTGATGCGCCCGATCAGATCCGATGCGATCTCGATACCGCGCTCCGTGCCGGGCCCGTGCACGACCTCGTTCACAAGCAGGTGGATCATATCTTCGTTCGCCAGATAGGAGTCGAACATGTAGTCGGCGACGCGGCCCAGCTTCTCGCGCACGCTGCCTTCGTCGGCGGCGATGCGGTCGAGTCGTTCGTTAAAGCGCAATCCGACCTCGTTCAGGATGACTTCGAGAATGTTCTGTTTCGAACCGAAATAGTGATACACAAGGCCGTAGGCGACGCCGGCATGGCGTGCGATATCGGTGATCCTCGTATTGTGGTAGCCTTTTTGAGCAAGCACCGATACAGCGGATCGAAAGATTCGGTCCTGGCTGTTCTTGCGCTTCTTGCCCTGGCGATCGGTTTCGGGGGATGTTTCTGGTAGGTCTGTCACGGCTGTTCTCAGACCATCCGATATTGATTGACTTGTCAATCAAAAAATACTCTGGAATGAGCAGGGCCGAGAATGGCAAGCGGGGGATTTTTCGGGGGAGGGAGCGGCAAGGCTAATCCTCGCAAAGCACCATGAATCTGACTTTTTCAGCCGACAGGGCCAGGCCTTCTCCTCTTCCGTTCTCTGCATAGACACAATTCAATTCGAGAATCCTGTAATGAGTGGTTCTTGTCCTGAATGGCGCCCGTTGCCCCAGGCAGACAGGATTCCTGTGTGTTTCGAGCAGGTGAACTATGAGAATGCCGTTTTGAAGCTTCCATGAGCCCGTCTGATCAGGGGCGCATTGCTGCATGATATTCGAGCTCTTAACATTGCCGTCGGCGGTCAGCCAGAGTGGATGTGAGGGGGTCCCGGATGGAAGGGATTCCGGTATTGGGATAAGCTCCAGACGTTTGCCTGTCTCAAAGTTAGCCAGGGAGATACTCGCGGCAGGCATTCTTGCCGGGATGGCTTCATGGGCTTCATGCATGGGCTCTCTACAGGGATGGAGAGTGGATGCGAATAGAATCAGGGCGCATAATGTTTTGCTATTCATCGATGTGGGATCGAACTGTCGTTTGTCGTCGGAGTCGACTGTTTTTTGGGAGCGGGGGTGCCGCGGCCTCGGTTCTCTTCTGCGCGATGATAGGCCTCTTCCAAAAGTTGAGTATCGGGCGGCTTCTTCCATATTCCTTGATTGATCTTCTTGACGTTCAAGTTCAAAGACTCGAGATTTTTGGATTCTGAAATAGTGCGCTCCACTATCTCGCCCAGCATCGGAGTATCCCAGGTTACGATTATTTCCATACCGGAGTGCGTTCTGACAAACAGTTCAGAGAAGAGAGAGTTATGGCCAAAAGTCCGTTCACCAATGTGTTCTATATCTGCATAAGGAACTGTTGTGGGCTTCCCTGTGATACTGAATGTGCGCAGTGCTTCTTCAAAGAATTGAATCTTATAGGCGCCACGCATCTCTGATATGAAGATATATATTCCGGATATGAAACCAAACGGATAGAAAAAATACATTAAGAAATAATACGCAAAGCCTTCATTCTTTAAATGCTGGAGCATTACCCAGTATCCAACGGCTACGCCTGTGAGAATAAGAAAGTAGAATAGCACCATCAGGGGGCCACTGCGAGGGTTGGTATAAGTGCTTTTCATCGTTGATGTTCCTTTACTCTGGCTTTCGCAAAGGGGGCCGAATCATGCCCTCAGTCAGAGCTTTACTGGTCAAATTCTGTGCGGCTTCGATCATTTCGTAAAGAGCAAATCGGTTAAACTTAAGATTTTCCATCTAAAGACTTGAAGGCCCGCGAGAAAGCTTCTTCTTCATCAATTAATTCAAGCGTACCGTCACGCATCGCTTCAAGGCGGCTCCGCGATTCGTCAAGCCATGCTTTTTCTATTTCTGGACTAACTGGATCGACTCTGTCGATGAGTTTCTGTAGTAGGGCTCTCCTGTCGGACTCGGACAATTCATTGACAATCTGCTCTGCCTGTTTCAGTGTCGCCATCTTCCTCACCTCGCTCGTTTCAAGAAATCACTCGTTTGTCGGCGAAGTCTACTGTTTTTCGTGGGACGGCCGTCCCTGGCCTCGGGCCTCACTACCAGGAGCCGACGCTGAGCATATGCAGCGGAAGACCGATCGGTGGTTAGTCGAACTGAGCACCCTTCAGGCGATCAAGCCAGAAACCGGGTCGGCGTCTATCATGGATAACAGCAAGAACAAAGATGCTTCTTTCAAGATTCAAATAGAAAATAGAATAGGGAAAATCATTCAGTGTGGTAAACAATACCCTTTCGTAATACCGGGTTCCGGACTCGGGGAATTGCCGGATAAAACTTGTAGCGCTTACATAATTATCAAGAAATTTGCTCCCGTAACCCGACCTTCTTTCTTCATAGTAACTGACTGCTTGCTCGACATCCTCTTCGGCTTCTGGATGGAGTTCAATTCTTTTCATTTAGCTTTGTTCTGATTCTTTCAACTACTGCGTCGCCATCAACGCCTTGAACTCTGCCTTCGATAACATCAGCATAACGTCGCTTGATAAGCTCATGACGTAACCGGTCTACTTCTGCCCGTGGAGTTTGATCAATGTCAAGAAGAAGTTCGTCCACAAGTAATTCTTTTTCCGAAATGGTTAGATCTTTTATATCCTTTTCTATTTCTGCCAGAGTCTTTCTCATGTCCTCACCTCGCTCGTTTCAAGAAATCACTCGTTTGTCGGCGGAGTCTACTGTTTTTCGAGGGGCGGCGGGCGATTGTCTCCTTGCGGCCGTCCGCGGCCTCGGGCCTCCCTGCCAGGAGCCATCGCTGAGCACATGCAGCAGGAGGGCGGCTGGTTTATTGATGTATGTTCCTCAGGCGATCTTTCCAGTAACCCGGTTTTTTTCTCTGAGGGGCAACGGCAACGATATGAACAATATCATCTAACACGATATACACAATTGTATATTTGAAAACATCAAGATGAAATTTCTGTGCACCGCCGTAACTCTGGACCCCGATCTCGGGAAACTGACGTATCGTTGATAGAGTAGCTTGGAATTCCTTGACAAATCGTCTGCTGAGTGAAGCGGATATTGCCCGATAACCTTTTGTCGTTAAGATCAGCTCTTGCCTTGCATGTTCGCCGAATTTATATCTTTTCATCTACCAGCGCTCGGACCTCTGCCATCACTTCATCGCCATCATAAAGAACCGCGGATCCGGATTGAATCTCTGTCACACGCCGCTCGATTTCTCCCTGCCAGGCTTTTTCATGTTCAGGAGTCTCTTTTCCCATTGCGCCGGCAAGATACAGGTAAAGGATCTCCTGCTCTTCTTCGCTCAGCTCCTTCACGGCTTCTCTCACTTCTTCCAGTGTCATCTTCGCCATCACCGTTTTCCTCGCCTCCTAAGCTCTTCGCTTCACGGCTTTCCGTCCACTCCTTTTCTACGCCCCGAGCAGCGCCGGTTGTCCAATCGTTTCCGTTCCTTCACGGGGAGGCCGGGCGGCCGATGCAGGATAGTCCACATTTTCGCGCGCAGGGGCTCCCTCTCCCGATTCTGATAGGTGGGGGTTCTTTTCGGGGGTGCTCAAAAGGAGGGAAAGGGCTTTGCCTGTTCGCGGCGCAACCCGCCGCGCCGCTCACCGCAAAAAGCCCGGCGCTGAGCAGATGCAACAAGGGGGCGGGTGTGTATAACGGCCATAGCACCCATCTTGCTCTTGCGGGCGATGCTCCGGCGGGAAGACCGATTTCTCCAAAGCCTTCTCTGGAAGCGAAGCTCCTCAGTCGTTCTTACGCTGACAGAGAGCACTTGCGTATGGCTTTCACTGGGCCGACGCTGCATAAGAACGCACCGACGTGTTGATTAAAACCGGACGCATGACCGGGCGGGTTGGCGCGACCGGCTCCATGATGGGCTGTTCATGAATGTATTGCCGATGTTTGTTTCACCCGTAAAATACTCCTTCCCGCCCCAATCCTGCCCTATCCCAGCTCCCAATGAATTTCTGCCTGTTTCAGCGGAAAACATTGTTAATGAGACGGGACAGCTCGCCTTTCTTTCATTTCCACACGCAAGCGTGCAGGGCAGCGGACACGAATCAGGACAACAATCAGTTCATTATTCATGGGCTGGAATAGTCGATATCAGCGTTACCAAAATGATCCGTCACGACTCTATCACGGCGATCATGCAGACCTCCATCCTCAATCATCTGATCTGGATATATATATTCTATATTAAAATTAGTATTCTCAAGGATAAAAATCATTCCATTCCATTCCTTGTTTCCCGTCACCTTCTGCCATTCTTTCCAGAGGTCCTTGATAAACTCTCGAATCTCTTTGGGACAGAAACGAAATCTTACAACTTTTCGACTCCCTTCATGGTAAAACATATCTGCTGATATAACGCCTTCTTCAATCTCCGCATAGATTAGCAGTTTTCCATTTAATCTTTCCGCATAGGCCAGCGCATAGGTGCCAAGTTGATGGTAGATGCTTTCAATCGTGCTATTCATATATAAACCTCACTGTAGTGCAGAGACATTCTCAAAGCTTCGCCAGTATCGCTTATTATCAATCGCGTATAGTATTTCGATCGAATCCGGGCGAAGTGAGTTTCCAGGATAAGTTGGTTTGATATCAACCGTAACCTCACTTCCCCTATCGAGCGCAGTTTGCCATTCTTTTTCCAATTTTAAGGGGTCAGGTCACTCTTTGTGACAACAGTGTAGAGCTACAGTACGAAAAGTGCGACTGCTCTATTGTTTTTTCATACTTAATTTACCATCCTTTCGGAACCATTCCTCCCACTTCTTTACATTCAGACCAAAATCTTGTCCCGTCCACGCTTTTAACCTATCATAAGCTTGCTCTTGAGTCAGATACTGTCTTTTTGCATCAACGGGAATTTCCTGCTTCAGATTTTTTATGAGTATTTCATGTGGAAAAAGGCGCATATATTGATTTCCTCCAGTTAGCTGACTTGACTGCCCGCCATTTTTCCATAAAATCATCAAATAAGATGGTGCCTCGAGTTCCAAAACCGCCCTCCGGAACTTTCGGCCCCCCAGGATCGAATACCTTTTTCAAGGCCGTCTACGATGACCATATGATCTTTTCCGCCAGCACCACGTAATACCGCCATGAACTCTGCATTAGAATTGGCTTTTAACCAAGCCGCTGCCTCAGGAATAGTTTCATAGGGGAGACTACCGCCTTGAAACGCTTTCCGGCCTAATACACCATTAAGAAGTTCTGCAGTTTGCGTAGCGCCTGTACCAAGATTATCCGCAAAACCGATCCGCCGAATTGCTTCATACATTTCTGCGTCACCTTTATGGACACCCCAGCTCACATGACAGACCTTAAACGCCCTACAACAGTCTGAACCGCTTCCTCAAGGGTTTCGTGCTTATGGCATACAGGAATTTGCCCGTCATCGGCAAACTCCACGATCCATTTACCATCGGACTCATACATAAAGAAACCATGTATGAGCACACTGCCCCGAGAGGAAGGTATCCCTCCGAACAATGATCTATGCTCTCTGTCAATTCGGGCTCGTAAACCCACTTCGGTTAATCTTTCCTTTGCTGTTTCCATCTCCATAGCATCACCATACTGCACCATATCCAGACAATCGCCATTGTTCTAAGAATCTGTCAAAATCATTGTCGCACGAGTGCCGAAACCGCCTCCCAGACCATTCAAACTTGCAGGATCTCTTATCGTCATGAGGTCAGCTTCATCCAGATCATCTACAATTACCCAGTGGTTGCCGGAAGGTTTTTTCAACAAAGCCATCCATGTTGCATCATGTTGCCTAGCAAAAGCGGCCAGATCATCAACATCGGCAGTTCCACCCAATATCTTATCTGTCCTGAAGTGTTGATTTAAGGTCTCTGCAATATCTTCAGCGACAGTTCCCGTTTTTGGATGATATTTCGTAGCGACCTAGAGCATCTTCTGAAACGAAAACTCCACTTTCTCTCAATAATTGTCGACTGCACGCAACCCCGCATGGCATTTCTTCTGTTTGAGCAATCATGCGAACAGTTGGATTCTCAGACAAATAAGGAAGCCCCCTACCTCCAACGACACCGACTAACCCCCCCCTCCACTCTTTGTGACTTATCCTTCTTTTATTATTTCACCATGTTCAATAGTTACCCTGAATTCATATTTGGATTCTATATCATATACTCGCATACTCCTATCCACATCTTTTACCCATTCAGGTTCAGGAACACCATCTCCCCGCAAGCCAAATTTAAAACATTCACAATTGACTGCATATGATCCTCCAGAACCACTTGAGTATTGAATTTCAAGCAATCTTCCACACTCTGGGCATTTCAATCCTAATACTTCTTTCAAGGATCCATTTAGTAATATATTTCGAACAGTATTTGCATCTATCATTTTACCATCCTCGCATTTGAAAGTATCGGTTTAGAACTTCGTCCATATATTTGTGTTCAGCAGTTGGATTCTTAAACAATTGTCTCCACTTACTGGACTGCGCGGCGCGTTGAAATATTCTTTGATGAAGATCCTCGTGCAATTGAACCCATGCTGCTGTTTGACGTTGTGTAAGTGGTTTTGAGAACAAACTTCTTTTGCCAATCAATTCTGGATTAAATGCTTGTGGTCCGATGAAGCTTTTTTGTCCCAAGACAGCTTCACCAGCATTTTTCAAATTCGAATCATAAATTGGTTTATAAGAAAAATTAACACCTTTCAGCTCTCGAGCTACAATAGTGTCAGAAAGGAATTGTCCAGCTGTTTGATTTGGACCTTTGAATGGTAGCCCACTCGCATCCATAGGACGAATCAGATCATCCGCAAGCCCGACTCCACTCTTTGTGGCCCAGCTCTACCCCTCCCGACTCCCGGCTCCTCCCCCTTCGCACAAAAAAGCCGCCCCGATCAGGGCGGCTTCTGCGTTATCAGTTACCGGGCTTTTGCTGCTTGATGCGATCAAGCTCGCTTTGCGTTTCGGACTGTGTATTCGTCGGCTTCTGGCTTTTCTGCTCTTCGATGCCCTGACGGCCTTCTTCGACGTTCTTCTTCACATCCTCTTTGCCCTGCGACTCAATGGCTTCTTTTGCCTCACGGTCGCGTTCCTTCTGCTGTTCCATCAGCTGACGGTTGGATTCGAGCTGTCCTTCTATAAGCTTTCGGTTGTTTTCCTTCTGGCCTTCGATCAGTTCTTTGTTGGCCTCTTTCTGTCCTTCGATGGCCTTCATGATCTCAGCCTTGTTCTCTTCGAAGGTCTGTAAGATGCTGTTGATCTGCTGACGTCCCTGTTCGGTGATGCCCTGGATATTCGAGCCGTATTCCTGAAGCTCTTTCTTATCCTCTTCATCAAGAGGCTTCACGTCGACGCTGGCATTGTCGACCTCGGCCTTATTGCCGCCTTCGACGACCTCTTCCTTCTTGAATTCATCGTCGGTTACGGCAACGGCGCCGTCCTGTACGAGAACGCTGGATTCGCCTTCTTCAACCTTCGTGAGAAAGTCCGTGCCGCGCACCGATGCCGTCGCCGTCGGAGTGATGAGCGAGAACGACGAGCCCTTCTCAAGGCGATTCACCTTTGTATAAAGCGAGCCCGAGTCGATGCGGATGAGCGTCTGCGAGAAGTTCTCGCCCGTAAGTACCTGAGCGTTTTCGAGTTTGATGCGGCTGGAAGGTCCGACACGGAGCTGCGTGCCTGTCTGGAACTGCATGTCTACCTTGCCGTCTTTTCCCGTTTCGAGAATCATTCCGCTGAGAAGCATGGCCTCTTTTGAGTAGAGCTTGTCGGCCGTTACCGTCGTTTTCGTATCTCCTTTGATCAGCGTCACCTGTCCGCTGACGGCAGTCAGGATGGCGCCCTGGAGATCGGCCGGAGTCGCTTTATCTTTGCAAGCGATCACGCCTGTAACAAGTGCAAATGTCACTGCAAGCGCCGCAGCTCTGCGGCGAAGAACGTTGGATTTCATAGGTCGATCGGATTCCGAAAAACGGCGGCCGTCAATCTGCTTTTTGAGATCGGTCTGAAAAAGGAACGGATGCATCGCGCATCATGCGCAGCGATAGAAGGAACAGCGTCAGGAATCCTGACGAGACAAAGAGCAGAAAGGCCGGAAGCTTGAGCGGCGCCACCCACCAGGGAGCAAGCAGGATGCCGAAGTCGAGCCCGAGGTCGGCGGCCGCAGCGGCAAAGAAAACGAAGGAGATTACATCATAAAAGCGCCGCCCGCCCTTAACGGACGAACGCAGCAGATGCGTCAATCCAAGCACAAGCACGGAGTAGGCGATGGCATGGGCAAATACGGTTTCCAGACGTCCCTCCCAGCTGGCCGGATTCTTGAAGCGGTCAGGGCGACCGGGAAACTGAGCCAGCATCGCCTCTGAGCCGTGGTAGTATTCGACGATGTCAGCCGGATGCCATCCGATCTTTTCGAAGAAAAGATACGTGCCGCTGAGAAGCTGCAAAAACGAGAAGGCGTAAAAGGCGATGAGGATGACCTTCCAGAACCGCTGATCTTTTTTCAGATCGGGGTCGCGCATCAATGCTCTCCAGACACCGGATGTTCCGGTGCAAGATGCCCGGCCGGTGCATACAGATCATAGAGAAGATAACCGATGAGTAAGGCGTACCAGAGATGCACGGCAATCGTAGCGATCGAATAAAGATATACGGGCAAGGCATCTGCAGTCAGTAGCAGCGGATACGAAACGATGTAGAAAAAGGTTAACAGTGCTCCGGCAAATAGTCCGAAGCGTTTGAATCCCGGACCGATGCGTGTCTGGAAGAAGATCGAGGCGCTGATCACATAGACGAGCGTGAAGAGAAAGAGCTGCACATGCGTGCGTTCAAGGCGCATCACGGTCGACGGCTCGTGTAGCTCGGCGATCTGCGAGGGAAGCAGTCCGGTCTGCGCAAAAAGCAGGGCGACGTTCATAGCGAGAAAGACGAGAAAGAAAAGCAGCGTGAACGTAAGAATGGCCCGCGGCCCTTTCTCGCTTCGGATTGTTCCCGTAATAAAGAACTTCATAGTTGCTTCGCGTAAACAGTCAGGGCCAGGGCAAGCTTCGCCGTATCGGCCGAGCTGCGTGTGGTTAACGTCGCTCCGCTGATGGCGGGCAGATCGACGCCGGGCGTTAGCGCGTCGGATTTCGATTTGCCGAGCAGTAGCTTCAGCCAGCGATCGGTGGGCGCATAGTCGTCGGGTTCGTAGAAGCTGATGAGCACGACGTCGCGGATTTTCTCGTCGGGCGTGACGACGATGAAAAGCGTCTGTTCTTTTGTGCGGACGCGCTCGGTATGAAAGAAGCCATAGCCCGTCGTCCTTTTGTTTGCGTCGAATCCGACATAGACGGTGTAGAGTCGGCTTTTTACGTCACGGCCGATCTTCTTCTCGATGGCCTCTTTCTGCGCCGGATACAGATGCAGCCGCTTCTTTTCGTAGTTCTTGCCAAAGGCCTGCTCAAGCGCCTGTTCGGGAGTTGTGTATACCCGGGCCTGGGCGGCGGCGGGCAGGGCGAGCGAGACAAGTAAAAGGCCAGCGAGCCAGCGCCGCGGCGCAAAGAGGCCGTGAGATTTCGAGAGAGTTCTGTGCATCGTGGTCTCCGAACAGTCTCGAAAAACAAGTTTTCTGAGACTGAGAATCAGTAAAATTCACAGGCGGGCGCCGTCAACCCTTCTGTAAGGCGTCTATAAGGGCATCGATCTTTGAATAGATGCCTCCAAATCCGCCGTTTGACATGGCGAGGATCAAGGTCGGAACTCCGACGCCTTTTTGCAGATGGTCCTTAAGCTGCTCGAACAGCTGATCGGGCGATGCGGCAAAATGCGCGCTCCGCCCCGACTGCTTGAGCGACTCCACCAGCCCCGCCACGTCCAGCCTTTCATCAGACGCTACCTTGCCCGGATTGAATACATCGGTGAGAAAGGCCTCGTCGAGGGCCGAGAAGGCCTGTTCATACTCTTTCTGAAAGGTGTTGCGATGCGAGGTGGCGCTGCGGGGCTCAAAAAGCCCGATGATGTGATGATGCGGATACGCCTGCCTGGCGGCGTCTACGGTGACCTGCACAGCGGTCGGATGATGGGCGAAATCCTCCATAAAGACGATCTCTTTTCCCGTCGGAGTTCCGACCTGCCGGCGGATCTGCTGTCGCCGCAGCACGCCGGGGAAGTTGCTCAGCGCTTCGAGGATCTTTTCGCCCGAAACGCCGAGCTGCCGGGCGATCAAGGCAGCGCCGAGGGCGTTTGCCGTGTTGTGGGCGCCGATAAAGGGGACGTCGGCATCTCCGATTCCATCAAGGTAGATGCGCCGGGCCTCCCGACGAAAGCCCGAAAATCCGGTCGGAGTTCCGACCTGATCCAGCAGATCCCCATCTGCCGCAGATCCATACCAGAGAGACTGCCCCGCCGGCAGCGACTTCATCACCTCGCGCACGCCAGACGACCCGGCAAAGGCGGCGACGTTGCCCGTCGACGGAATCCAGCGCAGCAGCAGACGGAAGGCGCGCTTGTAGGCCTCGAAGTTTTCGTAGATATCGGCATGATCGAACTCAACATGCGTGAGCACCAGATCGGTCGGTCGGTAATGCAGGAACTTCGGCCCTTTATCAAAGAAGGCCGTGTCATACTCGTCGCCTTCGATCACGAAAAGCTCGGCTCCGGGCAGAGCATACCCCGGATGCCCATCGGCGCGGATGCCTCCGGCAAAGAGGCCGGGCTTGCGTCCCGCATGATGCAGGATGTGATGTAGCAGGAACGATGTCGTCGTCTTGCCGTGTGTGCCGGCGATGACCTGCACACGGCGTCCTTTTAAGAAGAAATCGTAGAGCGCTCCCGACATGCTTGTAAGAGGCAGGTTATGATCGAGCACCTCTTCCAGTTCGATATTGCCGCGTGAGATGACGTTGCCGACGATATACAGATCGGCATGCGCTCTGCCGTCCGAATAGATGCGGCTGCGATCGAACGGACCGGCCTCGATGTTCCATTCTTTAAGCCGGTCCGACATCGGAGGATAGAGGGCCTGATCAGAGCCGGTGATCGTATGGCCGGCCTCTTTTAACATGGCGGCCAGGTTGCCCATGGCCGCTCCGCCGACGCCGATCAGATGGATGCGCATGGCTCCAGTTCGCAAAGCGCCCCGTGCCGGTAAAGCGCATTCAGACGAGCGGTTTCACTTGCTCGTAAAGATCGTGTCCGGCGATCCAGCCAGGAACGACGACATGCACGGCGCCGTCGGCCTTCAGTTCTTCGGCCTCATGTGGATCATCGCAGGTCATGATATGCTGTGCATGCGGAGCAAGCGTCTTCAAGACCGAAAGCAGGCGACGGTTGGTGATGCCTTTCAAGAAAACGTCGGATATCGAGCAGATGACAAGCGAGGCCTCTTCAATGCCGCTATGATGCAGGCTTTCCGGATGTGCGAGGTCGCCATACACCCATTTATAACCGCGCTGTTCCAGCGAGGCGCGCAGGCTCGGATTATAATCGACGACAAGGATGCGCTTAACGAGTTCGGGCTCTTCGCGTTCCAGACGCTCAAGCAGTCCCTGAGCGATACGGTAGCAGCCGAGCAGCACGATGTCGCGGTGATCGCCTTCTTCTTCGTCGCCGCGATCCTTTTCTCCTTTTTCGCGAAATCCGACCGTGGCAAAGAGCTTCATAAACATGCGCGCAAGCTGTGCATTGAACAGGATCGTGTAGGTGGACGTGAGCGCTCCGAGTAGCATCGCCGTAAGCACAAGGGATTGCAGCTCCGTCGATACATGAGCAAAGCCGGCGCCGAGTGTAAGGATAACGAGCGAGAACTCGCTGATCTGCGACAGGTTCAACGAAGAGAGCAGTCCGGCACGAAGCCCGGTACCTGTGAAATAGGCCGTCGGTACCATCGTGATGATGCGCGAAACAAAGACGAATACAAGCAGCAGAGCGGCCAGTCCGAGCATCTCAAGCGACGGAAGCGGCACCTTCATACCCAGAGCGACAAAGAACAGGGTAATGAAAAAATCGCGGATGCCCGATACCTTCGAGATGACGTCGTTGCCCTGCGGGAAGGCGGCGATACTCATGCCGGCGACAAGGGCGCCCATCTCAAGCGAAAGACCCGTGAACGAGGCGAATCCCGCTACGGAAAAGCACCACGCCATCGCCGTAAGCAGCACCAGCTCCGGACTGCTTGATGCGCTCGAGAAAAGACGCGTCAGAACGAACTTGCTGATCGAGAACGAAAGCACGACGAGTCCGGCGACGCCGGCGAACGAACGCAGGATGGTTAACGGTTGTGGATCGCTGAGGTTCGGCTGCACGCCCATAAACAGGATGGCCCACAGGTCCTGAAAGACGAGGATGCCGAGCGTAATACGTCCGGCGACGGTCTTGATCTCGAACTTCTCCTGAAGCAGTTTGACGACGATCAGAGTCGAGCTGATGGAAGTGGCGACGGCAAGATAGAGCGTGTCGTAGGGGCCGTCACCGACCTTGAAGATTTCGAGCTGAAAGACGAGCAGGCCTATGGCCACCGATCCGACGAACTGGATAACGCCGAGAAGAAAGAGTTCTTTGCCGAGCTTCATGAGATCGGGCAGGCGGATCTCAAGGCCGATGATGAAAAGCAGCATCAGCAGACCGATCTCTGAAATCAGATGAATGCTCTCTTCGTTCTTGACGATACCGATGCCGATATTCGGACCGAGCACGGCGCCGGCGACGATATAACCGAGAAGCAGAGGCTGCTTGAGTAAGCGGGCCAGATAGGCTGTGACGCCGGCAAAGACGATACTCCAGCCGATGTCCTGTATGATGGTCAGGCCGTGATGGTCCATGAAAAACTCCGTTCGTTAGTCATCGGCACGATCCTGCTTCAGAACATTTCGGATGTCAGAAGAGATCGAGCAGTATGCGCGTCGTTAAAAGAAGATTATAAGCAAGTAGGAGAGCGACGACAGGCAGAAGAAAAACTCCGCCGAAGGCGATAAGCATGGCCGCCGTTCTGCGAATTGTTGCCTTTTCGTGCAGGGCCTGAAAGTGTACGATCTGAATCAGGGAGTAGGCGACGGCGGCCAGAAGCATCAGGTATCCGAAAAGCGGATGAATCCAGAAGAAGAGAAGCGAGGCCGAGACGGGCAGGGCAAAGAACAGAGATCTGTTATGCTGCTCGGGATCGATTTCGGCCGACCGGGTGGGGCCCGGTGTGAAACGGTTTTCGAGAAAGCGATCATAGAGGCCGACGAAGGTTAGAAAGAGCAATACGATGAAGGCAGGTATGAGCATGCCACGAACCGTCGTCAGCAGAGCCTTGAACAAAGGAGTATTCTCGTAGGAGAGCACGCGGTACCAGAGATAAGGGCTGAAAAGCAGAATCGCAAGATAACCGAGTAGAAAGGGCAGATGGTCTTCGCGAAAATCTCGCATGCCGCGTCCCGGTGTGCGCTCCTTGCGTATTTGCAGAGCCCTTGTGGGATCGTTCAATATGGCCTCAAGCCATCGTATCGTGCGGAGCGGATCGCGCATGCTGTGCTCAGATCCTTCATAAGGGCCGTCCGGTAAACCTTTTTCTCCCGACTCGGTTTCGTACTTGCCCGCACGAATCGTCGGAGGAAAGCATTCTCGTGCGACTGCTGCGAAAAACAGGCTGGATTCTTCTGTCCGTCCTCTCGTTTCTGCTGCTGGGGCTGGCCTTTGTGCCCGTTCTCTTTCCCGTCGTGCTGGCCGTGGCGATTCCGCTTGCGCTGTTTATGGTCGCCCTGCTCTGGAAGGCAAGAAGACAGGGGGAGTTCGAGCGCCTGACCTCTGATCCGACCGGCCCGGTTCGCCGCATCGAAAGCCGAATTTTGCGCCGCAGCATCTTTGCAATGGGCACCTCGGTGATTCTCTACGTCCTGCTCTGGCTACACAGCCAGTTCTTCTACATCGGTCCTCTGAAAAGGGATCAGGAACCCTTCCGGCAGGATGCGATCGAGCAATTCCGCGAAGGGCAGAAGCCGTAATCGTTTTGTAACAGGGGCCGCCTCTTTTTTGTTTGCCATCCGCGGATGATGTGCATGCTGTAGGCACCGTGAACATCGCCATCTTTACCGATACTTTTCTTCCGAAAATCGACGGCATCGCCGTTTCCGTCGATCATTTCTGCCGTCTTCTGGCCGACAAAGGCCACAAATTCACCATCTGCTGTCCGAAATATTCGGAGGGCGAAGAACCCGATTATGGTCCGGCCATCCAAACCTACCGATTTAAGAACACATCTCTTCCGTCGTATCCCGACGTGAAGGTCGTCCTGCCATCGCAGAAAAAAATCCTGAAGGCGGTGCGTGACTTCAACGCCGATATCATTCATATTCAAACGCCCGGACTGCTCGGCCAGTACGGTGTGCTTGCCTCGAAGATGTATGGCATCCCCATGGTGGGCACATATCATACGCTTGTTTCAGAGCAGGAGACGTATCTCTCATTCTATCGTCTGCTCAAGGTGGATAAACTTCTCGATTACTTCAAGGCCGATAAGAAGGTGAAGAAGCGCCTTGAAAAGCTTGAAAAGGTCGAACAGATAGCGACGGGCGGCCTGAAAAAGGCGCTTATCTGGAAGCTGACAAATAAGTTATACGAAACCTGCGAGACGATTATTACGCCGAGCGAGATGATCAAGCAGGAGCTGCTCGAACACGACGTGAAGAAACCGATTGCCGTCATCTCAAACGGGATGGACTTTACTCTGTTTCGTAATGGTGCGGTGAAAGAGGTTCCGCAGCGTGCTCCGAAGCTGATCCACGTCGGCCGCATCTCATTCGAAAAGAACGTCGAAATTGTACTGCGGGCGCTGGCTCTGCTGAAAGAGCGTTTTCCAGGTATCACGCTCGATGTATATGGCGATGGTCCGGCGCTGACGTCGATGAAGATTGAGGCGCGCCATCTCGGCCTGCTGGACGACGTTACGTTTCACGGCTTTGTCTCGCGAGAGACGCTGCCCGATGTTTATCCGAACTACGATCTTTTTCTTACCGCTTCGACGATGGAAACGCAGGGCCTTGTCGTACTTGAAGCGATGGCCTGCGGTCTGCCTTGCGTCGGTGTGAGCGCTTTTGCTCTGCCCGAGCTGATCCAGGAAGGCCGCAACGGTTTCGTAGTAAAACCCGGGCACCATATCGACATGGCAGAGCGCACCGAGAGGATTCTGAAAGATCCGGCGCTGTATAAGGCGTTCTCGACTCAGAGCCTTGAGATCGCAAGCGAACATAACATTCTCGAATGCGCTGATCGATTGGAAGCGCTTTACGAAAAGGTCATCGCCGACTATCGCAGCGATCGTCAGAAAGGGCCCGTCTATCAGCCGGTGCATCCGGGGGAGGAAGGCGGCGTTATCGAGCAATGAGGGCGCGATACGGGCGCGGTAAATCCCAGGCATGCACGAATAAGGGCTGAGTACAGGGTTACGGGGCGGGCGGATGCTATGTTTGCAGGATTCTCGTGAGTTTTCTGGTGATCGCATCGACCGAAATGGTGCAGATGACTACTGGGTTCCAGTGGTCCTTCTCCCAAACTGAAGGAGTTCCTCCATCGTCCAGAGAGAGTACCCCCATTGCGATCAACATCAGGTAAACGAAGATATAACACCGGGAAAACCCCGTAGCATTCGAAATCGCCGACAGCCTCCCCCAATCCCGGTCATCCGGGTAAAAATTCACACGCACCAGGTTCTGCTCTCCTTCCTGATATTGCTTCTTCCACTTACCGGTCCTCTCAAGGAAGCCGAGTTTGTAATCCAGCTCTGGATCATTCATAAGCCCGCTCAGATAAGAGGCAAGAGCCCAATGTCCGATTTTTATGTAGGGGCTTCGCCAGAAGAACCGCTTAAAATACGATTCAGGAATGAGTAGTGTTGAGCGAGAGCGGTAGTATGGCTCTTGATCCACGCAAGTCTGTTCGTTCATACAAGTGGAAGGTCGAAAAAGGGCCAAACTGGAAAAAGAATTCCTGCGGCAACGATTACCTTTGGGGCAGGTTCTCGCACCAGTCATCGTTTTCCAATGTCGGAGTCGGGCAACGGGAAGCCCGCTTATGTCTCATACAACGAATTTGCGGGCTTTTTTATTTGTTGCTCAGATATCGAATTCGTTTTTGTGGTCTTTATTCCTTAAAAGGCATTCGGGCTACGGAAAAAGATCCTTTTTACGTCGTCACGGGCCGAAACTGGAAGAAAGCCCACCGGGCAGGATCAGGACTATGCGCAATTCCGTTAAGATGATCGGTTCTATGGCCGCTCTCATGCTGCTTGGCATCACACAGCCCGAGCACGCACATCAGGACCAGGATAAGATCAGCCGACCGAGCTATAAGATCGGCCCCGAAATCGAATCGGTTCGCAAACAGCTCACGGGCGTCGTTGAAAAATACGGCGGAACGGCGGATCTTCCCGGCATATCCTACGAATTCTATTACTTGCATGAGCCCGTTGTCGTTGCCGGCAAGGAGCTCGGCCCTTCGTCTCCTGTATCGATCGCTTCGACGAGTAAGTCTTTTACATCCTTTGCCATGCTTCGACTGGCTCGTGAGGGTAAGGTCGATCTGGATGCTCCGATATCGAGATACCTGCCGGATTTTGCAAAGCATGAACTGGATCGCCGCCGCCCGGTGACGGTGCGGCATCTGCTGCAGCATCGCTCGGGCATCCCCTATGCAGGCGGCAAGGGCATTTCTGTAAACGGCGTCTATGTGCCCGCACCTCGCGTTCCCGCCGGTCGTTATTTCGAGTATTCGAATATGAACTATGAGCTTGTGGCCACCATCATGGAGCGCGTCACCGGCAAGCCGTTCAAGCAGCTCATGGAAGAGCTTGTCATTCGTCCTCTTCATCTTAAGAATACGCATCTTGCCGGGCACGCACATGGCTCGTCGGGCGTCGTCAGTACGACGAGCGACATGTCGGCCTTCGCAGATTTTCTGATACAGGACTATGAGCTGTATCGCGAAGGTTCGTTCATTCAGGAGCTGGCCCGTCCGCCGGCCGGCGTTCCCTCAACAGGCAATCAGGATTATTACGGACTTGGCTGGCGAGTGACGCTCAAGAACGGCGAGATCTTCAGCATGTATCATGCCGGAGACTGGAATCAGGGCGTTTCGCTTCTGATGATCTATCCGCAGCATGCCGCTTCGTTTTCCTATCTCGCCAATCCGCCCGACTACCGATCCGCAGCCGTGCAGGATGTCAAAGGAAGCATGATGGCTTACTCGACTCTTCTTGCAGAGCGTCTGGCGAAGAGCACGGCTCAGCTGCCCAATCCGCCGAGAACACCTTCGGCGCGGGCGCCGGCAAAATCGTACATTGGTAAGTACAAGAGCGAATACAACGGCGTCACCATCAAGGTGATGATACGCAACAATCGTCTGGCCATTGAGCGAGCCGGGCAGGTCATTCCTCTTGCGCCCATCAATGACTGGGAATTCCAGGGCGATTCGCAGTATTTGACGTATCAATTTTTTTTCGATGAAAAAAATAAAGTTGTCGGTGTGACTGATTACACGTCCTATTACGCGAAAGAAGAACTCTGACCTCGTTTCCATCGTCTGACGGAATAGAGGATGAGAGAAATCCTTCGGAGTTGCTGTGTTCCGTTCCGTCGCGTACCTGTTTACAATCAGCGTCTTTTCCCTGCTGCCGCTTTCGGGGTGCGAATCGTCGCGGTCCGAGCGCGACAGTCTTTTTACCGAAGCCATCGCCCCTGTTACCGACGGAGATCGCATAGAGGCAAGCAAGCAGCGTCTTGAACGCTTCATATTGCATAGCTATTCGCGCCGTCTGTTCCCCTCGTTTGCCGTCGGCGTCTTTGATCGACGCGGATTTCTGTACACCTACTATATCAATGCAGACGCCAACAAGAGCTATTCCACCGGCTCTGTAACAAAGCTTCTGACGGCGACCCTTTTCCAAATGCAGCTGGAGCGCAAGCGCCTGCAGCCTCATGAGGCCATCGACCGGCACTTCCCTGAGTTTCAGGAGTTGAGATGGAATAACGAGCCGGTAACCTTGCAGAATCTGATTACACATACGGGTGGTTTCCCCGATCTGCGTTTTTATAAGAAGCCCGATTTCCGCAAGATGGAGTCGATCGATCTGAAGGTGCCGATGCCCATCTATCCGCCCGGTCGGCACTATCGTTACTCAAATCACGGGTATATCATGCTCGGCCATATCCTCGAAAAGACCTGTGGAGATTCGATAGAGAATTGTATGAAGCGTGAGATCTTTGATCCGCTTGGAATGACCGAATCTACGGGCCCGAAAACGGGAGCAGGCGGCTTTGTTACGACGCTGCATGATCTCATGCTGTTTGGCCGCCTGTATCTGAACGGAGGCACCGTCGACGGTAAACGCCTTCTGAGCAAGGCCTCAATCGAGCAGATGGTGCATCCGGGGTTTCATATTCCTAAGTCCGACCACAACTATTTCACCGGCCGCGGCTGGCGCGTGAAAACCGACGAGAAAGGCGTGGTGACGATGTTCCATATCGGAGGCGCCAATTATACAAGCGCCTGGCTTCAGCTTTTCCCGCGTTACGGAGTGGGCATCTGCTATCTCGGCAATCCGCCCGAGTACTCCGATCCGTTGATGAACTATCTGAGCGGCGTGCAGTATCTGCTTGGCGATGTGGCGGGCGCCTACGCGAACTCGCCACAACCGGTCTATGCCTGGAAGGCTGATGCACCGAAACCCGAGCTGGTGGCGCAGTTCCCGGGGGTGTATATTGACCCGCAGACGTCCGAAACGCTTGTCGTGTATACCGAGCAGCGCGCCGAGACACAGCATATCATGGTCAGGGGATCATGGGCCTATGAGGTCTTTCCCGAGACGCATCATGTCTTTAACGGCGGTCGGGATTTCCTCACACATCAGTTTGTCGTCGACCCGGCGACCGGCAAAGTGGTCGCCCTGGCTAACGGCTTTGGTTACTACGAGAAGCAAGCCACAGGTGAAAAGAGCCTGTCAAAAGCCGATTGAACCGGTTTTGTTAAGCGGCAGCTTCAACTCGCTTAGATCCACGCCGGCGAATTTGAAGGCTGCCGTTCCCTTCAACTCATAGTTAATCGCACTTCCTTTTAGCAGAGGAAGGATAGCCTTTACCGATTCTTTGAGCGGCACGTCCGTGCTGATCCGTATTTTCGAGGATTTCCCGTCGGGGCCGGCCTCGGCCGAAGTCGTCTTACCTTCGAAGACGCGGCTGCCGCCGAGCATCATTGTATAACCCATCTGATCAAAGTTGAATTTCGCCCCTCCACGATTGTTCACGGTAAGGTCGACATCCATGCCAAGCGGAATCTCGTCTTTAAAGACCGAGCTTACAAGGGAACTCAGATCAGGTCGGCGGATCTGCACGGAATCGATGGTGACGTCGGGTAAGAATGAAGGCACTGTCTTCTCAACGTTAAAAGGAACGCTGATCTTCTCGGGCATTCCGGGAAGAGTGACGGGAAAATCGGCCGCTCCCTGAAATCCGACCTTGAACGATTCGACAAGGCTCATCGACCTCACGATGCGATAGAGATCGGCGTACTTCAGCGTCAGATCAAGAGGAACGGGAGTCGATGCTCCGGCTTTAACCGAGATCGGGCCGCTCTGCATCTTTGTAAGCGGCTGGTCGTTGATCTTCACATCAAGCTTGAGCAGGCTCTGCGGAAGAGGAACGGGAAGATGATTGAGAAGCTCGGCGTCGATGTGAAAGGTAATCGATTCAAGACTGAGATCTTTGACCGTAAAGGCGTTGATCTTGAACTCCGGTTGGGCGTTCGCGAGTATCTTCTGAAAGAGGGAGCAGGAGGGCAGCAGGGCGATCATTGCCATCGAGGCAAGAAGCGTCAGACGTCGTGTGAACAGCATGATTGATTTTGCATGGCGCTTCTTTCCTGTCAAGCAAGCAGGAGGTGGCGCAGCAGGCCCGTGGGATCGATCTGCAACTTTGCCGCATCGTCGTACCGTATTGGACCGAAGACAGGAAGGCCGCTGAAATCGGCGATCGTGCGCATATTGTCTTCGGTTGAGCGTTCTTTAGGGCCAGAAAAGGCGATGCCGACGACGGGAATCTGGTGATGACGCAGGGCTTCGAGACTCAGCAGTGTGTGATTGATCGTGCCCAGTCCGGTCCGCGCCACAAGCAGAACGGGCGAATCCATTTCGGCAAGAACGTCGATCCAGAGCGTATTTCGATTGAGCGGAACAAGCAGGCCGCCGGCGCCTTCAAGAATCAGATCATGGTCCATGCTATGAAACGCTTCGAGAATCGATTCCGGTTCGATGCTTTTGTCTTCAAGCTCGGCGGCAAGATGCGGACTGAGCGGCTCTGTGAAACGCAGGCCGGCGATGACGCGATCGCAGCGCGAGATCCGGCGCACGGTCGCCGTATCGTCATCCTTCGGATAACCCGTCTGCACGGGTTTCCAGTAATAGAGATTGTCGTTCAGCGGACCGTACTGCCGCAGCAGCGAGCCGCTGATGACGGTCTTGCCTGCATCGGTGTCGGTTCCGGCGATGATCAGTGCTTTGCGGGCCATAGCGATCTCTATTGCTACCTTGCGGAGAGTTGATCGAGTACGGATTGCAGCGCCCGTCGCGGAGGATGTGCACCGACAAGGGTCAGGCGCTTCTGGACGTTGCCCTGCCGATCGACGAATGCCAGAGCCGGTGCGCCATAGACGCCGAACAGATCAAGGGCCGGGCCTTCCCAGATGGCGGAGTCGGTGATGTCTATGCGAACGGGAATCCAGCCGGCGGCGATAGAATCAGCAAACTCAGCGGCGAGCAGTTCTTCAAGCTCATGGCAGTTTGAGCACCAGTCGGCATGGAAGTAAAGCAAAAGCGGACGATCCTCTTTTTTTGCAAGAGCAGACAGCGATGATAACATTCCGTCAGGGCGATTCTTTTCAAGATCGGTATTCCAGGAAATGCCTGAAGCGGGCGGCCGGCCGCAAAAAAAGAGGCTGAAGAATGCGAGAAGAAGAAGCGATACAGCGGCTGAGATCTTAGAGAGAGAAGTGTTCATATTGCGTTAGTCCGCAAGCGCGTCAGCGAAAAAACCCTTTACGCACGAAGCAGCGCCGGAAGAGTTTCAACAGGCTCTGACGAATGTATTTGATAAGAATGAAACGAAAACTCTTTTTTATTGCACCTCTGCTTTTCCTGTCTTCTCTGCTGGTGGCCCAGAGCCCTCCTCGTCATACGTTGCGCATCGGTCCGACGGTGATGCATGCGCCGAAGGGCTGGCGACCGGCGACGGCACAGCGTCGTGAGTTCGATTTCGGCGAACACAGGCTTATCGTCTTTTCGCGCTCTTTCTCGCGAGGCGACCTCTGCTATGTAGAGATCGTAAGACGCCCCGCTTCGAAGGCCAGCCCGAAATCCGAAGAGCAAACCGCTGAAAAAGACGCTCACACCGAAAACCCGCGCTCAGAACGGGCGTCTCAAACGGAAAAGATAGGAGAAGCGGTGGATCTCATCGAGCATCATCTCTATTATAAAGGCTCCATACAGAGACAGGTCCATCTGCATGCCTTTTCAGATGGATGGCAGGGACTGTTCTTGATTCCGCCCGATCAGAACGGCGATACGTATCTTACATGGACGCAGAAGGTTAAGGCCGATACGCGCAAAGACGTCTTCCATCTTCCCGTGCATCTGAAAAGCTTTCCCGAATCGAAAAGCGTGCTTCCTTTCGCGAAAGAGTTCGTCGATCCCGATAAGAGCAAGGCGGCGGTTCTTGCAAAGAGGCTTGAAGAGGAGCGAGCGATGAAAGGTCGCGCCTTTTCTCATCGCTCGGCCTGGGCCTTTACGAATGAGCTATCACATCCGCGCGATATGCATTATATCACGTCTCCTTTTTATGCAAGTCGTCTGAATCAGCGGTATAAAGACGAAGGAGGTAAGCGCACCTATCTGCCGCCGGTGCGGTCTATTCACAGAGGCCTTGATTTTCGCGGCGTTACGGGCGCTCCGATCTTTGCCATAGCGCCTGGAACGGTGGTGCTCGCGCACGACATGCATTTCGAGGGCGGATTCACATTAGTCGACCACGGTAACGGTATCTTTACGGGTTATATGCACCAGCATCGCATACACGTGAAAGTGGGCGATACGGTGAAGGCCGGTCAGCTGATCGGCGACGTCGGAGCGACGGGAATGGTAACGGGAGCCCATCTGCACCTGGCGATCTGGGTGCAGGGTATTCCCGGCGATCCGCTCAGTCTGCTTTCTCTTCCGTTGCGGTGATCCCGCCGACGGTCAGGCCTTTCATGATTTCGAGAACGAAAGGATGATGAGGAAGTCCTTCGACGAAAGGCTCGCGAAACCATAGCATGAATGTGCGACTGCCGGCGCCAGGACCGGCCATCGGAACCGACACAAGAGCATAACCGGCCTGTACTGTCTTAGCCTGAAACCGGTCTTCGTAAAGCCAGAGCGTTTCGTTGCAAGAAAGCGATCCACACCGGCTTTCGCGCTCTCGCATTTCTGCTCGGCCGATGCCTCCCTGTCGCTGCAGTTTATCAAGATCGCTGCTTACCTGAACGTTCCAGAGCTTTGCCGGGAATCCGTCGGGAACGAAAAGCACGGCGGCCATGGGAATCGCCTTCGCGTCTTCTGGATTGGTCGTCAGCACAAAGGCCGGCGTCAGGCCGAAGAATCCATCGGACTCTGCATCGGCAAGCTGCTGCATTGCTGCCGGCCGGGGAGCGGTCAACACGGGCTCAGACGCTCCGCTCTCAAAGAGCAGGATGCGACCACCTTCTTTTTTAATAGAAAACTGTACCTCGGACTTTCGCTGCTCCTGCCTTACGAGTAGATTCAGGTAAAGCAGCTGTTCGGCCTGATGCAGACGGAGGCTTCCGTACAGAGAGGCGAAGAATATCATGCCGAGCGAGAAGACGGCCGTGTAACGAAGTCCCGCCACGAACGAAAAAATCAGCGCAAGACAAAAGACGAGAACCCAGGGAAGAAAGGTCTGTCCTATATCTAAAAGTAGCGCAATCCAGGAAAATAGGGCGATCCCCGAAAGAAAGAGACGGGGCTTTGCCGAATTCATTCGTTCATGGTATCTTACGGCAAGGGCGGCGAGAGCCGTCGGAATAAGAGCCGGCAAAAGTGAGAGCAGCAGGCGCATGGCAACTGGCCAGGGCTGCGGCTGCACGACGAAAAGAAGAACCGAAACGATAAGAGTCAGCAAACCTGTTCCGACAGGACGGCGCAGGAAAAGAATTGTATTCTGTAAAGAGGTTCTGAGCATAGCCAGTAGGTCAGCTCAGCGTTCATGTATGATACCGCAAATCAAAAAAACGGATTCTTTGCTCACCATCACGGTCGATGACGTTTCTTATATCGAGGACCGCTATCTCATCAACCACCTTGAGGCAAACGGGTATTTTGACGGCTCGGTCGACAGAGTGGAGCTCAGTCTCCGTTATGTCTCACATATCAATTCACTCTGCATCACTGAGATCATCCACATCTACAATCGATTTGGCGACGCCCTTCGCGGAGGCGAAGTGAAGATGGCGCTTGTCGATTTGCAGCCTCCGATGCTCAACGTCCTGCGTCTGATGCAGGTGGGGCCATTTCTGGAGCTGCGTCCGCTTGCATGAGGCTGTCGGCTCTTCTCTGCTTGCTGCTCGCTCTTCTGAGCTGTCAGAGTACGGGGCCATCGTGGAAAAAAGGACCGGCACAGGAATCAGGCAGACTGCAATACTGGGCCGAACCGGGTATCGAGCGTAGCGTCACCGAAAAGACCACAGAGATGATCCTCTTTAGCGACTGGCTTGCCGGGTCGCTTTTTCCAGGATACGATATCGGCCGCGTAAAAGTCGTTTTTTATAAGGACCATCAGAGTTATGCGCGTTTTCGACCGGGCTCGGTGGACTCGCTTGCGCATTTCCACATGCGGACGGCTATTGTACATCTGCCCGTCGACATCGCCGAAGAGGGCTGGAGACATGAATTCGTTCATGCCGTTCTGCATGCAAGATTCAAGGATTATCCATTCTGGATGCAGGAAGGTGCGGCATTGCTTCTACAGTCTGCTGACAGAAAACGTCCGCTTTGCGGTGCACCATTGCAGCTTCCAGAAGGCCTTCGGGGATTTCGGTCGCGGCTCTTGCAACGCCGTCTCCCGCTGCCAGTCAACAGAGACGCCGAGCTGCGAAGAAAAGGAATATATGAAGAAACGGCGCTGGCAGGCTATTTTGCTTACTTCCTGTGGCAGCGCAGGCTGTTTATCCACCTTGTAAAGAAAGCGGCGGATTCTGAACAGGATTCATTTCTAATCTTGCTGGGAGGTGACTATAAACTTCTTAAAAGAATGGAAGAAGACTTTTACGAGTGGCTGAGTTCACCTCTTGCTCTTCGCCCTTCCACCGGTTGCTGAATTCATGGAAATTTATAAATAAAATGTAATTTTCAAAATCCGATCGGTTTTTTATTTGCCTTTTACAAACCAATTTCAAGAATACGGCAGAGAAATTTTAAGGAGAGGGTTATGTTCGAATCAAAAAAATACGCTCCATCGGAAGAGTTTGTTCGGAATAGCAACCTGACGAAAGATCAGTACGAGGAGATGTACAAAAAGTCCATCTCGGACCCCGAAGGCTTCTGGGGGGAGCAGGCAGAACGTCTTACATGGTTCAAAAAATGGGATAAGGTTCTGGAGCATGACTTCGCCAACGCTAAGGTTGAGTGGTTCAAAGGCGGCAAACTGAACGTAGCCTATAACTGTCTTGATCGTCATCTGCAAACGCCCGCAAAAAACAAAGCGGCCATCATCTGGGTAGGCGACAAACCCGGCGAAACGAGAACCTACACCTATCAGCAGCTTCATCGTGAGGTCAGCCTGCACGCCAACGTACTCAAACGTTTCGGAATCAAGCGCGGCGATCGCGTGCTTATCTATCTTCCTATGATTCCCGAGCTTGCCATTTTTGCTCTGGCATGTACCCGTATCGGTGCCGTGCATTCCGTGGTATTCGGCGGATTCTCGCCTGAGTCGTTACAGAGCCGTATCGACGACGCCAAGCCTTCTTTGATCGTCACTTCCGATGCAGGATTTCGCGGCGGTCGTATCATCGACATGAAAAAGAATATCGATGAGGCGCTTCAGAGGTCCGAGCATAAGGTGCAGCATGTCATCGTCGCCGAGCGTGTGGGTAACGAAACCTACACCGTATGGAACGAAGGTCGCGACCATCACCTGCGCGATATTCTGAACAGCCCCGACCTCTCTGACGAATGCCCGCCTGAAGAGATGGATGCAGAAGATCCGCTTTTCATTCTCTATACGTCGGGTTCCACCGGCAAGCCCAAGGGCGTTCTTCATACGACGGGCGGCTATCTGCTCGGCGCCAACATGACCTTCAACTATGTCTTCGATCACAAACCAGACGATACGTTCTGGTGCACTGCCGACATCGGATGGGTAACGGGCCATAGCTACATTCTTTACGGACCGCTTTCGAATGGCGCGACGTCTCTTATGTTCGAAGGCGTTCCTTCGTATCCCGATGCGGGTCGATTCTGGCAGATCTGCGACAAGTTCGGCGTCACCGTATTCTATACGGCTCCGACGGCCATCCGTGCGCTGATGCGCGAAGGCGTGAAGTGGGTCGAAAAGCACCGTCTGAACACGCTGCGACTGCTTGGATCGGTGGGCGAACCTATCAACCCGGAGGCATGGGAATGGTATTACCATAATGTAGGTAAAGGCCGTTGTCCCGTCGTCGATACATGGTGGCAGACCGAAACGGGTTCTATCATGATCTCTCCGCTTCCGGGAGCGATCGACGCGAAGCCTGGTTCGGCAACGAAGCCATTCTTCGGCATTGAACCGGTCATCGTCGATAACGACGGAAAAGAGCTCGAAGGAGCGGCATCGGGTAACCTCTGCATCAAGCAGCCGTGGCCGTCGATGATGCGCGGAGTCTATGGAGATCCGGAGCGTTTCTTCAACACCTATTTCGTGCAGTTCAAGGGTTATTATTTCACCGGTGACGGTGCAAACCGCGATGAAGACGGATACTACTGGATCACCGGTCGTGTGGACGACGTTCTTAACGTGTCGGGCCACCGTCTCGGCTCGGCCGAGGTCGAATCGGCTCTTGTAGAGCATCAGTCCGTCGCCGAAGCGGCCGTTGTGGGGTATCCGCATGACATCAAGGGTCAGGGAATCTACGCCTATGTGACCGTGAAAAACGGCGTTCATACGAACGACGAGCTGAAGAAGGAGCTTCTTGAGCTTGTGGCCGAGAAGATCGGTAAGATCGCTCGTCCGGACGTCATCCACTGGGCGCCGGGCCTTCCGAAAACGCGATCGGGCAAGATCATGCGTCGTATTCTGCGTAAGATCGCCGAGGGCGAGTTCTCGAACCTGGGCGACATCTCGACGCTTGCTGATCCGTCGGTCGTGGCGACGCTTGTCGAAGACAAGCAGAAGTATCACAGCTGAACCATCAACCCGTATCTACCGGGAGCCAGGCTCCCGTTTTCCCCTTGCCCGGTCGTATGGCCGGGTTTTTTTTCGCCCGTGGGACCTCGCCGAATCGTCTGCCTGACCGAAGAACCGACCGAGCTTCTGTATTTGCTCGGCGAAGAAGATCGTATTGTAGGAATTTCCGTCTATGCGAAACGGCCCGAACGAGCGGCAAAGGAGAAGCCAAAGGTTTCTTCGTTTATCGCCGGCAACGTTGAAAAAATCGCCGCTCTCAGGCCCGATCTCATCATCGGTTTCAGCGATATTCAGGCGAACCTTGCCCGTGATCTGATCTCTGCCGGCCTGCCTGTGCTCATCACGAACCAGCGCAGCCTTGAAGAGATCCTCGAAACGATGCAGATGCTCGGCTGTCTTGTCGGTGCGGCAGAAAAGACCGGGCGGCTGATCGGCGAGTGGAAGCGGAATCTGGATCGCTTTGCCGTGCAGGGCAGGCAACTGGCAGATCAGGTCGGAACTCCGACGGCCCTTTTTATGGAGTGGGAGGATCCCTTTATTACCGGCATTCGATGGGTGTCGGAGCTGATCGAGCTGCTTGGCGCCCGGGACGTCTTTGCGTCATTGAAGGAAAAGACGCTGGCAAAAGACCGTATCGTCACGCTCGAACAGGCGCGGGCGACCGAGGCCGATGTGCTCATCGGTTCCTGGTGCGGGAAGCCGATGAACAGGCAATGGATTCAAGATCATCTGAGCACTTTGCCGGCTGTGCAATCTGGCCGGGTGCATGAGATCGAATCCGAGATCATTCTACAACCCGGGCCGGCGCTCTTTACCGATGGAGCTCCGGCAATGCTTGAAGCGCTTTATTCTGCACGTTACTGATGTTACAGGCACAGCGGTAGGGCGCACGCTCTCGGATAATCGAGGTGCGCGATTCCTTGCCTGTGAGAATGAGTCTCAAAAAACGGATATAATGGCACGGAAATGGTTCAGCGGGACCATTCCGTCGATTTGTGCGCAAGATCAAGGTCGGAGGATGTAATGAGCGATTCAAGAGAACAGGATGTTCAAAATGATAAGGAACGGTATGAGCGAAAAGGCCAGCAGCTCGCTGCGATCGGCGCCTTTTTCGCGGGAACTGCCGTTGCACTGGGAGCCTTTGGAGCACATGGCCTGAAAAAGGTACTGTCGGAGGCCGCGCTGACAGTATATCGGACGGGCGTCGAGTACCAGATGTATCATGGCCTGGCACTCTTAGCTCTGGGCCTCGGAATCCGAGTTCTGAGCTCGCAGGTCGGAACTCCGACCTTACTCAAACGGCTGAATACCGCAGCCATCTTCCTTATCATCGGTACTTTGATTTTCTCGGGAACGCTCTATATATACACACTTGCCGGAGTGAGGCTGGCCGCCATGATCACGCCGGTCGGAGGAGTTTCGTTTTTGATTGGCTGGGCGCTGATCGTCATTGCTCTGATTCAGAACAGACGATCTTCCTGAAGTGGAGCCCGTCCGATAATCGCAGCCGTCGGATTCACGGCAAAATCGCGGGTTCGGTAGAGCACGGGCAATAGCTTCTGGCCGTAGCCCTGCTCTTCTTCGACAAGGCAGTAGCTACCCGTTCGCAGGCCGTGATACACATGCTGAATGAGCGGCAACGAGGCCGGCGTTTTCTTATGCTTGCGCATCAGCTCTTTTTCAAGGTCTTGAAGACACTGATAAAAAGGGAGCACCTCGCGGTCATACCAGTAGAGAGGAGGCTTCTGCCATAACTCGCCGAAGATGTCTTCGAGCTTCCAGGGGCCGTCGCCCTCGGGCGATGCCGAATCGGGGGGCTCGATCCAGTCCCTTCGCAGCTGTCGGATGAGCAGGTACAGCCGCATGCCCACCGACTGGAAGGGCAGGTGTGCCAGGGCCTCACGATCCGTATGCCTTTTCAGCCAGACGAGAAAGGCACGCTTCTCGGCCAGGCTGAGCCGGTGCAGCGTCTGAAACAGAAAAGGCTGTGATGTCGGCGAGGTATCGGTCTTCCAGGCTTCGAGGAATTCGGCCGGCATGTAGAACTGGCCTTCGAGCTGGATCACCGGCGAGCGTTCGAGAACCTCTCGTTCCGCGGAGCTGAGTTCGGTGCGCGGAACGGGGTCGCCCTTCTCAATACTGATTCCAAGCCATTCGCAGGCCTCGGGCCTGAAATCGGTTCGAATCTTCTCTATTAGAGAGCGACATGTCTCGGCCTTGCGTTCCGGATGACGAAGGAGGATGCCCAGTCGACGTTCGAGGCGTCTTCGTTCTTCATCGGGCAGTTCGCCGCATATATCAGAAAGATACAGCATGCAGAGGGCTATAGTACATGCCCATTCTGACTGTCAATTCGTACCCGGCGTATTTCTGAGTTTCGCGAAGAAAACCGGGTGCCTCCGGTCCTCTCGCCCGGAAGTGAGGAAAGCGGATTGACCGGGTACAGTGTTCCCTGTACGTGGCCTTTATGGCCCGTCAGTGTGATATTTCCGGAAAAAAGACGTCGAGCGGCAATACGATCTCCCATTCGCACCGCAAAACGAAGCGCAAATTCAAGGTGAACCTTGTCGAGAAGAAGGTATTTCTCGCTGACGAGAATCGCACCGTCCGTCTGCGTGTTTCGGCTCGTATGCTGAAAACGCTGAACAAGAAGGGCGCAAAGTCTCTGATCAAAAAATACGGCCAGGATCTCTCTGTTCTCAAAGCTCCGAAGTGAGCAAGAAAGAAGCTCTTTATATAGACGAGATATACGGGCGCCTGAAGCGCAAGTTCGGCCCCGTTTCCTGCCCCCTTCACTATCAAAAACCCTACCAGCTTTGCGTTGCCGTCATCCTCTCTGCTCAATGCACGGATGAGATGGTGAATCGCGTCACGCCCGAACTTTTCAAGGCTTTCCCTGATCCCCGCTCGCTTGCAGAGGCACCTGTCGCCGAGGTCGAGAGGCTCATCCATTCAACGGGCTTTTACCGTAACAAAGCTCGCAATATACAGGGCTTCTGCAGGGCTCTCGTAAACGAGCATGGCGGCAAAGTACCGCAGACGATCGAAGAGCTCGTAAAGATGCCCGGAGTGGGTCGTAAAACGGCCAACGTCGTTCTACAAGAACTATACGGAATCTCAAGCGGCTTTGTCGTCGATACGCATGTGCTTCGCCTGAGCCGGTTGCTCGGCCTCAGTCATGCGAAGGATGCGGTGCGCATGGAGAAGGATCTGATGCAAAAGGTTCCGCCGAAATACTGGATGGATCTTTCTCTTTATCTGATCTTCCTCGGTCGTTCCGCCTGTGTGGCCCGACGACCCCGCTGCACCGAATGTGTGCTTTCAGATGTATGTCCGTCATCAACTGTAGATACTAAAAGGCCTGCCCCGAAGAAAGGCAGGCCTTCATTGCATCAGGACTGAGCATTCTTGCTCGTCATGAATGCTGGATCGGATGCTTGGTCGCTCTGTTAACGCTCCGCCGCCTTCGTTACCTCGATCTGAATCTGTTTTTTGAGATTCGGGCCCGAGACATAGTGCACGCATTCGCAGTTCTGCCATGATCCGCCTTCTCCGGTCGGAGCGCATTCCTTTTGCTGAACGCCTTTGATCTGTCCGTTTCGCAGCGAGGTGATGGCGTAATTGGTCGTCTGCCCGTCGAGCATGCCCGACTGCGCTTCTAACGATTCGCCGACCATCTTGCGGATGATGTTGTCCAGGGCTTGCAGCTTCGAGGATTCCATACATGTTGTTTTCATCATGGCCGGATCGCCTTTGTTGATGGCAAGTTCGCTTGCCCGTGCAGGTGTTTTTACGTAATAAACGTCGATCTCTCCTTCGCGCTTCCATCCTTCAAGCTGTTCGCCGCCGTTCACGCTGTCGACGGATGCACACGTGGCAAGCAGCGCCGCCATTCCGGCAATCATAATCCTTTGCAACATAGGTTCCTCCAGGTGGATTCCTTCTTACAGACGATCAAAGTCCGTTCAGGTTCGTACGATGCCGGCCCCACAGAGACCGTCAAGCATGCTTTCTGCGGGCAGGAGGAGCGTTGCACCCTGTAAAAAGGTTCAGCACTGGCGGACTTAGAACCATTCTATGTTCGGAGTGTTTTGAGAAGCGTTCTTGTTATCATCTCTGTTTTAGTAAATTTATCAAAGTATTTGTCAGCGAAAAGGCCGTTTGCTCCGTGGTGTAGGCTCAGTGTTTGCAAATCCGTGCTTTGATATCGGTTTTTGTAAATAGTGATTGACCGGCCGTTTTTCGGCATAAGTTGATTGAAAGATGACGGTAAAAGCGGGAAAGATCGTCATATTGCGATGAAGCGATTTAGTGTCGCTGACGTGTATTGTTTATGGAAGAACAGGATGGCAGAGGCTGAAATGAATTGCCTTCTGCCCCTCGGCGACGAAAACTGGCTTGAAGCAGCGTCGCTGCCCTGTTCGGGGGCCCTTAGCTCAGTCGGTTAGAGCAGGAGACTCATAATCTCTTGGTCCCAGGTTCGAGTCCTGGAGGGCCCAAACGGAGATTCCGATTCCTGTAAACTGAGGCATCGCCCCGGCGGTCCCTTTTGTTTTCGGAGCTCCGTAAAAACTGACAGGAGCAAATCATGCAAAACAGGATCGATTACGATAACCAGATTGTACGCTGGTGGGTAATCTCCGCTCTGGTCTGGGCAGGCGCCTCTCTTCTGATTGGCGTTATCATTGCCTTCCAGATGGTCTACCCCGAGCTCAACCTGGGTCCCTGGCTCACGTTCGGACGTCTGCGACCGGTTCATACGAACGGAATCATCTTCGGTTTTACCGGCAGTATGATCTTCGCATCGATGTACTATTCGTTTCCACGTCTGCTCAAGACGCCGATGTGGTCCAAGGCCCTTTCCCGTGCGCATTTCTGGATGTTCATCGTAACCATCGTTGGAGCGGTTCTCACGCTTCTCGCTGGTTTCACACAGTCCAAGGAATACGCCGAACTTGAGTGGCCTCTCGACCTTCTCGTCGCCGTATGGTGGCTTACGATGGCAACGAACTTCTTCATGACGATCAAGAACCGTCAGGAGAAGCACATGTATGTGGCGATCTGGTTCTTCATTGCAACCATTGTCACCATCACAGTGCTGTACGTCGTTAACAACATCTCCATTCCTTCCGGTCTGTTCAAGTCCTACTCCGTTTATTCCGGAGCGACGGATGCGAGCATTCAGTGGTGGTATGGGCATAACGCCGTGGCTTTCTTCCTCACAACTCCGATTCTCGGTATGATGTACTACTATCTGCCGAAGCATACGAAGCTGCCGATTTTCAGCCACCGAATCTCGATCATTCACTTCTGGTCGTTGATTTTCATCTACATCTGGGCCGGTCCTCACCACCTGCTCTATTCTCCGATTCCGAACTGGGCCCAGTCGCTCGGTATGCTGTTCTCGATCATGCTGATCGCTCCCTCCTGGGGCGGTATGCTGAACGGCTTCCTCACGCTGACTCAGTCGAAAGAAAAGCTCCGCACGGACGCCACTCTGAAGTTCATCCTCGTAGGCATCACCTTCTACGGTATGTCGACGTTCGAAGGACCGATGATGTCCATCCGTTCGGTCAACGTCATCTCGCATAACACCGACTGGACGATCGGACACGTTCACGGCGGTGCTCTTGGCTGGGTTGGCGGTATCTGTTTCGCCGCTCTGTACTATCTGGTTCCGCGTCTGTGGAACGCCAAACTGTACAGTGAGAAGCTGGCCGAGGTGCATTTCTGGACGGCTACGATCGGCATTCTTCTGTATGTCGTTTCGATGTGGGTATCGGGCGTTGCCGAAGGTCTTATGTGGAGAGCCATCGATCCGGCTACAGGCGGTCTGATGTATCCCGACTGGATCGAAATCGTGCAGCAGCTTGCTCCGTATCGACTGATCCGCGCCATCGGCGGTCTGTCCTTCCTTACCGGTTTCTTCGTGATGGTGTATAACCTCATCATGACGATCAGGAACGCCGGCGAAGGCTTCGTACCCGTGGATCTGCGTGAAGGCGCAGAAGCCGCTTGATTCAGGAGGAAGAGCGATCTATGGCACATTCTAACGAAAACCTGACCTGGTACGAGAAACTCTCGCACAAACTCGAAGACAAAGGTCTTCAATTCACCGTATGGACGACGATCGCCATTCTGATCGGCGGTCTTGTGGAGCTGCCTCCTTTCTTCCTTATGGGAGAGGTGAACACTCCGAAAGACGTGACGCCGTACAGCGCCGTCGAGCTTGCCGGCCGTGACGCCTATCAGCAGGAAGGATGCTTCTACTGCCATACGCAGATGATCCGTCCTTTTAAATGGGAAACGGACCGCTGGGACCGCAACCGTGAATACGGACCGGAACCCTACTCGAAAGCGGGCGAATACGTATATGAGCATCCGTTCCTCTGGGGATCGAAGCGTACGGGCCCGGACCTCTGGCATGAGGCCTCGTTGAACAACAACGCCACATGGCAGGCTGATCACCTGAAGAATCCTCAGCTGATGAGCCCGGGTTCGATCATGCCGTCCTACGCTCACCTTTTCGAAGAGATGGTCGATGCAGATCAGATTCAGGCCAACATGAAGGCCCTGAAGATGATCGGCGTTCCTTACTCCGACGAAGAGATCGAGAGCGCCCCGGCACGCGTGAAGGGCATGACCAAGGGCGACGCTCTGGTGGCGTATCTGCTGAAGCTGGGACGCGACCAGAAAAAATAACCTTCTGCATGACTCCTGTGTCCGGAGTGGTTAACGCCGCTCCGGATCTTCAGTCAGGGAGAGACGATTGTTATGGATCAAGAATTGATAGGAATCTACAAAGGGCTTCGCCTTCCTCTTCTGGGTATGGTGCTGCTTTTCATCGGATGGTATGTTTACCGCCCTTCAAAAAAGAAGGATATGGAAGAGGCCAGGTTCAGCATGCTTGACGACGACGTCGATCCCGGTCTGTCCGAGAAATTCCGGCAGAAGGAAGAATCGAAATAACGGAGGAACTTATGTCTGATAAGGATCTGAACGAATACCTCGACGAGGGAATTCCCGATGACGATCGGGGCTGGCTGCCTGCATGGTGGAGCTGGCTGGGCATTGGCGCAGTCATCTTTTCCATCGGCTTTGCCATCATCATGCATGGTATGCTTGATTGGAGCCAGGAAAAGCAATACGCCGAAGAGGTTGCTCTGCACGAGCAGAAACATCCTCAGCAGAGCGCCGGCCTGAACGCCGATGGATCGAATCCATTCCGTGGCGACGCTGCGGCGATCGCTTCCGGCGAGAAAAGCTTTCAGGCGCGCTGTGCGATGTGCCATAAAAACGACCTGACCGGTCTTGTCGGACCGAGTCTTGTCGATACGACATGGCTGCACGGCGATACGGATCAGGCCATTTATGACGTGGTCATGAATGGTGTCGAAGCCGATAAGCTCATGCTGAACCCGCCGAAAGGCCCAATGCCCGCGCACAAACAGAGCGTTGGGGCGAAAGGAGTTCTTGAAATTCTGGCGTTCATCGCCAGCAAGAACACCTCACTGAAGGCGAACTGAGAATGAAACCCGGTCCTGTCTGCAAACAAGCAGGCTGAACCGAAAGTGATGTATCGCTATATGGCGATCATTAAACTGGTGCTGAAGCTGCCGGTTCTATTGCGGAGCCGGCGGTGTTTTGCCAGAGGTCGCATCCGCTAAGAGCGATTCTCACCTGTTATTTCGCAAAAGGAGGCCTTCCATGGTTATTTCGAGGCCGGTAACCGGAAAATACCGGGCCATTAAAAACAAGATAAACGTTATTCTCTTCGCCATCTTCCTGATCACGCCCTTCATTCGAATCGGTGGCATTCCTCTTATTCTTCTCGATATTCCTGCTCGCAAGTTCTTCATCTTCGGCCTTACAATCTGGCCTCAAGAGTTATACTTCCTGCACGTTCTTCTGTTGTTAGGCGGATTCCTGCTTTTTGCCGTTACGGCTCTTTTCGGTCGTATCTGGTGCGGCTATGCCTGTCCGCAGACGCTTTTCACCGAGATCTACGATAAAGTAGCAAGAGTCTTAACAGGCAACAGACACGGAAAGGCCGGTGCATCAAAGGCCGTATGGGCATGGGTGTACTTTGTATGGGCGGTTATGTCGATCGCCTTTTCTCTCGTCTTTCTGGGTTACTTCAAGCCTTACGAAGAGATTATTCGCGATATCGTTCAGGGGAACTTCCTGACCGAAGGCACGCTGGTTCCGGCTCCCTGGGTTATTTTCATGATTATGTCGGTGGGAGTCGCCTGGGGCAATATGGCATACTTTCGCGAGAATATGTGCCGCCTGATCTGCCCGTATGGTAGATTCCAGACGGCCATGCTGGATGGACATTCGCCCATCGTCAGCTATAACGTGAATCGCGGCGAACCGAGACGCGAGAAAAAAACGCAGAAGGTCGGCCAGCATAAAGGCGACTGTATCGATTGCGATCTGTGTAACCTTGTTTGCCCGACGGGTATCGATATTCGGGAAGGCCTGCAGATCGGCTGTCTTTCCTGCGGGCTCTGCGTCGACGCCTGCACTACGGTGATGGGCAAGCTCAAGAAAGAGACTCTTATCGACTACAGAACGATTGAGCAGGTGACGAATCCCGAAGCGAAGATTCACTATCTTCGCGGAAGAACGATGGTATATGGCGTCATCCTGACGATTCTTGTTAGCGTATTCGCCTTCCTTCTTGTGAAACGTGTACCGATCTATGCTAATGCCGTGCGCGATAAGGCGATTACGAGCATTCATGTTCCGGGTACGGGATGGCAGAACGGATACGAGATTCATGTGGGTAACCTGTCTCATCACGATATCGACGTGAGAATCGATCCCGAAGAAGGATCGCCTTATACGATTATCCGCACTGACGATTCCCTGCATATTTCTGCTGGCGGCTATGAACGTATCAGGTATATTGTTCAGTATCCGGAATCGCTCGGACGTCCTGTGGCGAACGCCATGCCGATCACCTTTACGGTGACCGATCAGGCCGATCCGAAGGTAAAGAAGGTTATCAAAAGCACCTTTACCTTTCCGTACTGAGCCGCAGGATTATCTGGAGGAATATGTGAGTTCATCATTAAGACGAGCCTTTATCGTCATCGGTCTTTTCTTCGCCGTCTTTTTTGTCGCCATCTTCTACACGGTGCGGACGGCGGTGAAAAGCTATGAGCCGCCGACCGATCCGGCCTATCATGAGAAGGGACTGGATTATCAGAAGCGCAACGACGAGTTCGATCGAGCGAGAGCGCGCGGCTGGACGGCGAAGATCAATCTTTTCGATGCAGAATCGATTCAAGCGGGAGAGAATACGCTGAATGTCGTGCTTGAGAAAGATCCGTCGAAGCCGGCGGGCGAGTTCGGTCCGGCAGACCGTGACGCCGTGCTGGTAACGATTTCGCATCCGGCGTCGGTTGAGGGACGTAAGCAACTTCAATTCCCGGCATCGGATTTTGTGCGATCGGGCAACACGATGCAGATGAGCAAGAAGGTCGACGTTTCGCTGAAAGGCGTGGTTGAGGTTTCGGTAGAGGTTCGCCCCGACGCCGATTCGGCCATCCATATCTCGAAAAAGCTGACGGTGCAGTAATATGCCGGGCCTTCTCATCATGCTTCCCATTGCCGTGATCATCGCTCTGGGATTCCTGGTTTTCTTTTTCTGGAGCGTTAAGAACGGAGATTATAACGATCCCGAGATGCCAGGGCATCGTATGGTTCTTGATGAAGAAGACGATGTCGATACTTCGATAAAAAAGAAATCCGCCAAAAAGGAAGGCAGAGCTTAACGCTCTGCCTTTTTTGTCTGTGAACGGTATGAGCGTCAGCAGTTCACAGAAGTCAGGCATTCCTGCGTTGCGAGTCGTTAGAGGCGGCCGACTCGAACGAGAGCGTCGTCAGGCAGAGAGGCGGCAGCTATGGCAGAGGCGATGGTTGCGTGCTCGCCTTGTGCTGTTGCTCGTTCTTCTTTCAGCTGCGTTTATCGCCGCTATGACCGCATACGTAAGGCTCGTGATTCGATGATATTATGCTTTTTCACTTTGCCGGGCGCATTCATGCAAGGATCTGACAGTCATGACCTCTCCGATTCGTGAGACTGCGGGCAACTCGTCCCGGAAGATAGACGGCTGCTATCACTGCGGCCTGCCCGTTGAAACCGATTCCTTTCGCTTGCAGAGCGCCGCTGAAGAGCTGCATTTCTGCTGTAATGGTTGCAAGAACGCCTATCTCTTGATTCAACAGGAAGGCCTCGGCAGCTATTATCAATCGCGCACGGACTTTGCCTCACGGCCCGACGAGAAGCAGATGCCCGAAGAGGCCCTTTATCGAGCGCTCGAAGATCGCATCGCATCGAAGGGACAGGACGGAGAGCAGAGCTTTCTTGAAGGAACCTTCCTGATTCGCGGAATCCACTGCGCCTCCTGCGTATGGCTGAACGAGAAGATATTACGGAATATCGACGGAGTGATCTCGGCCGAAGTGCAGCTGGTAACAAGTCGCGTTCATCTGAAGTGGAATCCCGAGAAGACGGATCTGGCGCGACTTGCGCGGGCCGTTTCAAAGGTCGGATACCGACTTCTACCCGTTCAGGAGAAGGAAAACGTCGAGCTGAAAAAGGCCTCGGTCAGCCTTCTTAAAAAAATGGCCGTCGCCGGATTCTTCACCGGCAACATCATGCTGATCAGCTTTTCGCTGTATGCGGGCATGTTCAGTTTCATGGACGAGCTGACGAAGCAGTTCTTTCATTTCGTCGCCTGGCTGATGGCCACACCCGTTTATCTCTATTCCGCCTCTGAATTCTTCAAGGCCGCCTGGGCGTCGATTCGCAACCGTGTGCTCGGCATGGATATACTGACGGCGTCGGGGCTTTCGCTTGCCTATTTTTACAGCGTCTATGTGACGTTAACCGGCAAGGGAGAAGTCTTTTTCGACGCCGTTTGCTTCGTCGTCTTCGCCATTTTAATCGGACGCTTTCTGGAAAGCCGCATCCGCTTGAAGACCTGGTATTATACGCATAACCTCATCAGTCATATTCCAGATTTCGCACGCCTTCTGAACGCCGGCGTCGATATCGACGACCTCGACGAGGAGTCGCAGGTGAGAATCGCTCCGCTTGAAGACGTAAAAATAGGGGATCGTTTTGTTGTGCGTAACGGCGAGGCGCTGCCCGTCGACGGACGTCTTCTCAGCGAATCGGCCGAAACCGACGAATCGGCATTAACGGGCGAGTTTCGTCCGAGACAGCGCAAGGCGGGCGAGATTCTTACGGCCGGGTCGCGGGCGGCGGGCGAAAAGGCGATCGTGCTTGAGGCGACGAGCACGCATGCAACAAGCACGCTGACAAGAATCATGAGCATGGCCGAAGAGAGTCTTCGCGACCGGCCGCGATCCGAGCGCATCGCCAGCAGAGCGGCCGCTATCTTCATCGGCTTCGTTCTTCTTGCCGGAGTGGCGACTTTCTTTTACTGGTTTGAGATACGCAATGATCTTCCCGGAGCGATTCTGCATACGCTCTCGCTTTTGATCGTCGCCTGTCCGTGCGCCCTTTCGTTATCCATTCCGACGGCGATCCTTGTGGCGATGCAACACTCGTTTTCGCGCGGATGTCTGATTCATAAGGCCGAACACCTTGAGATTCTCGCAAAGGCAAAGCACTTCGCCTTCGATAAGACGGGAACGATTACGACCGGTAAGATGCATGTTTCGCGCATCGACGGCTGCTCTGCCGGTAAAGCGCCGGAGTATCTTCTACTTGCAGCACAGATCCAGGCCTCGACGGGCATCGAGCATCCGCTTGCGACGGCCTTTATCGAATCGGCGCCGAAGCATCAGAGGCTGCGCCGTGACGACATCGAGACGACGTATCTTACAGGCCGCGGCGTGCAGGCACTCGTTCCGGTTAACATTGCAGGTGGGGGTGCGGATTCTTTCGCTAAGGCCGCCTATCATCTCGGTTCGCTTCCTTATCTGGAAGAGCTTGGATACGGTATCGGGGCGGTTTCGCTCGACGGCATTGCTACGCCGGTGGGCTTCGGCCGAACGATGAACGGCCAGAAGGAGCTGCTCTGCGTCTTTCAATTGCAGGATACTATTCGACCGGAGGCCGCCTCCGTCGTCGCAGAACTGAATAAAGCGGGCGACACCGAGCTGTTAACCGGCGACGGAGAGCAGACGGCGGCCCTTGTGACGCAGGGAACCGGTCTGCGATCGTTCCAGGCGTCGATGACGCCCGAGCAGAAGCGAGACCGTATCGCAGAGCTACGCAAGACTGGCGTCACCGTAATGCTCGGCGACGGAGTAAACGACACGGTGGCCCTTTCGGCCGCTCACGTGGGTATTACCTTTGCCGAGGCTTCGCGTCTTGCACTTTATTCGGCCGACATTCTTCTGTTGAAACCCGATCTGCGACTTCTGACGTTTATGACCAGGCTTTCGCGTCGTACAAGAATGAAGATCGTGCAGAACCTTTCGATATCGTTCGGCTATAACGTATTACTTCTGCCTCTGGCGTTTTTCGGTTATATCACGCCGCTGCTTGGCGCGATTTTCATGTCTCTCAGCTCTATATGCGTCGTTTTGAATTCTCTCACTCTGATGCGAGCAGGAGCGGAAGAAACGCCGCAAGAACCATAACCACGGTGCTTGAGGTGGGCAGGTTGATCGTCGTACCGGCCACCTCAATCGGGATCAGGCTGATCAGGAAGCCGAGAAAGGTTCCGACAAGGGAAACGACGGCGGCAATGGCAAAGGCCCGCCCCATACTTCGGGCGAAGGCCAGCCCGATCAATCCGGGAATGACAAGATGTGCGATGCTGTAAAAAGAGCCCATGAGATAGATGGCTGTCGTCAGGCAGGCCGTTAACAGTAGAAAGAACGGCAGCTCGATCAGAGCCGGGCGAAGTCCTGAATTCTTCGCATACACCCGGTCAAACGAGACGGCAAGCAGAGGACGATAGAGATAGGCGAAGGCGATCGAGCCGACGGTTAACGGCATCCACAGATGTTTCCATTCGTCTTCGGGCATCGTCAGAATATTCCCGAAAAAGGCCGTGATAAGATGATTCTGCGCTCCGGCGCCGAAAGCAAGAAGCACCTGACCCAGAGCGGCGAAGAAGACGAGGGCGCCTGCCAGAACGGCGTCTGGATTGCGCTCCGCTTTCTGTTGTAGAAAATAGAAAGGACTGAACAGGGCGAGCGTGACGGCAAAGACGACCGGTTCGCTGTGAAGCTGAACGAGCAGGGTGAGCACGACGGCAGCCGATGCCGCCTGTGATAGGGCGATGCCCGAGAAGATCATGCGGCGCAGAATCACGAAGACTCCCAGAAGTGCGGTGAGTACGCCGATCAGAGCGCCTGTAAGGATCTGAGCCTTATAAAAGAAAAGGGCCGAGAGGATTTCGTTTTCTGTGTTCATGATTCCCTCTCTTCTACAAGCCGGCGTCCCGAGATATGAGCTCTGCGCGTGAAGAACTCCTGCCAGTCTGGCTCGCTGTCATGTATGGTCAGGATCACCGCCGGATTGCGTTCCTCACAATAGATGCGCAGAAGATCGAGAATCTGATTCCGGCCTTCCTGATCGACGGCGCTGATCGGCTCATCAAGTATCAGCAGGTCGGGATTCAGCAAGAAGGCCCGCGCAAGAAAGGCCCGCTGCAATTCACCGCCCGAGCATTCGCGAAGAAGCCTGTGGCGTCGATCATCCATCTTTACCATCGATAGCATGCGTTCGATTCTCTCGCTGCGTCGCTTTTTTTCGGAGCCCGAAAAGGCCGGCAACGGAAAGGCCAGCGAGAGCAATCGCTCGACGGTTAACGGATACTGAAACTCCACCTTTTTCCACTGAGGAACATAGCCGATTCTCGAAAAGGTCGATGTAAAGTTCCCGGCTTGAATCTGCCGATTCCCGAGGATGACCGACAGCAGCGTCGATTTGCCGCTTCCGTTCGGGCCGAGAAGCAGCAGCCGGTCTCCTCTATCAAGCGTGATATTCAGATCGTCGATCAGAAGCAGATCACCGATTCCGATGCGAGCTGAAGAGAAGGCAAGTCTGGATAACTCTTCGCTCACGGCGCCCTCATCGATTCTGAAGAATAAGATCCAGCATGCGGCTTATGCTTGCTTCGTGGCTATCAATGCCTGCTATCGTACCGACCGATGTGGGCATGACGAGAACCTTTGCTCCTGTCTTCTCTGCGACGGAGTTCGCATAACGCGGATTGTTATAAGGAGCGATCAGGATCACTTTGATCTTCTCGCGCTTCATATCTTCGACGACCTTCTTTAAATAAGCGGCAGAAGGCGGAACGCCAGGCTTCTCTTCGATCGATATGGCCGGGTCGAAAGCGAATCGATGGGCCAGATAACTGAACTCCTTATGATAGACGGCGACCTTCATGCCTTTTGCCGGCGCAAAACGATTCATCTGCTCTTTTGTGAAGGCGCGCAGTCGTTCGAACAGCGCGCCATAATTCTTTTCGTAGCTCTGCCGGTGGTCGGGATCGACGCGGATCATGGCGTCACGCAGATTGCGCGCCATGATTGCGGCGTTCAGCGGATCCATCCAGTAATGCGGATTGCCGAATACGTGGATGTCGCCCATCGAGCGATCCACCTTGCCCGTCGGCTTTTCCAGAACGTGAATACCCACGGAGGCGTCACAGTAGCCGTTTGCTCCGACGAAGATCTTCGGGTTTCGCGACTGCTGCACGATCGGAGGCAGCCATCCCACCTCGAGGTCCATGCCGACGATAGCGAGAACGTCGGCCCGGCTCAGCTTAACGATGAAGTCGGGGCGGGCGTCAGAAAAATGTGGATCAGCCGTCGGCGGAAGCAGATACTCCACCTGCACGCGATCCTTGCCGACCTCTCGCGCAAGGTAGGCAAGATCGGATGTCGTCGTCACGACGCGAAGCTTGCGATCCTCAGCCGAAACGCCCGATTGCAAAGTGAGAGATACGAATGCCAGAGCGGCGAACAGAATGCGAAGTTTGAAGTGTTTCATTGCTGTCCTCAGATTAATAGACGTGCGCCGGATGCTTGCCCAGAATAAACGTCGCTTGTAGATAGTACTGCCACGTGCGAAGGCCCGTTTCAAAATCCACCCGGGTCGACGCCTGTCCACGAAAAAAGGAAAACTCAGACGGGCGGAAGGTTACGATCATCGAAACCTCTTCAAGGCCGTTTTTCTTCGCCTGATCGAGCCCGGTGTATTGATTGGACTCGCGCAGCGTCGGAATCGTATAGTAGTCGTAGCGGGCTCCGAAGGCCCACTGTTCGAAGGGCTGCCACTCAAGGAACGTGTACGTGCCCGCATGCGTTTCGACGGGATCGGCCGGCGGATCAAGCTTGCGCTCGTTCTTCATGCGTGTTTCGCGATACCAGGCCTCTGTCTGCCATTGAAAAGAAGCAAGTTTGCCTCTTTTGTATTTGAGTAGAAAATCGAAGCCATATTGATGTGATACCTTCGTCGATACGGTTTCAGGATGCCAGCGCAGATAGCTGAATCCGAACTGAGTTCCCCATCTGTCGCCTAACGGAAAGAACTGTTTCAGTCGTCCGTTAAAGAGCGGGTTATTCTTCTGTTCGCCGTCGTCATGTGCGTGTCCGAACGTGCGGCCGTTAAAGGCGCCGACAGTCAACTCCTGCCAGAACGGCCACGGCATGAGAAAGGAAAACTCCGCACCCGTATCGAGGATGCCCTCGTAATCAAGCAACTTCTCGTGAACGACGGGAGGCGTCACAAAGGCCCAGTCATGCTGATGGATGCCGTTCAAACGTCCTGCTTGAGGGAACATCTTTCCGAGCCGGATCGTCGTTCGCGGAATCAGCGTGCCGGGCATCTGTAGATAGGCCTCGTGTACCTCGGCCATCAATTCGCCGCCCTCGTCGTGCGCGGCAAAGGTAAGAACGCCCTCGGCAAGATGATCGATGGCCGCGTAGAATCCGAACTCGCCCGTACGCACGTAGTATTTGTTCCCTGTAGAGTGCGGCGTATTCTTATACCATTCAAGGACCGTATCGACGGCCGCCATCATGTCGAGCGAATAGGTACGTCCGGCGCTATCGTTAAACTGAAACTGAGCGGGCTCACCGGACGGATGCTTCTTCTCAGTCTTTGTATCGCGTTCGTTTTCGATCGCCTCCTGATCCTTTGCCTGTTCGGAGTTGAAGAGATCGTCGATCTCCTCGGCCTGTAGCGAATGCAGGCCAGAGAGCAGCAGGACAGAGAGGAGTAAGCATCGTTTCATGGAGGACACCGCTACGGCCACGTTTCACACAATGATTATTCCGTCAGCCTTCCTTCTGAGAAGAAGGTGACATTGGTCAGGGTTGCGTTGTTCAATTCAAATCCCCAGGCCTCCTGAGAGCCGGTTTTGACGAATTCTGCTTCGTCGCCGGTTGTCGCCGAACAGGCGGCATTCTTATACAGTATGTGATCGTGCTCGCCGTGGAATTCAAGGCAGAATGTACTGCCCGATGTGGAGAACGGAACGCCGATTCCAGAAAAGTTCTGGTGGTTGCTCATCTGTCCCTCTGCGCTGATATTTATACTTACACTGGAAGCATCGGTAATATTACCTGATGGTGCGTATGTAAACACACGAAGAAAGCCGCCGGCTCCAATAGAAGGCGATAGTTGCATAAAGATCTCATCCTTATTGCCGACTGCCGTTAGCGTGCCGGTGCCGCTGGCCGTGCCGCCCGAGCAGGTCACGCCGGCAGACGGAGTGAATGCCTGGCCTCCGATCACGCAGCCTGCCGATATGCCGAGCAGCAGCGCCAGGGCTGTGTCGCCGTCGTTGTTTTCTGGTTTGTTCAATAGAGAGCACTGGCTGAATAGAAGTAGTGATAGTAGAAGGAAGGCTCTTTTCATAAAATCTCCTGTTTAGATTCTTCTTAGTTAAGAAAATTACTGTTAACAGATAGGAATTTTCCTGTTTGTGGTCAAGCAGAATTGTCCGGGATGTAGATGGATTCACAAAAATTTACGTACATTGAACATTTGCTCATGCAACCAAAAGCAGGAAGGTGTAGAATACAGGGCAGGAATGACAGGATTCCTAAGACTTTCACTATGAAGCATTCAGGAGCACAACATTGAAACTCAGAACACAGCATCTCATGATAATCGCAGCGGCCTTCTTGCTTACGGCAGGCGCCCTTTCTGCCGAATGGAAGGTGCAGCCCGAGACATCGAAAATCGCCTTCACCGCCTACAGCCGCATGCACGACGCCGACGGGCTTTTCAAGCAGTGGGCCTTCGACGGCAAGATCAGCGATAACTGGACGGGAACGGGCAAGATCGTTATCAAGACGGCCTCGATCGACACGGCGAATGCTAAGCGCGACGCTCATCTGAAAAACGAGGATTTCTTTAACGTTGAGAAGCACCCTGAAGCGGTTTTCACGATCGAGAAGGCTGAGTTGAAAGGCGACCGACTGGTCCTCACCGGCAAGCTGACGATGGTCGGAGTCACAAAGCCGCTTACGCTCGACCTGAAACGAACCGTCTCGGGAAACAGCGCCGAGCTCAGCGGCGAGACGATGATCAAGCGCAGCGATTTCGGGATCACCTATAGCAGCATGATAAATCCGATTAAAGACGAAGTGAAGCTTGTCTTTAAGGTCGCACTGAAGAAGGGCTGAGAGGTAGCGAGCGCCCGGCCTCAGGGCGCATACAGGCCGTCCTGCATCGATCGTCGGACGGCCTGCATAGCCGGGAAGAGGCCGGCCAGCATCCCCAGAACGGTAACAATCGGGATGGTTAACAGCTCGATTGTTCCGGGCGGCACTATACGGACGAAGAAACCCGTCTGCATGCCGAACGGTTCGGCAAGCAGAGATAGCGTTATCCGTGAGACAAGGAGCCCGAGCGTGGCCCCTGTCGCACTGAGCAAAGCCGCCTCGGCGATCATGAGCATGGCGAGTAGACCGGGCCCGGCTCCAAGAGCTCGCAGAACGGCCATCTCCTTTCTTCGCCGATCCAGCAGCATGAAAAGCGATAGCATCATTCCGGATAACCCTCCGGCGACGATGAAAAGGCTCATGATGCGTAGCGCCGTTTCAAGGATCGAGACGGATTGCCATAGTTCCTGAAGGGCGACTCCGGGCAGAGCGGCCGTGAGAGCCTCGTCGCTATAATCCTGTATCTCCCGCTGCAGGCGCAGCACCTCGAAACGATTCTTTGTTCGTATGTAGAATGCGGTGATCTGTTTCGGCTTCAACTCGCCCTTTCGATACATCTCCTCTATCTTTTCGCGAGGAGTCTCTTCTCCCTCAGCCGGAGGAGCACCCGAGTACCAGTCCAGATGGATGGCTTCCAGGGCTTCCAGTGAAATGAAAACCGTTCGGTCGACCGGAGTACCGGTCCGTTGGATGACTCCTGTTATCAGGAACGGAAGCTCTTCATGATCGAGAATACCGGCACTCTGCGAGATTCCATGCGTAAGGACGATCTTGCGGCCCGAATTCAAACCGAGTCGATCGGCGACATCGGCGCCGATAACTGCATCGAAAAGCCTCTGAGGGCCGTTTCCTTCCTTGAACTGAATCTGGCGATCGTCGCCGAATCGGTAGCGTTCGTAAAAGGCCGGCGTCGTTCCCGCTACGCGAAAGCCGCGGAAGCTATCACCGAGCGATATGGGTATGCTCCACTGCACGGCCGGATGCGCCGCAAACCGCTCGTAGCTTTTCATCGTCATGTTCGATGTCGGGCTGCCAATGCGAAAGACGGAGTAGAGGATAAGGTTAACAGGCCCGGTGCGTGCGCCGACGACAAGATCGACTCCTCTGATGGCGCCTTCAAAGCCGCTGCGAGCTCCGCTGCGCACCTGCTCTGTAGCGGCAAAGAGGGCGACGCTGATGGCAACGGTGATAACGGTAAGAGCTGCTGTGAATCGCCTGGCCAGCAGGGATCGACAGGCAAGACGCACGACGATGGCTGATTTCATACATTCCTCGTTTGACTGGAGATCAGCGACGTCAGATCAACGGCGCGGTCGAATCTTTTCTTCAACGATCGGTCATGACTGACGAAGATCAGGGCGGCACGCGATTGTTGCATCTGTTTGAAAAGCGTTGCGAGAAATGATTCTGTCGCATCAGTATCAAGTGAAGAGGTCGGCTCGTCGGCCAGTATTAAGTTGGGTCGACCGATGAGAGCCCTGGCGGCGGCCGCTCTTTGCGCCTGTCCGCGCGAAATGTCGGACGCCTTTCGATGGGCGATATCTGACAGTCCGAGGCGTTGCAGCATGAGGTCGCACAGAACGCCTTTTGCATCGTCGGATTTCGCTACGATATGAGCATCAGGCGTTTGACTGATTTTCGTTGCGGGCCCCATGCGCGAAGGAAAAAGATCAAGCGGCAATCTGACGTTGTCGCGGACCGATAAGAACGGCAGCAGATTGAATTCTTGAAAGATGATGCTCAAATGCTCGCCGCGAAATCGATCTCTTTCCCGTGATGACATCGTCTTAAGATCCCGGTCGAGAACGTTGATCGTTCCATGCTGAGGAATAAGGATTCCTGCTATGAGAGAGAGAAGAGTGGATTTTCCGGATCCACTCGGTCCGTAGAGGAAGAGCTTTTCGCCTTCAGCTATTGTGAGTTCGGGAATGCGAAGCGAATATTCGCCGTTCGCATAACGAAACTCCAGTTCACGAATCGCTACGATGGATCGTTTTCGGAGCTTTTTCATTCCGGGAGTTCAAGAGTCGTCTGGCCTGGAGCCAGCGGCTTGATTGACTGACCGTTTTCGCCGACGATCGTAACGGCGGCATCTTTGATCGACGGGAAAGCCGTCAGAAATCTTATCTGGATAGAAGAAAGCGGCTTTGAACAACTCAGCCGGTATTGCGCCACAATAGACCGATGCTCGCCTTCCTTTTCTTCTTCCGAAGCGACGAACTCGGTCGTGCAGTCTTTTCCCGACACCAGACCGGAGCCTTCTTTCAGAGATGAGAGCAGATCGGTTTTTTTCTTGCGCTCGTCGTCGTTAACCGGATCTCGTTCAAAACCCAGCAGATCCTTTGCCGGCGCCTCGAAACGTATGAAGTAGGCGATGCCGTCGATTTTCTCTACTGCGATCTGTATTTCGGCCCGTCCGTGAACGTGGGCGCCTGGAACGTGCGAGTGGACATGTTCCTTTTCGCAATGAGCGGCCAGCAGCATGGTTAGCAGCGGTGTGGCGTATCGTTTCATTCAAGTTCTCCTTCGCCTTTGTACGGTAGTATTTTGAAGCCGGCCATCTGAAATGAGGTATCGGCGTATATGCTCTGCATCTTCTGCGCCCGTAGCAGCCCTTCTACGTAGATGGGCTCATACCATTGGACGGGAATCCTTTTGTTCTTTGCCATTTTAACGTGTACGATCTGGTTCGCCGGAGGAGCGGGAACATGCACGCAGGCCAGCGGATACGGAACAAGGAGGAACTCGTTAACGGCCGCTTCAGAATCCTCAAGGGGGATCATGAAGCCGGCTACTCTTACGGGTTTGTTCAGGAGTTTTGCAAGGGATTGTGACGGTTTTCCCGTTCGAAGGCTGAGCCCGGCAAGATCCTTCCAGCGCGCTACGGGTGCGGCTGCAAGCGATACCGGCATGAGTAAAAGCAGGGCAAGTATATGGCGATTCATTCCAGACCTTCCGTGATCGTATGTTCTATATGAGTATGAGGAAGTAGTTCCAGACCCTGTAAGACGGATATCCCGAAAAGAAAGGCGATCGCGGCCGGTATCGGGCGTGCTCCCGATTTAACCGATGGCAGTATGTTAACGGTGGCAATGTAAAGGAGAGACCCTGCCGTCAGAGCCATGATGCTGCCGCCGGCGACGCCGATACTGCCGAATAACGGAGCCGTCAGCACTCCAGGAATAACGGCCAGTGAGGCGATCATATTCCAGCGGATGACACTGTGGATATCGGCTCCTGATTGGATGAGGGCACCGACATCGCCCGCCTCTTGCGGAAACTCATGTGCAAGTATGGCAAGAGTGATAAAAAGCCCGGTCGTCGTGTCCACAGAAAAGGACAGCGCGATCAGAATTCCATCGAGAAAGTTATGAACACCATCACCGACGATGAGCACGGTTATGCCTCCATGCCGGGGAGACAGAGAACGAAGCGTCAGATCCAGAATAAGAAATATCGAGAACCCCCCGAGCGCGAAGAGGAATGCCTGTCGAGGGTGAACAACGTGCAGACTTTCGGGCAGCAGATGCAGCAGGGCATCGGCCAGTAGAATCCCCGCAGAAAAAGAGGCAAGGATCGGAGCCCATACCTTCAGGCGTTCCGGTCTGACTCCGCGAAATGCGAGCGCAGAGAGCGAAACGGAGGCCGTCACTGAGCCGGCCAGAAGAGGGTAGAGCATAGACTGCATGGTATTATTCATCGACCTCAAACGAGGGGAAAGGATCAGTCATCGTCATCCATGCCTCCGGCCCGGCATCGAGCTCGGCGTCGGTTAACAGCGCTTCGGTCAGAGCACGCTCCATTTCAGTTCTGTTCATCTGCTGACCTATGAAGACAAGCTCCTGACGTCGGTCTCCGAAGCCGTTTTCGGTGTCGAACGAATCGAGAATCATACTGCGTTCATCGGGATCGACAGGCCAGAATTCATCGGGAACGGCGACCCACCATTTTCCACCCACTTCAACGCGACAGGATGCACCGGCCTGGGACCAGATGCCTACCCATTCTGGACGGGTTGCCGTCCAGAAGAAGCCCTTGGAGCGTAGCGTCCCTTGCCAATCTTCTTTGAAAAAAGACCACAGTCTTTGAGGATGAAACGGCCTTCGCGCCCGGAACACGAAGCTCGATATGCCATATTCCTCCGTTTCCGGAGTATGTTCCCCGGCAAGCTCGCGGGCCCATCCCGCCGAGCTTTGCGCCGTTTCCATATCGAATCGGCCGGTTTTCAGTAGCTCATCAAGCGGGACTTTGCCATTTACCGCCGATAAAAGAACGGCTCCGGGATTCAAGGTTTTCAAGATGGATCTCAGCTCTTCGTGTTCTTCGCCGCGCATCAGGTCGGTTTTGTTGATCACAATCGTATTGGCGAACTCCACCTGTTCGGTAAGAAGATCGACAAGGGAGCGATCGTCTTCCTCGCCTGCGGCGAGCCCGAGATCGGCCAGGTCGGTTCGGGAGCGATAGTGTCGCAAGAAGTTTGCTCCGTCCACGACGGTTACCATATTATCCAGCTGCGCTACACTCGATAGAGAGCGGCCGGACTCATCTTCAAATGAAAAAGTCATCGCTACAGGCAAAGGCTCTCCGATGCCCGTAGATTCTATGAGCAGGTAGTCGAAGCGCTTTTCGTGAGCAAGCTTCGAGACCTCAGCGAGCAGGTCGTCGCGCAAAGTACAGCAGATGCAGCCGTTTGACATCTCGACGAGCCTCTCTTCGGTGCGCGAGAGGGCTCCTTCGCCCTTATTAATAAGAGAGGCATCGATATTGACCTCGCTCATGTCGTTAACGATGACGGCGACGCGCAGGCCCATTCGATTATTGAGTACATGGTTGAGGACGGTTGTTTTACCGGCACCAAGAAATCCGGAAAGGACGGTCACAGGAAGCATGAGGCCAGGAAAGCATAAACCGTATTAATCGTAAATAATAAAATTACTGATAGTGAGGGCGGAGGGGGTGCCTTCCTCTTCGGTGAAAAATGAACTGACTGCCTGTATCCCCGCTTCTCTGAAAAAGTAAGTAGCCAGAATATCCCCCGCACTTATATTGAGATTCAGATTAAGTACTACTAAATAATAAATCGGCCTGTGTCTGGCCGTGGAGGGATGATCATGAAAGCAGCCGTTGCCGTGGCCATGCGAGAGATGATTCGCGCCGAGTTTGGCGATGACGTCTGGCAGAGGATTGCTGCTCGGTGCGGCATGAGCGCCGATCGCATCCTGCTACCGATCAGCGATGTTGACGAGGGCCTGTGGCAGCAGTTACGAAAGGCCGCTGAAATAGAGACCGGGCTGTCCTCTGAACAGATGGGCCTGAAGTTCGGCGAAACCTGGGTGAACGTGTTTACTCCGAGAGTCTATGGCGCCTATTATATCGGACACAAATCTGCGCGAGAGCTCTTACTTGATCTGGACCGTATCCATCTGACTGTAACAAAGAATATCGAAGGCGCCACGCCTCCGAGACTTCACTACGAATGGGAGGATGAGCGAACGCTTGTACTCCATTATTCATCGCAGCGCAATATGATCGATTATCTGATCGGAGGCATCCATGCCCTGGGGCGCAAGTACGGGGAGTCCATCGAAGTACAGAAAATCGATGAAGGTCGAGTCCGGGTGAAGTTCGAGCATTGAGATTAGTATCGCAAAATTTTGCTTCCGGGGCACGTGATCGGCAGAACGGTCATCCGTTCCGAAATGGCAGCCAGAACGCCCGGTCGCCTGGCGGTCCGCCGCCGGATCAGAGAAAAGCTTGCAAAATTAGTTAGTTCAATCTAATGGAGTTTATATCCCCGCGGGGATGCAATAGAGAATATGGCCACTTCAGGGAAGAGTATGCCGCTCTGGCAGCTTGTGCGTCGCGTTTCAGAAAGCTACGGGCGTCGTTTGCAGGAGCATAAGAAGGATCAGCCTGGATCGAAGCTGCTCTCGTCGGTTTCGGTGCAGCAGTTTCAGTATGTACAGGCGATCTCGCGCATGGATCGGCCGACGGTCGGTCGTCTGGCAGAGTATTTCAGCGTCACCCCTCCTACGGCGACGGTGATCGTGCGCAGGCTTGAAGATCAGGGATTGATTCGAAAGAAGATCGATGCCGATGATGCCCGCATCCAGCACATCACCCTTACAGAAAAGGGGCATCGTCTGCTCTCGGTACAGGAGGGGGCCTTCAAGGCTCTGGCCGGTGATATAGGCCATATCCTGACTAAAGAAGAGTTGCGTCGGTATTCAGAAATAACTGAGAAGATATGCAGGGCCTTTGAGCCAGACGAGAACTGAACATGAACACGGACTATGTGGCGAAGCCAATCATCGGCGGCCGAAAGTTCGGCTGGCTATCAATGCTGGGGGTTTCAATGTTTTTTCAAGGCTGCATCCATATACCGCAAACGACGGCGTTTGATGCCGATCTGCCGCGCACCATCGTTGACGGTTACCCGCTCTATACCGAGCAGTACGGCGATCGTCCCGATGTCGTGATTGTCGTGCATGGCGGCCCGGGAGGGGATTCTAAGTACTTGCAGTCGCTCTCTGCTCTTTCAGATGAATATCGCGTCGTACTCTATGATCAGAGAGGAACGGGGTTATCCGCCCGCGAGAGCGTGCCGGCATCGTTTCGCGACTTTGTGGACAGACAGATCGCCGATCTCGACGGGCTTGTCGATCATTTCGGACAGGGCAGACCGGTACGTCTCATCGGCCACTCCTGGGGCGGCATGCTCGTTTCGGCCTATCTTGGCCGTCATCCCGAGAAAGTGAGTCATGCCGTTATCGCAGAGCCGGGCATTCTCAGGCCCGAGGTTGCACCGGTCTTTGTTAAGAAGCTGAAAGAGAGCCAGTCGATTTCGGCGATGCTGGGGATCGTACCCGCATTTGTGAAGATGATATTCGTGGCCTCCGTCGATGGCCATGAACGCACCGACTATGTGCTGACGGCTATGTCGGGCAGGTCTGAGGGGCCTCCGTATCTTTGCCCTGGCGATCGCATGCCGGCCGACTTCTCAAGGCGCTCGGGCTATGCGGTGATGAAAGCGACGACGATGCCCATGATGGATGATCCGTCGGTCTTTAACGTCGATCTGACCGACGGCCTGAATCGGTACAATCGGCCGCTTCTGCTTCTGAGCAGCGAATGCTCGTTTATCGGCTACGATTATCAGGAACAGTATCATCGCTCCTATCTGCCCGCTCAGACCGAGCATGTTAAGGTCGCGCAGAACGGGCACACGATGTTCACCGTGCGACCCGATGCCGCCATCGCATTGGTCAGGGGATTTTTTCGCCGATAATGCTTGCCATCTTCGCCTGGCGCTAATCCGCTGATAACCCATGCGAAAAACAATACCTCTGTCTCTTGCCGGGATGCTGCTTGCAGCCCTGCTCTATCTGTTAACCTGGCCTGTGCCCGTCGATCCCGTCGTCTGGCATCCGCCGTCCGATGCAGGCTATACAGGAGCCTTCGCGCCGAACGAACGACTGAAAGGCCTTAACCGAATCTCTTTAGATCATGACGGCATCAAAGAAGAGGGCCCCGAACATATCGTCCTTGGTCCCGACGGCCTGCTTTATACGACGGTCGCATCGGGACGAATCCTGCGCATGCAGCCCGACGGAACGCAGGTCCAGAGCTTTGCCGAAACGGGCGGTCGCGTCCTCGGTTTTGATTTTGACCGGGCGGGAAATCTCATCGCTGCCGATTCTGAGCGAGGCCTGCTTTCCATCGACCGGGCCGGCGTCGTTACGGTATTAACCGATCATGTCGGATCCTCGCCCATCCAATTTACGAACTCTGTGATCGTCGCAGCCGACGGTCGCATGTATTTCACCGATGCCTCGACTCGATTCGGAGCAAAGCAATGGGGCGGCACATTCGAGGCCAGCGTGCTTGATATTCTCGAACAGTCGGCAACGGGTCGCGTGCTTGTCTATGATCCGGCTTCGAAAACGACAGAGATCGTGGCGAAGGGAATGTCGTTTGCAAACGGGATAGCGCTCAGTTCCGATGGCCGTAATCTTTTCGTCGCCGAAACGGGACGTTATCGCATCTGGTGGATCGATGCGTCGGTGCGCGATTTGAATCTCTCGACTGTGGCCGCCGAATCGTCGCAGGCAGGTATTTTACTGGATAACCTGCCCGGATACCCCGATAACCTGATGCGCGGTAAAAAGGGCCGCATCTGGGTCGGACTTGTGAAGCCGCGCAATCCGACGGTCGATGGCATGGCCGAGAAGCCGTTCCTGCGTCGTCTAACCCTGCGTCTGCCGCGGTCGATGTGGCCGGTGCCCGTTCCTTACGGCCATGTGGTCGCCTTTCTTGAAGACGGCACGATCGTCGCAAGCCTGCAGGATCCGACGGGCGCCTACCCCGAAACGACGGCCGTTACCGAGACGGAGGATCGTCTGTATATTCAGTCTCTTCATGCTCCGGATCTGGGCTGGCTTCCGGCTGAGGCCCTTCGTCGCTGATGGGGGAGGCGTCGATCTGATTTATGGCGGCTCCTACCAGGAAGAGGAAGGAACTTACATATAGATAGAGCATCATCGCCGACATACGCCCGACGTAGCTGTAGGCGTCGCGCAGGCTGCCCGACGGCGTCTGATAGCGCACGATCAGGCCGAAGCTCACCGAGAGAAGAATCCAGCTCAGCGCAAGAAAGGCCGCTCCTTTCCAGTGCAGACGAAATCCGCGATAGAAGCGAGACCGACTGAGAGGCGCTGAATAACGATAGATCAGAATCGTAGCGAAGAACATAATTCCAAAGGCCAGCACAAAGCGGGCCTTGAGAATATAAGGCGAAAGCGCCCATAGCTGAAAGCGGCTAACGATATGGTACTGCGCCATTATATAGTAGAAGATGGCGTTTACGACGACGAGAAGCGCCGACATGATGACGACGGTGATGATGAGAGAGCGTCCGGCTCGCTTCACGAACGAAGTGGGCGGCGCCGCATGAATCTTCTCCTGCGCCTTGATCACCGTTAAAAAGACCGATGCAATAGACAGAAAGCCTGTCACCATCGTGATCGTCAGAATGGAACGTTCTCGCCCGGAGGAGGCTAGGCTTTTCAATGCAGGGCCGAGAGAGGCGTATATGTCGGCCGGCAGAAAGGCCGAGAGCAATCCCGTGATATACTGCACGTTATACGCGTTCTGTACGAGGCCGAGCAGACTGACCGAGATGAGCATGCCGGGAAAGAGAGCAAGCAGGAGCCCGAAGGCCATCTCGGCGGCCAGAGCAAGCAGATCGCTTTCATCGATCTGTCGCAGCAGCGCTTTCAGGAATCGCTTCACTTCGGCCGTGGTACGGAGATGACGTCTCCGAAAAGGCCGAATTGAATTCCGCCCAGTCGCGAAAGCGGATCGACCTTCGTCGCATCGACGGTGAGGCGACCGTCTTCAAGCGAGGCGACGGAATCGTCGATGTAGATATAACGCACCAGCCCGAAGATGAGGCCCTGAGGAACGTTACCGATTTCGATGATGCGTTCTTTTTCGCAAACGAAGGCGATACGACAGTCTTTTAGCCGGGGTAAAGGACTGATGCCTTCTTCAAAAGGAACGGTCTCAAGCTGCAGTTGTTTGAGCTCCGACTCGCCATGGGGCAGGCTGGCAGCCGAATCCGAAACGGGCTTCGCAAGCTCGCGATGCGCGATATGAACGACGAAATGACCGCGCTCATCGACGTTGCGCCACGTGTCTTTAATACTGCCGTCGGGCTTCTTGCCGACCGAGATCATGAGAATCGGCGGAGCGCTTGAGACGCCCGTAAAGTACGAGAACGGAGCGAGGTTGTGTGAGCCGTCGCCGTTATCCGAAAGCACCCAGGCGACCGGACGCGGAATGAGCGTTTGCGTGAACGTATGATAGACCTGATTGGGCGAGAGAGAAGAAAGATCGACGATCATGGGATCAGTTTCCGACGCTTCCCGTGCTGACGAGAAGATTTCCGTTTTGCTTTTGTATCAGGATGACGCTATTGCGTCCTTTATCTTTCGCTATATAAAGGCCTTCATCGGCCGTCTCGCCAAGCTCCGCCATGCCCGAAAAATCCGGGTACATAGCGATGCCGCAGCTGAACGTGCATTGAAACGTATGTCCGCCGTGGCTGTGCTGGATGCGCGAAAACTTCTGTCTGATGCCGTCCATTATGCGGAAGGCCTCACCCGGCTCTTCAACAGGCATGAGGATGGCGAACTCCTCTCCGCCGAAGCGTCCGAGCGTATCGACGGGACGCAGGCTCTGCTTCAGCGTGCGCGCCAGGTTACGTATGGCCTGGTCGCCGGCCGCATGTCCGTAGCCGTCGTTGATGCGTTTGAAGTTGTCGATATCGACCATGGCAAAGGCAAACGGGGCGGAGTTCCGACCGTGCTGCCGGATCGCCTGTTCGAGTCGCTCGTTGAACGTCGAATGATTGAGAAGGCCCGTCATAGCGTCGCGAATCGTCAGTTCTCGCAGCACTCGCGTGCGGCGGATGCGCGCCATCAGAGACGTCACAAGATGATCGGTATCGACGGGATGGATAAAGAAGTCGTCGCCTCCTCTTTGAATGGCGGCCAGATGTCGCGAAAGGTTCTGCTCGCGCGAAAGAAAGACGATGGGCACCGAGGCGTTCGACGGCTTCTGTCTGAGGATGGCGGCCATCTCCATGCCGAGGCATTCCGGGTAGTAGAGGTTTAAAAGAATCAGATCGGGAACGAAGTCGTCGATGATGACGTCAATATCGGCCGGATCAAAGAGCGAATAGACGTCCAGGCCCGCCTCGCGCAGCGCCTTTGCATAGGCGTCGGTAAACGGATTGCCGTTCTCGACGAACAGGATTCTGCCTTCATAGTCGGGAGCGGGGGCGCTTAAGCGATCGAGTTCTTCGACGATCTGATGGATGGCGGCGGGCTTCTGTAAAAAGGCCGTTCCGCCAAGCCGCACGATTTGCAGCCTGGTTTCGAAGTCCGACTTATCAGAGAGAAATAGGATGGGAAGGTGGCCAAGCCTGAACTTGAATTCTGAAACGGCCATCGCCGCATTGCCTTCTTCTTCGCCGAGGCTGATCACAAGCACGGCCGGCGCCTCTTCGACCGATCGCAGCTCATCCACGCTTGTGATCGACTGAACGGAAAATCCGAAATAGCCGATCTGCTTTTCCATCGTGAAGCGTAACGTGTCGTCGGGCTCCACAAGCAGGATGTGTGTTGAATGCGACACGGTGTGAGTTTGGCGAGCCGGACTGTGCTGTCAATCCGGAGAGGGAAGACCTGTGCGGAGTTGTAAACCGCAGAGGACACCGAGGGCGCCGAGCAAAGCCGTCGTGAATGGGTGAAGGATGATGAGAAGTTTCTATAATATCAGTTAATCGGGCAGGAGTGCGCGGGCGGCTCGCGTCTTTCACGGTTCTGTTGGAGTAAGAATTTGACCGCGAAAAGCGCGAAAGCCGCGAAAAGGAAACCGTCGAACGGTATTCATCGTAACGTCCCTGTAATCCGTTTCAATCCACATCCTTCCCGAAGGAAGGATGAAAGCGACCTCAGCCAATTCGCCCACCCCTATGACGGTGTTTCAATCCACATCCTTCCCGAAGGAAGGATGAAAGGGGAGACAGGCTCATCTCGATATGGACGGGGCGCTGTTTCAATCCACATCCTTCCCGAAGGAAGGATGAAAGCTGCGTACGCGACGCCGATTGCTCTTGCGTCCTTGTTTCAATCCACATCCTTCCCGAAGGAAGGATGAAAGAAAATACATTTAAGCAACATGTGGCCGAATTCTATGTTTCAATCCACATCCTTCCCGAAGGAAGGATGAAAGGAAACAAAATGAACTGCAAGCACCCTTATCTTGGCGTTTCAATCCACATCCTTCCCGAAGGAAGGATGAAAGCAAAATCCCGGTTTCGTACCAGCTCCTGGAGTAGTTTCAATCCACATCCTTCCCGAAGGAAGGATGAAAGAGTTAAAGGCCTGACCAAGGCCCATAGCAGCAGCGTTTCAATCCACATCCTTCCCGAAGGAAGGATGAAAGCACCGTCGATGGCGCTAAACGAGTTTAATCGTCGTTTCAATCCACATCCTTCCCGAAGGAAGGATGAAAGATACAGCTCTCAAAAACTCTGTATAACGCACACCAGTTTCAATCCACATCCTTCCCGAAGGAAGGATGAAAGTCTGTACAGCGAACGGATCAAGCCGAGGGACACACTGTTTCAATCCACATCCTTCCCGAAGGAAGGATGAAAGTTGCTGCGCCGGGTTATACGTATTTTTTATCTGGTTTCAATCCACATCCTTCCCGAAGGAAGGATGAAAGATAGTCAATCGACGTGAGAACAGAGTTAGCCCCGTTTCAATCCACATCCTTCCCGAAGGAAGGATGAAAGTACTGGATGCAGATTCGCGCTAAGGTTATAGGCAAGTTTCAATCCACATCCTTCCCGAAGGAAGGATGAAAGGCTCTGATTCACGGGGGAAAAGATGAGCACAAAAATGTTTCAATCCACATCCTTCCCGAAGGAAGGATGAAAGGACGCCGATCGAGTCTGTCAGATCTTAACGAGGTGGTTTCAATCCACATCCTTCCCGAAGGAAGGATGAAAGTCAGGTCGAGGACAGTTTCTTCCGTGTATACAGATTCGTCCGGTTTCAATCCACATCCTTCCCGAAGGAAGGATGAAAGACAATACGTAGGTCGTAATGGTTCGAGAAGGGATGTTTCAATCCACATCCTTCCCGAAGGAAGGATGAAAGGTCGGTGGTATCGGGACTTACATCGAGGTTTATGTTTCAATCCACATCCTTCCCGAAGGAAGGATGAAAGCCTGAATTCGCCGGTCTTAGCGAACAGGAAGTTTGGTTTCAATCCACATCCTTCCCGAAGGAAGGATGAAAGCCGTAGTAGTAAACCAAGGCCATACAATAGACAGTATGTTTCAATCCACATCCTTCCCGAAGGAAGGATGAAAGGCGCACGGTTTCCGCATACTCTTCCTGATCGTTAGGTTTCAATCCACATCCTTCCCGAAGGAAGGATGAAAGCCCTGTAGCGAGACGCATCCTCGCTCGCCGGAGAGTTTCAATCCACATCCTTCCCGAAGGAAGGATGAAAGCGAATATGGGCTTAAGATCATCGGAGTCCGAGAAGTTTCAATCCACATCCTTCCCGAAGGAAGGATGAAAGGAAACCGGTTGCAGTGAGATGCACGCCGTCTGAAGTTTCAATCCACATCCTTCCCGAAGGAAGGATGAAAGGGTTGACAGATCGGGCAAATAGCGTCTACTTGATATGTTTCAATCCACATCCTTCCCGAAGGAAGGATGAAAGCGCAGTTGCAAGTGCGATGGCAAAAGCGGAGCTTGTTTCAATCCACATCCTTCCCGAAGGAAGGATGAAAGAGCAGCTCGCCGACTACGTGGCGTCGTTATAGAGTTTCAATCCACATCCTTCCCGAAGGAAGGATGAAAGTTTCCGCTTTACCGACTCCTCGGAGGTAGCCTGAGTTTCAATCCACATCCTTCCCGAAGGAAGGATGAAAGGGCGGGCGGCCTGGCGTGTCTCTACGGGGCTTCTGGATAGCTCTGAGGGCATATTTATACCCCTCATTGCGAACCCTGACAGGATATGCGTTTTTAGGGGAGTTTCCATTTGCATTTTGTCGGTTTTCCTCGAGAAAAAGCACGTTTTGCTTCGCTGCGAACCCCCCGGGTTTTTCCGGGAGACCCATGTTCGCATTTCGTTCACTAACGCAGAAGCAAATTGGCCTGCGTTATACGATCTGAGGTTCTTCGAAGTCTCGCAGGCCGGTTTGCCCGAACTGCTTGATCTTTCGAACAGAGTCCTCATCGATCTGGTAGATCCTCAGACTATCGCTTTCGGTGTCAATGATGGAACGCAGGCGCTCTTCAAATTGTAGATAGAGAGATAGCTCCATGCGGCACTCAAAAACGGATTTCTGAGCTCTCTGGCCGTGACTTTCACAGACCTTCGCTACTCGACGCAATCGTCGTCGACCTTCTTTTGTCACGGTCTCAACGTCATAACAGACGAGAAAAAACATCTTCACCTCCAGACAAACGGGATGTAACCTTCGATATCGCCGCGAATAGCGCGGGCCAGAATGCGGGCTTGCAGGACAAATATCTCGCCGACGCGGCATTTCATCTCAAGCAGCGGATGCGTGATCTCTTCCTGCTTGCGCGTCTGGTAGGCCGTTAAAAAGATCTTGCGGCCCGAGTCGCTCAGCGTGTAGACGCTGCCGGGTTTTTCGATGATGTCCTGGGCTTGGATCTGCTTGCGGTTAATCAGAGTAAAAACGAACCGATCCACAAACGGTCGGAGTTCCTCGACAAGATCAAGGGCAAGCGACGGCCGACCCGGACGTTCTTCATGCAGAAAGCCGACATACGGATCAAGGCCGGCAGCCTGACAGGCCGAGACGCAATCACTGGTAATCAGAGCGTAGCCGAAGGAGAGAAGGGCGTTCAGACGTGAGCGAGGCGGCCTTCGCGTCCTCCTGTCGAAATGAAAATCGTCTTTCTGCTGCAGAATACAGTGACTGAAGGCCGAGAAATAGACCCTGGCCGCATCGCCTTCGTATCCGCGCACGGAATTTACGTCCGATGCCGCGGCCAGCATCGTTAACCGGCGCTCCAGGTCGGATGCCACAGACCTCAGCGCCGCCTGCGCTTCTTCATTCGACGAATCTCTTGCCGATCGCAGAAGGTTCAGGCGAGAGTTCTGGATTTTCCCCGCGATAAACGAGCGCGCGAAAACCAGCTTTCTATTGTCGTGTTCGGACTGACGGAATTGCTCCTTGCGTAAGAGAACGTTACCGGGATGCGCTCCTTCCAATCTGCCAAGAAATCGTCCGCGCTCGGTAAGATAAGTGACCGGAACTCCTTTCTTCATACACTTCTGTAATAGAGAGGGGCTCACTGAAGAATGTGCGAGCAGTGTTATCCCTTCAAGATGATGCAGCGGTATCTTGAGAAGCGTCTCGCGCTTGCGTTCGACGAGAACAAGATCCCCTTCATGGTGTACATAGAGTCCATCGGTCGTTACGTAGAGGGTATTCAGTCGGATGCTCGGCATAGGCTACTTCCTTTTTTTCGTGCTCTTCTTTGCTCGCTTTTGCACAGACTCCGTCGTCGCTTCTTCAGAGGCTGCCGGCAGGAAGATGTCATCCCTTGAGTGGCCGCCCAGCGTGGGCAGGCAGAGGGATTGTAGACTGCAACGACGGCAGATCTTGCCCGGACGGGCCTCCGGTACGGTATTGGAAGTCAGGGCGGATCGAATTTCTTCGACGGCGGTTAACGTAATGACGCGCAGTTCTTCGTCGAAACGGACCGTATGCCGCTTCTTTGATTGAACATGATAAATAGCGCCGGCGGGTACTTCGACTCCAAGCCTCTCTTCGAGGCAGATGGCAACGGCGCAGAGCTGGGCCTCCTGATTCTTCCAGGATGCGATGCGACCGTTTTTGTAGTCGATCGGAAACGGCGGCCCTTTTGTTGGAAACTCCACAATGTCGGCAATACCGGAAAGTCCGTAGCGGTCGCTGTAGACTCGCAGGCTTGTCTCTTTGCGAATCCCGTGATCGTCGTAGCCTTTCTCTTCATCGACAAAGGTATGACCGATGTTTCCCGAAACGGTGAGGTCGTTGTCGAGAAAGACTCCCTCCGTATGAATCAGCGCATTCTGCCGCGGGCAGTACAGATGATGGCTGATGGCCGATATGGGCACGATCTCGTTGTCTGTGAATTCATGCATGGCGCGATGGGATGTTTGGATCGTACGGCTTATTCAAGCAGGGAGGCGACAAGGCTCTTCAGTCGCGGGATTTCTTCAATTATCACGGAGTAGACTCTGTGATAATCCACGCCAAAATACTGATGGATGAGAATGTTACGCATAGCTTTCCATGCCTGCCAATCTTCTATAGAATTCTCTTCAACAAACTCTGGCGACAGGGCACCACAGGCCTCACCGATCACTTCAAGCTGTCGAACGCATGCACTTCGAACAAGCCTGTTCTCCTGAAACGTTTTACTGCTATCGATCCCGGACAGGAAAGAATCCAGTTCGATGATCGATTCAAGGATATGCCCGGAACCTTATCTATGTCGTTCATAAATCAGGATCTTCTGACGATTCACGAAAGGCCTTATATCAGGTGCAATGCCCTCTTCGGTTAGAAGATCGACCCTTTTCCCTGTTGCTTTCTCAAGGGACCGTTTGATCTTCGCAAGCTGCAGCAGGTTTACTTCCGGCGGCAACTTTACGAGGATATCGACATCGCTGTCGGCCTCGGCCTGCCCCGTTGCATAAGAGCCGAACAGATAGGCCGATTCAATCGGCGTCTCGGTGAGGCAAGCGACCATTCTTTTTCTTGCTTCCGCTTCCAGAGTCATCGGCTCCCCCTCGGCATTGATGTGTATTCGCAGAGCGTCTGCGGCTACAGACGGCTGCATTCCAGGTTACAGGAGCTTTTCCCATTTTTCAAGCAAAACGTGAAAAGCTCCTGTTTCAATTATCAGATCAAATCAAGTAGCTCGATTTTACCCTTGAGCTTCTCGATGGCCGCCTCGTCGATCTTGACCTCGTAGTCGGCGTAGGAGCGGGGTGGGCCGTCGGATTTGCGGTGAACCGTAACGGTATCGAACAGTTTATGCGCCGGATGTGTGCCAAGTCGCGCAGATTCGCCTTCGCCGATGTGCTTGAAAACAATAAGTCTACGAGCGGACATCTCACCCCGAGCGGCCGAACGATCGTGATCGAACATATTTGTCAGGGAGTTCCAGAATAGCTGGAGGTCCTCTTCAGTGAAACCTGTATCTTCGGCATAGAAGGCAGAGATGAATCCGTGGGATCGGTAAAGACCATAGGGAACCGTGTGCTTCTTGCCCATAGTGCGATTGTCGCCACCCTGAGATTCGGCTTCTTCTTTCGTTGCCACGGCCATTCGCGTAATGCTGTGTTCGAATTGAAGAACTGGATCAACACTTCTTGCAAAAGACAACTGAACCGGCCCTTTAACGACACCGGCATTGACCTTGAGCGCCATTACGGCGCCAAAGCTGCGGACGTCGTAGAAATTTTTACACATCCAGCTTCTCGCTTCAGGGACGCGATCGCCGCCTTTTCGCTTCTTATCATCCTTTTCAAGATCTACTCCGAGCTCTTTGTATGCCTTCTCATGTGCTTCAATGAGCACAGCCTTCTCTTTAATATAGATATCGTAAGGTGGCTCGTACCTTTTTGTAATACCCACATAGTTGCGTACCTTCCGCTTGAGGCTTACATCCGTAACGAGCCCATGTCCCGTTTCGGAGTCGATGCGCGGCATGTTGCCGGCATCAGGATCTCCATTTGGATTCCCGTCCTTTACATCGAACAGGTAAACAAACTCATATCGATTCGAAATAGCGCTCATTCCTTTCCTCCTTCTTTCTTCGTGAAAAATGCCTGCCTCTGGTGATAATACCCCAGAGCAAAATGTCCCTGATCTTCAAGACTCAGTACAAGCGGGAATCTTGAAACATTGCCGAGCACCTTAGCCTTCAGCTTTTCGAAGTAGACCTCCAATCCGCCGCCAGCTTTAGAAACGTGATGCATGCTGAGATTCACAAGAACGGGGAATACAGTACCCGGTCGTGTGCATGCAGATGTGAAGTAGCGATCCCGGATCGTTGTATTGATTCCTGGATTCGCCGCCTCCTGAGCTCTTTCCAGCACAGCAAAGAACCGGCCCAGGTTATAACCTATGTTCTGATTTTCCTCATCCATATCGGTTGTTACCTCCTGAAATCCGGGAATGCGCCCGGTACGTCCCATTCGATTGAGATATGCTTTGATCAACGCCACACGCGGAAACAGGTTCCGTTCAGCGAATTCGGAATGATCTGCCTTGATGCGCGCAAGCGCTCGGTCGAGTACGATGCGCGGAAATGGTTCAGATCGCAGAATGGCCTGAAACAGCCGGCTCGATAGTTCGGGCACGATATTTTTTTCTTCTTCGCGCACGGCCGTGCTTCTCAGAAGCCTCTTCAGCGAAAGGAAGCCGCTTTCAAACTCGGGCTTCACTATCTGAAGATCTTGAAAATACTGTCGAAGGTTTGCCGCCGTTTGAGCAACGCTTCCTTCATACCAGAAACGAATTGAAATACGGGCGCTATTCGGTCCGAGGCCCAGCACATAGAAGCCTGTGGTTTCTTCATCAAGCGGCCGCTTCCCGGATTTAGGCGATTCGAGCAAGAAGCGCAGAGATTCAAGCCTCTGTAACTCAGCCTCTTTCTGTCGGCCTTTTTCATGCTCTGGATCGGTAAACAGGCCAAGGAATCCATCTTCCTCAAGCTTGCTTCCTTTTTCTCCCCAGAACACAATCGTAGTATCACCGACGTACATCCGTTGACGTCGTTCGCTACTCAGCATCGTATTCAAGGCCGTCGTATACGCAAAGGCAGCTTTTTTTGAGATGGGGGCGTTGAATCCCTGTTGTTTGCCAAATGAATCGAAAGCTCCCTTATCCTTGTTGAAGGAAACGATGTTTCCGCGGTTCTGGTTTGTTTCGCGAACACCGGTAATAGTCGGATGAATCTTTGCTATCGAGGCATTGTTACCATCGACAATACAAAATCCATCAACGGGAAGGGAGGGATTGTCGAACTGTTCATCAAAATCGTAGGGATTGGTAAAGCGAGAATCCATAATTCTCCGCCGAACGCAGATAATATCCGAATCATTGTCCAATTTGAATGTCAGGGCTGGATCATTCTTCTCAGCGATGATCTCTGAGTAGAGAGGGTCTTTTTGCCAGCCGTCACCATTATTTCCCAAAAGCCTTATTAAGGCATCCAGAGCATCGTCATCGCAGTATGCACGAAAGGACTTTAGCCGAACCAGAAAAGCAGCCTGCTTGTCTGGCTCCTTTAGGATGTATTTGGCGTTATCCCAGAGGAGGTTCGGATTCGTATTGCTGCTTCGCTCCACGGACTTTGGCACTAAATATCTACGGGACCTCTTGCGTTTCTCGTCCAAATATTGGCTTTCAAAGCGGACAAATGCGCCTTTGTTCGTCAGGATGATCAAGTAGGGGATCTCACGATACTCATACCCCGGTGGAGCAATGTCCTCTTCGGCTAACTTACGCTCGTAATACTGGTTAAGTCTCTGTAGGATCATCCGAGCACCTCCGCTGAATCCCATGCGGGAACGACCATGCTTCCACTTTCAAGTCGTGCTCTGAAAAAGCGTGGCCGTGCCGATTCATAGTCGCTGGAGTTCTCATCCCAAACTCCAAATTCCATATCGTAAAGTATGAAGCCGAGATCTCGATCGACGGGGTGTGGCCGTTCACCGTCGTCCGCCGGTGCGAAAAAGGCCGGGAACTCGCGATTCCCCATCACAGGGAAATGATGACATTGCCCTTTGCTGACTCGCCGTTCGAACATTTCTTCGAACTTCTTGATGTTGTCGGCAGGCCCCTTCCTGTCTGAAAGGCTGAAGTGTGCATGAATGACATAGGCTACATCTCTCAAGAAGAGGCCGGCTCTCTGCTGTCGCTCCTCTTCGATGTAGAGGGCGAGAGAACCTTTGCCGTCCTTCATTGCTTTCGTGACGTTGCTGAATGGAATCTTGCTCCCGAGTTCGTTTCGCCGCACAGATTGCCAGCGAATCTCGTTCAACACATCGATCCGTTCTATACGCCATGAGATGGCGGGCTTCCAGAGAATAGCTTCGAGGATTCCTCTTGCAGCTGAGGGAGTCATAACGTCATACGAAACCCTCTCCACTTTCATCTCAGGTCGGGTAAAGCAGGCGTTTTCACCCCAAACCTTTATTTTTAGCGTTTTCGATTTTGCCATCTTTGCCTCCTCACTTCGAACATGCTATACTATAAGACTGGCCGGATCATGCTCGGCGGGATCATCCACCGATAGACCGGTATCATCAGAATAAAGATCATCATTGGTCAGAACATGAAAGGCGCCGTGCAGTGTTTCAATAACTCCGGCCGCACTGAATCGATTGAAGATTTCCCGATTTAGAGAGACGGAATAAAGCTGTAGCTGACGAACAAAGCCCCGCTCCAGCTGATCCGTTCGCAATCGTTTTAATTCACTGCGCAGTTCTTTTCCCCGACCGAACGGCATAAGAACGGGAACAGTATCTTCGTCGATAATCCTCATTTTGCCAACATCTTCAAATAAGAGGGCGTCGGATTTGCGCTGAATCTGGTGTTTATCCAGAAGGCCGCCGTCATGGCCTCCTCTTCGCCAGAAGAGCCGTTCAAAGTAGTTCTCGATCTGTTGCGGCCCTATCTCACCACCGGATTCCTGTAAAACGATACGACCGATCTCTTCGGTTACACGAAGATAGCCCGGTGGCGATGGTTTCGGCGGGACGAATACATTGACTCTGCCCGGTTCTGTCATGAGTCCTTCGCGATTACAGCGGCCTCCGGCCTGCATAATGCTATCAAGGCCCGATAGGGCTCGATACACGACAGGAAAATCGATATCCACTCCGGCCTCGATCAATTGCGTACTGACAACGCGAATCGGCTGATCGTTGTTCAACAGCGAACGCACTTTGGCCAACTTTAGCTTGCGATGAGCAGGGCACATGAATGTTGACAGGTGGACCTTCGTTCCGATAATATGCTCGAAGAGTTCTCTGGCATCGGCCTTCCGGTTCACTATAGCCAGCGCCTGACGTTCTGCATTAATGGCATCTCCTAACTCTTCGAGAGGAGTCGGTGTTGTCCAATCAGAAGGCAGGTGCAGATCAAATCGTTTCAGTTGATCAAACAGAGCCTGCTGGTTTGGAATAATCTCACGTACGTTAACCACTCCCTCATACGAATGGTTTGCAGTCTTAACAGGTTGAAAGGCGATAGGTGTGGCAGAACAAAATACTACCGTTACGCCGTAGTTGCGAACAAGCTCTTTAAGCAGCGCAAGAATGGGGTTCACATAGTCCGGTGGAATCGTCTGGCATTCGTCCAGAATTACAACACTATTGACGATATTGTGGATTTTTCGTGCCCGTGATCTTTTGTTGGCGAATAGAGATTCATAGAACTGAACATTGGTTGTGACGATGATCGGCGCTTCCCAGTTCTCAGACAGCAACAGGCTGCGTGCGTTTTCCGTCTCGGGTTCAACGCTCGAATGATGTTCGAGGATGGCGTCATCACCAGCATCACCGAGGGCTCGACGAAAGACATCGGCCGTCTGTTCGATGATGCTTGTGAATGGAATAGAGTAGATGATGCGTCGTTTGCCGTGCAAGCAGGCATGCGCTAAGGCGAAAGCCAGAGAGGTCAGGGTCTTCCCTCCACCAGTTGGTACCGTCAGAGAAAAGAAGCCGGGCACCAGGGCTGCTTTGCTCAGGGCTTCCTTTCGAATTTCACGTCGCAAGCGGTTAACGGATGTATCTTGCGATCCGCCTTCCAATCGTTCGATGGAAGCGATAAGATGTTTGTGCAGATGACTTATCTGTGAGGGGGCATCCGCAGATACATGCACAGAACTGAGACGCAAATCGGACTTCATCGGTGCCATGAAGGCTTCCGTATCAAGCGAATCCGCATCAACAAGAGCAGAAAAAAGCATGCGGACCAGTAACGCCTTGTTGCTTCCAAATCGGCTGATATTTTCCTGCTCAATATCCGTCTGCTTAACCTGAGCAGCCACCGACTCTTCCATAACATTCTCAACTTCTGCGAGAGCTTGGTTCTCGCGGCCTTCATCCGATAGACGATGCCTCATATCCATGAGGTTCTGGAGGCCTGTATGATGTGTTATAATGGGGAAGGCGGCCAGTGTCCCGATTCCGCTGCCAAGATGTTTACAGGCCCACAGCCCACCGGCCGTTGCGTGATCGACGCGGCTGACATGGGCCTCCGGATCATAGCCGGACCTTCCCTTAATCCTCTCCTGAAACGCCGCTTTATACTTACCCAGATCGTGCAGTAGTCCAATCACGTGCCCGAGGCCTCCCATCCCGAAGGCTGATGCAAACTTGCGGCACAGTCGTGCCGTTCCGATCAGGTGATCTGCCAGTGGCTGAATTCGCCACTGACCCCCATCCTCCTGCCTCACATGCCCTATAAACACGATGCCCTACCTAATCCCTTCGATGCGCTTCATGAAATTGCTCTTCGCCTTATGCCGACGCCGCACCGTATCAAGCCAGGGCAGGAATTCCTCTTGCCGATGGAGCCGGGTCATGAGCTTACGAATATGGCGTACGAGATCAGCTGCCCTGTCATAGGCACGATTGCCCTTGAGGTCGATAATGTCGTCGATACGCTCCTGATAGATGCGAACGGACTCCGTAGCAATAATCGGCTCGAGGGCCTCGGCGATATCAAACCAGAGATGGCCATCGTATTTCCCTGCACGGGCTTCCTTGAGGGCTGCAAGCGGATCTCCTTCAAAGAGCAGAATCCTGACAATGGTCGATGTCGCTTCTTCAAGATGGTATGAAGGCTTGCTTTCCTGTTGCCCCGTCCTGTTCTTTCTCACATAAGAGAAGGCCCTCTCTCGCCACTTCGCCCATTCTCCGACCGCTTCGGCCTGGGTTTTGAGCATGCCATAGGACTCGACGTCAGGCCTGTCGTTAAACAACGTCCACACCACGGCGATGGCATTGTTGTGTCGGCCGCGACGAGCGTACTCGGCTGCAAGAAACTCGATGAGCCTGCTGTCCGGGCGATCCGGAAAGGCGGCCAGACCACGCTCGGCCCAATCCAGACTCTCATCGCTCCGATTGGCTTCGTGAAGAATTTGAGCGATTTCCAGGTACCCGAAAGCGTGGCTCAAACTCTGGCTTTTTATCTTGATATCAATCAGGCCATCGACGTCTCCGCTCTGACGTGCCATCTCTTCCATCATACTTGTAACGATAAAGCGGCTTCCACGGGCCGGACGCTGATCCGGCTCTAAGGATGACAGGCCATCCCATTCCTCTTGCACAAGCTGACGGTAGCGGTTAAGACCATCCTCTTTCAATAGAGGAGAATACGATTTGAAAGGAAAGAATCTCCAGTCATCGATGATAGAAAGCTCAAAGAGGTCTTCGGCAAAGGCCACCGGATCAGGTTGGGCGCCTGTAGCCGCTTCAAGGTGTGTTGCGGCCATCAATCGCAGAACCTCGCCAAAGCGACCGCTTGAGTCGTCGCCCTTCTGGTAGGCCTCAATGCCCAGCTTCATGGCCAGATGCGCCAGAGGCAGAGTCGCCGCGGCCCCTTCACCGGTCAGGTGGCTGGCAAGAAGATCGGCTACCTGCTGTGCTACACGCACGAATGGTCGCATTGCATGATAATCGAGGAAGCCATCCACTGTCAGAGCGGTGCGTATCATGAGAGCGATTGCCGAATCTCCGTCCGATGACTGCGCCAGGGTGACGTGATCACTGAGTCGCTCGAAGAACTCATCGTTAGACAGGGCCTGATCCCAGAGCAGGCGAACCAGCAGTTCACGGGGGGCCCGGTCCAGCCATTCTTTTACTCTGTCATATTCTGATTGTGCCATCTTCCATCCTTATCGTCGCCCTATGTACTCGCTCATCCCATCTTCCTAACACGCCGCCGGGACATTCTCGAAGCGTAAAGCTTCGTCCGCATATACGGCAAGCACGAATTGGTCGAGTAGTGCCAGTTTCATGCCGCTGAAATGAAATAGGGCTGCATGAGCTTATTTGAATCAATATTTTTTATCGGAGTCTCTGTTGGAGTATGGTTGATCCCGTCAGCTCGATGGCCGGCCACTCTCCCTGAAAGATATTGCTTGCCTGGCCCGTATCAGGAAACTGTTCCCATGATCGATCGCTACAGTAATCCTGAAATCTCGGGCCTCTGGTCTCTTGAGAATAAGTTCCGCATCTGGCTTGAGGTAGAGATTGCCGTATGCGAGGCCTGGCATCAGCGTGGACTGATCCCCGCCGAAGATATGCAGGCCATCCGCTCTAAGGCGGGCTTTGATCTGCAGCGTATCGAAGAGATCGAGAAGGAAGTGCAGCATGATGTGATCGCCTTCCTTACAAGTGTAAAAGAGCATGTCGGCCCTGCCGGACGCTGGGTGCACTACGGTATGACGAGCTCTGACGTCGGCGATACGGCGCTCTGTTTGCAGATGGTGCGCGCCGCCGATCTGCTGCTTGTTCGCCTTCGCAAGGTTATCGAGGCTTCACGCCTGCTCGCGATCAAATACAAAGATCAGGTAATGGTCGGACGCACGCATGGCATTCATGGCGAGCCGACGACGCTTGGCCTGAAGTTCGCGCATTTCTATGCCGAGATGAAGCGCAATGAAGAGCGATTGATCGAGGCGCGGCGTCAGGTTGCCGTCGGCAAGCTCTCAGGCGCCGTCGGTACGTTCTCGAATATTGAACCGGCCCTTGAAGAAGAGGTCTGCCGTTCGCTCGGTCTTGAGCCCGAGCCAGTCGCCACACAGGTCATCAACAGAGACCGGCACGCCTTCTATCTTTCGGTGCTCGGCGTTATCGCCGGCGGTCTCGATCGCATGGCGCAGGAGATTCGCCTTCTACAGAAGTCAGAGGGACGCGAAGTCGAAGAGCCCTTCGCAAAAGGGCAGAAAGGCTCAAGCGCCATGCCGCATAAACGTAACCCCGTGATCTGCGAACGCATCTGCGGCCTTGCTCGCGTTATACAATCCAATGCCATGACCGGATTCCGTGATATGCCTCTGTGGCATGAGCGCGATATATCGCATTCGTCCGCTGAGCGTGTTGTGCTTCCCGATAGCACCATCGCACTCGATTATATTCTCGATAAGATGTTCTACGTTCTGAGCAACCTGAACGTTTACCCCGACAACATGGATCGTGTGCTCAATCACACCCGTGGACTTGTTTTCTCGCAGCGGCTGATGCTCAATCTCATCGACCGTGGCCTGGAGCGCGAAGAGGCCTATCGTCGCGTACAGACGGCAAGCATGGAAGTATGGGCCGATCCGGCCACAAGCCTGAAGCAGAAGGCGCTGCAACAGCCGGAGTTTACCGAGCTGCTCTCGGCCGAAGACGTGGAGCGCATCTTCGACGTGCAGTATTTTCTGCGTAATATCGGGGCCATCTACACGCGTCTCGGCCTTCAATGAAGTTTTTTTTTTGAGTCACTTCTTAGAACCTGTCCTGAACCCCTCTTGAGTTTCAGGACAGGGCACCGCTTCCTTCGTTGCTGAATCCGTTCTGGGACGGCTCTTAGTTCAGGCACACAAAAAGAATCTGCCGGTCGCTGATCGGCGTCGGCGCGTATAACCCTGGCGCTCTGGAATCGAGAAAGCATAGTCCCCTCTAAATATTCGCAGCCTGCATTCGAGCCGTCTCCTTTGTTTTCAATGTTAAAATGCCCGAGGGGGGTATGGCCTCGCGAGTTTAGAATGGTTCTCATTCCCTGCAAAAATATCGGAATTCCTGTTCTAAAATATTTTTTCCGCTTGAATTAGTATTCGGGAGTATTAAATATATATTCGCGGTGTTACCAGTAACGGAAATTCTCGAGGCCAGCATGGCCTCTGCGAAGGACCTCTTTTCCTTCTCCTCTCCTGAAAGGAACGGTGGCGCCGCCCCTGTCGTCGTCTGGAACGTTACCAATAGCTGCAACATGAGCTGTCCGCACTGCTATTCGTCGGCCGTAAAGGGTCGAAGCGAATACGGGCTCTGCCTTGATGATCTAAAATCGATCGGTATCCGACTTGAAGAGGCCGGAGTGCGCGTCGTCATCCTGTCGGGCGGCGAGCCGCTTCTGCGCAACGACGTCGAAGAGTTAGCCGTTTTCTTGAAAGAGCGCCGTATATCGTGTCATCTTTCGACGAACGGCGTTCTGCTTTCGCCCGAACGGGCTCGATCGCTGAGAGACGCCGGCATCGTGTATGCGGGGGTCAGCGTCGACGGCCTGCCCGATTTCAACGATCGCTATCGCGGACTGCGCAATGCCTTTGAGCGGGCACTGGCCGGCATCGAAAACGCCCGTCAGGTCGGCATGCGTACCGGTATGCGGATGACGCTTACGTCGGCCAATGCGGCGCATCTGGACGCCCTTCTTGAGCTGGCCGAGACGCATGGCGTGGATCGGTTCTATCTCTCGCATCTTGTTTATGGCGGTCGCGCTGTCGATATGATGGCCGACGACGTCCAGGCCGAGGAATGCGGATTTAGAATCGAAGGCTTCTTTGCGACGGCCCTTGATCTGCTGCGCCGCCAGTCCGGCCTCAAGCTTGTTTCAGGCGGAAACGACGCCGACGGCCCGGCGCTGTATTCATTCGTTAAGACGCATCTTGGCGATGAGGCCGCTTCTGTCGTCTGGCAGGCGCTTCTGCGTCGCGGCGGCAACTCTGCCGGCGAAAAGATCATTAACGTAGATCATAAAGGCGCCGTTCATCCGGATCAGTTCTGGAGAGGCACGGCAAGCGGGAACCTGCTTGAACTGCCTCTTGCTGAGATTATGAGCCGTCCGCTCTTTGCCGATCTGCGGCAACGCGAGACTCTGTTAACGGGGCGCTGTGCTCGCTGTCGCTATCTTTCCGTCTGCCGCGGTTCTCATAGAGAGCGCGCTCTTGCTGCCGGTGGATCTATCTGGGGCGACGATCCTTCCTGCTATTTAACCGAAGAAGACATCGCGGCGGAGTCGGCTTCGCGTGTGGAGGCAAAGCGATGAACAGGACTTTGGAGTCAGATGTGCAGGCGCAGAAATCCTTCATCCGAACGGCGCGTCGTATGGCCCGCCGATTCTCGCTGCTCGCTGCGGTCGCATTCTTTTTCGCTCTGAACGCCCGATGCACCGAGAGTTATCCGGGACCGGGCTCGCTGCTTTTCGTCGTTGAAAGGGAGGCGGGTAACGTCGCCGTTGTGAATTACAGAACCGGCGAGCTGGTGAAGCGCATCAATATCGGCGGCAATATGCGTCATGCCTCGATGGTGTTCGATCAGGCCCTCGAGTACGGTTATATCGCCGCCCGTGACGGCAAGCTGCATCGCATTCGCATGAAGGATTTGAGCCATGCAGGTACGGTCGATTGTGCCGAGAACGCCATCGGCCTTGCTATTTCTTCAGATTCGCGAGTCGTCGCCGTCGCCGGATACAAGCCCGGCGGGATCACTCTCATCGATACGGAATCCTTCACCGTTTTACAGCAGATCCCGACCCTGAGAGATGGCGAGAAGGAATCACGCGTCACGGGTCTTGTCGATGCTCCGGATAACGCTTTTCTCGGCGCCCTGATGGATCGCTCGCAGATCTGGAAGCTTGTTCGAGATCCCGAGGGCCTGAAATACACGGTGGAGTCGTTTCCTGCCGCTTCATCGGCTCCGTTTGATGCACTGATTACACCCGATGCGCGCTATTATATTACGGGTCATTTTAATTCAAGAGAGATCACCGCGCTGGATCTGAGAAACGGCAAAACAAAAAACATACTTCTGTCAGATACTCTATCCTCCGGAACCGCACAGCAGAATCGTCCGGTTAAAATGCCTCATATGGAGGCCTGGGCGGTTTCGGAGGATACCATTTATCTGCCGGCGGCGGACGAGAACGAGCTGAAGATGCTTGATCGTTCTACTCTGCGCTTTAAAGGCCGTATTGCGTTATCCGGATCGCCTGTGTATGCGATGGTGCATCCGGGCGGACGATATCTCTGGGTCAGCTTCGCCGGAGAGTCCGAAGACGGCCATATCGAGATCGTCGATCTTGAGACGGCGAAGATCGTTCAGTCTATCGATGCAGGCAAGCGTATCTATCACATGGGCTTTACTCCGCGAGGAGATATGGCCTTTATTTCGAGCAATCTGACGAACGAGCTGATCGTCATGGATGCAAAGAGCTATCGTATTCTTCACCGTGTGCCCGTCGAATCACCGTCGGGCATTTTTGGCGTCTGGCGCGCTTTTCAAACAGGTCTGTAAACGAGGTTTTTATGAATGCCGAAGAAGAGAACAGGTTAGCCAGAATCGTGCAGGAGGGCTTTCCCGTTACGGAAAGGCCATATCAATCCCTCGCCGATACGATGAACGTAAGCGAGAGCGAGATCCTGCGCATCATGGAAGACTGGCGCGATAGCGGACGCCTGCGCGAGATTTCCGCCGTCATGGAAGGCGACCGTATCGGATACGAATCAGCCCTTGTATGCGGCGCCGTACCTGCCTCAAATGTCGAGCAGGTGGCGTCGGTAATCTCAGAGCATCCGCTTGTAACGCATAACTACGAGCGCCGGCACTTCTATAACATCTGGTTCACGATTGCAGCTCCTGAACACGAAGGGATTGAAAGCCACATCGAAGCTCTCGAACGATTGACCGGCGTACGTCCCTTTCATGTGCTGCGTCGCAGGCATACCTTTAAAATCGGTGTCGTCTTTGATCTGATCGACCGATGCAATAAAACGGTCGGGCATCCACTGACGTTCTCGCAGGAGCTGCTTGAGCCCGATGAGAAACAGCAGAGAATCATTCGCGCCATTCAGAGCAATCTTCCATTGGGCAGTCGTCCGTTTAAAAGCCTTTCGGCCGAGCATGGTCTCGCTGAAGACGATTTGCTCGAATTCTTATCTTCGCAGAAAGGCAAGAGCGTTCGCAAATACGTCGCCACCTTTCATCATCGTAAACTTGGCGTGAAGTCAAATGCGATGACCTGCTGGAAGGTCGATGAGAGTCGTATCACCGACGTCGGCGCCCTGATGCTCACCGATACGGCCGTCAGCCACTGCTATTCGAGAGACGTCGCTCCCGGCTTCCCGTATAACCTTTATACGATGCTGCACGGTCCCGATATGACCTTTGTCGGCGAAGCGGCTCGGCGGCTTTCTGAGCTTTCGGGCTGCGATAAATACATCCTGCTGGAATCGACTCGCGAATTCAAGAAGACCCGGCTGCGTTACTTTACGGCAGCCGAGATGGCGTGGAGAGAGCGGCATCTGGAGCGAGTGCCTGCATGAAATGGTCGCTGTCCCTGGTAGCGTTTTATGCGCTCGCTGCGCTCGTTGCGTGCGAGGCGAAGACGCAATCCGTTGCGACGCATTCAGAGCTGTGGCAGCAGGGACAGGTCATCTTTGATATGAACTGCAAGTCCTGCCACAGTATGGAGGACGAAAAACTGACGGGCCCATCGCTGCATCGATTTCGCATAACGATGGATGGAACGGAGGCACGACAGTCGATTATCGAGCCTTCGCGAGATATAGTACCGGGTTATACAGATATCATGCCCCAGGATTTCGGCACAAGGCTCACAGAGAGCCAGATGGATGCGCTGATTTTTTATCTGACAAACGGATAGGAAACGGAGGTGGAGAGTGAAGAAACAGACACAATTCGCGGTCCTCTTTTCAACTGTTGCTCTTTTCGTTCTCGCAGTCGCATGCGAGAAGAAAAAGGAAACGGCTGAATTCACAGGGCCCGGAAAACAGGTATTTATGTCGAAGGGATGTGTGGCCTGCCACAACTTCGGCGGAGGAGATTCGGCCACCGGGCCTGATCTTAAAGGCGTTACGGAACGACGCACGGCGGACTGGATCAAGAAATGGATCGATGATCCGGCTGCCATGCTGAAAAGTGATCCGCAGGCGCAGGAGCTGAGCAAGAAGTACACGACCCACATGCCGAAATTCGGTCTGACGGCCGAAGAGATCGACCAGGTCATCGAGTACTTCAAATGGCAGGATCAGCAGGGAGCAACGGCCCAGGCCTTTGAACCGCTGAGCGATAAGGAATTCACCGAGGCAAAAGAGATCTATTTCGATCGCTGCTCGGGCTGTCACGGCGCAAAGCGCTGGGGAGCAACCGGTCCTTCGCTGCTTCCGGCAACGCATATTGCCGATGCGAAAGAAGTGGAGGGTGGTGGAACTCGCGCTAAGGGCCAGGAGTTTATCGAGGCTATGCTTGAGAACGGCTCTCCGAAAGGAATGCCTGCCTGGGGCAAAGAGAAGATTCTCGATGCGCGTCAGATCAACCTGATGGCTCGTTACGTGCAGATGGATCCGCCCGAAGTTCCGAAGCTCGGAATGGAAGAGGCGAAAAAAGAATGGGAGCTTATCGTTCCTGTTGCCGATCGTCCGAAGAGTGATCCGACAGGCGGCCAGTTCCTGAACTACTTCGGAGTCGTGCTGCGTGATGCGGGCAAGGTTGCCATCATCGACGGAACGACGCATAAGAAGATCGCCGTCGTCGATACAGGCAAAGCGGTTCATATTCTGCGTTCGTCGCATTCGGGTCGTTATTTCTATGTCATCGGCCGTGACGGACGTCTTGCGCTGATCGACCTCTGGTATAAAGAGCCGAAAGTCGTGGCCCGCGGTCGTACCTGCTGGGACGCTCGCTCCGTCGACGGATCGAAGGCCCATGGATACGAAGATAAGTACGCCATCGTCGGCTGCTACACTCCGTTCCAGTATGCCATCATGGACGGTCAGACTCTCGAGCCGTTGAGCATCACCTCGGTGGCCGATTCGAAGGACTGGAAGACAGGGAACGCCCTTCCCGAAGTACGCGTCGCCTCGATCGTCGCCTCGGACCACGAGCCTCTCTGGGTCATCAACCTGAAAGAGTCGGGCTGGGTCTATCTTGTGGACTACCGTAATCCGAAGCAGCCGAAAGAAACTCGCATCACTGCGGATAACTTTCTGCATGACGGCGGCTGGGTATCGTTCCCCGGATCGAAAGAAAAGCGCTACTTCATCGTCGCTGCCAACGCGAAAAACAGCCTCTGCGTCATCGACGTCGTCGCTAAAAAGCTCGTGAAGGTCGGCGCGAAACCATGTATCGAGACGGGTAACCGTCCGCATCCGGGTCGGGGCGCGAACTTCGTGCATCCGAAATTCGGACCTGTATATGCGACGTCGCATATCAGTGAAGAAGTGATCACGCTCATCGGCGTCGATCCAGCCGGACATCCGCAGCATGCATGGAAGGTCGTCGAGAAGATCCCGATGAAATCCGCCGGTTCGCTCTTTGTGAAAACGCATCCGAATTCGCGCAACCTCTGGGTTGATATGCCGCTGTCCTCGCAGGCCGGCGTGAACGGCGAAGTCGGTGTGTATAACATTGATACGGGCAAGATGCAGTACATCAAGGTCAGCCCGGATCGTATCGTGCACATGGAATACAACAAGGACGGGAACGAGGTCTGGATTTCCGGATGGCTCGACAACAGCATCTACATCTACGATGATAAGACGCTGAAGCTGAAAAAGAAAATCAGCGAGAGCTGGGTGTTTACGCCCACAGGCAAGTTCAACGTTTACAACAGTAAAAACGACATCTATTGATGAGGGTAAACCTGGGCCGGTTTCGACCGGCCATTTTTTTCAGGAGGTCGGTATGACACGTTACGGAAAGGTTGTTCTGGTTGGAGCCGGTCCCGGAGATCCGGAACTGCTCACGCTTCGCGCCGTGCGCATGATCGAGCAGGCAGACGCCATCCTCTTTGATCGTCTCATCGATCCTTCGATCCTGAATTATGCGCGTCCGGATTGTGTGAAGATATTCACCGGAAAATCCAAGGGATGCCATTCGTTACCGCAAGATCAAATCAATGAGCTTCTTTTTGAAGCTGCCTGTTCTCATAAGCTTGTATGCCGCCTGAAAGGCGGAGACCCGTATATCTACGGGCGAGGCGGTGAAGAGGTCGAATACCTTCACAGCCGTGGGATCGAATGCGACGTTGTGCCCGGTGTTACGGCTGCGTCGGGAGTGGCCGCCTCTTTGTTGCTACCGCTCACGCATCGAGACTGTGCCTCTTCGCTGCGGTTTCATTCTGCACATCGCAAACGCGACGAACCGCTTGCCGATTTTGGCGACCTGACGACTGATGGCATGAGCCATGTCTTCTATATGGGCGGCACCAGATTGAAGGAGATTCGCGACGCTTTTTTTCGGTTCGATATGGGGTCGCTCTGCACGCCTGTAGCCGTTGTGCGCAGAGGAACGCTTCCCGATCAGAGCCAGTGGGTCGGTACTCTCGCCGAAATCGAAGAGCATGATCTCGACCTTCTGCCCGGTGATCCGGTGCTGGTTATTGTCGGAGAAGTGGTCACACACTCCATTAAAGCGGCAAGGCCTGTTCTGGAGTCCATCTCTATCGGACGATCGGCTGTTTGATCTGTCATCGTACTATCCTGATCTGTAGCGTACCGAGTTTGCAGCGATTTTGAGGTGCAGAATATTTACGCGTATCGAATCCGCCACTTCTGGATGTGCCTATAAATTGAACATCATGCACCATGCGTGACATTCAGCGTCTGGCACAGATCTTGCTATAACACTGGCAAAATAATCAATGCCAGGAGATCTCTCAATGAAACGGATCAAAGCCAAGCGGCTGCTATGGGTCCTGCTCGGAATGGCGATGACATTCGCCGTTGGGCTCTATGCACAGTCCGAGCCTGCCCCCGCAGACCCCTCTGCCGATATTGCCATCACGCAATACGCGATCGACAACTTCTTTCTGTTCATCTGTGCCGTGCTTGTCATATTCATGCAGGCCGGATTCGCCCTTGTCGAATCGGGACTGAACTCGGCGAAAAACACGGTGAATATTCTTTTCAAGAACCTTATGGACTTTTCTGTAGGCGGCTTGATCTTCTATCTCTTCGCCTACAAGCTCATGTATCCGGGTGTGCCTGGTGGGTTCTTCCAATGGGGCGGTTTCTTCCTGAACGAAACTGGCGCTGATTTTGCTCCAGGCCCGGGTGTGTTGCATCCGCAGGTGGATTTCCTCTTTCAGGTAGCCTTTGCTGCCACCGCTGCGACGATCGTATCGGGTGCCGTCGCCGGTCGTCTGAAGTTTGGCGTCTATATGATCTACACTGCTCTCATCGTCGGTCTAGTTTATCCGATCAGCGGTTACTGGAAGTGGGGCGGCGGATGGCTGAACGTTATGGGATTCCATGACTTTGCAGGTTCGCTTGTCGTGCATGCCGTCGGTGGGTTCGCAGGCCTTGCCGCAGCCATCGTGCTCGGCCCTCGCATCGGTCGCTTCTCTCCCGAAGGCAAGCCGCAGGTCATTCCGGGCCATAACCTCGGATTCGCGACACTCGGCGTTTTTATTCTGTTGATCGGCTGGTATGGGTTCAACCCGGGTTCGCAACTCAAAATCGTTGGAGCGGAGAATACGGCGTTAGTCATGCTCATCGCCGTCAACACGACGCTGGCTGCGATCGCAGGCGCCGTCTCTGCCATGGCGATTACATGGTTCCTTTACAAGAAGCCTGAACTGTCGATGGCCCTTAACGGCCTGCTTGCCGGCCTTGTCGGTATTACGGCGAACTGTGATACCGTTTCGAACGGAGAGGCCGTCATCATCGGTCTCGTCGCCGGCGTGCTCGTATGGGCCGGTGTGAAGCTGCTTGATATGCTGAAAATCGACGACCCGGTTGGTGCCTGGCCGGTGCATGGCCTGAACGGCCTGTGGGGCGGTATTGCCACCGGTATCTTCGGAACCGATAAGGATCTTGTCGTCCAGCTGATCGGATCGTTCTCGATCATCGCCTGGGCTTTCGTGACCATGCTCGTTATCTTCCTTGCCCTGAAGTATACGATCGGCATCCGGGTCTCTCGTGAAGAGGAGCTCAAGGGTCTTGACATCGGCGAACACGGAGCAGAGGCGTATCATGGCTTCTCCTTCTACACCGTCGAGTAACAAAGGAGTAAGGAGTTAAGACTATGAAACTTATTACTGCAGTCATCCAGCCTTACAAGCTGAAAGATGTTAAGGATTCACTGGCAAAAGCCGGCGTAACAAAAATGACCGTTACGACCGCACTCGGTTGCGGTCAACAACGGGGATACGATGAATCCTACAGGGGCGTCGTTCACGAGGTCAATCTCTTGAAGAAGACCGTGATCGAGATCGCGGTGAACGAGGATTATGTTCAGCCGACGATCGACGCCATCATCGCCGGAGCCCGTACGGGCAACATCGGTGACGGAAAGATCTTCATTAGCGATCTGGTAGAAGTGATCCGCATTCGCACCGGCGAGAAAGGAAAAGAAGCGATAGGTTAACACTCTCTCCTCAGTTAAACCTGCTGCAAACTCTACCTTCCGCCCCGCAAGGGGCGGTTTTTTTGTATTCTGTGTGGTGGGCGTGTCATTCTGCTATGTTTTCAGGATTCTTGTGAGTTTTCTGGTGACTGCATCTACACAAACATAGCAAATTACCACGGGATTCCAGTGACCCTTCACAAAGGATGATTGAGTTCCTCCATTCTCAAGGCATATCACTCCCATAGCGATTAGCAACAGGAAGACGAAAATATAGCAACGGGAATATCCGGTCGCATTCGAAATCGCAGCCAGCTTCCCCCAATCCCTGTCGTCGGGATAAAAGTTAACGCGCACCATGTTTTGCCCCTCTTCCTGATACTGCTTCTTCCACTTTCCTGTTTCCTCAAGAAAGCTGAGCTTGTATTCAAGTTGGGGATCTTCCATAAGGCTGGCGAAATAGGAAGCAAGGGCCCAATGCCCTATTTTTATGTAAGGGCTTCGCCAGAAGTATCGCTTGAAATAAACTTCGGGAATCAGCAAAGTGGACCGGGTGCGATAATACGGCTCCTGATCAAGGCGCGTCTGTTCGTTCATGAAAAGATATGGTCTAAAACGAGCCGATTGGATGAAAAAATTTCTGACAGGAATTTAAAAAAACCGGTCAATCCATCCCTGATGTTTGGTGTGTCCGAAAGAGCGCATCCCATGGCGTAAAGATTCGTTTGCCTGCCTCTGTTCCCATGATAGACTGGCGAATCATGACCGCTCTCCTTCATCGCTATCGCTGGCATGCGCTCATTGCAGCGGGCCTTCTGATCACCGTTGTACTGACCGTCGCCTTTTTTCGCATCAATGGTGAGATGGTATCTCCGCGAAGAGGCGCCATTACCGAAGCGGTGTACGCCCTCGGGACCGTAAAATCCGACCATGTCTTTAAGATCAAGGCTGCCATTCCGATGGCCGTAAAGAAGGTGGCCGTCGCCGAAGGCGATCGCGTGCGCCAGGGGCAGACGCTTCTTGTGTCGGATTCAGGCACCGCATTCAAGGCGCCGTTTGATGGGACGGTAACTTCGCTCACTGTTAATCCTGGAGAGCTTGTCGTGACCGGAATGCAGCTTCTCGTTTTACAGGATCTCACGCGCCTTCATGTGGAGTATTCGCTCGATCAGGAGTCGGCGCTCCAGGTGCGCCCTGGACAGAAGGTGGAGCTCAGCTTTGAAAGCATCCGCGGACAACGATCGACTGGAGTCGTCGACCGTATTTATCCGAACGAAGGACAGTTTGTCGTGCGCGTCATCGTAGACGATCTGCCCGACGAGGTGCTGCCCGATATGACGGCCGATACGGCCATCGAGGTAGCGCGAAAGGAGAACGTTCTCTTAATACCGCTTGCAGCCATCAAAAACGGAGGGGTTCGTCGCAAACGGGACGGTCGCACGCAGCGTATTCAGGTGAAACTCGGCGTGATCAACGGCGAATGGGGGGAACTCATCGAAGGAGACATCGTCGAGACTGACCTGCTCTCCGTTCCTGAACGCAAGCCGACGGAGAACTGACATGCTCTTTCTCGCTATAAGGCAACTTCTCTCGCGTCCGCAGCAAACCATTCTGACGCTCATCGGCATCATGCTCGGGTCGGCCGCCTATGTTACTTTCTCGGGAATCATGCTCGGATTTCAGGTCTATATTACAGATCAGCTCATCAATAACGATGCTCAGATCCGCATCTCGCCGCGCGACGAGTCTCTAACCGAAGAGACATTCAGCGGAGTGTTCTTTCCCGATACCGAGGTCCGCTGGATCAGACCTCCATCGGGAAGAACGGACAGCACTCAGTTAACGAATGCGAGCGGGTGGTTCGAAAAGCTCGATCATGATCCGCGTGTCGTCGCTTATGCTCCGCAGCTTGCACGGCAGGTCATCTATGTAAACGGCAGCACGAGCATCCCGGGCCGCATCATCGGTATTGATCCAAAGCGGCAGACACGCGTTACGACGATCGAGTCGTCGGTTACCGAGGGTAATCTCGACGATCTGATTCGCGGAGGAGCGACGATTATGATGGGCGCCGGTCTCATCGAGAAGCTTGGTGCGCGAAAGGGCGATAATGTGCAGATCGTCACGCCTCGCGGTCAGCGGTATCCTCTTCGCATTGCGGGCGTTATCAATACGGGCAACCGTATGCTCGACGAAACCATCGTCTACGCCTCAATCACGACAGTGCAGCGTGTAACGGGCAGTTCGGGAGAGATATCAGATATCGTTATCCGTGTTCAGGACGTTTCCCAGGCTGCGAGTATCGCCACCGAATGGGCGGTCTATTCGCGCGATAAGGTGCAGAGCTGGGATCAGACCTACGAAAGCATTCTATCGGTATTTCGTATGCAGGATATCGTTCGTAACACGACGACGTTCACCATCATCCTCGTCGTCGCCTTCGGCATCTATAATATTCTGAACATGGTCGTGAATCAGAAGAAGAAAGAGATCGCCATTCTGCGAAGCGTCGGCTTCGACAGAGGAGACACCATTCGCCTGTTCGTTATCCAGGGGGTACTGCTCGGTTTCATCGGCGCCTTTCTCGGGCTGATTCTCGGCGCCATAGCCAACAGCTTTATCGATGGCATGCCGATCGGAAGTGCTCCGAAATCTGGTTCCATCAGGCCGGCCATGGGAGTGATGATCATCTCCTGGGATTATTTGATTTTTGTGAAGGCCTTTTTCCTGGCATTTCTTTCTTCTTTTGTGGCGAGCTTTATTCCGGCGAGAGCGGCCTCCCGGTTATCACCTGTCGAAATCATTCGGTCAAGCGGTACCTGATATGGCGAAGAGAAGCGGTGACACTTTCAGGCAATCCGGGCAGTCCGGTCAATCCGTGCAGCCCGCAGAATCCCGGCGGCCGGGTGAGAGTGCCGAGGCCATCAGCTGCCGGAATCTGATCAAGTCTTTCGGAGATCCCCCCATGCCGATATTGAAAGGCATTGATCTAACGATAGCTGCAGGCGAATTCGTTTCGTTAACCGGACGCTCGGGTTCGGGCAAGTCTACGCTTCTCTATATATTGAGTAGCCTTGACGAACCGACGGAGGGGGAGGTTTTCTTGCAGGGACGCTCCGTACATTCTCTGGATAGCAAAGAACAGCATCGGTTTCGCAATGAGCATGTTGGATTCGTTTTTCAGTTCCACTATCTGCTGCCCGAGCTGACGGCCGTCGAAAATGTGCTTATGCCGACGCGTAAACTCGGCCTTCACGAAAAAAAGCGCGAGCAGGCCGAGCACCTACTTGCTGAGTTCGGGCTCGATCACTGCATAAACAAGCTGCCCTCTCAGATGTCGGGTGGTGAGGTGCAACGATGCGCCATTGCCAGATCTCTCATAATGGATCCTGACATCCTTTTTACCGACGAACCGACGGGAAACCTCGATACTGTGAACGGAGACCGTGTGATCGAGATGTTCGGTCGTATCAATAAAGAGCAGAAAACGACGATCCTCATGGTAACGCATGATCCTGATTATGCGCGGGCGGCGGGTCGACAGGTTCATATGGTCGATGGCCGGATCGAATCCGACACAAGAACAACGAAAACAGCGAAGCGACGATGACGGATCGCTAAAGCGGGAATCCGAGCTTCACCAACTCGTGTTCGAGATCGACTTCGGGTAGATAGTGAATTACGTGCATACCGAGCTCTTTCGCACCCGAAAGATTTACTTCCAGATCGTCGATGAAGACAGACCCTTCTGCATGAACGCCAAGCTGCTTTAAAGCATGCTCGAAGATGCGGCGATCGGGTTTCATAAGGCCGACCTGGTAAGAAAGCACGCGGACGGAAATATGAGCGAGAAGATCGAAGCGCTGCTCTATATGGGAAATGTGAAGCGGAGACGTATTTGAAACGAGCCCGATCGGATAACGCTCACGCAGGGCATGCATCAGTGCGATGTTCTTGTCAATCGGAGTAAATATGTCGGTCCACAGACGTCGCAGCTGTTGCTCGTCTCCTGCATATCCGGTGATTTTCTGCAAGCCGACGAAAAATGAGTCATCATCAAACTCCCCGCGTTCATAGCGATCGAACCAGCGGGCATTAGCAAGCGAGCTCCTTACCGTTGCAAGATCGGATTCCGTCTGCCGGGCAATCTCGGCAAAGAAGGGTATCAGATCAAAGTCGAGAAGGACTCGCCCGAGATCAAAGAAAACGCCGCGCTTCATTTAGAATAATTTCCTTATCGAGTCGCCCCGTCTTCGCGTCGGATGATCAGAGCGCCTGAATCCGACGATGTCAGTCGTAGAGTGGTTCCGCTGAAGTCGTCAGCGCATGTTGAGCCGTGTGGAAACATGAAACTCCACTCTTCATCAACGCAGTAGCTTCCCCCTTCGCGAACGATCTTGAGGGCGAGCCCGGCTGCCTCGACCCAGCGATCATGATCGGCTGATCCGCGCGGAAACACAAGGCGGTATGGCCCCGGATAGGAACGAATCTCTGCCATAACCTTCTCGATGCCCGTCGGACCTGCGGGCAGAGGATTCGGCCGATAGAGCGTTATCACAAGGGCAAGCAAAACGAGAGCGGTTTGCAAAACGACGAGTCTCGGTTCAGGCAACCGGATCGTTATCAGCGATGCAATGGAGACGGCTGCAAGAAGCAGATGGAATGCGACGAAAGGATAAAGCTGCCAGAAAAGATGGGGAACCAGATCGCCCGATATGCGCATGGCTGCGACTAACGACAGAAAAAAGACAAGCATCAGGTTGGCATGAAGCGATCTCCAGATCGGATCAAGTCGATTCCAGACAAGCAAAGGAAGGCCTGTTAGAATGCCGAACCAGAGAATCGGATTCATGGTAATCAACGGCCTGACAGGATCGAGATAGTAGCCTGTCAGGTATACAAGCACAATGTCGAACTTACGCGAAGCCGACCCATGGCCCGTAAAGTACCTGTATATATTTGAGAGATTCCCCGTTCCCGCAAACTCATCAACAAGCGGAGGGATCGATGTGGTCAGGAGCACCAGTACGGCGATGCCGACAGAAATCAGACTGTGGCGACCCGGCGCCCACTGCGAACGCAGCCGAAACAGCTTCCAGAAGGCGACCAGTGCAAGAGGAGCAAGCAGCGTTATCCCGCTCACATGGTTATGCAGAATAAAGACGGCGGCAACCATGCCGGGCAAAAGATGATCAAGCCGCCCCCGACTGAGCCCCATATAGGAAACAAAGAAAAGCATGTAGGGGATGATCAGGGCGAGAGGTCCCCAGATACTGAACCAGAAATCTCGATACACGGGGGCGATGCCGATGAGAAAAAACGCAAGATAGAGCAGCGCAGACCGGCCCGGAATCAGTCGGCGCAGCAGGCTGAAGAACCAGAGCAACAGCGCCGCATTTAACAGAAACTGGACAAACCGATAGCGCTGGCCCGGTGCCTGAATAAAGGGAAAGAGCCTGTCCGCCGCGGCATAGAAATAGAAGCTGACCGGGCCTGGGTGATGAAATCCGACCCTGGAATAAGGCCCGACTCCCTCAGCAAACTGACCCGCTCTGACGGTTTGCAGTCCGATCAGGGCCTCGTCACCGACCTCATCAAACGGTCGGTTCCAGAGGGATGTCCCGGCCACGAAGAGAAAAAACAGAAAAAGCACAGGCAGGAAGTAGTCTGACCGAAAAAGATCGGGTAACTTGCCGAAAGAAAGGCGCTGCATCAGGTTCACGAAGTCGCTTCGGGGGCACGAGGAAAGCACTTTCTAATCGGGGATGGGCGCTTGCTTACGTTCACGGAAGGAAATTCTTCTTGACCACGCCTTCCGGCGGCCATCCTCTGTGTCCGCGGATGCAGGTCGGAACTCCGACAGACTTCAGGTCGGAACTCCGACGCAGGAATCGACAAACAGATGTTCATCCTTTTCTGCTTGACTGATCTTCACAGACCATCCAGTCTGCAACGTGCCTCAAGGGCATCCGATTATGGAGAAACATATGCGAAAAACAGCGCTTACTGCGATTCCAGCGCTTCTCCTTCTTCTGGCGAGCTGCGGCTCCCCGGGCGAAGGCGGAGGCTTTGCTCACGTAACCATGATGGACAACTTCTTTTCGCCTCCTCTTTCGAGGATTCATAAAGGCGGACAGATCGAGTTCTTCAATAAAGGTTTGAATCCTCACAATGCGATTGCCGTCGACAAGAGCTGGTCGACAGAAACGACATATGGCGATCTGGTGATGCTTGGCGGCGCAAAGACCCGCGTCACCTATCCGGCTGACGGCGTCTTCCCCTACTATTGTTCGTTCCATGCCACGCCCGACGGGAAACTCGGCATGGTCGCCACAATCGTCGTCGGCGACGTTGAATATAAGGCCGAGGTGACGGGCAAGGCGGAACCGGCTCCCGAGAAATGGTCGGGCCGCACGCGAAAGGTTCCGCAAGAGCATCCGACCATTCAGAACGCCGTCGACGCCGCATCGCCGGGCGATCTCATTCTTATCGATAAAGGCGTGTATCGCGAAGAGGTCGTCGTTACCACGCCGGGCTTGATTCTTCGCGGAGTTAGCCGCAGTGAAACGATCATCGACGGCGAGTTTGTTCGCGGCAACGGTATTCTCGTCGTCGGAGCGGACGGAGTCGTCATCGAAAACATGACGGCGCGCAACGCCACCCTGAACGGATTCTTCTGGACGGGCGTGAAAGGCTACCGCGGATCGTATCTGACGGCCTACAATAACGGCGACTATGGCCTGTATGCCTTCGATTCCGTAGATGGGATCTTCGAGCATTCTTATGCTTCGGGTTCTCCCGATTCATCCTTTTATATCGGCCAGTGTTATCCGTGCCGGGCGATCCTCTATAACAACATCGGCGAGAATAACGCCATGGGTTATTCGGGAACGAACTCCGGAGGCGATCTTTATCTGATCAACAACATCTTCAAGAACAACATGGTCGGAGCCGGACCGAACACGCTCGACAGCGAGCTGCTCCCTCCGGAGCGCGAATCGACGCTGATCGGCAACATCATCGTCTCGAACAACAACCGCAACGCTCCAGCTAAAGCGCTCACGTATCCGTCGTACGGTAACGGCATCATGATCGCCGGCGGCATTCGCAACGATATCGAAAAGAATCTCATTCTCGGCCACGCGAATAACGGTGTGCTGATCATCCCGAACCTACAGGAAAACCTGTGGCTGTCGTATGATAATACCGTTAAAGACAACATCGTACTGGATTCGGGTCGCGCCGACCTTGCCCTTGTCGGTCCGGTGAGCACCGGGAACTGCTATCAGGGGAACCAGTTCCGCACGCAGATTCCGTACGGGTTGTCTGCTCTGAATTCGTGCGACTCTCCGATCCGCGTTATCAGCGGAGGCGATCTGTCGATGATGATGGGAGCTCTGGCCATGATGATCGAAGCGAAGGTCGGACTGGCTAAAACGGGAGACTATAAAACACAACCCGTGCCGCCCGCCCAACCCGAGATGCCCGGTGCGGTCAAAGATCGCCTTCAGCCGGCTGTTAACGTTTTCGAGCAGAATAAGGGCATCGTCGACAATGCCGACTATCATCCTTTGACCGAACAGTATATCAAGGAATACGGACCTTCGCGACTGGCCACGGCCGGTTCGATTCAGCCCGTCCTCCCTTACGGAGTGCTCGGTCTGCTGTATCACGTCTTTGCCTTCCTGCTGCCGTTAACCGTGTATGCCGCCTGGACTTCACTTGCCTTCGTCGACATGCATCAGCGCGACTGTACGAACGGACGCACGCTGTGGACGGCGCTTCTTGTGCTTCTTCCCTTCGTCGGATCGCTTGCCTATCATCTGCGCGGCGGATCGACGATTCCCGCACATATTCGACGCAGCATGCTGGCCACAGGAGCCGGGGTCTTCCTCGTCTTTCTTATCGCCGCCGTGCTTGTGGTACTCTGACATTTACAACAGTAACGAGGTAATTATTATGAACGAAACGATTGCATCTCCCGGTTTTTTCACCATCCTGATCAACTTCTACGGCTACTATGTGCCGTTCATCCTTCTTGCCATCTGGGCTCCGCTGGCTCTGTATGACCTGTCGCGTCGCAGCGACGTCGATACCCGTACGGGCTCGATCTGGACGGCGGCCATCATCGGATTGCCGTTTGTCGGCGCCTTTGCCTATCACGTCGCCGGCAAAAGCAGCCTGCCGGCCTTCGTCCGCAACGTGCTTGTTTTCGGCGGTACCGGCCTCATGGTGCTTCTCATCGCCGTCGCGAGCATCGCCCGTTACTGATGAACCGGAAGGACTTTCTTAAATGGTTCGGGCTTGGAGGCGTCGGTCTGCTCGGCACCGCCTCCATCCCGGCCCTCATCGCCCGCCTGCGCGGAGCTCCGGTCGATCAGAGCGGTCCGCTCTGCTTCGGCCCGGCGCCGACCGATCCGACGGCGGCGACAGGTTCGGGATTCGCGTTAGGCGATGACGGTATGGGTAACGGAACCGGGCTTCTGCGCCGCACGGGTAACGCCTACGGCAGCATGGTACACCCGCCTTCGGGGCTTCACCGCAACTACCTTTCGAGTTTTGAGCGCCCTCTTAAAGAAGAACATGGCGAATGGCTTTTTGCCGGCACCTCAAATGATGGAGCCTCCGCAAAACTGGAAGACCGCTACCTGCCGCCGTTTTCGCGGGCGAAATCCGGAGTTCGTGATATCGAAGTCCGGACGATAAATCGACCGGTTAACGTAGCGCATGGCACGTCGTTCAACGCCTGGACCTTCAATGGAAGGGTTCCGGGCCCCGTTATCCGGGCGACGGCCGGCGAGACGCTGCGCATTCGTCTGCGCAACCTGACGAACGAGCCGCATTCCGTTCACTTTCACGGATCGCATGATCCGAATCAGGACGGCTGGGAATCCATTCCAGGAGGCACCGATACGCTTTACACGATCAAGGCCGGTCCTGTCGGAGTTCATCCGTATCACTGTCATGTCCCTCCGCTTGCTCTTCACATGGCGAAGGGGTTATTCGGAACGATGATCGTCGATCCTCCGGGAGGGCGGCCGCCGGCGCACGAAGTCGTTCTGATTCTGAGCGGTTACGATCTTCAGAACCGTGGACGCAACGACATCTATTCCTGGAACGGGCTGGCCGGATTTTATGATCGATTCCCGATCAGGGTTAACGTCGGCGAGCTTGTGCGCGTTTATCTCGTCAACATGCTCGAATACGAACCCGTCGCTTCGTTTCATCTGCATGCGCAGACCTTCGACGTTTTCAGATCGGGAACGAAACTGCAGCCTGACGACCATACCGACGTCATTACGCTCGGTCAGACCGAAAGGGCCATTCTCGAATTCCGTCTTCCTTACAAAGGAAGGTATATGTTTCATCCGCATCAGATTCACATGGCAGAAAGAGGAGCAATGGGATGGTTCGTAGCCGTTTAATCATACTGATATCTCTTGCGATGCTTTCCTTCACCGCATGTAAGAAGGAAACAGCTCCGCAGAGATCCGTTCATTCCTGGAATATGACGTCGCTTGTCGATGAAACGGGCGCCGCCGTCGCTCTGAAAAGCATCGAACGCCCGAAGGTCGTATTCTTCGGCTATTCGCACTGTCCCGATATGTGTCCGGCCGCCCTCTCGCAACTGGCGAAGGCGGTGAAAATCCTCGGCCGAGACGGAAACCGTATAACTCCCGTCTTCATAAGCCTTGACCCCTCCCGAGACACTCCCGAAACGCTTTCGGCCTATCGTGATCAGTTCGATGAACGTAAGCTGCGAGCCTTTACAGGCGACCGTGATCAGATCGACAGGCTTGCAAAAGATTTCGGCGTCATGTATAAACAATCTGAGAACGCCGCCGTCGGATACGGCATCGACCATACGGGCTTCTACTATCTTCTTAACGACGGCGACGGGCTGCTGCTTGCTCTGCCCGTCGGTCTGAGCGCCGTAGAGCTTGCCGAACAATTGCGCGAAACGCTTCTCTGATACAGGGTGGCGCGAAGTGCATGCGGGAAGCAAGCGTCAGACTTGAAACGATTTGACGACGTCGGTTAATTCCTGTGACAGCTCGTTCAGCGCTCGCATCGAATCCTGTATGGACGATGCGGTACGATGCTGCTCCTGCGCCGATGCCTGCACTTCTTCAATCGTCGAGACAAACACCTCTGACGAACGACTGATGGAGTCCATGACGGAAAGCACTTCGTTTCGCACGCCCGACGTATGCTCGATACCCTCTTTCATGCGATCCAGGCTGACTCCGATCTCTCGAACGATATCGGCGATGCGTCGGAATGACTCCTGCGATCGATCGACAAAGGCGACCTGTTCGCGAATCGTTCCGACAAGATGAGATAGTTCCCGGGCCGCGGCATCGGTCGAGGTGCGTACCTCCTGAATGTGATTCGAGATCTCTTTCGCCGATACGGTCGTGCTGTCGGCAAGCTTGCCGATCTCTTCGGCGACGACGGCAAATCCGCGTCCCGCTTCGCCGGCTCGAGCCGCTTCGATGGCTGCATTCAGCGCAAGTAAATTCGTACGGCTTGTGATCTCGGTGATGACGTCGATGATGCGCACGATCTCATCAGATTTCGTTTCGAGTTTTGAGACGGCTTGCACGACGTCCGTTCCGATTTTAGTTCCGGCGTCGGTATGCGCGCTTAACTCTGCGATGCTTTTCAGTCCTTCATCGGCGCTGCTCTGGGCCTGGCTTCGCAGACGATGTATGGCGGTGGACTCGGCCGTCAGAACGTCGACGGAACGCGATAGCTCTTTCACCGACTGCATGCCGTCATGCAGCCGGGCGTCTGAGGACGCCGATTCGGCCGTAAGCTCCTCCATCGACTGGGCGATCACTTCTGTCGCCGAAGCGGCCTCATCAAGAAGCCCCTGCATCTTTTCAGAGGAAGAGCCGATCTGCGTTGACGTGAATCGAATGAGCTTTACTATCGAGGCAACGTTAGCGATGAGCTCGTTTGTCTTGCGAGCCAGATCGCCCATCTCATCGTTCGTATTCACGGGCATGCGGATCGTGAGATCGCCCGAGTTCTTTGCAATGGCATCCATGCGAAGCACCGTGTCATGCACGGGCTTCATCACTGTGCGCGAAGCGATCACGGCGAATCCGACAGAACAGAGAAGCGCCACGGCACACGCTCCGCCGACAAGGACGATCATCGTTATCTGGATGCGCCTCACCGTCTCATAGGGTAGATCGGCTCCGACGGCGGCGACGACTTTACCCGACGAATCGCGTATGGGCGCCGCTCCCGTAACGAACGTTCCCCAGCGATCGGTAAACGGATCTTCACTCGCCGCCTCCACTCCTTTCAGGGCCTCAAGCATCTCGGGAGTCGCTTCGTATTCTTCACCGATCGCCGCCGGATCTTCGGAGTCAGAATCCAGCACAAAGCGCACCTTCGTCGGATCGCTTTCATGCGGAACATAGGTATAAAAATATGCAAGGCCTGACTGGCTCTGATAGCGGCGCAGAGTCTGCACCATACTGCGATACCGCTCCGTCTCTTCGTCTCCTGGCGCAATCAGCGAATGAGCGTCACCGTCGAGAGCTGAGGCCCCCAGCCGCGCAAGCACCATCAGCTCACGACGATTCTCGGTCTGCGCGAAGTCGCGCACGGTCCAGAGAGCGAGCGAGCCCGAAGGGATAATGATGAAAAGACCGGATGTGAGGAATCCGAGGATAAACCTGGTTCTGAGGGTGAGCGATTTCATATGTGTGGAAGCGGAGCACGATCGGAACCCCGCTTCTGTACACTATGTATTGTTTGTTCGTCTGATCAACACTTTTACGGAACAGACTGTGCCCTCAAAAGCTCGGCGGACGACGCTCAAAGCGGCTGAGCAATTTATACGCCGTCGGTACGACAAAGAGCGTGAATGCCGTCGACACGGTCAGACCTCCGATGACGGTCAATGCAAGCGGAATGCGGCTTTCTGCGCCGGGACCGATGGCAAGAGCAGGCGGAATGGCAGCGGCAATCGTCGATAGCGACGTCATCACAATCGGCCGCAGTCGGATGGTGCCCGCCTCGATCAGAGCCCGGCCCACATCAAGGCCTTCTTTTGCTCTTAACTCATTCGTGAATTCCACAAGCATGATCGAGTTCTTCTTTACAATACCCATAAGCAGAACAAGGCCGATCATGCTATAGAGGTTAAGAGAGTTATCGGTTATGAATAACGCAAGAAACGCCCCGGTTACGCTGAAGGGTAGAGCAAGAAGCACAATCAGCGGATGCAGAAAGCTGTTAAACTGAGCGCCGAGCACCATGTAGGCCACAAGCACGCCCATCCAGAGCGCCGTATAGATGCCCAGAAAGGCCTCGTCGAAGCTGCGACTGCCGCCTCCCTGAAAGTAGGCGTATCCGTGCGGAAGAATCTCACGGGCAATGCGTTCGGTCACGGAAAGCGCCTCTCCCTGTGAAGCGCCTTCGCCCAGATTCGCCGTAACCTGAATCGAGCGCTGACGATCGATGCGCGTCAGCGTCTGCACCGTCGGAGCGACGATCACTTCAGCAACTTCGGATAACGGCACGAGCTCTCCATGTACGTTACGCACGGCGATCTTTGAAACGTCCGCCTCTGATCTCCATTGGTCGGGTTTGAGACGCACGCGAATATCATACCGGCGTCCATCGCTTGAGAAGCGTCCTTCGCGAATCCCGCCCAGCGAGGCACCGACCGTCTGCACGAGAGTCTGCATGCTGACGCCGCGAAGAGAGGCTTCTTTGCGATCGGGGATGATGCGCACCTCGGGCATGCCTTCTCTGTAATCGGTATCTATGTCTCGATAGAGCCCCGTCTCTTCCATCTTAGAGATGATCTTCTTAGCGTTATCATTCAAGACGGACCATTCACCGCCCCGAATACTGAATTCGACAGGTTGCGAACGACGTGCGGTCAGGCCGCGTGTCGAGAGGTCGAAGAGAAAGGCCCGCACACCTTTGATCGCCGACAGATCTTTGCGCACCTGGACCATGAAGTCCTGCTGACTTAGATCGCGATCCGACCGTGGCTTCAGTGTAACAAAGATCATTACCCTGTTCGACTCACCGCCCTGAAAGCCGCCTGCAATGCCGAGAAAACGCTCAACCTCCGGACGCTTCTGTAAATACCTTTCCACCTCTTCGAACTTCGTAACCGTATGTGCAAGCGAAGATCCGACCGGAGCCTGCAACTGAATGCCGAATTGCGATTGATCTTGCGGAGGAACAAACTCCGTTCTGATAAAGAAAACAAGAGATAACGAAAGACCGAAGACGGCAGCACTGCCGGCAAGAATCAAAAGCGGACGACGCAGGGCGAACTCCAGCTGCCAGCGATAGACGGTCGTCAGCCATTCCATGATCGCCCGCACGCCCTGTACGATACGGGGCTCGCGAGTCGTGCGCACCAGCATCTGCGAGGCGCGCATCGGCGTAAGCGTCACGGCGTCCAGAAGCGACAGGGCGACCGCCGCGGACAGGGTCACGCCTAACTGAAAGAAAAAGCGACCGATCACGCCTTCCATAAACGCAATCGGTAGAAAGATAGCAATGACGGCGACGCTTGAGGCGATGGCGGCGAAGGCGATTTCGCGCGTTCCTTCTCGGGCAGCCTTCACGCGATCCTTGCCCATATCAAAATGCCGGATGATATTCTCCAGGATCATGATATTATCGTCGACGACGATACCGATAGCAAGCGAGAGGGCGAGCAGCGTGAAAAGATTGAGCGTGAACCCCATGAAATAGAGAATCAAGAAGCTACCGAGGATAGAACTCGGAATAGAGAGAATGACGTTAAGCGTAGAGCTCCAGTTCCCGAGAAAGAGCCAGCAAACGAGCGATGTGAGCACGCCCGAAAGGACAAGCGTGAAAAGCGTCTCATCAATCGCCTCTTCAACGAATACCGTCGAGTCGAAGTTCACTCGTAAATCGATGTCTTCGGGCAGATCGGCCTTCAGTTCTTCGATCTCTGCCTTTGCCAGTTTACCGACGTCGACGGCGTTCGCTCCGCGCTGTTTGCGGATGCCGATGCTCAGGCCTTCGATTCCGTTCACGCGCGTAATACGCCGCATATCGGTGAGCCCGTCTTCAACGCGGGCCACGTCGCGAATCCGTATGTCGGAATAATAGACCGGCCGCCCGCCTCTTCTTGTGATTCGGATATCTTCGATTTCTTTAACGGTGGAAGCCTCGCCAAGCACTCGCAGGTTCTTCTCGAACTCCGGATTTTCGAGGTAACCCGATGCTCCTTCGCTGTGTTCGTTTGCGATCGCATCGAGAACGTCGACGATAGTTAACTCATATTTTTTCAATCGATTAAGATCGATCCAGATGCGCAGGTTGCGATCCATCGTTCCGCCGGCGAAGACCTCGCCGACGCCCTCGAGAAGCTGCAGGCGATCGAGGATGGACTGGTCGGCGATGACATAAAGATCGCGCACCGAGCGCGTCTTCGATGAAAGACCGATCCAGAGGATGGGACTATCGTCCGGATTCGACTTGCGGATCGTAGGCGGATCAATGCCCGTTGGCAGGCGTACCCGACTGATAGCGGATTGCACTTCTTGCAGGGCGGCGTCGATATTGCGATCGATCTGAAATTCGAGATTGATCGTCGCCGTCCCCTGACGCACGCTCGAGCTCATCTCTTTGAGCCCTTCGACGGCGATAATCGTACGCTCCAGTCGATCGACGACCTCGGACTCCATATACTCCGGAGGCACGCCCTCCCAGTTCACCGTTACCGAAAGAACGGGGAAGTCGATATCGGGCATGTAGCTCACGCCCAGGCGCCCGAGCGAAACGGCGCCAAACACGATCAGGGCAAAAAAGATCATCCACGCAAAAACAGGGCGGCGTATCGCCTGGTCGGATAACTTCACTTCGCTTCCTCCAGGCCGGCCGCCACATGCAGCCGCAGTTGATTGATACGCAAAAGGGCCTCGGTGCGCGCAAGTGCAAGCCGGGCCTGATGATAGCGACTGAGGGCGTTCAGCACTTCAAGATTCGTCACGACGCCCAGTCCGTAGTCGCGCGATTGAACGGCATAGGCGACGCGCGCCGTCTCGACGTTCTCTCGCAGGAGCAGAAGCTGTGCTGCCGACGCCGTATAATCTGCATAGGCCTGACGCACCTCATAGGTGGCCAGCCGACGCAATCGGTCGAGCTGCAACTCGCTGATCTTCAGATTCGCCTTCGATTCGCGCACGGATGCCATCGTCGATCCGCCCTGAAAGATGGGCAGCGTTATGCGAAGCGTCATATTCCAGTCGCGACCCGAATCGGGGCTCTGATTGAGCAGATAGGCTCCGTCAAGGCTGACGTCGGGAAGATATCCTCCGCGCGAGCTTTCGAGGCGAGCCCTTGCGGCTCGAATCGCCTGTAATGAAGCGATCAGATCCTTGCGCTCTTCAAGTCGTTCCAGATATGCCTCAAGCGCCTGTGCCGGCGGCAGACTTTGCTCGTCTGAAAGAGTCCATTCTCCTGGAGGCTTACCGATTAAAAAACCAAGAAGCTCTTTTGATGCGATCAGCAGCGCCCTGTTCGCCTCGGCCTGAACAAGGCTATTCGCCAGATCAGATCGTGCCACGAGCAGATCTCCCTGAGGCGCGCGACCGAGACCAATAAGACGACCGACTTCGGCGATACGGCGGCGAAGGGCGTTTGCTTCGTCGCGATAAATAAGTTCCGCCTCTTCGTACTGTAAAGTCTGATAGAAGACCTCGGCGAGATCGCGAAAGAGCAGTTCTCGCGCCCGGGCGTTCAGCTGTTCCTTCCCCTTGATCTCTTCGTCGGCGGCCAGCGATTCGTGATAGGTGCGAAAGCCAGAAAAAATCGGCCAGGTAAGACTGACGCCTGCCTGTGACGGATTCTGCTGCGCTCTCGTTTCATAAGAACCGTTATACTGGTACCAGTAACTTCCAAATTCAAGCGCACGTTGCTGCGCGAAAAGAGACGAAGGATCGGAGCTTCGCGTACGACTCTGATCGATACGATCGCGATACTGTTTCGAATAGTAGATGGAGAGCTGTGGAAAGTAATTCGAAAGTGCCTGTCGGTAGCGCGCCTCGGCGATTTCAAGCTCCTGCTTGCGAATCTGCTCATCTTCATTCAGGTTCAGAGCCAGCTCATAGGCTTGATTCAGCGTGAGCTTGAGGCCGGGCTTCTCGGGCGTTTCTGCGCCGGCGCGAAAGGGGAACAGAGCCAGCGCGAATAGAAGAAAGGAAAGTTTCTTTAAAGCTGGCGTCATTTTAATTGCTCACACAAAAACAAAGGCAGCCTTCGAAAACGACCGAAAAACTGTACGAAAAGCCGCCTCAAATGTAAAAAAACGTTCAACAATCGCTGAACGTCGATTCGAGATCATCTAATCAAATCCGGTTATGCGCCGCAAGGCCTTTCCGGAGGCATGACGGATCGCATCGTCACTCCCGTACAGAAAGGCGGACTTCCGCGCCCTCGTGATGCCCGTATATAAAATCTGCCGGTTCATGAGCGGATGATCGGGCTCGTCGGGCAGAATAATGAGCACGCTTCCATATTCGGACCCCTGACTCTTATGCACGGTCATCGCATAGGCCGGCTCCCATTGCGGCAGCACATCGGGCGAGAAGACCGTCATGGGACTGCCGTCAAAAACCGCAAGAAAACGCTGCGACCGAAATTGTAGAATGAGCCCCGTATCGCCGTTAGCCAGTCCTCGTAGCGGATCGTTCCGTCGAATCAATACGGGAAGACCGGAAAAAAGTCCGCGTCGCTCGCGAAGTCCTCGCGAAAGCATATAGCGCTGAAACATACGCTGCACGCTTTCCGCTCCGAAAGGACCGCGACGCAATACGGTCAGGATACGAGAGCGATCGAAGATTCGAAATAGCGATCGCACCAGCTCCATCGTCTGCGGATCGGTGATCGTTCTTCCTGTCGGAGCGTCTTTGCGCGAGAGCTCGGTAAGCATAGCCTCCCACTCGGATGGAAAGACGCTTGCTCCCCAGATGCGAATGAGCGACTCTATATGAGCTCTGCCGGCTCCATCGGGCCGCGAAAAAAGAAACGTGCCTTCATGCCCGGCTTCCAGCGTCGCAGCCTCGGCCGGTTTCAGCGGAGATGGTCCTTCGCCTCCGGAGTTAACCCAGGCGGCCAGATCGCGCACAGCTCTCTCGGACCGATGAGAATAGGTCAGGTGAACGTAGCGATTCGGCCCCGAGGGTTTGCGACGGGCCATATTCCAGGCTTCATCGGGGCCGATTACATCCGCCGCCTTTTGTAGAACATCTTCGGTGTATGCCGCCTCTCCCTGCTCAGATAGAAGGGCAAGCAGGTCGGCGAGAACGGCGCCTGATTCCACGGACGGCAGCTGATCGCGGTCGCCGAGCAGTATCAGACGCGTTTGCCGCGGATCGATGGCCGAGAGAAGAGACGACATCATCACCGCATCAACCATCGACACCTCATCGACGACGACGACATCGGCATCGATAGGGTTAGCTGAATTATAATCGGGCTGTGCTATGCCGGGGCGGATGCCGAGAAGCCCGTGTAATGTCGACGCCTTGAGCGTTTCGATAGTCCTGTCGGCATCGGTCGCCTTTTCAATAGAACGCAGACCGCCGCCGATGGACTCCATCATACGTGCGGCGGCCTTTCCCGTCGGTGCGGCCATGCGAATGCGCTCTGCCGGCACGCCCGACCGGATCATCAGCCGGAGCAGATTGAGAATGATCGTCGTCTTGCCTGTTCCAGGACCTCCGGACAGAACAAAGAGAGGCTCGGTTAAACCAAGCAGAAGGGCAAGACGCTGCTGCGCTGTGAAGGCGACGGGCTTTTCGCCTCCCATGATCGGGCGTTCTGCAAGGACGTCGCGGAACCACTGCCGGAGCTGGTCGTCCGTGAACGTGGCGGATTGGGTTGCCGATTGCAGGGCGAAAGAACGGATGCGATCGATGGCCCGCCATTGACGCCCCGGAAAGAGATATGAGGCGCTGCCGGCGGTTTTTCTGACGAGCATGCCTGTGTGGAAGAGTGGACGCAAATATGATTCGAGAGCGGGGTCGGCGACGAGGCCGGCAAGGGATTCGGCGGTCGGAGTTCCGACCTGGGTGGGTACGCCCAGCCTTGACAGCAAATCCAGCGTGTCGTCAGGGCGGGATGAGATGCAGAGATTGCCTTCGAAAAGCGAGAGTTGCAGGAGCAGCAATAAATCCCTCAACTGGTTGCGTACTTCGGAATTTTCCAGAGAGACATATTTCAGGTCGGAACTCCGACGGGCTTCAAGGTCACAGATCTTGAGTAGATCCCCGGCAATAAAGAGGCAACCCGGCTCCAACGCATCCACCGACCGCAAAGCCTCGACCAGATCTATGTGCGTTGCCGAATTCATGCTCCGATCTCCCGGGCAAGCTTTCTGCTAACCTCTTCGAGGCTTGCCGTCTCGAAGAAGATACCGTCCGAAGCTCCGGGCCTGACGCCGCGAAGAAACAGATAGATCATCCCGCCTAACTCCGCCACCGGATCATGGCCGCGAGACTCAAGCCATCCGCTCAGAGCCCGCGCATAGAGGGAATACTGCAGATCATACTGATGCGATCGCATGGCCTCGTCAAGATGGGGACGATCATAGGCAGGCAGACGGTTGGTTTTCCAGTCAAGCAGATAGATGCGCCCCTCATGTCGAAAGACCAGGTCGATGAAGCCAGTAAAGAACCTCTCACCTCTTATGCCGGCGACATTCTCAGAATATCGGAATACGAACTCCATCTCATGGATACGATCGGCCGGTTTCAGATCGCACAGTCGGAAGCCGGGCAGGATCTGCGTGCGCATGAGCCTGTGCAAAAGCAGCACAACCGGACCTTCGTGATCTGAATCGGTCCGGTAGCCATATTGATCAAGTTTGCGTCGGATAAGCGAGCGATTGCGGGTAGAGAGCGACGGATAAACATCTTCAGAGAAAAGGGAGTCTGAGGGCTGCTCTTCGCGAAAGGCATCATCCTGGAAATCCAGCCTTTCCAGTATTTCATGGAAGAAGTTACCGGCTTCCGCTCCGCGAAAGATCGTGTCGAGAGATGTCGGCTGAACATCGACATCAGAGGTCTCAAGGATAACCTCAGAGGCAGAAGCGTCATGGTCAAGCTCTTCGCGATCAATGCGCTCCGCGCGCTGTCGAACAATTGACGAATATGAGAGGAGATCGGCCTTTCTTTCCTGTAGATGCGCCGGCAATACAGGCTCCGGCAACTGCGCCGTGCTCTGTCCGTCGATAGGGCTCCGGCTTATGGACGCTATCGTCTGGTGCTGGTCTCTCACTTCTGCAAAAACGTTTGGACTGAGTTTCATCGCTTCGTCAAGGGCATCCTGTAAGAAGGTCCCGACAGGGCCTGCATTGCGATTGGGTCGATAGGTCGGTATATAGCACATCACCGCCGCTCTTGTGAGCGCCACATAGTAGAGTCGCGCATTCTCGGCCCGGGCAAACGATTTATGTAGCTCTTTATAGCGGAGTCCCGATTCGGATCGGTCGAGCTCCTTTTTATCGGGATCAAACCATGGAACAGGCACGATAACGGGATGCTCCTCTTCATAGAAGCGAAAGAAGTCAATGTTCGTGCCTTCTGTGAGGCCGCCATAGATAAAGACGATCGGAAACTCAAGGCCCTTGCTTGCATGGATGGTCATGACACGCACACGTTGCTCTTCGGTTTCCTGTTTGTGCAGCGTCTCTTCTTCTTCGAGAGATCCTTCGCGTATCAATTCTTTCAGCTGTCTCACGATTCCGATCAGATCAAGGCCGTTACGAAGGGCCCGTTCTTCGAGAGCATGAAAGATCTGCTCATAGTTCGTGAGGCTGCGTTCCCAGCCTCCGGCATCGGCATGTACGAGTGCGAATAACTCGTCGACCGTCATCATCTCGCGAAAAAGCTGCGGCCATCGATTCTCGCCGGCAAGCTCATGCCAGCGCTGCAGGCGCTCGCGAAAGGGATGGTCGACCGGTAATTCATCCATCGCCTGGATCAGCTCTATAGAGATGCCAAAAAATCGGGTGAGGAGCGCCTTCTGCACTGCCGATGAGCGAGCCGGTTCGGCAAGCCCCTCAAGCACGTAGAGAATCTCAAGCGCTTCGACGGATTCAAATACGCCGGCCTGTTTATAGAAAGAGGCCGGTATGCCCGCTGCGCGAAGATGTCCGAGAATTCCTGTGGCCTCTTTTTTTGAACGGGCCAGTATGCAGATGTCGCCGTAGCTCACGGGCAGACGCTTCCCATCTTTGCAGAGTTCATGTCCGCCTGCCGTGAGGAAACGGATTTCGTTACAGATATGACGGGCATGAGCCAATCGAATGGCAGCGGCACCGTCAGCGTTTTCGGGCCTCCAGAGGTTCATCGGACGGCGCCCCTGCGGTAGCTCTGTGCCTTCCCATCGATTGCCTGTCGGACAATCTTTCAAAACGTAAGCCAGATCATTGTCGCCAGAGGCCACGTTCCACGGATAACCCTCCGACTGGAAGATGGCATTCAGGGCCTGTATATACTCCGGCGATGATCGAAAATTGCGATTGATTCGATAAAGATGGGCTTCTCCCTTTTCGGTAAGCGCAACAAAGCGCTTCTTTGCTCTAAAGTAGGCGTTGAGATCCGCTCCGCGAAAGCCGTAGATGGATTGCTTCGGATCGCCGACAAGAATCAACCGGGGCGACCGATCGTCGGATTTGCGATCAGACGTTCGGCTAACGTGACGGCCGGAGTCCAGAAAGCAGGCGCTGAAGATATCCCATTGCAGAGCGTCCGTATCCTGAAATTCGTCGATGATGGCAAAGCGGAAGCGTTCGCCTATGGCAGAGGCCAGTTTGCGACTCGTATCGGGGTCCTTCTTTTGATCTGTAGCTCGGTCTGTCGCTTGATCTTTAAATCGATCTGTAGTCGGACAGAGCGCATCGCGCACATGCAGGATCATATCGTCGTAGCTGATCCAGCCGCGCTCCGCCTTGAGACGGGTAAGATTGTCCTGAATCGAGCGCACCATGCGAAGAACGATCTGCATCGGCGAATCCTCGGATGCAGAAGAGAGGCGCGGCTCGACGTTTCCTTTCAGCATGCGAAGCAGATTGCGCACCGTGTTTTCCAGGCGGGGCTCCCCGGAATGGGTAACCTTCCAGAACTCGGATCGGACAAGCCGCTCCAGTAGATGGGACTCCGAAACCGGAAGCCTGCGCAGAGCGTCGGGGATGAGCGTCTCAAGCAGGTCGTTGTCGTTCACAAGCTCGTACTTGAGAAGACGTCCGAGCTCGAACGAATACTCGGTTAACAGTGACTGACAGAAACCGTGAATCGTAAATATGGCCGCCTCATCGAATCTATCGAGGGACTCTTTGACGAAAGCGAAGGTTTTGCTCGCTTCCTGCTCCCCATGTTTGCGTTGCTGCTCCTCGAACCACTGTCTGTCGCCTTCTGCAAGGCTTCCGTCGACGATGTTCTGTAATAGACCGCGGATGCGATCTTTCAGCTCTCCGGTCGCCTTCTCGGTAAATGTAACGGTGAGGATGGAAGATATAGGGATCTTCTCTTCCACGATGGCGCGCACAACCAGTCTCTCAATCGTAAAGGTCTTCCCCGTTCCCGCCGAGGCCTCGATCCAGCCATGCTTCGACAGATCGAAATCATAGGGATGATTCAGATCTTGCATACTCATGACTTAGATCCTTTCTTCGACTGTTTCTTTGATGATTTCGCTGGTCGCTTCTCTGCTTGCTTTTTTGATTGCGTTCTGGATTGCTTTTCCGCTGTCTTATCAGTTGATTTGCCTTTTCGTGATGATCCATCATCGACAGGAATGGAAAGCGTCACAATCGGCTCCCAGCGTTTACGCATTCGCGAGAGGATGTCGTCATCGATTTTTGGCGGAATGACGCGTAAAAGATCCATGAAATCTACCTCGGACTCAAGTGCTTCATCTTCGAGTCGTCGTCGGATTGCATCGCCAACTGCAGTGTCAAAGAAATCGGACTTCCACATGTCTTTGCTCAGGAGGTCAAGTCGCAGAGGAAGATAATTTAGATCTCCCGCGAGATACTCATCGAGAAGATCCTCTATATATGTGCTCCGGAGTGTGCGCTCAGGGTTATTCGCGTATTGCAATAACTGTGTTTTCCCATTCTTTATGGCTATGATGCAGATCGTGAACGAATGCCAGCGGAAGCTCCGAGTGCGTTCGAGTACGAGAAGTTGAAACAGCAAAGGAAATAGAACTCTGTTCGTGAAATTTCTGTCGGTCACATGAAGTATCGTCGCATGCCCGTCCGCATACGAGAGAAAGGGTATCTCGCCGGTCAGACGGATTGATCGTCCCTTCACGTTCACCTGCACAGCGCTTTCGTCAGCGAGTCGGATTCGCCTGAACGGATGGCTGTGGAGGATCGGGCCCGCCATCTCAAGCAGCTCGATAAAGTCAGGCGATCGGTACTTTTTAAGAGCAATTTCATCATAGGGGGGAACAGGCAGACGATCGGCAAACTCCCCTTGAATGGAGGAAACCGCATCGTTTATCGCGGTGCCGGCACTGTTCGACGTCCCCTCCGACATGAGCATGAGAGCCCTTTCAATCACAAGCGATGACATCCCCCATATCTCTTCATCTGTGATATGGAAAGGCTCATCGTCATGAAGACTGTCATCTTCGATACGGCTATCATAGAGACGCATCTGGCGCTTGATAACGGCTTCTACGGGATGACGCAGAAACGAGATCAGATGGGCGATCTGGATATCCGTGGCGAGAGGCTGATCGACCTTCGTTCCGGCCGCAAGGGAAGGGCTGGGGGGAGGTGGGGTTCTGATGGAGGATAGATTGAGCAGCCGGATATCCGGTCGGGAGAGATTGCAGAACAGGTAGGAGTTCCGACCTGTGTACTGACGGCTGTAAAGTTTGAGCGGGAGGCGCTCAACCAGATCCTCCGTTTTGGGGGAATCCGCTTTCTTCAAATAAGAGATCAGTTCATTCAGCGGAGAGCACGGCAAAAGCTCCCTGTCGCGGGTCGTATCTCGGCCGTTATAAAGGAGAACAATGCGATCGGTCGCCGAGAGCAGGGTTTCGTAGAGAAGCAGCCGGGCCTTTTCTCCTGTCGCTATATTGCTGTGTGGAAGCCCGCCGGCACTGACTGAGGGATCCCGTGATAGCAGATTCAGGGTAGAACGATCCTCACGGGGAGGAAACTGACCTTCACCCAGGCCGGCGATGTATATATGCCTGAATGGAACCGGTCGCATCGGTTGAAGGGAGCAGACGGTGACCCCTCCGGCAAGGTAATGACCACGACCACCTGCGATGCCTGTAAGAGAGGCGAGCATGGCCTGCTCCAGAAGTGTGAAATCCTTGAAAAGCCTCAGATCATAAAGTCGGAGTTCCGACTCCATGTGGTCACGGACCTCCTGTTCTTCATTATTCGATGCCGGAATCGAGAGAAAGCCATCAATGAACTCCATTGTTTTATCAAAACGCTCTCTGCCTGTAAACTCCCGCTTCAATTCCTGCTGCCACTGATACAGCCTTTGCACAAAATCGATGAGTTTGAGTAAGGCAGTTCTATCGACAAGGAACAGGGAGTGAGGGCGGAGTCCATCACTCAGGAGATCATCCGGCTCGAGGAACATTCCGAGATAGAGGCTTCTGAGTCCTCTGAGAAATGTAAAGGCATCGGATCGTTCTCCATCAGTCGGAGTTCCGACCTGAGCACTCCGATCAGCGGCATCGAAGAAACGACGTATACCAGCATCATCGAAGAGGCGCAGCCATTCGGCCACTGTTTCTCGATCAATTCCTATTGCATGCTGGCAGCACGGATTATAGAGAAGCTCGAATACCTCACTTCGGGTGAAATCGCCTCTGATCAGCTGGAATAGTGCACGTACACCGCTTGCAAAGTGACTTTCTCTGGCAGCCGAGTAGTCAGAAAGGTTGTAAGGTATAAGCGGACGATCTGTCGCAGTTCTATCGCGCTCAAAGACATCAAGAATATAGGGACGATAATGCTCCATGTCGGGAACAAGCACCGCAATGTCTGTCAGCTCAAGGGTTGGGTCATCCCTCATCGCCTGTAGAATACACTGGTAGACTGTCTCAACCTCCCGTCGTTCTCCGGGGCAGCAGCCAATATGGATCCGGTCAGTGATGGGATGTATACTTCCTTTGAGAAGAGCATCGTGAAAGCGGCCCAGAGGATAAGTACGGTCGGAGTTCCGACCATACCATTCAATGCGGCCACGAAAAGCCGTTTCAAGCAATCCGAGTAGCTCAGCAAAAGACTTCTTCCAGCCGGCGAACAGGTCGTTTTCAGGTCGGAACTCCGCCGTGAATTCTATCGGCGACCACTGTTCGTCATTTTCGTTTGCGGACCTCTTGAATAACCCTGGAACCAGATCCGGAAGATAAGCTCGAAAGGAATAATGATCGGAAAGATGCCGGATCAGAGAAATATGGTACCTCGAAAGAAGTGATAGACCGAAGAGATAGACCGTCGGAGCCTCTCCTTTCTTAACATCTCCCTTGAGGACCCTTCGCGCATACTCTGACACGGGTACACGATCAGCATGCAGTACAGAAAGATTGAGCTTTTGCTCGTCCTTCCCATACTCAACGGTAGCCGCTCTATAGAGCTTTCTTTGCTCCTCAAAAAGGCCGTCGGCTGCAAGCGAATCATCGAATTTGCTATCTGCAAACACATCAAGCGTAAGATCGGAGTCAATTTCCCTCCAATCTTCAAGAGTGCCCACCCGATGGTATTCATAGTTCGTGAATAGATCCGTCATTCGCTGAGAAAGCTGAAAGATCCGCAGCGATTCCTCGCCGGAACCTTCCCTGGCGGAGTGAGACTCTCTCTGTGTTAATAGAGGCCACAGCGGAGAATCAGACTTCAGATCTTGCAGCAATAGATGCAGGATTCTTCCCTGAAGATCAAGCGGACGCAATACCTGTGGGTTATACTCGCCGGCGATCCCTTCCAGCAAGGACCGAATTCCATCTTCCACATACTGGAATCGGATATGGGCGGCCACGATTCCCTTTCGGGCCATATACATCTGCAACCAGCGCTTCATATTCCGATTCGGGACGATGACCCGCAGCGGATGAAATAAGTCGGCCCCTTTCAGATCGTCGCTCGTATCTGCGATCCAACGATCTGCCAGCTCCTGAAGCGGATGGGATAAATAAATACGAATGCCTGGCATCTCTTCCTCGACGATAGCATATCATCCCGTCAGGACAGAGCCCGTGCCTGTGAACCCCCGGGACGAGAGTACCATGGTGGAAATACGTCGGGCTGACTGCCAGAGAAAAATACTCTCAGTCCAAGCCTCTGCAACCCTCTGAATAGGAAATTGTCAGACTGTGAAAGGTCGCAGTTCCGACCTGACCCGCTATGTGAGGGTCCCACTTACGAAGGCCGAACTTCCATCGACGACAGTATTCATATTGAACAAGCTGCACAAGGATCAGGCTCATTGAACACCGGACGGCAAGCGAGAGCAATCGCAGTTCAACCCAGACCTCTTCTTCCACGGGGAAGCTCACTCTTCGCAGAGCAAGACCCGAGAACTGATAGCGTGTCCGGATTCTGTCGTCACTGCTGCTCAAGTTTCTATAAAACTGTCGGAGGATTCGATTACGATAGCGACCGAGTAGGAGCCTGAAAAAGAGATTCAAACTGCCGGGATCATTGCGAAGAAGGTTGAACTGGTCGTTTGCAAAAGAAGGAAGGAAGAAGTCCACTTTGCCGGCAGCCTGCAGGCGAAATACATCGCGCTGCTTACTCCGGCTGATGGGTGGCTGGGGTAATAGGGATATGTGCATATCGCTTCAGGTCGGAGAGCGGCCTATTGTACTCAAAAAAAATCGAAAAAGGTTGTTCCTGACAGAAAAATGCCTGAAATCACTCATGCTCTTTCGGTCGGCGCAAATGCGCTTTGTGATCATCATGTTGAGCTCCAGCCTGGCAACGCCAGTCGCTCTTAAGGCCGACATCTGGAACTATGTCGGGTTTGAGGATCTGCCTTCGTCCTCGCAATCGATCAGGGATGGCATCAAAGAATCTGCCGTCCTTGCCATGATTGGCACTGTGATGAGGCGAGATGGTACTCTCCAGTCTGTCGGAGTTCCGACCATTATAGGCCGGCCCGGAAAACGCCCCCGTGTTTATCCGCTCGTAGCCTTTCCGGACCGGGAAACGGGCGAGAGTGTGCTCAGATCCGCCCGGCACCGAGAAACAGCCGTTCGCTCGCTGCTGTTCCTTGCTGAGAGCTACGACGGGCTTCATCTGGATTTTGAACACCTTGGCGGTGAGGATCTTGAATATCTTGAGATGTTATTGCTGGAGCTCTATCCTGAGATGACAGCCAGAAAAAAGACTCTTTCCCTTGCTGTGCTTCCCGGGAACTTTCCCTCGTCTCAGAGAGAGTTCCACGACCTTTCTCGAATCGGACCGCTGGCGGATGAATTCGTCTTGATGACGTATGACTATCACCGCCCGTCTACGGAACCCGGCCCCGTTACCGATGTCCATCTGGCCGAGTCGGCGATTCAGCTGGCGATGAAGCATGTCCGGGCAGACAAAATTTGGCTCGGAGTTCCGACCTATGGTTATGCCTGGGAAATCCAAACCGGCCGCTATAGAACTCTCCATAAGAAATCATTCCAGGAATTCCTGAAATGCCGCTCCGGCACTGTTCACCGGCACCGCTCCCAGATGCTCGTGGCCCGCTGTCCGGGTGGCGCAGTCGAGAACAGAAAAGCTGAGATCGCCTTCTTTCCGGATGAACACCTCGTGCGTGAGATGAAACTCCTGGCAAAACGATACCATTTGCGCGGGACGGCTCACTGGAGGCTGTATTCCCGCAATTAAACGACCCTCCGCGATCGAAAGCTCTGAGGCAGGTCGGAACTCCGATCTCTGCTGAATGCCGACCGATAAGCCGGATCTTCCGGGTAACGTTCACCCCTGTATTTTCTTACAGTCCGGATTCCCTTCAAAATTTTCCTTTCTCAGCGGATTTTCCATCAACTGCCCGTCCCAGAATCCGGGAGCGCGCACGAATTCTTTTTTTTGCTCCCAGAGAGTACCTATGAAACAGATCCGTGGCCTTTTCCTCAGCAAAATGACGCAGGTCGGAACTCCGATCGCCCTAATCAGCACTATTTTTCTCTCCTCTTGTGGACCCATCGGGGACCTGACCGATAAGATGCTCTTCGGTATCACGGAATTCTTTGAAGTAAATCGTGGCCCACTCGGGGCCGTCGTCTGGCCTGATGGCGATGGCAACGATGATGCTGACGATAGCGAATGCAATTATACGGTGCCAGAAAATGGTGCCGGGACCTTGGTCTTCAAGATTAAACTTACGCGCCAGCCTACGGACGATGTTAAGATTCCAATTTCTGTCGCACCTGAAGGCATGGGCATGATCGATAAGAGTCAGGTCGTCTTCACTGCTTCGGACTGGGACCAGCCACAGACTATTTCACTGACTGCAAATACTGACGTTGGGATTAACACTCTCGTCTCAATCAAGTTTCAACCTGCACAGAGCAAAGATCAAGACTACAACCTCTTCACCGTTGGTGAAGTGAAGGGCATTGTCATCCTCAATAATGATTCCCCATCTATCGTTGTAACTTCAAACATTAACGCCCGGCCCGATAAAAAGATCGAAACCAGCGAAGACGGCAAAAGGGGCTGTGCAAGCGTAGTCCTCACAACAGCCCCGACGGATGATGTAACGATCGGCGTGAGCAGCGCCGATACAACTGAGGGTAGCGTATCAGTTCCGTCACTAACTTTCACCAGCGGTAATTGGTCGATGCCTCAGCCCGTCTTACTTACCGGTGCCGATGACCCACTGATTGATGGTGACATCGACTATGATTTGCATTTCAACAATGGCAGCAGCGCAGATGGCAATTACAGCGGAAGACAACCATTTACGAATCAGGCCAACGCAGCTGCGAATGACGTCGCTGCATATAACCTGGATAATGATACGCCGGCTGTGCAAGTTCTTCCGTTGACGCGTACCGTAAACGAAGGCGCTGGCGTTGGTGCCGCGAATCGATTCTCGGTACAACTTCTGAAAGGCCCAGCCAGTATCGTAACCGTTCCCGTTTCCGTCGACAGCATGCCCACAACAGACGGTGTAGATCGAGCAACAATTGGCACGACTCTTCTAACCTTTACACCGGGTGATTGTCCATCGGTCGGTAACTGGTGTACGGCTCAAGAGGTAACGATTACTCCTAACGATAATGATCTTCCCCCAATATTCCGGAGGGAATCATGCAATTTGCTGTGCATAAGCTACCGGGCTTAAGTACCCGAGAGCAGAATGCCTCCTTCTACGGTTGTAGAACACTTCGATATAGTCAAACAGAATTCTTCGTAGGTCTTCAAAATTCGGAAAAAACCCGATTCTGTATAAACATTCAGTTTTCAAGGTATGGAAGAACGATTCCTGAACAGCATTGTCCCAGCAGTTCCCTTTGCGACTCATGCTCTGGCTTATCTTCTTACCTTTCAATACATCACGATACTCTTTCGATGCATATTGTACCCCACGATCTGAATGTATAATCAGGCCTTTGGTATTCTGCCCCCTTCGATTCAAGGCCTGCCTCAAAGCGGCAACGATCGACTCCGATCGCATATTGTCAGAAAGTTTCCAGCCGACGATTTCACGATTTCCAAGGTCCATGAAGGTCGTCAGGTAAGCGAATCCTCCGGTTGTTTCGATATAGGTGATATCAGTTACCCAGATTCGATCAAGTGCACCTGGCTCAAAGTTTCGCTGAACAAGATCGGGCGAAACCGGCAATTCATGATTGGAATCCGTCGTCTTTACACGAAAAACCCTCGGATTTCTTGCAGAAATGTCGTTTTCCCTCATCAGCCTTTCCACCCGCTTTCGGTTAACTTTCATGCCTGTATTATGGAGCTCCGGAGTCACGCGAGGACTGCCATAGGTACCAAACGTTTCATCAGCGATCACTCTGATTGCTTCCACAATTCGAGCATCTTCTGTTGAGCGCTGTGAAGGAGGTCGAATCTGTGATTCATAAAAGCCGCTCTCCGATACATCAAGCACACGGCACATCTTCCTTACCGAAAACTCGGAGCGATTCTCCTGTATCCAGGCGAATTTCATTTTCGGGGTTTCAAGAAGATGGCAACGGACTTTTTTAGAATATCGCGCTCCTCCTGTAGCTCCATGACTTCCTTTTTTAAACGATTAACTTCCTCTTGCAGGTTTTGCTGCTGGGGTCCACCCGGTTCTGATAGATACAGCGCTTTCCATGCTCTCAAGGAATTGACAGAGATTCCAAGATCGTCGGCTACTTCCTTGCTGGTTTTGCCGCCGCGAATCCACCGATCCACCGCCATTCTGCGAAAGCTATCATCGTAATGCTGGCCTCTTTTGCCCATAAATTACCCCTTTTCATTTTACTGTCTCCTGTCCAGGAAAAGGGGGGAAGATCATAATGATGTAGCGGATGGTGATATTAATTTCAAAGTTGTCCTCGGTCAGGCAACAAATTATGGAAACATCAATCCACCAGATGTCGACGTAACTCTTATTGATGACGATGAGCCGAAGATTATAGTAACGAATCCCTTCCCGCAAGCTATTGAAGCCACGGGTCAAATCAGCACGTTCGACCTTGTTCTGAACACAAAGCCAACGAGCGATGTTGTGATTGAAATCGACGCCGTCTTCGATCCTTCAGGTTGGGATGGAGCGGTCAAACCTGTTGACCGTCTCGGTGGCTTGAGACTACAAGGATCGGGCGATACGCCCGCCAATACCATGACGGTGACTTTTACTCCATCCAACTGGGATACAGTCCAGAAAATCGATTTTGTCCCCGCTAATGATGATATTGGTGACGGGACAATTCAGTTCCTTGTAGCAGTGAAGGCGGCGGTGAGCCTCGATCCTAACTACAACAATCGCAAAGCAACTCTCTCCAATGTTGAGGTCAACGGAGTAACCATTAACTATATAGACAATGACACACCGGGTTTTGTCATTGTAGCGAAAAACCAGAATGATTGTGCTGAAAACACTTACACGACTGGAAGTGGTGCCACGACTATATCAGGCTTCGCAACGGATGATAGCGCCAGACTTGATACGGCGTGCTTCTCGCAGTGGACAATGAAGCTGCGTTCAGAACCGTTGGGTAACGTGGTCGTATCCCTCGAAGTAACGACCTCAAATAATGACGGGACATTGAACACTAATAGCTTGATTTTCACACCTGCAAACTGGAATATTCCGCAAACCGTCACGGTCACAGGAGCCTCCGATAGCACGAATGAAGGAAACAAGGATTACACAGTTCGTGTTAGCGGCATCACAGGCGATGGTCAATATGCGAATAAGCTCTATGGCTATAACGAAACCAGCAAGGTTGCCAGGCCTGTCTTCAGTCTCTTTAGCTGTGATAATGACGGCACAAATTCCGTTGTCAGTTGCCGACGCTCCGGTGGCTTCGGAACATCTGAAGGGGGCGGGAAGGCAACCTTATGGTGGATTGGCAAGAATAACCCTGGCACGTGTACGGTTTCGGCTTTCAGTAACGATGAAACGGAGGGTGTCGTGACTTATGCAGGCGGTGGTGTTGGTGGATCTCCTGCGACGGGAACGGTCAATATCAACTCGTCAAACTGGAATACGATGTCTAATTCGGGGACGAACCGAATTGAAATCACAGGTCAGGACGACGCAATTTTCGATGGAAATGTCCAATATACTTTGGATGTAAGCACGTCCTGCGGAACATTGCATGCCTCAGCTCAAACCGTATCTCTCAGAAACACCGATAACGAACAGGCCCTCCAGGTCTGCGACGCGGGCGGCGCCGACGCTACGAGGAACTCAAGTGAAAGCGGTACAACTGGCAAATTTGGCCTGAAAATGGCCGGCGCAGCACCCAGCTCGTCCGTTTCTTTTTCGATCAGCTGTTCGGGCGGTAGCACGGAATGCTCCAGCGTTAGTCCGTCAACCGTGACGATTTCGGCCGCAAACACCTGCGTGCCGATCACAGTAACTCCTGTAACGAATGATAACCGAGCCGACGGACCGCAACCCAGTTGCGTTACCTTCGGTGCCATATCATCCGGCGATCCGTACTACAACGAGATTACCCCGCCGGGCATCTGTCCGATCAACAACATAGATAAAGATAAGGTTATTTTCATCACGGATGGTGCTATTCCAGAATTCAACCCCAACTTCACGGTTGGAATGTCGCAGGCCGACACGTACTGTAACGATACGGATTACGGAAAACCTTCCTGGGGCACCTACAAGGCCTTCCTTGTCGATAGCAGCACTCGCGTCGCCACAACAAGCGGAACAGATGCTACTGGTGCGGTCGGCTGGATCCTACAGCCGAGCACAGGCTACTATCGTAAGGATATAGGGGGAGGAGCCGGCCCCTATTCTACGAAGGTCTTCCAGACCAACAGCAACGCGTTGATCAGCTCACTCGACAACGCTTTCACGACAAATGCAGGGGTCACGTACTGGACTGGTCTTAACTCCAACATGACTACTGCCGCAAACACATGTCTTGGCTGGACTCAGAACAATACCGGGGGGCCCCCATACGAAACGACTTACGGTCAGGGAGGTACATCCGTCAAAGCGGATGCACTCAGTAAGGGTATCAGCGATTGCGGATTGACGACCACACGTCGACTCATCTGCGTACAGCAGTAACGACCTCCGCTCATCCCGTGGGATGAGCACTCTCACGCTTCAGGCAGGGCCCATCGATATCGGTGGGCCTTACCTCTTTTTACAAATCCCTGCTATCCTCTCATTTTCTGGCCGCGAATCTCTCTTGCCTGAACTCTGCGTGAACCTTTTCTGATTCCTGCGGGTATCCCATCTGTACGGCTCTTATTGAATGCGAGGTTCTATGGCGCTTTTCTCTTCTGATCGGAATGCCGGTGCGGATGACATCCGTCGCAGCCTGCAGGCTGTGGAGTCGTCCGCTTCGCGTTACCGATGGCCGCTGATCGGAGGCGGAGCCGTCCTCGTTCTTCTGCTTACGTTCTACTTCTTTACCGGCAGTGGCAACGGAACGACGTTTCGCACGGTCAAGGCCGAGAAAGGCAATCTGACCGTCGTCGTTACGGCGACGGGAACGCTGGAGCCCGTTAAAGAGGTGACGGTCGGTACTGAGATATCAGGAATCGTGCAGGAGGTTCTTGTCGACGAGAACGATCGCGTAAAGAAGGGCCAGGCGCTTGCACGCCTGAATACCGATAAGCTTGAGGCCGAATACAGTCAGGCCTTTTCATCCGTCAGCTCGGCCGAGGCCGGATTGGTGGAGGCGCGGGCCACGCTGGATGAGGCGCGCGAGAATCTCAAGAAGCTCGAAGAGCTGCATCGTTTAAGCGGAGGCCTGACTCCCTCAAAGCAGGATCTCTTGACGGCCCGCTCTACGATGAACCGGGCCGTTGCAAAAGAGAACTCGGCTAAAGCTTCTATCAAAGAAGCGAAGGCAAGGCTTGCCGTGACCGAGATCAATCTTAAGAAGTCTGTGATACGGGCTCCGATTAACGGTATCGTGCTGCAACGCAAGATCGAGCCGGGCCAGACGGTGGCCGCCTCGTTCTCAACGCCCGAGCTTTTTGTGATCGCCGAGAACCTGACGCAGCTTGTTCTCAAAGCGGAGGTCGACGAGGCCGATATCGGTCGCGTGCATACGGGGCAGGCGGCGACGTTCACCGTCGACGCCTTTCCGGGACGCGTCTTTGACGCGAAGATCACTCGTGTTCGCTTTGCGCCTACGGCAAGCACCTCGACATCGGAGGCCGTCGTTACCTACGAAACGACGCTTCGCGTGAATAACAACGACCTGGTGCTGCGGCCTGGCATGACGGCGACCGCTGAGATCGTTGTGGAGAAGTTAACCGACGTGCTTGTCGTTCCGAATGCGGCCCTGCGCTTCGCACCGCCCGTTGAGGCACCGAAAAAGAGCTTCATCGCAAGTCTGATGCCCGGCCCTCCGCGCAGATCGCGTCCGCCATCGCAGAACGGCGAGAAGCGTGTGTGGACGGTAAAAGAGAAGCAGCCCGTTGCCATCGCCGTGAAAACGGGCTCCACCGACGGAACGAACACGGTGATCACCGAAGGCGACCTCAAACCCGGAACCGATCTCATCATCGAGATGATCGAGGCAAAGTAGATGGCGCGATCTCGAAAGACATCGGGCCGTCAATCCGCCTCACGGAGCGATACCATCCGGCATGAGGACTCTTTCCCGCGTAACGAAGTCATCCGCCTTGAGCAACTGCGCCGCATCTACGGTCAGGGCGATGCGGCCGTGCACGCCCTTGCGGGAATCGATCTCAGCGTGCAAGAGGGGGAGTTCATCTCGCTGATGGGCCCGAGCGGATCGGGCAAGTCGACGTGTATGAACATCCTCGGCTGCCTCGATTCGCCGACGTCGGGGCGGTATCTGTTCAACGGCGTCGATGCGGGAACGCTTACAAGCAAACAGCGAGCCCTTCTGCGGCGGAATTACCTCGGATTCGTTTTTCAGGGGTTCAATCTGCTCTCAAGAACGACCGCTCTTGAGAATGTCGAGCTGCCTCTGATTTACCGCGGAGTTCCGACCTCGGAGCGGCATGAGCTTGCTCTTGACGCCCTGCGAGCCGTCGGACTGGCCGATCGGGCCCATCACACACCCGGCGAGCTCAGCGGAGGACAGCAACAGCGCGTTGCCATCGCCCGGGCCATCGTCACCCGTCCGATTGTGCTCCTGGCCGACGAGCCGACAGGCAACCTCGATACGGCCCGCAGCATCGAAACGATGGAGCTTCTTCAATCCTTCAATCGAGATCAGGGGATCACCATCGTGATGGTGACGCATGAGCCCGATATGGCGCAGTATTCCAGCCGCATCGTGCACTTCCGGGATGGCTGCATCGAACGGGAGGAACGCCTGTGATCTGGAATTCGTTTTCTCTGGCTCTGATTTCGATCGGACGCAATCTTCTGCGCTCCACACTGACGATGCTGGGCGTGATTATCGGGGTGGCGGCCGTCGTCACGATGGTGAACCTCGGCCGCGGAGCCACCGAAAGCGTGAAGGCGCAGATCTCAAGCATGGGCTCGAATCTGCTCTTTGTTCGTCCCGGCCAGATGCGCGGGCCCGGCGCCAGGGTAAATGCCGATCCGTTTGAACTGAGCGATGCCCGGGCCATCGTGCATGAGGTTCCTTCTGTTCTTGCTGCCGCTCCGACGACGGCGAAAGGTATGGTGGTCGTCTACGGATCACGCAACTGGACGACAAGCGTCACCGGAACGACGAACGACTATTTCAAGATCCGCGATATGAGCGTCACAGGCGGGCGCATCTTTTCTGAGGCCGAGCAGGACGGCGGTAAGCTGAGCTGCGTCATTGGCGAGACGGTGCGCCGGGAACTCTTTGGCTCGGCCGATCCGATCGGGGAGCGCATCCGCCTGGGAACGCTGGCCTGTGATGTGGTGGGGTTGCTTGCGCCGAAAGGGCAGACGACGATGGGGAGCGATGCGGACGATACGGTGATTATTCCGATCCGGGCGTTCTTCCGGCGGATCGCGGGGAGTTCCGACGTGAGTTCGATTCAGGTCCAGGCGAAGGTCGGAGTTCCGACCTCCAGGGTAAAATCCGACCTGGAAGCGATGCTGCGGGACCGGAGGCGCATAAGACCCGGCCAGGACGACAACTTCAGCGTCATGGATATGCAGGAAATCGTGCAGGTGATGACCGGAACGACACAGGTGCTCACCTCGCTGCTCGGAGCCGTCGCCGCCGTCAGCCTTCTTGTGGGCGGAATCGGCATTATGAACATCATGCTCGTCTCGGTCACCGAACGCACGCGGGAGATCGGCATCCGGCAGGCCATTGGCGCCTTTGAAAGCGACGTGCTGCTTCAGTTTCTCGTCGAGGCGGCCGTGCTCTCCTCCCTGGGCGGTCTGATCGGACTCGTCCTTGCTCTGATTGCCTGCATCGGCATCTCGGCGCTGATCGATCTTCCGTTTCTGTTTGATCCGCTTCTGGCGCTCGGGGCCTTTCTGTTCTCGGCTGCCGTCGGCATCATCTTCGGATACCTGCCGGCTCGAAAGGCGGCGAAGCTTGATCCGATTGAGGCCCTTCGCAGAGAGTAAATGGACACATCCGGCATACCAATGAGACTCAGGATTTTCAAAATTACGTTCGCCCCGCTGTTAACGATCGTCTTTCACGGGTGCATCAGTGTCGGGCCCGACTACGAGGCGCCGACAGTGGAGCTTCAGTCGAAGTGGCAGGCCGATCTTCCGGGCATGCACGTGTCGGAGCTTGATCCGCAGTGGATTGCCCGGTTCTGGCAGAAGACGGAGGATCCGGCGCTGAACGAGCTTGTGCATGAGGCCGTAAAGAACAACCGCACGCTGATGCAGGCCGCCGACCGACTTGTGGCCGCTCGGGCCAATCGAGGGTTAGCCTATGCGGCCTTTTTTCCGACCATTGATGCAAACGGAGCCATCACAGACCAGCAGAGTCGGGTGCAGACCGATCATACTCCCACGACATCCACCGATTTGGCGAAGGCCCTTTTGGAGAGGAACGAAAGCGGAAAGCCGATCACGTCGCGAAAAGAGACGCGTACGGGCAGTCTTGATGCAAGCTGGGAGATCGATCTGTTCGGAGGCAACCGCCGGGCCCTTGAGGCGGCGGAGGCCGATCTGCAATCGGCGCATGAGGCCTACAGAGATGCGTTAACCAGCCTTGTGGCCGAGGTGGCGCTTAACTATATCTCTCTTCGTACCTATGAACGCCGACTTGAAATCTCCGAGAACAACCTCAAAATACAGCAGTCCTCGCTTGATCTTGCGCTCTATCGCGTCCAGGCCGGACTGTCGGATGGACTCGATGAAGAGCAGGCCCGTCTCAATATCGAGACGACGAATTCTCAGATTCCGACGCTGAAGGCAGGCATCGCTCAGACGCGCTTCACGCTTGCCGCTCTGCTTGGATTACAGCCCGAGGCCTTCTCGAAAAAGACGCTGGAGCTGCTTGCCGCAAAAACACGGCCCCGGTTGCCCGATCGCCTTGTGATCGATACGCCTGCCGATGCGATCCGAAGGCGTCCTGATATTCGTCGGGCCGAGCGTAAGCTGGCCGCAGAAACGGCGCGCATTGGCGTCCGCAAGTCTGATCTTTATCCGAAGCTCACGCTTCCCGGAACGCTGAGCTACACGACGACGGGCAGCACCGATACGTCGATCGCTTCGATCGGTCTTCGCCTGAGCTGGAATATCTTCGATGCCGGAGCGATCCGTCGCCGCGTCGATATACAGAAGGCGACGAAGTCCGAGGCCTTTCACGCCTACGAACAGACGCTACTTTCTGCGTTAAGCGAGATCAACGTCGCTCTTGTGGCTTATACACAGGAAGAAGAGCGACGTCTGGCCCTTGGACGAGCGGCTGCCCATGCCGAAAAGGCGGCCATGCTTACGCGATTGAAGTATCAAACCGGTCTGGTCGCCTTTTCAGACGTGCTCACCGCCGAACAGACGATGCTTTCGCGACAGAATGAACTCGCCATCAGCGAAGGCGAGAGCATCTCGAATTTCATCAGGCTCTATCGCGTTCTCGGCGGCGGCTGGCAGAGCTATGCTCCCGAAGAAAGGGCCAGGTAAGAAGGGGCTTTCAAGCTGGTTCGAGACCCGATTGTTGAGACGGGCCAGCGCTTCTCTGCGGGTAAAAGACGAAGGTATACTCAGGTTTGACTGCGCAACGATAAGCGAGCAACATAACTATCTAAGTTCGCAAAAGCCGTCGAGCAACGGCCTCCTTCACAATGAAGCACAGACCCGCTTTCAAAGTCGAATACGTATGCGTCTCCGACCTGCACATACTCGATTTCACCTTCGTCGTCTATCTCAATGCCGTCTTCACAGGAGAGAATATAAACGCTTTCAAAGTCGAGAGGGCGGCCATTATCGATCATATATCCATCAAAGCTTTCTATGAGCTCATAAAAAGAATCCTGATCAAAATCCTCTCTGCGAGGTACGTAGTGATATCGACGTGCATCTCGCTGAAATGGATGATCGTACGCAACAGTCACGCGTCGTCCGGCGAATTGTTTCAGCTTTTCCTGTATCTGCGATCCTGTCATAGCCACGGCACTCCTTTCTTTGCTGTGGATCAGCTTTCTTGCTTCGATGAATTCAAATACTGCTCGATCAAGAAATCTGCATCTGAGCCCATGATCGAGCGAGCATTTTCGGCAAAACGCGCTGCATCGCTATAAAATACGTTCAGCCCTGTAAACCCCGGATAGAAGTCCCAGGACTCATGGACGCCGTAGCGCTCATAGGCCTCTCTCGCAATGCGAAGATTCTCATCGCCATCCGCTCCGAGCAATGCAAAGAAGCACTCCTGTCTGTCCATATTTGAGGCAAAGGGCTGCTGCAGAATATCCCGCGCATAGGCGATCGCCTCGGGTGTTTTCTCTTTCAGGATATTTACAAGCCTGTGATTCTCGCCGGCTCCGCGCTGGCGAATCAGATCGGTCATCGTTAACCGTCTTTCGCTTTGAGAGAAGCGTCCCTCACGCGAAAGCAGTTGATCGACAAACTGACGACCGGCGGACGTGGCAAGCATCGGCGCAAAGTCTTCTTCGCCTTCGATCTGATCCTTATTTTCGCCAAACTCCCGAGCCAGCTCCAGGGCACGACACCAGCGGCCATAGTCAGAGAGTCTTGCGAAAAGACAGGCGAAGTTATGATAGAAGAGACGTCCGCTCGGACCCCACTCTTCCCTTGCATCTTCGAAGTAATACTGACGGGCGAATTCATTCTGAACGGCTGCATCGGCCATGCAGACTGAAACAAGAGTATTACCGACAAGATTCATCCACAATGTGCATCTATCGGTTCCGGGAACGGAAAGGATTGTATGCACGGATTGGTTGAAGAGATCGAGCTGTTCCGAGAAGCGTCCGGTTTTCAGAAAGGCCGGCGTGGCGCTGTCGAGAAGTTCGAGAGACAGATCGAACTGCGTGGCGCCTCTCTTTGCTACCTCACAGACGAACGGAAAATCCTGCTTCTTGAAATAGGCGAGAAGGATCAGGTAATGATACGCCCTTTTTGATTTCGAGGACAGGATGCGATCTGCATGCGCGTAGATACGCTGCACATCGTTACTTTTGAACATCTCGCGATACGGAGGGAAACGATCCTCTGAAAAATAAGCAAGTACGTCGGCAGGCAGGTTGCCGTCATAACGCCCGTGCAGCTCGATGCCTACGTTTTCATTACGGCAGTGAAACTCGATGCTGCCGCTCTCATGCACATCTTCAAGAGCAAGATCATCGATCTCGTCTAATGGATAAACATAGGAGCGAGCGCCGTCAAGGAAGGCGATGCAGCGCTCACAACAGACAAGAACGCCGCCACCCCGCAGGGCTCCGTCGGTGATGTATTCGCCTGTCCGTTCGTCGGTGGGGAAGGCAAGCGACGCCGACGTTCCGACGGAATGCGATCCGTTGCCCGTAATCCAGTAAAAAGAAACAGGAAGTCGCTGATTCCAGTCTTGTGGAAGATGCGCGAATATACGGCGGACAAGTCGTCTCGACCATGTGCGAAGCGACCGATCCGGCGTTCGCGACAGATCATCATGCCACTGTGAATAAGGAAACACCGCCTCATTCGTTCCGGATGAAGGACGCATCGTTAGCCGAATCACATTTCTATGCCGCTCCGTATGAAGCGAGATCGTCTCAATCCCTGAATGAGATGCAAGGTCGGCAGCCACGCTGCGCGCCAGTTGTTCAAAGGATTCGGTCATCTCAGGTCCCCTGATATTCGGTGTGCAATTTGCCGCAGTCCGGGCAGGCCATGACATACCAGTAGCCTTCAGCCCATTCGATTTGCGTGACAGGCATGAGGGCGGAGGAACAGCACCGCCAGGCCCATTGGACCCAGCTTACATAGCCGCCTGTCTTTTCGCTATTCAAGTGGTGCTGGTCGATTCCGTCCAGGAACGGCACAGGCTTGCCGTTCTCAAGAAGCTCACAATCGGCAAGGCCGACGGCAATCCAGTCTGTGCCGGCAATCGGCTGGAGTTCTGATATGCCCGGATGATCCCGGAACGGCTCGAACTGGAGGCCGATCGGTTCGGCGTGGGGGCCCTCAGTGGCCGGTCGGAGTTCCGACCTGGAGTCCAGAAAGGTCAAAAAATGCTCGGGCTCTTCCTCGCCACAGTCCTCCGGGCACAGGAAGGCCAGAAAAAGGTCTTTCCCGGCGGGAGCCGGCAACCCGGGGGCATCCTGTCGGTGGATCTGATGCTTCAGGACCAGCTCGCTGCCACATTCCCTGCAGATGGGCCATTCAAAATCCGGGGGTACGAGGGCCTGTCTGCTCCTTGAAAGCCCGGTCGGAGTTCCGACCTCGACGATTTTGAAGGCAGGTCGGAACTCCGACTGGAGATTCTTCCATGCCTCTGTCGCCCCTTCTATATTCGTGCACTCCCCCGGAAGCAACTCCGGAACAACCGCCTCCACCGCTGACCCGAAACCTGCCGGGACTTCCACCTTCTCAAGCATGCCTTCCATAGACAGAAGAACAGATTTCTGTCGAGTTTGTTTCCATTTTCTCTCCGTTTCCGTAGCTCAACCCGCGAACCCCTAAAATCAATACTCCAAGGTATTAAATTTGCTTGTCCGGATCACTGTTCTCACTTTCTTATGAACGTGGAAAATACACGCACCCTGTCGAGCCCTCCGGGAGGCCTGGCCCTCTGGATCTTCATCACGCTCGAACTGCTCACCTTCGCCGGTTTCTTTCTTGCCTACGCGCTTGTGCGAAACGAAAACCCGGCACTCTTTCATGAATCGTCGCAGCACCTCATCCCTAATTTTGCGATGGCGCATACCCTGCTCTTGATTACGGGAAGCTTTCTTGCAGCGCGAGCCCTGCGGCTTGAACGGACGAAAGCCTCGCAGTCCTTTCTGCTGGCCGCCCTCTGTGGTGGGATCTTTCTGATTCTTAAGATCGTTGAATATGGCGTCGATATTTCAGCCGGATTCACGACGACGACTAACCTTTTCTTTTTCTCGTATTACTTCCTGACGTTTGCTCACTTTCTGCACGTCATCCTTGGAGTCGTATTCCTCGTCATCGCATCAAGACGCCTGCTTTCCGATCATCCGGAGCGGCATCTGATCGCAAACTCGGCCGCCTCATACTGGCATCTTGTCGATCTGATCTGGCTGATTCTGTTTCCGCTATTCTATGTAACAGGTTAACCCGACATGAAAGAATTTATCATATACATCGTGCTCTTACTCCTCTCGGCAACGATCTTCCTGCTGCCGCATCTTGCGCTGCCCGTTGCCATCGCCGCCGGAGCGCTCACCTTCGTGAAGTCCGTCCTTATCACGGATAACTATATGCATCTTCGAACCGCCCATCCCCTATGGCGATTCGGAATGATCCTTTACATGGGACTTGTGACCGGTATGCTCAGTTATTTGCTGCAATAATCGGGCATAGAAAGCGGAGGCAGATCAGGATCGGCGAAGGCCGGATCATTCAAGAAGCAGTCGTCGGTCAATGCCTCAAGAAAGGCCAGCAGGTCGGCCTTTTCTTCACCCGTCAGAAAAAGCGGACGGACGCGACCATCCTTAGCGGGATGCAAGCGTCCGTCGCCGGTCTGGATTTCTCTTGACTGGCTTCATGTCAATGAGACGAGTTGTAGAGCACTTCGATGGAGCTTTTCTTGCGCACTTTACGAATCCTTACGACCCTTTCCGTTCTCGCCTTCCTGTCCTTTTGTTCCTCTCCCCGTCCCGATCGGCTGATTGAGGCCGATGTCATGCGCACGCTTCCTTCGCCGCATACATGGTCGGCCGGCCGTTTTACTCTTGAGCGATCGGTGACAGAGCAAGGCCCCGTCTACCGCTGGAAAGACGGCGATCGCATCCTTGCCGAGTCCCTGCCCGGTCATGCCTTCCTGACCGGAGGCCGCGGCAAAGAAAAGGTCGAGGAATCACGCGGATCTTTCTCAATTGAAGACGAAACGCTTCTGGATTGCCGCGGGCAGGTGGTCGAAAGCGTGGTCGCCTCTGGCCCCGAGATGCTTGTTCGCGGCAGCCTTGTCTGCGAGGACGAGAGCCGTATCGCCTATCAGTTTCATTTTAAAGAGGTGTCAGATCACGCTCTGCGCTTCGACTTTCGTCTCTTCTCTCCTGAGCTGAACCGTCTGCAGCTGAACCTATCCTCAGTTACAGACGAGGCCTTCTTCGGATTCGGCGAGCAGTTCACTTACTTCAATCTGAAAGGTCGCCAACTGCCCATCCTCGTACAGGAGCAGGGCATCGGTCGCGGAACACAGCCCATCACCGCGGGGGCTAACCTCACGGCAGGAGCGGGCGGAGACTGGCATACGAGTTACGCCGGCGTCCCGCACTTTATAAGCAGTCGTATGCGCTCCCTCTTTCTTGAAAATCGAGAGTATTCCATCTTTGATATGACCGAAGAGGATCTCGTTCGCATCGAGGTTTTCAGCAATCGGATGACCGGACGCTTGCTATCGGGCTCTGATCCCGCGGAGCTGGTCGAGCGTTATACAGAGTATTCGGGCCGCATGAAGGCGCTACCCGACTGGATTCACAGTGGAGCTATCATCGGTATGCAGGGCGGCACCGACGAAGTCAGAAAACGGCTGAAAGAACTCGACTCGTATAATACTCCGATGGCCGCTTTCTGGCTTCAGGACTGGGTGGGACAGCGCACGACAAGCTTCGGGCGACAGCTCTGGTGGAACTGGGAGCTCGACCGGGATCGTTATCCGGAGTGGGATGAGTTAAATGCCGAGCTGCGTTCAAAGAACATACGCGTGATGACCTACGTGAATCCTTTTTTTGCCGATGTGGCGTCACTCAAAAGTAATCTACGCCGCAATCTCTTTGCGGAGGCCGAGAAAAACGGCTACCTCGTGAGAAAGGCCGACGGCGAACCGTATCTGATCCTCAATACCGATTTTCATGCCGGCCTGCTTGATCTGACGAACCCCGCCGCGCGCCGCTGGATGAAAGACGTCATCAAAGAAGAAGTTCTCTCCCGCGGAGCTTCTGGTTATATGGCCGATTTCGGCGAGGCTCTTCCCTTTGACGCGAAACTCTTTTCGGGCGAGCCGGCTTCTTCGTTTCACAATCGTTATCCAGAGCAGTGGGCCGCTCTAAATCGCGAGGCAGCCGAAGAATGGAAGAAGTCGCATGCGAACGAGGACGTCGTTTTCTTTGTGCGATCTGCCTTCACGCAGAGTCCGGAACAGGCCCGGCTGTTCTGGCTGGGTGACCAGCTTGTCAGCTGGGATGAATACGACGGCATTAAGACGGCCGTAACGGGACTTCTTTCAAGCGGCCTTTCGGGATTCAGCATCAATCACTCCGACATCGGAGGTTATACGACGATCACGCATCCGCTGCGCGATTATCATCGCTCGAAAGAGCTCTTTATGCGCTGGACAGAGATGGCCGCCTTTCAGGCCGTCTTTCGCACCCATGAAGGCAATCGACCCGACGTGAACCATCAGTTTCACAGCGACGACGAGACGCTTCTGCATTTCTCACGATTCGCTCGCATCTACGCCGCTCTTTTCTCTTATAGAAAGACGCTGTTCGCCGAAGCGGAGCAGCACGGTTGGCCTGTCGTTCGTCCGCTATGGTTTCATTACTCCGATGATCCGGCCGTGTATGGCATTCGCTATGAGAGCTTTCTTCTCGGTCGTGATATTCTCGTAGCGCCCGTACTGGATAAGGGAGTTGCCGAGCTTTCGGTATATCTGCCGGCCGGGCAATGGATTCATCTGTGGACAGAGAAGGCTTTCGAGGGAAAACGAACGCACAGCGTACAGGCGCCCATCGGCCAGCCCGCCATCTTTATTCGCGCCGAACGTGCCGATCTGATTGCAGCACTTCGCAGGGCCGCCGTCCAGAGCGAATCCCATGAATAAGACGATTCCCGAATCGGCCAGACCTGAGGCACGTTTGCCTCAGATCCTGCTTCCAGGCGCCTTCTTTCTCAGTTTTACGGCGGGCTTTATCAACGTCGTCAGCTTCCTCGGTCTCTTTCATCAGGCGATCAGTCACACGACGGGTAACGTTACACGGCTTGCTGCAAGCGTCGCCTCGGGAAAATACGCCGAGGCGCAGACGTTCGTTCTTATCGTACTCTGCTTTATGATCGGAGCCTCGGTGTCGGGCTATATCACGCATGATTCGCAATTCAAGCCAGGCCGGCGTTACGGTGTTCTGCTCATGATTGAATCGGCGTTTATCATCGCTGCCGCCTCTCTTCTGCTGCAGAATTCGGTTTATGGAGAATACCTGCTTTCGATGGCCTGTGGACTTCAAAACGCAATGGCCACTTCTTACAGTGGTGCGGTTGTACGCACGACTCATATGACGGGTATCATCACCGATCTTGGAATCTTAATCGGCCAGATGCTCCGCAATCGAAAGGTTCCTCTGTTACGGTTTTCACTCTTCTCAATACTTCTGCTTGGCTTTCTTTCTGGCGGGAGCATCGGTCAGGTGTTCTTTCAGCGCATGGGATTTTTCGCTCTCTATGCTCCGGCATTGTGGCTGTTTATCGCCGGATTGATTTACTTTCTTCTGCGGATTTTCAGATGGAAGGCCATAGCAGCTTAGACAGTATAAACCTGAGGGCCTGGCTTATTCGCGTCCTTGTGGCCAGCCTTCTTCTTCTCGGTACGTCGCTTGCGGGCTTTTCAGAAGAGAGGATTTCTGCGAATCAGATCGCGTTATCCTATGCCTTTGAAGATAGCAGCGCTCTGCATGGACCTGGAGGCCCGAGCAATAGAGCATCCGCAGAAGCAACTCTGGATGAAGCCATTCGAGTGGATAGGATTCTGCCAGAAACGGACGCCTTTCAGGCGACGTCCGAACATGAGCTGAACTTCGGTTTCGACAACCGTACGCTGTGGGTCAGGTTAGTCGTAAGCAATCCGACCGATAAGCAGGCCGATCTCTATCTTGATATCGATTTTCCGCCGCTTGATGAAGTGATTTTTTACGAGACCGAGAATGACCTCATCTTACGAACCCTCGTATCAGGCGATATGCTCGTCATGTCAGAAAGGCCGATTCGCGATCGCAATCATATTTTTCCGTTCAGCGTACCCGCTCACGGCGAAAGGCAGCTCTACCTGCGCTTTCAAACGACCAGCGTGCTTGCCATTCTTCCCGCCGTTCTCACGCCCGAGCAATTCCGTATCAAATCGAACGAACAGAATCTCGTCTTCGGTTTCTTCTATGGCATGGTTCTTATCATGGTCGCCTATAGCCTCGGCCAGTTCTTGATTCTGCGAGATCGCATCTTTGCCCTCTATGCCCTCTATATCTTTTCGCTTGGGTTCTTTCTCTTTGTGTATAACGGCTTCGCCTTTCTCTATCTCTTTCCCGAATCGACATTTCTGACCAATCGCCTGAACCCGGCCTTCCTTGGTTTCTCCATCTTTTTTGCCATCCTCTTCTCAAGCGAGTATCTTCAACTGCGTCAGCGGCAGCGCACGATGTGGTCGATCCAGACAGGCCTGGCGATCGTTGCCGCCCTCGGCGTCGTGCTTTCCTTTATCATCCCCTACCGCATGATATCTTTTTCTCTGAACGTCTTTCTGCTTTTCACGCTGGCCGTGCTCATGGTCTCGACGTATCGTAACATTCGAGCAGGAAGCCGGATGGCCTGGTTCTATCTGCTTTCTTTCTCGGGGTTCCTCATCTCGGGCGTCGTCGTCGTTTTAAGTAACCTGGCCGTCTTCGATAAATCAGTCAGCACGATCTATTCTATACAGGCAGCGGCGGCGATTGAAATGGTTATCCTTGCCCTTGGCGTATCGTACCGCTACAGGCGAATTCGAGAGGAAAAAGACAGGCTTGCTCTCGCGAACGAAATAAGCTCCCGCCGTCTCGACGCACTCAATACGGAGCTCGACACCGCCCGTCGCATCCAGTCGGCGCTGCTTCCCGAAAAACCCCCGCTTATCGAAGGACTGAAGATCGTCTCGGAATATGAGCCGAGCGGCAAACTCGGCGGCGATTACTTCGATTTTTTCGCCGGAGCGGGCGATGGAAAGGCCGATGGAATAAGCGGCCATAACGGCGAGGTCGGTATCTTAATCGCCGACGTAACGGGGCACGGAACGCCGGCCGCTCTTTTCGCCTCCCTCGTGCGTTATACGTTTCAGACCTATCGACCTTTTATGAAAGATCCGTCAGGGCTTCTCGAATGGATGAACCGCACGATCTATGGACGACTGGGCGACCACTTCCTTACGGCCGGCTATCTGTATATCGATTCGCAGAGACACATGATGCGCTACGGATCGTGCGGCCATCCGGCGCTTCTGCATTTGAAGGCAGATGGGACGCTTGTCAGGGTGAAGGGTCGGGGGAGGGCGATGGGCCTGATCGACGAGACACGCCCCGAGACGCTCACTTCAACGATTGAAAAAGGCGATCGTCTGCTTCTTTATACTGACGGCCTTGAAGAGGTCATAGAGGTCTGTTCAAAACGAGAGCCGGCCATCCCCTCTGAGCTGGATGAGTTCCTGATCAGCCGGCGTCAGGACACGATGGATGAGCTGGTCGACTATATGCGCGCCCTTGTCATAGCGAACCGGACCGGCAAGGCGGCCATAGAGGACGATATTACGTGGATTCTAATCGAAGTTGAGAAATAGTCCCATTTTCGGAACCATCCGGAATGCTGTGAAATAGTTGACGATGATCCAGGTTTTAATAGTATTGAATCATAAATTGGAGAATTCACATGCTTACAAAATCACAGGCTCGATGGTTTTTCCTTGGTGGGACGGCGCTTTTTGCGGCGCTCTTTATTGGTCTGACGTTTGACACGCTGGCCCGCGTTCCGGCGCAGACCCGTGCTGAGAACCTGACCGAACCCGTAAAAAGGGGAAAGCTGATCTTCGATCAGAACAACTGTATGGGATGCCACACCATTCTCGGCGAAGGAGCGTACTATGCGCCCGAACTGACCAGGGTGATGGAACGCCGCGATCCGGAATGGATTCGGGTCTTCATCAAAGATCCGGAGGCCATGTACCCCGGCCGCCGTAAGATGGTGAAGTATGACTTCACTGACGAGCAGATCGACGATCTGATCGCCTTCTTCACATGGACAGGCAAGATGGATCTGAACGGATTCCCGCCTAAACCGACGATTAAGGTCGCCCAGGCCGAACAGGCCACGGCTCAGAACTCCGCCGCCGAACCGGCTGTTTTTCAGTCTCTCTGCAAATCCTGCCATGCTCTGGGCGGAAAAGGCGGCACGGTCGGACCGGCCCTTGACGGCGTCGGTAAGAAATACGATACCGCTTATCTTACAAAATGGCTTTCGGACCCTCAATCGGTTAAACCCGGCACGGCCATGCCGAAGCTTCCGCTCAGCCCTGAACAGCTGACAGAGCTCTCCGAATTCCTTTCTGCTCTGAAATGATCCTCTGGAGTAAACTATGAAATTTCGATCACAGAAACTCGCGTACTGGTTCTTCGCAACCTGTATGCTGCTCTTTGCGCTGCAGCTCGTCTACGGCTTCGTCATGGGCTTCGCCCGGATCGGTATGGACGGACTGCATGAATTCATTCCGTTTAATACGGCTCGCGCCACACATACGAACCTGCTCGTCGTCTGGCTCTTAACGGGATTTATGGGCGCCGCCTATTTCATCATCCCCGAAGAAAGCGACCGCGAGATCTACTCCGAAAAACTCGGATGGATTCAGCTCATCAGCCTCGTCGTCGTAGGCGTCGTCGCCATTGCCGGTTTTCATCTGAACTGGTGGGAAGGCCGCAAATTCCTTGAAATTCCCCGTCCGCTCGACTTTCTCGTCGTGGTTAACGTTCTGGCCTTCCTCTTTAACATCGGAATGACGGTGTGGAAGGGCAACCGCTACACGACGACGTCGCTCGTTCTGTTCTTCGGACTTTTCTCGGCCGCACTGCTTTACCTTCCCGGTATGATCTACTTCCATAACCAGACTCTCGATTCTTATTTCAGATGGTGGGTTGTGCATCTGTGGGTGGAAGGCGTATGGGAGCTCATCATGGGATCGCTGCTCGCCTATCTGCTGATCAAGCTGACCGGTGTGGACCGTGAAGTAATTGAAAAGTGGCTTTATGTGATCGTCGGGTTAACTTTTCTCTCGGGAATTCTTGGAACAGGGCACCACTACTATTACATCGGAACTCCGAGCTACTGGCTGTGGATCGGCGGTATTTTCTCCGCTCTCGAACCGCTTGCATTTCTCGGAATGGCGCTTTTCGCGATCGCCATGTATCGTCGTGCCGGACGCAGCCATCCGAACAAGGTCGCCCTCTACTGGACGATCGGCTGCGCTATCATGTCCTTCGTCGGTGCGGGATTCCTCGGTTTCGCTCATACGCTGCCTCAGGTTAACCTGTATACACACGGAACGCTTGTGACGGCCATGCACGGCCACCTCGCTTTCTGGGGAGCCTATGCGATGATCGTGCTTGCCGTGATCTCCTATGCTCAGCCGCTTATGACGGGTCGCAAGCTCTGGAACAACATGACGGGCCTGCTCGCCTTCTGGACGTCTAATATCGGAATGACGAGTATGACGGGCGCCTTTGCCGTCGCCGGTATCGCGCAGGTGTATCTTGAGCGCCGTCTTGGTATGGACTTCCTCGCCGTTCAGGAAGAGATCGAGATTCATTTTGTCGGTCTTATCCTGGCAGCGTCGCTTTTTTCGGTCGGTATTATTCTCTACATCTACAACTTCATCAAGTTCGGACTTCCGAGCGACGAGATGATCGGCGTAAGTGATGAGAAGATGACCGCCGGAGCGGGTCGTGAGTAAGATTCACACAGTCGCCGCTGAAAAGGGGACGGTACCTTACTACCGTCCTCGCGCAGCGGAGGTCGATGTCTTTCTGCATGCAGCAGAAAGGCATCTGCCTGTTCTGTTAAAAGGACCGACGGGAACGGGCAAGTCCAGATTCGTCGAGCATATGGCGGCTCGCCTTGAGCGCACTCTTTACACCGTTTCCTGTCACGAAGAGACTTCGGCCGTCGACCTGATCGGGCGTTATCTTCTTCTTGGTGATGAAACGATCTGGCAGGACGGACCGATGACCAGGGCCGTACGTGAAGGGGCGATCCTCTATCTTGATGAAGTCGCCGAGGCCAGGCCCGACGTGATCGTCGCCATTCATTCGTTAACCGACCATCGCCGCGAGCTTTACATCGACCGCCGTAACGAACGCCTGAAGGCCGCGGACGGTTTTATGCTGGTAGCATCTTTCAATCCGGATTATCAGAGCGGTAACCGTGAGCTCAAGCCCTCGACAAGGCAGCGCTTTATCGGCATGAGTTTCGATTACCCCGATCAGTCCGTCGAAGCCGAGATCGTGCGAACCGAAACGGGAGCAGAGCCGGCGCTTTGCGATAAACTCGTTCAACTTGCCGCAAACATCCGTAGCGCAATACTTCCCGGGCTTCAGGAAACGGTATCAACACGCCTTCTTGTCGACGCCGCCGCGCTTGCCGCATCGGGCATCCCCCCGCGTCTTGCATGCACTGTGGCTATCACCGAGCCGCTCACCGACGACCGTCAGACGGCGGCCGCATTGAACGACATGATTGCTCTTCTCTTTTAAAAGTTTGATAGTACTCTTCAGGGTAATCATTTGAGGTTTATTCTATGAGCTGGGATGAGTGGATCTTTCGAAGGCTCTGGAAGAGCTTCGTAAAAGAAAAAGAGGCGCCCGGACTTTATCGCGTCGACGAGGCACTGCGTCGCTGGCATAGCTTCTGCTCGCTTTCGGCCTCGCAAAAGCTACGGGTTCTTACGACCGAAGACGTGCCCGGACGATCTTCAACGACCGTATACCTGCCGCGTCTGGTCCATGTCTTTGAAGACAGAGAAATGAACGAGAAGGCGCTGATGCTGAAGGCCTTCTTTCTGTCATTCTCGGATGGTGGGGCATCCGATACCTCGACCACTGGCACGACGACAGTCTCTTCTCAGGAGCGGCTTGCTGGCATTCGCAGCCGTTACGCCGGCTTCGCAGACCAGTACGACGAGTGCCTCGACGCCGCAAGTTCTCCAGAGGCAAAGAAGGCCTTCGAAGACTGGATGCTGCTCTGTAACCTGCGTGAAGACAGCGAAGCGGAGCGCAGAGACGGAGGTGACTCCTCGAACGACGAACGCCCCGATACGCAGATTGAAATCGAGGCTGCCGACGATGTCGTCGTGCATCAGCTTGATAAAAAGGCCATACAGGATTATACGCTCAATCATAGCTTCGAGAAGATCGATACGATCGAGGAGTTCAACGGGAACTGGCGTCAGACCGATGAATCCGACGAGCTGGAGGAGCATCTTGACGCCGTGAAAGAACTGAAACTGCGTGATCTCGTTCGCGTGGATGAGCAGGCCCGCTCCATGCTCTCTGCCGACATCCGACTCGATCTTATGACTGGAGAATCAAAGGAGTCGGTCGACGGGAAACGCTTCGCCGTTCCCTACCCGGAGTGGGATGCACGCAGTCGCTCCTATAAAGAAGAGTGGTGCCATGTTTATCCGTCGCACTTCACGCTAAGCTCACCGGGATACTACGCGACCGTCTGCGACGAGAATGCCGCCGACCTTGCCCGGCTGAAACGCAAGTACAGACAGATTCAGAACGACAGAGAAACGGTGCGTCGTATGCCGGACGGCGAAGAGATCGATCTTGAGGCGGCCATTCTTGCTCATGTCGATCGACGCGCAGGATTATCGCCGGATGGACGGCTCTATCGTTCAAAACGGAAGTGCCGACGGGAGTTATCCATCCTCATCCTCATCGATCACAGTCTCTCGACAGATTCTTACATGAACGGCCATCATATTTTAAGCGTCGCCCGACAGGCCGTCACTCTCACATCGACCGTCTTTGCCGAGGCGGCGACGCGGTTTCAAATTGATGCCTTCTTTTCGCACACACGCAACCAGATCGAATACAGTACGATTAAGTCCTTTCGCGAGAACTGGCAGAGCTGCGCGGACCGCATCGGTTCTATTGAGGCGAAAGGTTATACTCGCATCGGTCCGGCAATACGCCATGCGACCTCTCTTCTCGAACAGGAGAAGAGCAGGCATAGATGGATTCTGCTTCTCTCCGATGCTCGTCCGAATGATTACGATCGATACGAAGGCCGGCATGGTATCGCCGACGTGAAGCAATCGATTCGAGAGGCAAGATCAAAGAACATCCGCCTGCATGCCTTCAGTCTCGACAGTCAGGCACGCCACTATCTTCCCGAGATGTTCGGAGCGGGAGGCTACAGCGTCATCCCTCATCCGGAACGCATGATTGACGTGATGACGGATTTTTATCTCAAGCTGGTTGGTTGATCGAAGCATCCGCTTTTTTCTGAGTTGAGCGAAAAAAATTCAGATCAATTCAGCTCATTTTCGACCTTGCGTTTGTATGAACAAACAGACTCGCCTGGACCAGGAGCCCTATTACCGGTCTCGCTCCACGTTGCTTATTCCCGAGGCCCTTTTCAAGCGATACTTCTGGCGAAGCCCTTACATAAAAATAGGGCATTGGGCCCTTGCTTCTTATTTCGCCAGCCTTATGGAAGATCCCCAGCTTGAATACAAGATCAGCTTTCTTGAGGAAACAGGAAAGTGGAAGAAGCAGTATCAGGAAGAGGGGCAAAATATGGTGCGCGTGAACTTTTATCCTGATGACAGGGATTGGGGGAAGTTGGCTGCAATTTCGAATGCTACCGGGTATTCCCGTTGCTATATTTTTGTTTTCCTGATGCTGATCGCTATGGGAGTGATATCTCTTGAGGATGGAGGAACTCAGCCATCTTTCAAGACGGGTCACTGGAATCCCGTGGTGATTTGCTATATTTGCGTGGATGCAGCCACCAGAAAACTCACAAGAATCCTGAAAACATAGCCCCCGACATCCCCGACCCACAAATCATCGATACTTTTGTGCCACAGGCTGCAATCGCTGGTACCGGCTCTTTAATCGAAATCCGATTTTGTCGGCAGCTCGGGAATGGACGGATTCTCTACCGTATCGCGGCCATGCTTATCGCATGTTTTATCGGGCACGCCGGCTGCCGCAAAGAGATCAGACTTTTTGCGCGGGCAGAAACCGTTCGGCAGAAGGCCCGTATCGGCGCAGACGGTAACAGAGCGCGCCCGCGGATCGAATGCATAACCACCTTTTGCAAGTTCCGATCCCTTTCCCGAGCCAGATACGATGCGACCGAAAAGTGGACCGGCCACTCCGGCTCCCGTTCCTTTGTTCATCGACACGATATGATTGTCGAATCCAACCCAGACGGCGGCTGAAAGATGGGGAAGCACGCCGACAAACCATGCGTCACGGTGCTTGTTCGTCGTACCTGTTTTGCCGAGCAAAAGCGGAGAGTTAAATCCGCCGCGGCCGGTACCGCCGTACTTTGCCGAGTCCTGCATCATCGACGCCACGACCTCGGCGGCATCGCCATCGATGGCCTTTACCTCGGCCGGCATCTGCATGCGGAATTCGTCTTTGCCGGTGCCGTCGAAAAGCACCTTGCCCGTCGGACTGACGATGCGCCGGATCAGAAACGGACGCTTGATAACGCCGTTATTCGCAAAAGCCGAGAAGGCCGATGCCATCTCAAGAGGACTCATCTCAAGAATGCCAATGGCGACGCCTTGTTCTGCGCGGAAGCGTTTTGCGAACGCTTCGTCGCTATGAAAGAAGAACTTGTGAAACTGCTCGCCCACTCGATCGAGACCGATCATCATCGCTGCCCGAATTGCCGGAATGTTGCGTGACTTTGCCATAGCAATGCGGGCTGGAATAATGCCTTCATAGTCTTCATCGATGTTGTCGGGTAACCAGAAATCCTTTCCGTCGGCCGTTTTCACTCCTGAGAAGAAGAGCGGGCTGTCTTCAAGTGGAGTGGCGGGGCTAACCTTACCCGATTCGGCGCCGGCCGAATATATGATAGGCTTGATGGCCGACCCCGTCTGACGGCGCATCTGAATGGAGCGGTTGAGCTGGTTTTCGGGAAAAAATTCCGATCCGCCCTGCATGAAGAGAATCTCGCCCGTCGCCGGATCAAGCCCGATCGATGCAGTCTCCAGGCGCTTGTTGCCGGTACGCGGAACGGGAAGGCCGAGCACCGCTCCTCCTAAAGCCATTAGAAGATACTCACGGCGGATGCGTTCTTTCAAAACCGACTCGTCGTTCTGTTCGGGCCGCCTGTATGGATGTTGCTTGCGTATCTCGGCAAGAAACTCTCGCGAATGCTTCACAGCCGACTTCTGCAAGTCGATATCGATCGTCGTCTCGATACGCAGGCCAGATTGCGATTCGGCTTCATCTCCGAGAATCTCACGCAGCTTGCCCCGGATGTATTCGGTAACGTAGGGACCATGATCAGTGCGCGTTCCGAAGACGGTTTCGGTCGGGCTGCGATTTAAATGCATGAGCGACGATAGCTTCTGCGATTCATATTCGGATTGTGCAGGCACGGGGAACCCGTCTTCAACCATGCGCGCATAGATATGATCCATCTTTCGGATGAGCATCTCAGGATTGCGAAGCGGCGAGAAGCGTTCAGGCGCCGAAGGCAGAGAAGCAAGAGCGAGGCGTTCGGTGAAATTGAGCTCGACTAACGTTTTTCTGAAGTAGAAATCCGCAGCCGTCTGGAAACCGTAAGCCCCGTGCCCGAGATAAACGTTATTAAAGTAGCCAGTCAGAATGTCATTCTTCGCATAACGGGCTTCAAGAGCATAGGCAAGCGATGCTTCTTTCAGTTTTCGCGTGAGCGTTTTCTCGCGATCATCCAGCAGAATGCGCGAGAGCTGCTGCGTGATCGTCGAAGCGCCCTGTACGAATCCGGCATTCGTTACGTTAATGAAAACGGCACGCAGCGTAGCTGTGAAGTCGATGGCGCCGTGAGAATAGAAGTCTTCGTCTTCGACGAAAAGCAGAACATCGATCATCGGCTTCGGAATATCTTCAAACTTCAGATTGCCGGTTTTCAACGAAAAAAGCTCTGAGATGAGCTGCCCGTTGCGATCGTAGATGCGATCAGGCGATCGAGAGCCCATGCCCGAGATGTAAGGATCCGGATCAAAAAGAGCAAGCTGGACGACGACAACCGAGCCATAGAGAAGCGCGCCGATCAGGGCAATAAAGCCCCCGAGAACGAGAAGGCGCGAGCGATCGCCCCGGCGCGAAGAAAGCGAAAAAGAAGGCAGCGAGAACGAACGAAACGACGGAAGCGAAAACGAGGGCATAGAGAAGCGACGGCTCTGGCTGCGTCCAATGTCCGATGTCTTGCGCAGGGGAATGGAGCTGCGATCCGTTCGCGAGAAGCCGCCCGCCTGAGAACGGGCACCGGAGCCATAGCTGGAGCGATCCAGCGCGCCACTCCGATTGTCGAACATGGCCTTGCGTGCACAGAACGGGCAGATTGCAGAATGAACCGTATAGGAGGAGGTATCAATCTCAAGCTGGAATCCTTTTCCGCAGCCCTTGCACGTGTATCGAAAACGCTTGCTCACCTTGTACTATCTGTTGTCGGCTCGTTTTCTACGGCAATCCGAAAAAATGGTTGTGAATTCGGCCAGGCAGCCGAAAACTCGTATGTAAGGGGTCGTGGCTTCTAAAGGGAAAGTTTCGATATTCAAACAAACAAAAAAATGCGGAGTAGTTACACTGCTCCGCGGCCCCGCCTTCCCGACACGTTTACAAGGCCTATACTGATCAGTATCAGCGCCATGCCCGTTATCATCGCAAGATCTACCGTTTCGCCAAGCAGCAATACGCCCGAGAACACGCCTACGACAGGCACAAGCAGAAGCGAAATGCCAGCGGTCGATGCCGGAATTGCTCTTAACAGTCGGAACCACATCAAAAAGGCCAGCGCCGATGCAACGATCCCCGAAAAGGCCACCGTTGCCCAGCCTTGATAAGCAAGGGCGGGGGGAAGTTGAAACGGCTCCGTCAGCGCCGAATACGCCAGTAACAAAAGTCCGCCTGTAATCATCTGGTAGGTCGTGAAACGCAGGGCATTGATCCGACCTGAGACGCGCTTCATAACGATGTTGCAGAGCGCCCATGCAACGGAGGCGACGAGAACGAGCAGCTCTGACAGCGTTCCCGGCCGCTGCCACAATTGCAGCAGCGTATCGGGATTCAGCTTCAGCAGTATCGTGAGCCCGACAACACCAAGCAGAAGCGCCGAGATTTTGAGCGGCGAGAGACGATCGTCGGGCAGAAGGAAATGTGCCAGTATGCTCAGCCACAGAGGCATCGTATAAAAAAGAACGGAAGCGAGACCGGCATCGATGACAAGAAGGGCGTTCTGTAGCACGGCATTCGTGAAGGCGATCTGAACAAGGCCTGTGAAAAGGATCGGTCTCCATTCGTCGCCCGTCGGAGCGGTCACGCCGCGCCACCGACTGATGATTAGCAGAACGGCACCGGCGCTGAGAAAGCGCAACGCAGAAAAGAGGATGGGAGGAAAGTAGGCCATGCCGGCCTTCATAAACACCCAGTTCACGCCCCATATCAGAGCAAGAACGATGATCTGCAGGTACACAGGACCGGTTTTTATTCCGGTGCTCCGGCGTCTTGAAGGATCTGCACGATGGCGTTATGCCCCGCATCTTTCGCAAATCTCAGCGCCGTCCTGCCTGATCGATGCCGCATCGCCGGATTGGCTCCGTGTTCGAGCAGCCAGCGCACGGATGCTTCACGACCGAACTGCGATGCTATCATAAGGGCGGTGTAGTTTTCGCGACCGCCTTCGTTTACAGGAGCGCCTCTGTCGATAAGCGTTTGCATGACGGGAGTCAGACCGGCTACGGCGGCCGTCATGAGGGGCGAGCGATCAAAGCCGTCACGCAGCGTCAGCGGAGCTCCCGATTCCAGCAGCAGCTGCATGAATTCGCCGCGTCCGTTGAGGATGGCCCAGTTCAGCGGAGTGAAGCCCTGTTCGTTGCGCCATGCCGTCGAAACCCCGCCGCGAAGAAGCGCGAGCAGCATGTCGCGGCGGTTGCGCTGTAGCGGAAACCAGATCGTCGTCCTTCCTTTGCGGTCGGCGATATTCGGGTTAGCCTGCGACGCAAGAAGGGCGTTCACGGTGGATAAATCATCCTGCTCGACGGCGACAAAAAGGGCCGTCTTACCGTCGCGATCGGTGGCGTCCTTTTCCAGATCGGCTTCACCGAGAAGAAGAGAGGCCGTCTGAGCATGTCGATTCCTGACGGCTTCATGCAGCGCGGTTCGACCCCACCGATCTTTCGCTTTGAGATCGGCCTCTTCGTCGATAAGAGCAGAGACCACATCGTCCTTGCCGAGAAAGGCAGCTCTGTGCAGCGGCGTAGTATTATACACTCCGCGATGATCGACGGGGGCGCCGTCCGAAAGCGCTTTGTTCACACCGCGCACGTCGCCGGCCGCGATCGCAAGATAGAGGCGGTCAACAGGGTCGGGAGCAAGAACGGCGGATTTCAGAGAGGCTAACGTTTCTGCGTCGCCGCTGGCCGCCCCCTCTGAAAGGGCCGACGCCTGGCCGGAATGTCGCATCGCCGGCTGTGCTCCGTATTTCAATAGCCGTTCTACGATCGTACCGTGCCCGCGATAGGCGGCCCACATAAGCGGAGTGGCCCCGAGTGATGACGTACTGTCGACGGGAGCGGCCGCATGCGAAACGGAGGCCGCAAAGAGCCCGGCATCGCCCGTCCAGCAGGCAAGATAGAGGCTTTCGCGTGGAGGCGCCGGCGCTCCGGATTGCCTCAACAGAAGAGCCATGTGAGGAAGATCCATATCGATGGCCAGGGTTAACGGAGTATTCCCGTCGAAGGCCTTGAGTCCTGGCCGCGCTCCGGCTTTTATAAGCTGTTCGGCCGCCTCCAGCTGGTCGGCCTTAACGGCGAGAAAGAGAGGAGTCCAGCCGATCTTATCGATGGAGTCGACGGGGATCTTTCGAGCAAGCAGCGCGGCCATGACTTTCGTGTGTCCTTTCCATACGGCATAGTGAAGGGCGCTCCAGCCTTCGTTATCCGTGATACTGGTGTTCGCCTTGCTATTAAGAAGCAGCTCGACGACTTCGGTTCTGCCGAGCCAGGCAGAGAGGTGAAGAACCGTCCTGCCGCGTTTGTCGACGGCCTCGAGGGGGGCGCCGAGTTTAATGAGCAGCTCGACGGTTTTCAGATGTCCTTTCATTGCGGCGAGATGAAGAGCTGTCCGGCCGTTTTCGTCACGGGCGGCAATGTCGGCGCCATTCTTGACGAGGAATTCAATGGCAGCGTTCTGGGCGAGAGAGGCTGCCCAGTGAAGCGGCGTGCGATCCTCGCTGCTTTTCAGGTTGATATCGACTCCTTCATTGAGGGCGGTCTCTATTCCGTCCACGTCGCCGGTAGCTGAGGCAACGATGATATCGGGCGTTGCGCAACCTGTAAGCAGCGCGGTGCAGAGCAGGACGAAAGCGGACGATGCGAAGTTAAGACGTCTCATTGTTTAAGCCTGCTCCTTGATAGTCTGAAAAATCCACACACTCACTCAAAGGCATACCGGAAGGCGATCTGAAACTGCTGCGGAGGTAACGGGCTCTGCGTTAGCCAATCGAGTTCAGGGTCCGTGTAGCGGGCGTCTGCGGCGCTGATAACGTAAACGAGGCCGAGCCCTAACAGAGCTCCCGTTCTTATCGCCGCACTCTGATTCGCTCTGTCCCGTTCGGCTACGGCCTTTTTATAATAAGAGTATGCAAAGATCGGATTATGGCGCTGATAAAGGAAAAGGGCGTAGTTGTTGTTTTCCTTGCTGTAGCCGGCATAGGATTGCTTGTAAACATAGTCGGCGAGAAGTACCGTGCCAAGCAGGGTGAGGAAGCTACCCATGTAAATCTTGCCGCGATCGGGTTGATTCTTATGATACTGGCCCCAACCAGGAAGGATCAGGCTGCGCTGGAATCCTTCTTTCTTTCTGCGCTCCTTCTCCTGTAAGAACTCATTCTGAAAGAAGGCCCGTTCTTCCTGTTTGCGATCATCTTCTTCTTCTATTTTTTTATCGAGGCCCTCCCGTCTTCGGTCAAGCTCGCGGTTGAGTTCTTCGACGATCTTGCGTCTCTCTTCTTCGCTTTTACGTCGGGCCTCTTTCTCGGCCTCTGTATCGCCGGGATCATAGCGATCGAACGTCATACGTCGGATTTGCGTTTTGGGGATGGTAAGAAGACCGTTTGATGTGCGAAAGCGAACCGTTTCACGGTCCTGGCCGACGACGATACCGCGCAGTACCTGTCCGTTTTCCAGATACAGCGTTTCGGCCGAAGCCGGCGCAGTGCTCAATAACAGAATTATGCTGAATTGGAAGATTACTGTCCTTGCTTTCAACTTTAAAGGGCCGCGTTGCATTGGTAACTGGCCGATCTCTTTGAATTACGGCTCAGGTGCACCCTCAAGTAATATTAAAAAAAGTCAAGTAAAAAGTCTTCAAATTACTTCCGTTGCAGCGGATCATTCCTGAGAAATTCGGCCTCTGATACGCCGATGAGTCTCAATGCATTGAGATAGTAGAGCTTGCGAAGCACGTCGTCGGGAAGCGCTATGCCGCTTATCTTCCATAATCCCTTGCGGGCTTTATGAGGCGGATAGTAATCGAAGTATTCATCGTCCGTCTCAAAGAAGCGCCAGTAGATGCGAACCTTTTCATAGTCGGGTAAACCATCGGTTCCGTAGAGAATGCGATCCTGATACTTGATGAAGAACGCTCTCGCCGCTTTCGGTTGTCGACCGAGCTCGTCGATGCGCTGCGCCGTGTCGACCCACACATTCGGATGCCGATCGAGAAGCGCCGCTGCACGCTTGAGGTCGTGCGCCAGCTCTCCGAAATGCAGGGCCACAAAGCGCACGTCGCGCCTCCTTTCGAATAGTCGGTCTCGCTGTGCGAGTACTTCATCAAAGGTCGGTCCTTTCACGAAGGACCATTCAGGATGATGCGAGAGCTCTTCAAACCGCTCGTTAGTCCCGTCTGCCTTTCCAAAAAAAGCCGGTGGATCGGCCGTGTGAATAGCGATGATCAGATCGTATCTTGCGGCCACATCCCACAGCGGCTCGAAGATGGGATCATCGATAGCATAGAACGTGCCGTCGGGCTTTTTCTGGCCGAGGCCGAGGTTTTTCCAGAGTTTGACGCCTTTGATGCCGGCCTTTGCCAGGGCTTCAAGGTCAGATGCCATCTGCGCCACACCGCTTGCGTCATTCACTTCTTTAAGGCGAGCGTAGTTCCATCCTGGAAAGTGTACGATCGTTTTTTGCGGTCGTCCCTGCTGCAGTTTTGCATATCCATCGGACGTGGTCGTGCGCAGGGCAAGGTTCACAAAGAGCGCAGTACGGCATTGAGCAAGATCGGCGTCAAGGTCGCCGGTATAAGTCGGGAAGATATGTCCGTGAAACTCAACGACCGGATAACGCGGCTGTTGCGGTATTGTTTCGCTGACAGGCACCATCACGCTGACAGGCTTGAATTCACTGAGGGCGATCTCTTCGGGTACGTCCTTTCCGGCGAGGGCGGCGCCAAAGCCCAGGGCGTTTAACACGGCGAAACGAACTCCGACCCGAACGGATGGAAAGGCCCAGAGGAAAAGGGCGATCCAGCTGATTATCAGTATTGCGGTGAGGCTGCGTTTCAAGCCGCGTCGGGTTGGCTCTGGCATAGGATTAGATCTTCAATTCCTGTTCTGCTTCAAGAACGAACTTCTTGAAATCGGGAAAAAGCGACGGTCGTATGGCCACGCCCTTCTTGGTCGGTTTCCATTCGCCGTCTTTGTCCAGATACCATACTCTGATATTCAGATACTGCTCTCCGCGGAACTCCGTGATTTCGAGTCGGATGATCTCGGTGTCGGTTTTCTTCAGGTCTCTTTGAAATGACATGTTCTTTCCTCTGATAGATGACGCCTTCGGGCATAATAACAATTAAACGCTACAGTCCGATGTCGGAACGGAAAAAAGTTCCGGCAATGGATCGGCTTTTCAGTTGTGAATAAATACGATTTCGCGCATCTTCGATCGATACTCCGGTTCCCGTAATGTTTGCGATCCGGCCGCCTGTGCTGCGTAGAGCGCCGTTTCGCTCCGTTCCCGCATGAAAGCACTGCACGCCGTCGACGAAGGGCTCTTCCAGCCCCGAAAGATCTATTCCTTTATCGTAGTCTCCTGGATAACCCCCGGCGGCCAGCACGACGGTCATTCCGACCGCATTCCGAAAGCGCAAAGAGGATTCTTTCAGATGTCCCGTCGCTGCCTGGAAAAAGAGCTGCGCAATATCGTCTTCGAGTAAAGGAAGAAGTGCCTGTGTTTCGGGGTCTCCGAAACGACAGTTGAACTCGACGAGGCGAGCCTTGCCTTCATGTATCATGAGTCCGGCGTAGAGCAGGCCGCGATACGGCGTGCCATCCTTCTTGAATCCCTGAACGGCGCGATCCAGCACTTCGGATTGAATCTGCTGCATAACCGCTTCGGTTACGTATTCAACGGGAGTAACGGCGCCCATACCGCCCGTATTCGGACCTTCGTTATTATCAAAGACGCGCTTGTAGTCGCGAGCGGGCTGAAAGGCAAGAGCCTTCTCGCCGTCACAGATAGCGAATACGGAGGCCTCGCGTCCGGGCAGGAACTCTTCTAAGAGAACTTTCGCGCCCGACGAGCCGAAGACGCCTTCTACAAGAGCTTCTTTCAACGCCTGAACGGCATGCTCTCGATCAGAGGTGACGGTCACTCCTTTGCCCGCGGCAAGTCCGTCTGCCTTGATCACATAGGGCGGGCCAAAAGAATCAAGGCCTGGAAGAGCCGCATCGAAATCGCTGAATTCCGCATAACGCGCCGAGGGAAGCCCGTGGCGCTCCATGAAGGCTCGCGCCCATCCTTTGGATCCCTCAATTTGAGCGGCCGCTTTCTTCGGACCGAAGACAGCGCAGGTGTTTTCCAGAGCATCGGTTACACCGTCGACGAGAGGTTGTTCTGGCCCGACTACGACCAGGTCGAATTGCTCGCTCTGAACGAACTCTTGAAGCGCCTTGAAGCCGTTTGCGTAAGGCGCCGTCATATGCCTGATTCTATCGGATTCGGGAATGCCTCCATTGCCGGGAAGCACAAGAACCTGTTCCACCGACTTAGATTTTTTCAATGCCGCATAGAGTGCATGCTCTCTGCCGCCCGAACCGAGTATAAGAATCTTCATCCTGCTTCAATTATGTAATGAGACCGATCTGTCAAAGAAAAATGAAGTGTGCATCTGATCTGCTTCGCGATTCTGGCGAGGCGTGCAGTCGGTTCATGCCTACTATCAGCCCGTACTTTCGCTTGCAGACGGTCGCACTGTCGGTCATGAAGTGCTCGGACGACAGTGGATGAATGATCGCCTGCTCAGTCTCGGCGCGTTCTTCGCAAGTCGCGAGATACCGACGGAGCAGAAGCTTGAAGTGGATCGTCGACTGCGGCGCGAGGCTCTGGATAAGGCCGTGCATGAGAATTACGGCGGCCTGCTCTTTCTTAATATCAAACCTGAATGGATACTCAATTTCCCCGAGGGGCGGTATCCGACGATAATGTTCGTCGAAGAAGCGGGCCTGAATCCCGCTCAGATCGTGATCGAGATCACCGAAGACCTGTTCGCCGGCGAGATCCGCGATCTCTATCGCAAGATACGGCTGTATCGCGATGCCGGCTTCAAGATCGCCATCGACGACTTTCAGTTTCATCATGTCGATCGTCTGCTCGAGCTTCGCCCCGACATCGTCAAGGTCGACCGTGCCCTGGTCGCCGATCTGTCGTTGAAGCATGATACCGGGCACTTCATTGAATACATATCCAGCTTTGCCGCCGACTCGGGCATCACCGTGCTCTTTGAAGGCGTTGAAACCGAAACCGAGCTTGAGGCGGCTTACAGGGCCGGCGCCGAGCTGGTGCAGGGTTTCCTTTTCTCTCAGGCAACCGAGCAATTTCTTGCCGATGACCCTGCATTTGCGGCGCGTATGCTGCCCGCGCGCAAGGCCGTCTTTGAATCGCTGTGCGAAAGGCTTCTTTTTTCTATTGAGATGGAAAAGCGGATGGATGCTCTTCTTGAGTCGCTGCTATCACGCGTCCCGCTTGCGACAGAGTCAGATGCCGACAGGCTCGACCTTTTTTTGCGCTCGCTTTTCACCGAGTTACCCGTCGATTGTTTTCGCCTGTATGTATGCGATGCGGCAGGAGTGCAGTTATCCTCCAATGTCGAGGTGAACGAAGCGGGCATTCGCCTGAGACCTGAGTTTCGCGGAAGAAACTGGAGCTTTCGCCCGTACTTTCTCGAGAACATGCTGCGTATGATCGAGTACGGACGCGGAATTATATCACGTCCGTATATAGATCAGGGAAGTCGTCAGAAGATCCGCACCTTCACAAGACCGCTGGACTCCCGCCGCTTTATCTTCGTCGACTTTCATGTCGGTGCGATTCGATAAGGCCCGTCCTCCGTTCAGGAGCGGGCCCTTCTGTTATCGCAATGGTGTGAGATCAGATCTGCTCTGGATACGCCTCGTTTCCGTGTTCGAGCAGATCGAGGCCTTCGATCTCCTCTTCCATCGTTACCCGAAGCCCGATCGTAATCTTCAGAAGAAAGAACAGCAGGAGGCCGGTTCCAAAAGCCCACAGGAAGGCAAGGCCGACACCGAGAGCCTGCACGCCGAGCAATTTGAATCCACCGCCGTAGAAAAGCCCGGCCGCTCCCGAACCATGCGAGGGATCGGCCAGCAGTCCGACGGCAAACGTTCCAAGGGCGCCGCACACCCCGTGCACCGAGACGGCGCCGACCGGATCATCGACGCGGATGGCATCGAAGAAAACCACCGCGATTACGACGACAACACCGGCGACAAATCCGAGCAGCGTCGCTCCTTCAAGGTTAAGATTCGCGCAACCGGCCGTGATGGCCACAAGGCCTGCAAGCACGCCGTTCAAGATCATCGTTGCATCGGGGCGCTTGAAGATGAGCCAGCTTGTGAGCATCGCTCCAATAGCACCTGCTGCGGCGGCGAACTGCGTCGTCATGGCGATGATGGCGAAGTTGCCTCCGTCGACGACAAGGGTAGAGCCGGGGTTAAACCCGAACCAGCCGATCCATAGAATAAACACGCCCAGCGTCGACACGGTCAGGTTATGTCCGAAGATGGGCTGAATGGTGCCGTCTTCAAGATAGCGACCGAGGCGGGGGCCGAGAACGATCGTGCCGGCAAGGGCGATCCATCCTCCGATGGAGTGCACGACGGTGGAGCCGGCAAAGTCGATGAAGCCGAGATTGGCGAGAAAGCTGACGTTATCTGTAAGGAAAAGGTTACCCCAGGCAAGGCTTCCAAAGACAGGATAGATCAACGCCGAAACGAGAAAGGAATATACGAGATAGGACGGGAATTTTGTGCGCTCGGCCATAGCTCCCGATACGATGGTCGCCGCCGTTGCACAGAATACCGATTGAAAGAAGAAGAATGTGAAGGCGCCCGCATCGGGCTTGCCATCCGCATAGAGATACTGCGAAATCCATTTGATCTGACCGACGCCGAACCCTTCAAGCATGGGAAGCCCGAACATAAGCGTGAAGCCGATCAGGTAAAATCCGAAAAGACCGAGGCAGGCATCCATCAGGTTTTTCATGAGGATGTTCACCGTATTCTTTGAGCGAGTGAATCCAGCCTCAACGAGAGCAAACCCCGCCTGCATGAAGAATACGAGAAAACTGGCGATCATCGTCCAGAGCCAGTTCGTTTCCTGTCTCAGAACGGCCACGGGATCGGGAGCTTCCTGAGCGAAAAGTGAGAGCGGGATAAAAGCGACGGCCACCGTGAGGACGATGCGGGCGACGCGCATAAGAGGATTGGCGTTTACCGGGCGAATCATGACAGGCTCCTTTTCTTTTCAATGCGTTTGATTAATTGTAGAACACGTTCATCGCGCAGGCCTTCTCGGGCCGCCTGATTGAGAACAAGCAAAGCGTCATCCGATCGTTCTTCTTTCAGGTAGCTTTTCACCATGCACATGAGCGAAGGCAGATGTACGGGATCGACCGCAAGTGCCCAGCGAAAGTACTTGCGCGCTTCTTTGAGTCGGTCCTGATGCTTGATGGCCGATCCGACGAGATAGATGACTTCGGGATTCACGCTTCCGCTCGTTTCGAGATACTGCTTCAGCACGGCCTCAGATCTCTGGTAGTCCTGTAGTTTATACAGGAGCCGCCCCATATAGAGCAGGTTCGCAAGCAGCGACGGCTCGGCATGATGTATCTGCTCGCAGAGTTCGAGCTTCTCTTCAAGCGTCGTCGCCTTGCGAGCCTTTGCGTACTGCGCTCGCGAACGAGAAAGAAGAGGCGAGATTTGAAGCATAATCATGCTCAGGTCGTCGCCCGTCGGAGCGCCGTCCCGATACTGTTCGTATCGCGAGAGGAAGGATAACCCAAGCTCTTCGGCCTCGACGATGCCTTTTCGGTTCATCAACCGGTTGCGTTCTTCGAGAATCCATGAAAGCACTCTCTTCGTCGTCGCCTCTTCGCCGCCGGCGTTCTTCTGCTCCTGAAAGCCGTCGCTCAGAAGAAAGACAAGATCGCCTTCGTCAAGCTGCCCCGACGTCATGCGATAGTCTTCTTTGCGAACGTCGGCGATACCGAGCGGAAGGCCCGGAGCGTCGATCAGTTCGCATTTTTCGCTATCGCTTCTGAGGATGACCGGTCGCACATGGCCGCCGTTCACGAAGCCGTAGCTGTTGTCTTCGTAGATTCGAAATATCTGCGCGGTAAAGTAAACACCATCGGGCAGGTTCGGTCGGATGCTGCGATTCAACTCTTCAAACAGCTCTGGAAGAGCATTCGTCTTTTCCATCAATACTTCAAGGTGGTGATGGATAATCATCGTCACCATCGCCGCGGCGACGCCGTGTCCGGCGACGTCGGCAAGGAAGAGCGTAACGCTGTTTTCGTCACGAAAGACTCTGAAATAGTCGCCGCTGACTTCAGTCATAGGAGCGTAATGGAAAAAGAACCGAATCCCGTTCCAGGGATCAAGTCGTTTGGGAATAATCTGGTTCTGCACGTTGCGGCCCATACGCAGGTCGAATTCGATGCGCTGGTTAGCCAGGTAAAGCCCCTCAAGCAGCCTTACCTCGTTCAGGGCCAGACCGAGTTGCGAGGATAACGCTTCGAGGATCTCCAGGTCGTCCTCTCGATAAAAATAAGAGATCGACTTCTCGACGGATAACGTTCCCATCACCATCGCCTTGTAAAGTATGGGAACGCATACGACGGATCGCGTCTGCTCGCCTTCGTCGAGCAACTCCATGTGTTTGGTAAGATCGGCGACGAGATGCGGCTCGCCTTTTTTATAGACGGTTCCCGAGAATCCTTCGCCGGATCTCAGGTCACGCGCAGGCGGGTCCATGGGGCGCAGCGAGCGGATGATTTTCAGTTTATTCTCGTTCTCGTTCCAGAGACGCAGATGGATGTTATCGGCCTCAAAGATCTCTTCGCAGAGGCTGAGCACCCGTTCGAAGAGGTCTTCCTGTTTGTTTACGCTGGCGAGCTCGCGGGCGATGTAGATCAGGATGTCGATCTTGTTCTTAGAGGTAAGACCTCCGACCACCATCTGTGAGCCGCGGTAGTTGACGACTTTGCGCTTTCCGAATTTTACCCCGATCATGGGAGTAGAGATGCAATATTGATGCCATTACTTGCACAGAAAAGCGTTCGCTCGGGTGTCTATTAATTGGAAGAGATGTTGTTTTTCTGAGCACTTTCGCCAGGGGGAGCCGGATTGGCTTAGAATGCTTAAGAATCGGGCGATCCGTCATTGGCGCGACTCGACTGGCGGATGGGCCGACCCTTCAGTTCAAGCTGCAACGACAACCGGTGTCCGGACAGCATGCGCCGGAACCTTCTCAGATGCGGAACGATCTTTACGACGATGCGGCGATTGATAGAACCGGTAATGCCCGGCGCTTCTGGCTTCCAGCGATGCCTTCGGTCCTCATCGTTGCTGGCATAGAAATATCGGTTCGCCCTCTCGCAGAGCAACATCAGCACCTGTGTCCGAGTGGGCTCGGGAGTATCGGTCTCGATGGTAAGTCTCATCTCGCTCCACTCGAAATAGGAGGAAGGCCCGAGGGCATTCCAGTGCGAGAGCAGTGTAGGAAAGCGGGAGACACGCAGTCGCCAGATCCCATAGCGGATGGCCTCGATCAGAAAAAGGGCCGGAACGGCCAGAAGCGATACCAGTATGTATGCATTGCTCGCCAGATCGGGAATCGCAAGGACCGTAATATAAAGCGTCGGAAGAAAGAGCAGTGCCATCCAGCGGACGACCTCATAGTTCAGGATCTCTATATCGGCCGTCATGAACTGCCACAGGCGAGTGGCGCCGCTAAAGCGGCCTGCATTACGCAGGAATCGTAGAACCATGCGATGTCGTCTTCGAAAGGCTCTTTCGGCGTTCTGGTTTCGGCTGCCCTCTCTGTCGAGCATGGCTCGATACTGCCTGTCGATTCTTTTCTTACCGTCCATGTCTCGCGCCGCCTTTGCTTCTTTCAGGAACGCAATCGGAAGAGTCCAATCTCTTTCATAAGGCGGCTTCCCTGATCGCGCAGCTGTTCGGCAAAGCGATCGATCTCATCGGTTGTTGTCGCGAGATCCGTGCTGCCTTCGCTCAGCTGCTCCACGCCTTTTGCAAACTCCCGGATCGTCCGAGCTTGTTCGGATGTAAGATCACGCACCTGATCGGCCAGGGTAATGATACCCGCAAACTGTTCGGCGACCTTCTCGCTGACGATCTGCTGGCTGTCGGCCGTCGTCGCCAGTCGGTCCGATTCTGCCGTCGATGTGACGACAAGCCTGCTGATGGACTCGAACGATGACTGTCCTTTTTCGTTCGCTGATCGGCTGCTGGCCGAGGCCTCAACGGCTCTGCTGATCAGCTCAACGATCGCTCGTGCATTATCCTGTGTACGGGTGCCGAGAGTATTGATCTCTCGTGCGACGACGGCAAAACCTTTTCCCGCTTCGCCGGCGCGTGCCGCCTCTATCGATGCATTCAGAGAAAGAAGGTTCAACTGTTCCGTGATTTCCTGAATCAGATCGGCCGTATCCTGGATGTCGATCGTCGTCGATTCGGCGGCAAGGATGCTATTCTGCACCTCTTTCATAGTGGCCGCCCCCTGTTTGATCTCTGTATGCATCTCGTCAGAGGAGCGTTTCACTTTTTCAGAGACCGAGTGGATCTCACGGATCTTCTCGTTCAGCGCATGCAGCATCTTCGCCGAATGATCGGCATGTTCTTTCTGTCTTTCGGCGATTTCAGAGGCGCCGGCGATCGAAGCCGAAATCTCTTCAATGGAAGCGCTCATCTGTTCGGCCAGAGCGGCCTGCTCGACCATGCCAGCCTGTAACGAAGCCGTGCGATGCTTCAGGTCGAGCGACTCTTTTTCCATGGATTGCGCTTCGCTCCGGATGGAATGCATCATCTGGTTTAACCGATCAATGAGAGCATTGACGCGAAAACTCAGAATTCCCGATTCGTCGGTGGAGGCGAGCGGCAGCAACTGAGTCAGATTGCCTTCTCCCAGGTCGTGCAACACGTCACCGAGGCGGCGGATGTTCTGACTGAGAGAAGATGCGATGAAGTAGGCGTTCACGAATATAATTACGACGGCGAAGATAAAGATCAATAAAAGGAAGATTTCAAGGGATTCGGTTTGCAGTTTATTCCGGTAAATACTGAAGAGGATGCTGCCCGTCATGATCAGCGAAAGCCAGGAGATACTGAAAAGCGAAAGAAAGATGCGCCCGAACAACCCAATACGTCGAATTCGGGCCGGACCGAGCGTGATGCGCGTCACTTCGGGGTCTGTGAACAGAGGCGAAAGGAAGTGTTCGGCAAAATAATACTGGCTGATCCAGTTCATCGGAATAACCATCAAAAGAGCGACGGCAAAATAGAGCGCCTGAGTAAGCGGCCCCGGATTCAGAATCTGATTCACGGCCGCTGCGACGGCGACGCCAGTCGTCCATTGAAGAATTACGATGAACGCATAACGGCGCGGCAGATCGAGCAGGCTACGTCGGAACCGCTCGCGGTCTTCCTGCGGCCTTTCATTAAAAGGGGTACTCCCGACGTAGAAGTAGTCGAGCAATCTTTTTAATTGTATGATGCGATACGCTGGAAAAAGAAACGAGAACAGAACGGCAACAAGGACGGCCTGAAGAAAACGCAGTATTTGCTCTCCGGCGTAATTCAGATGAATGATAAGAAAGAGAGCGGCAAGAGGAACGGTAAGCAGGTAGGTCATCAGCTCCAGCTTGGCGATGACGGAGAAAGGGCGAACTCGACCGGGCATAGGCTGAAAAGCTGCTGAGTCTTGCTCCTGTCGACGATATTTATTGCTTTTGATAGCGACAGCAATAGAGGGGAACGTGAACGTTTGTCTGGAGTCCGGCCAGGGATTTTATCTGGCCGAATTCCAGAAGCGACATCTCAGGGACCGATTTTTTCGGTAATCTCTGCAATTCGTTTGTTTGCAAGGGCCCGCCATTCTACGATCTCGTTCGGATGGCGTTCTTCATACCGGGCTTTGAGCACGATCATTTGAAGTACCAGACGTTCAGAGGCAAGCGCTCCTTTTTCGCCGACAATGGCCGGATGATCCGTTCGAAGAACGATGACGGGCATGGTGCCTTTCTTTCCTCTAAGATTCATCGAACCGACGATGGCTTGCTGAATTGCCATCGGTGTCGTTTTGAGTTGCTTCGCAACCTCGGCAAGGGCCGTTTCTTTTTTCTCTTCGGGAATCAATAGCAGCCTGCCAAAGTACACAATCTGCCCGGCAGGGACTTCGAAGTAGTTCTTTCCTGGATCATCGATGGAAACGATGAATTCACTCCAGGATGTGTAGACCGTATTTCCCATCGTCGTACTGGTTCCGGAATTCCGCGAGAAGATGTAATTAATATGGTACGATCCGGCGGGAATGTTTTCCACAACGGCAAAGTTTTCGAGTACAGAATCCTCGTACTCTGCTTTAAACGTACTCTCAAAAACCATCCCATTCTTCTGCTTCAGCTTGATAAGCTGAAGGGTGTGCGGAACGTTGATCTCAAAAATTGCCATCGATAGCGAAGGATCTTTCTGCGGTTTGATTTCATAGAAACTGACGCAGTTTGTTAGCAAGACAAAAAGCGCTGTCAGCGGTACTGTCGATCGTCTGAACATCATAGGTTCCTGTTTTATTGTTTTTCTGTAAGAGATTTCTTACCCGTGTTGAAAAGCAACTGAATTGATGTGAGTTGAGAGGATTTGCCGCCGTTTTAAAAATCCAGCTTTCTACTTGCCAGCCAGCTTCTGCGCTGTAGCCATGCTTTTTATGAAGAAAGCTCTGATCCTTGCTCTATTCGTTACCGTCTCTGCCTGCGCCTCGCCGGACGGCCAGACAGAGATGGCTGAGCCTCCCATGGACGGCACGATCTGGATGCTCAAGCATATCGGAAATACGGAGATTGCGAATTCGCCTACCCAGCCCTTCATCAAATTCGATAACGGCACCTTTCAGGGATTCGGCGGATGCAATCAGTTTAACGGCGGCTACAGCAAGGAAAAGGACCGCATTCGGGTCAAGCAGATCACGGCAACGAAGATGTACTGTGAAGCGATCGACACCGAACAGCGTTTCCTGTCGAATCTACAGAGAGGAACGAGGATTCAGATCCTCACCGACAAGCTGCTCGTAGCGGAGGGCGAAAAGCCGCTGCTTCTCTTTAAAGCGAAGAAGCTCTGATCGGCCCTCTTGTCTGTCCTCTGAGCGCAAGGATGATGCGAGATTCAGAGATTCAGAGATTCAGAGATGCAGAGCCCTGAAATGGGTTCTGATTCAGCTATACCGTAGTCCCGCCGCAGCTTGAGCCGGCGCCGGCCGTGCATCCCCAGCAATGATCGTCGACGACGATCGGCCGGCTTGCAAGAGCGGCGTCGAAATCGCGTATGTGTCTCGCGAACCCCTCTGCAGTCGGCAGTTCGAGCATCTGGTTGAAATCGCAGTCATACAGCTGGCCGTCATAGCCGACCGATACCAGGCTGCGGCACATGACTCCGTTTACGGCTGCCGGGTTAAATGCGGTGATCAGGCGCTCCATGTACTCTTCGGTCTTCCCGCTTTTTTCAAGAGATTCCAGATACCGGGCGATGGGCATGTTTGTAATCGTGAAAAGGCTGTTAAAGCGGATGCCGAAATCGTCGTGAAGGCGCTTTCGGAATTCCTGCTCCAGGCCGCTCTGTGAGCCAGGCAGCATGATTCCCGTTGGGTTATACACAAGGTTGAGCATGAGGCCGGTGCCGGGCTTGGCATAACCGATGTCGTTGAGGTTACGAATCGCCTCGATGGATCGGTCGAATACTCCCTCTCCGCGCTGCGAATCTGTGCGGCTGCGGTTATAGAACGGAAGCGACGAGACGACCTCGACTCCATGTCTTGCGAAAAAGGCGGGCATCTCGACGTAGCGCGGCACGGTCAGCACGGTGAGGTTGGATCGCACCATGATATGCGTTCCGAGGGCGGAGAGCGATGCGACGAAGTACTCAAAATGTGGATTGAGTTCGGGCGCCCCTCCGGTGATATCGACGGTGCGGATGTGATGTCGCTTCACGACGTCGATGCACGTATCGAACGTTTCGCGGCTCATCTGCTCGCGACGATCGGGCCCGGCATCGACGTGGCAGTGGCGGCACGTCTGGTTGCATAGCTTGCCGACATTCACCTGCAACGTATCGACGCCCGTCGCTCGAAGCGGATAAAAATGCTGTTCGGATAACTTTTCTCTAAACGAAGCCCACTCCCGTCCGCGAAAGATGTCGCGCAATCGTGCAAGCTGCACGGCTGGGTCTGCAAGCGGGCTGCGGCGCTCTTGTAAGGTCGTCATACTTCGAGTTCGCCGGCACGGTTCATCATCTGCACGCCGTGCACGAGGCTTGCCCCTCCGCGGATGGCTGCCGTAACGTGCAGCGCTTCCATCATCTGCTCTTCTGTCGCACCCTGTTCCAGAGATTCCGTCGTGTAGGCGTCGATACAGTACGGACACTGGATGGCATGAGCGACGGCGAGGGCGATCAGGGATTTCTCGCGTTTGCTGAGCGCTCCTTCTTCGAATACGTGACCGTAGTAGTCGAAGAACTTTTTGCCGAGCTTTTCGTTCCAGCGAGAGATCTCGCCGAATTTTTTCAGATCAGAGGAGTGATAGTAATGGTCCATTGTTTCTCTTTCGCAGTGTAGTCCTGACAGTTACCGCACATCGCCGTCCCGTCTATCGCGCAAGGCTGCGAAAGGCGTCGGTGGCGTCGACAAGCGCCGAAAGGATGCCGGGCTCTCCCGCCGCATGGCCGGCGTCGGCAATGATCTTCAGCTCGGCCTCGGGCCAGACGGTATGCAGGTCAAAGGCGTTCTTCACAGGGCATACGATGTCGTAGCGGCCGTGTATGATGATGCCCGGGATGTGTCGTATCTTTTCGACCTGATCGAGAAGCCATCCATCCGACTCAAAGAAGGCCTGGTTAACAAAGTAATGGTTTTCGATGCGCGCAAGGCTGACGGCGATATGATCGAATTCGTCCAATGTTTCGGCGTCGGGAATGAGTTTCAGCGCCGATCCCTCCCACAGGCTCCAGGCCTTTGCCGCTTCAAGGCGGACGTTCTCGTCAGGATCGATGAGTCGCGCATGAAAGGCATGTAACAGATCATCACGTTCTTCTTCGGGAATGGGAGCGACATATTTCGCATAGGCGTCGGGAAAAAGAAAATGCGCCCCGTATTGATAGAACCATCGAATCTCTTCTTCGCGGCAGAGAAAGATCCCACGCAGGATCAGGCCCTGCACCTGCGTCGGATGCTTGATGGCATAGGCAAGCGCAAGCGTCGATCCCCAGGAGCCGCCGAATACGATCCAGCGGTCGATCTTCAGCTCAAGGCGCAGCCGCTCTATGTCTTCGACTAAATCCCAGGTCGTGTTCTCGCGCAGCTCGGCGAAGGGCGTGCTTTTGCCCGATCCGCGCTGGTCGAAAAGCACGATGCGGTAATGCGCCGGATCAAAATAGCGACGGTGCTTTTCTGTGATTCCGCCGCCCGGACCGCCGTGCAGAAAGAGCACGGGCGCTCCGTCGGCATTACCGCATTGTTCGTAATAGAGTTCGTGAAGGTCTGATACTTTCAGACGGCCTGTGTGAAAGGGCTCGATTTCAGGATAAAGCTCGCGCATATCATAGACATGCGCGAGACCGTGCCAGTGCAAGCGATTTCAGACGATTTCAAACACGGGGATCGTAGTCTCCGAAATTCCACAGATGGCCTTCGAGATCAAGGCAAGAGAACATCGTTCCATACGGCTCCTTGCTGAGCGGCATCACGATGCGCGCCCCGAGACGCTGCACATGGTCGTGCAGTGCGGGCACATCGGGCACGATGATGTAGGCGCTCTGCGTTACCTGGCCGCCCGTTTGATCGGGCATGGTTTGCAGCTTGCCGAAGGCATCGTCGCGGGCCGCTCCGAGCATGATCATATCGGCGCCCTTCTTGAGCTCGGCATGTACGATCGAGCCGCTTTCGTCGGCATGAGCGGCATGCCTTTCAAAGCCGAAGGCCTTTTCCAGCCAGTCGATGGCCTTGCCGACGTCTCGGTAACGGAGTGTTGGCATGATGCGTGATCCCTGTTCATTGTTCGTAGGATTCATAGTCTTCCCCTAATTTTAGAATCGGTCTGGAATGGCCGATCGCCGTCCATTCTGGTTCCGGTCGTCGTAGTTGGTGGAATCAGTATGTAAGAGAATTCTGGCTCTGTATTGGAACGGATTTACCTGCAGCGGTCGGATGCATGCCCCGGAGAGCCGGAAATCGGCAAATCGGCCCCGTATTACGTCACGTCGGAACTCCGACGGCTAAAAAGCCGGCACAAGAGAGGCGGGCGTCAGGCCGGTGATGTCCTTCACCTCGTTATTCATATGCGCCTGATCGTAGTAGCCGAGAGACTGCGCAAGATCGGCCAGGCTGGCCGGCCGGTCGGATCTCAGAGACTGCAGAAGCCTCTCAAAGCGGGCAATGCGTCGCAGCTGTGTCGGCGTCACGCCCGTCGTGCGTTTGAAAAGGGAGATCAGGTGCTTCTGGCTGAAGCCCAGATCTTCGGCCATCTCACGGGTCTGCCAGCGTCGGCCCGATTCGATCTCATGCAGATATGCAGGAAAGGCGGAAAGCGGCCCCTGTGTGAGAATGCGCCGGCGCAGAACGTCCGTTACAAGAGCAAAGCGATCGGACCAGGTCGGGCAATTGCCGAGCCTCTCGTTCAGGTGCCGCAGATCGTTTTTATCGAAAAGATCGACGAACGAAACGACCCTGCCGCTGATCTCTGACATGGGAATGCCGAAGAAACGAAAGGCGCCGATCGGACTCAGGTTAACCTGGAATCCGCACAGATATCCGTGATGCTCGGTTAACGAATAGACGTCATGCAATCCGGCGACAAAGCCTCCGCTGTAAGTGGAGAAACGGCTGTCGCTGCCATACTCATAGACGCGCAGCGGAGGGGAGAATTCGAAGATCAGCACAACCTGCACGCCCGGATATTCCCGTCGCTGCAGCGGCGCCTCCGTGCGTTCTTCATAGCCGCACCAGCTTCGCACAAAGGGCTGCAGATCTGCCGGAATGGGATGCATCCAGCACGAGAGATCGCCGTACTTCAGGCGTGTCAGCATGGCCATAGAAAAGCGGCGATTGCCGTAAGCGTCAAGTGAACTGCCCCATGAAAAGCGCTTGCTGCTCTGAGCGTCCCGTCGGTTTCATGCATTATGAGCCTGCTGCGTATCTATCCCGTAAACTCCGCCGATTCCTATACCGAGATGTCCGACTTTGACGAGATCCGGGCCTATCTCTGGAAGAAGGGCGTGCTTTTCGAGCGATGGCAGGCCGGTGCACAGCTTGCGAAAACGGCGACGCCCGAAGAGGTGCTTGCCGCCTATCGTCCGTCGATTGAGAAGCTCAAAGCGGAACGAGGCTTTCGCACCGAAGACGTCGTCGCCATTCATGCCGGATTGCCGAATCATGCTGAGATGCGTCAGAAGTTCTTGAACGAACATACGCATACCGACGACGAGGCGCGTTTCTTCGTCGACGGATCGGGTCTTTTCTATATCAATACGGGCGCCGAGATTATCGCTCTGCTCTGCACAAAAGGCGATCTTGTGAACGTGCCTGCCGGCACCAAACACTGGTTTGATATGGGCGCCGAGCCATTCTTCCAGTGTGTGCGTGTCTTCACCGATCCGGCCGGATGGGTAGGCCACTTCACGGGCTCGACGATAACGTCACAGTATCCGTTACGTGACGAGTATCCTGCCTTCGCAGGGTAAGAGCTCCAAAAAAGGATTGCTTTCATCGCCGTATCAGAGTAGCTTCTGTCCCCATGCAACGTCGCAGTATGTTCAAATGGGGACCGATCCTTATCGCTCTGGTCTCCCTTGCCGTTTTCTATTTCAGATCAGAATCGTTTGAAAACCCGATCACAGGTCGCGAAACGCGTCTCGGTCTTTCAAAGGACGAAGAGATCGCTCTCGGTTTGCAGGGCTATAACGAAGTCCTTTCACGGTCGCAGGTCGTTGAAAGCGGTCCCGAAGTCGAGATGGTCCGTCGGGTCGCTAAGAGACTGGTTAACGTCGTCGGCGATGAAGGCGCCGGCTTTGAGTGGAAGGTCTCGCTGGTAAGAAGCGATGAGATCAACGCCTTCTGTTTGCCAGGGGGCAAGATCGTCGTCTATACGGGCATCCTCTCTGTTGCGCAGAATGAGGCGGGCCTCGCTACCGTGATGGGGCATGAGATCGCCCATGCAACGTCGCGACATGGAGCGGAGCGTATGTTCGATCAGGGCATGGTCGAGATTGCCATGAAAGGCGTTCAGGGCTCGATAGAAGACCTTGAACCGAGCCAGAGGCAGACGATTCTCGGCATCATCGGAGCGGGCACAAAGTTCGGCGTCTTGCTTCCGTTTTCGCGAAAACATGAACTTGAGGCCGATGAGATCGGTCTTTATTACATGACGAAGGCCGGCTATGAACCCGAAGAGGCCGTCGCCTTCTGGAAGCGCATGGCCGAGGCCGGCGGTGCAAAGCCGCCTGAGTTCGCCTCCACGCATCCCTCTGACGATACGCGCATCCGGCGTTTACGGGAGTTGATTCCGCAGATTCGAGAGCGCGCATCCGGCATATCAAACACATCAAGGTAGAGGAGAGAAGAATGAAGAAACGAATCACAGGCCTGGCGCTTGTGCTGGCCTTTGCCCTTGGCATGCCCGTGTATGCCCAGGAAGAAGAAGCCGCCGAGCAAGAAGTGGCCGAGGTCGAGCAAAAAGAAGAGAAGGCCCGCGGCCTTGAGCAGAAGATCGAAAGCCTGAAGAAGGTCGCCGCCGATCTTGAGAGCAAAGGCAAAACGGAGCAGGCAGTTCGTATTCGCGAAAAGATCGCCGAGGCCGAAAAGAAGCTCGCCGAACGCAAAGAAAAGTTAGCCGAGAAGAAAAAGAAGGCTGAAGAGAAGCGCGAAAAGGCCCGCGAGAAGAAGGATAAGAAAGATCCGAAAGAAAAAAAGGATAAACCCGAGAAGGGCCAGAAGCCCGAAAAGGCCGAGAAGCCGGGCAAACCTGAAAAGCCAGGAAAACCCGAGAAACCAGGTAAGCCTGAAAAACCGGGCAAGCCCGAGAAATAAGGAGCAGACGCATGAAGAATCTATTTTTTATTCCAGCTCTGGTTCTCGCGGCGATGATCTCGGTTCACTGTCCTCAGAAAGAAGAACAGAAGAAGCCGGCCGTCGAGCAGATCACTCCCGAGAATGCCGAGCAGACTGCCGATCAGATCCTCAAAGAGATCGACGATCTCTGATTCTTGCAGAAGCGCATATACCATCTGGTATATGCGCTCTCTCTTCGCTTTTTCGCCCGAATCACAAAATTCACTTCACAGCGCAAGCAGACTTTCAGAAGCTCAGGCTTGTGCTTGAGTACCTATGTCTTCAGCGTATCACAGTGAAGGAATCCTTCTTGATCCCACATCGACGCAGTTACGTTCTCTGTTCGCGTCGCTCATAAAGTATGTGCCCGCGACCATTCCCGAGAATCGTGAGCATTTTGTCGGCATGATGGAGTCGGGGATCTTTCCCGTAGCTGTTATCGAATACGACGAGCCATTGCTCGAACGTCTGCACGGGCTGAAAAGCACGGGCATGATCCTGCCGCAGATCATCGTTCTGCTCGATCGTTGTGACGTAGAGGATGCCGTTCGTATCATGCAGCTTGGCGCCGACGACCTCATCTTTCGCCCGATAGATAACCGGCGCATCATCTCGCATCTGACGCAGGCCTTCAGGCCCGCGCATAACCTTCTTTTACGAAGGCGCGAAGATCGACAGAAGCGAGAGCGACTCGAGCAGCATCATCAATGGACGGGCGCCCGGAACGAGATGACGCAACGCAACGAAGAGCGCCTCATGGATTCGCTCTTCTATCATCTGAAGACCGGGCTCAATCAGGGCAAAGGGCCTGCCGTCCTTGTCGGATTGGTACAGGTTATCGAGCAGTTGCCGCGAGAGGACGACGGCTCGGTAAAGCTTGATCGTGAGTTCCTTACTCTGCTGGATGAGAACGCGCGTGCAACCGAGCATTTTCTTGGCATGGTCGATCAGGTGAGTGAAACGCTTTCGTCGCAGCCGAAATACGAGCCATGCAGCGTTCGCAAGGTCGGCGATCTGCTCGGTGAATCGGTCGATCATATTCAAGAGAAGGCCGCTATTCGCGGTCACATGATCGTCTATGATGCCGATCTGAATGACAGGCCGGGAAGCGTCGAGCTCGACCGACGTCTTATCGCATCGTGCTTTGAAGAGGCGCTCTTGAATGCGCTGCGCTTCTCGCCGCCAGAAAGCTTTGTTTCTGTCATCGTACAGACGATGGCATCGACATCATCGGCACCGGCGTGCATGAAGATCTCGTTCTTGAATACGGCGATGGCCTATGAGGGGATCACGGGCATTCCCGAAAGTGCCGAGCGGCAGGTGTTTGAGCCTTTCTTTCGAGTTCATAAAACCGTCGATGAGCGCTATGGAACGCTGGATCAGGGACTCGGGCTTTTTTATATGCGCAGCATTTTACGAAGGATGAGCGGCGAGTGTCGTCTGAATAACGTTCGCGGGCACATCGATGGTACCCGCGATTACGTTATCCTTGAGATGACTCTGCCTGCAAGATGAGTCTCTCGAGTCCACCATGGACTGAACCTTTTTCAGGCGAATAGGGATTTCAGTTCTGCGGCTTTTCAACTTCGCAGTAGCATCGAACATACGATACGCAGCTCTTCTGGATCTATGCCCCGGCTATGCGCCCAGGTATCACGGGATCTCTGTAAAAGTCGATCGTAGCGATCCAGCGTATCTTCAAGCTTTCGCTGAGGGATGCCCTGTGTCTCGTCGTCGGGCTCACATCGGATGCGCGCCATAATCTCATCGGCCTTCACCGTATCGAGCAGGATCGCACCCTGCATATCGAAGAGCACAGGACACGGTCGATCGCGATACGAGAAGAGAACGAACAGGCCTTCCGTTGACGCATCGCCCTTGATGCTGCGAAGGCCCGGAACCATCGAACGCACGGCAGAAAGATCGGCCTCAGATGCTCGACCGAGATCGTCAAGAAAAGACGACGTGCGGATCTCTTCGACGCTTTCGACGAAGGCCAGCGCCTCATCAAGGTTCAGATCGGGATCACCGGTTTGCCTCAGCACTCGAGCGAGGGCGATCATCTCCACCGAGCCCTCGCGTTCCTCAAGCAGAACGGGGATGTCGGCAAAAGAGCGGTGCTCTTTACTGCGCCGTTCGAGGCGTTCCTTCCATTTGCGCGCAAGATAGAGATCGTCCGTATCGAGACGCTCCATCGTTGACGGTATCAGGTTATAGATGTGGATCTCTCTCGGCTCATGCCACGGACGCAGAATACGGCCCATGCGCTGAGCAAGGACAAGCACAGTCCAGGGAAGATCGAAGTTGATCAGAAGCGGAGCATCCTGTAGATTGAAGCCTTCGGCTAACGATCCGGTGGCGACGAGCACGTCGAGCGTCTCGTCCTGCGCCGTATCGTCTTCGAGAAACTCGGCGGAGTTCGAGATCGGAGCAAAGGCGCGAAGCAGGCGATCGAGATCGTCGGCGTCACGGTCTACGGTGCAGTCGACACGAAGCTCGGGCAGCAGGGAGTTCAGAGCAGCCTTTACGAAGCCCGCCGTCGAAACATACGTGCAGAAGATAACGGCCTTCTGTGCCGGATGGGATCGCAGTATATCACAGAGGGCGCGGATCTTCGGATCCTGCCCCTGATCGGCGAGCATGCTCTCGGGAATGCGGCGGGCGTCGCGGGCAAAGACCGACAGCTCCTCCTGCCGCTGGAAGCGCAGCGTATCGAATCCGCCTTCTTCGCCTAACTGACCGAGCACGCGGGAAGCCTCGGCCGAGGACGAACAGAACTGATGGATGATGCGCGCCTCGGTTAAGGCGTCTCGTTTTCCGGAGGGCCCGTTCCCGAAAAGATCGGGAGCCGTCTCTTCTGAGGCGATGCGGCGGCGCAGAAGTCCGCTTTTTAGAAGTTCGCTTAACGGAGCGTCGAGGGCGTTTTCATAGATATGCGATCGGATGTGGATGCGTCGCGGAAAGTACATGCGACGGTCCCCTGAAAAGATGACGTAACGTTCGCCTGCCTCGTCCTGTTCGCTGAAATGGCGCACGACGATGGGCGCCGTCAGCACGACAGAGCAGTTTAGATCTGAGAGCTCGGCCGGAGTCTCTACATTCCAGGCGCTGTGATTCGCGAAGAGCCCCTGCCGATCCTGCTTCGGTAGAAGACGCAGCTGCGCGTTGATATCGTCCACGCCCCGACTGTAGGGCGTCGCCGTCACAAGCAGCGTGCGAGCGCCTTTGCTGACGGCCTCTTCGATACGAGAGTTACGCAGGCGCAGCTCGCCGCCGCTTTCTTCGTTGCGCAGATGATGGCTTTCATCGAGTATCAGTAGGGTTCGCTCGTCGACCTGATCGAGCTCGCGAAGAAGCACGTCCATGCGACGGCTACGACGCCAGTCCGTAATCGACAGCTCGCTGTAACTGAACTCTTCAGACGAAACGCGACCGGCACGCAGGGTACGTCGCCACATCTGTCGCAGCCCCGCCGGACAGAACACCAGGGCGGAGTCGATCATGCCCGCCGCGCGAAGCATCGCCGCCGCATGCGCCGTCATGATCGTCTTGCCTAACCCCGTCGAGGCGACGACGAACGATCCTCCGAAATCTTCGACGTTACGCAGGATGCGCGAAACGACGGGGCGCTGGTAGCCGGCAAGGGCGGGCAGACGTCCGACCTCCTCGGATTCGGGAAGTCCATAAACGGCCAGAAGCGCCTTGAGATAGACATGATAGGCAGAGCCCAGGCGCAGCCAGCGATCGAGAAGATCAAGCAGCTCCTCGCCAAGCGGGATTGCCTGCTCGAAGTACTCGTCGAATCGATCGATGAAATAGGCGACGTCGTCCTCGTTCCGAACGACGATGCCCGCCTCTCGCGCCGTCAGAAGTCCGCTGAACGTGAAGTTAGACGAAGCGACAACGGCGCGCGTGTCGTCTGATATGTAGATCTTCGCATGATGCAGGATGTGTCGCGGATCAAGCGTTCCGCCGCCGGCCGAGATCGAGAAGCGTCCGTTCTGCAAGGCGTCCCGCAGAGCGGCGATCGATCGCGTGCGATGCTCAAGATCGCCCGAGAAAAGCGCCGCGGCAAACTCTTCGGCGATCGAGCGGATGCGATCGGTCGTTCCCTCAGGCCGACCGATGAGCAACCGCACCTCTTTATCGCGAAGCGTCTGCTCAAGCAGCTGCCATCCCGACGGCTCGAAGAAGGCCGTCGCAATGCGCACCAGCCGAGCATCGTCGAGTATATCGCGTATAATACCGAGCGCACGGCCCGAGCCGAAGTAGCGGTTGGCGTCAGAGGATGCCATCGATCGCAAGATGTTGCCGTGTGCTGTGCGTGCAAGTGGAAATGGGGCGGCGAAAACTGCTTTGCAATTCGGACTCCCGATCTCAGGCTGGACATCGGAGACGGCAGTGAAAGAAAATAGCAAAGAAGCGGCGCATCGAGCATACGGATCGGCAGATCGATGTGCTTGTGTATGAGCTGTATGGCCTGACCGAAGAGGAGATTCGGATTGTGGAGGGAAGCAGGGGATGAAGTTCGAGGTAGTTCCTATTCGAGACGTTGATCGGCTTGTAGAGACCCTGAAAGAAACACCGTGGGCTATGAATGATGCCAGCGCTCGTTATTTCCGGAATTACATTGAGGCTTTGCGCCCTGATCTGGTCTGTGTTATCGAGTTCCCGTATGTAGATAGTGTTTACCGCGATAGCTATTACGAGTATTTTGCCTCAAAGCATGTCGCATATTCCAGGGATTGTGTAAGGATTTCGCTGTTTGAGCAAGAACCGGATCTTGATCGGTTACTAACAGACGAAGAATACCGTTCGGAAATTATTAAAGCGTATCTTGGCTTCTTCGTTGTTCGCCCGACCAAGATCCGGAATATCGGTCGATCCGTTCTTGCGCCCCGTGCGATGAAGAACCAGAACGCTGTTGTCTGCCTCGCCCGGTATAGGGCGTTAGTCCACGGTTTAGATGTGAATGTCGATTCGTTTCCCCATTCGGCTCAGGATAGCGAGTCGATGTCCTGTGCAGAAACGTCGCTCTGGACGATTATGGAATACTTCTCAGCTAAGTATCAGGAATACCGGCCGGCTCGATCAAGCTCAATTCGTAAAGCGCTCAACTCCATGTCTGCACGGCGGATGGTACCTTCCGATGGATTGTCTGTAGCACAACTCTCGTATGCTCTGAACCAACTTGGATTCGGTAGCGTAATCTATTCGAGAAAGGATTTGGAAGAGCAGGAGAAGTCTCTTTTCAAGAAGCTCTTCCACTATTATATTGAGTCCGGAATTCCCGTGATCGTAGCAGCTACCGGCGGCTCTCAGGGGCATGCGTGGGTGGCGATCGGGCATGCTACAGATCGCAAGAATCCCGATGACCTTGTTGCTCATGGTCTGTGGATGGATACAGCAGATCTTTGTTCTGATTATGTCGTCATGGATGATAACCGCCCTCCATTTTCTATTATGGCGTTCGATCACCCGTTGAGCTATCAGGGCCGGGAGCTTGCCTCGGCTTCGATCGATCATTTTATTGTTCCGTTGTATCCCAAAATCTATCTGGATGCATACAGAGCGCGGAAATTGGTCTTTCAGTTATTCGAGAATACAGGGCTGGTCGGAGAGAAGCCAGAGGAACCTGTATTCTTGCGTTTTTTTATTACTACGGCACGGTCTTTTAAGGCGGCTTTCGTTCGCAATTCATTGCCAGTAGAACTGAAGCGATTGGTTGCTCGTCTTGAGATGCCGAAGTTTATTTGGGTTGTCGAAGAAGCGTCGAGAAAGGAGTATGGCCAGGGCAATATTTCGGGCCTGATGCTTCTGGACGCTACGGGGGATGCCTCTGATCAGAGCCTTCTTTTTCTGCTTCGATCAGGTCGTGTCGGTATTCGTGACAGGCAGGGGCGCTGGCAGGCACAAGAACTTGGAGAAACGTTGATTTTTCGCTTGTACCAGAATAATCTAAAAGGTGACTGGAATAACTGGAGGGCCTGACAATGGATCGTGAAGAATTCGAAGAGCTACTCGGTGATCTGGGTCGAGGAGAAACAGTCGAGATTGACCTCATGGATTCTCAAAATCCAGTCGTTCAAAAAATCCATGAAATGAACCGCGCTCTTGAAGAAGAAAGTAGGGTTGCCAGCAATATTCTTAATAAATCGCTTGAGTCAGCGTCGCGGGCCTTCCTGACCCGCTAACCCAACCCATCACCCCATCTTCGCCAGTCGCTCCAGTCCTTTCTTCAGCGAGTTCAGTTTCTCGTCGGCCTCTTCGAGCTTTTGCTTTTCTTTCTCGATGACGTCGGCTGGCGCGCTTTCGACGAACTTCGCATTGCTCAGCTTCTTGCGGGCGCCTTCGGCCAGTTGCGATGTCTTTGCGATCTCTTTGTTCAGGCGATCCTTCTCTTTCGCAACATCAAGCAGGCCTTCAAGAGGAACAAAGACCTCGCCTTCGCTGAAGGCCTCCATCGACTCGAACTTGCCGGCGTTATGCGACTTCGTGATCTCGATCGTCTCGGCCTGCGACAGACGCAGAACGGCCTTCTCTTTTACCTGAATGACGCGTCCAAGCTCTGCGTTCGTCGTCTGTACGACGATGCGGATCTTGCGATCGGGGGCGAGTCCGGCCTCTGCGCGGATGAGTCGGGCCTTCGTGATGACTTCCTGTAAGACCTCGAGCACAGAGGCCTCGGTGAGTTGCGCCTGCGAAAGCGGAGCGGCGACGGGCCAGGGCTCCCACATGAGAAATCGCGGCCCGGCGTCGCTGGCTTCGCCTGACGGGCCTGCCTTGCCGTTCTGCCCGTCGTTATCCAGATACTGCTTCTGAATCGCGAAGATCTCTTCGGTGATATGAGGCATAAACGGATGCAGCACGTTCAGGATGCTTCGCAGAACATAGAAGGCCGTTTGCAGAGCGGCCTCTTTCGACGGCGTCATCTCCTTTTCATAGAGACGGGACTTGATCAGCTCCACATACCAGTCGCAGAACTGATTCCAGATAAAGGCATAGAGCTCTTCGGTGGCGATGTGAAACTTATAGTTGCCGATGGTGCGGTTCAGCGTCTCAAGCAGATGATTGAGCTGCTTTAATATCCACAGGTCTTCTGTCTCAAGGGCCAGGGAGGTTAACGCCTTCGTGTCGGCGACGGGCTTGAAGTCTGCGGGCAGGTTCATGAAGACGAAGCGGGACGAGTTCCAGACCTTATTGGCAAAATTCTGATAACCCTTGAGTCGTCCCTCGGAGTAGGTCGAGTCCTTGCCCTCGGTCAGGGTGGCGATTAAGAAGAAGCGATAGGCGTCGGCGCCGAAATCGTTTACGACGTCGATCGGATCAATGTTGTTGCCGAGCGACTTCGAGATCTTGCGTCCTTTCTCGTCGCGCATCAGGCCGTGAATATAGACGTCGCCGAACGGCACGTCTTTCATGAAATGCAGCCCGAGCATGATCATGCGGGCGACCCAGAAGAAGATGATGTCATAGGCGGTGACGAGCACCGTATTAGGGTACCACGTGCGAAGATCGTGCGTCGGCTCGGGCCATCCGAGCGTCGAGAACGGCCACAGGCCCGACGAGAACCAGGTATCGAGCACGTCTTCATCCTGCGTGACGTTGTCGGACTGACAGTGTTCGCAGGACGTGACGTCTTCCATCGACACGGTCGTGTGCCCGCAGTCGGCGCAATGCCATGCCGGAATCTGATGTCCCCACCAGAGCTGACGGGAGATGCACCAGTCGCGAATGTCGCGCATCCAGGCATAGAACAGATTTTTCCACTGGTCGGGCACAAAGCGGATCTTGCCCGTCTCGACGGCCGCTATGGCCTCTTCGGCTAACGGTCCGACTTTGACGAACCACTGCGTCGAGATCATCGGCTCGACGACGGCGCCCGATCGCTGCGAGCGACCGAGACTCATGATGTTCTCTTTTGATCCGCGCTCAAGGCCCAGGTCGGCGATCTTTGCCTTGATGGCCTTGCGGGCCTCGTAACGATCCATGCCGGCGAATTCTCCGCCGTTTTCGTTTACGCGGGCCGAGAGATCGAAGATGGTAATGAATTCCAGATCATGACGCTTACCGACCTCGAAGTCGTTCGGATCATGCGCCGGCGTTACTTTTACGGCGCCCGTTCCGAATTCCGGATCGACGAGAATGCCGTCGGCGATGATCGGCACTTCACGGTTAACGAAAGGCAGCTTGCACGTTTTGCCGATCAGATGCTTGTAGCGCGCATCGTCGGGATGAACGGCGATGGCCGTATCGCCCAGCATCGTTTCAGGACGGGTCGTGGCGACGACGATCTCCCCGCTGCCATCGGTTAACGGATATGCAAAAGACCAGAGCTCTCCCTTGAAGCCTTCTTCATAATCGACCTCAAGATCAGATAGCACGGTGCGGGCCTCGGGATCCCAGTTCACCATGCGAGTGTCGCGATAGATCAGGCCTTCTTTATAGAGATCGACGAATACCTTGCGAACGGCGCGCGAAAGTCCTTCGTCCATCGTGAAGCGCTCGCGGTTCCAATCGACCGAGAATCCGAGACGGCGGATCTGCTTCGTGATGACGCCGCCAAAGTGATGCTTCCATTCCCAGACGCGTTTTAAGAACTCTTCGCGACCGAGTTCGTGTTTCGAAACGCCTTCTTTTTCTTTGAGGTCTTTCTCGACGCGAGCCTGCGTGGCGATGCCTGCATGGTCGACGCCCGGCACCCACAGCGTCGGTCGTCCCATCTTGCGTGCCGTGCGGATGAGCACATCCTGTATGGTGTTGTTCAGCGCATGGCCGACGTGCAGCTGTCCGGTGACGTTCGGCGGAGGGATAACGATACAGTATGGATCGCCCGTTTGCGGAAGTCCGGCCTTCTCGGCGAACTCGGGAGAGAAGGCGCCGAACCTCTCCCAGAGCTCCTGCCATCGCGCCTCGGTCTCTGTATGGCTGTATCGTGAAGGCAGTTCCGCTGTCATTGGCCCAGTTTGCCGCTTCGGGGCGCCCTGAAAACCATTTTCAGCAGCGGAGCTACAGGATCTGCCTCAGCGTAGCAACGGCAGATTTCCAGAATCCGACGGGTTTTTCTCTCTTGATTTGCTCCCATTCTTCTGGGGTATAAACGAGCAAGTCGATGGCAATCCCAAGGTCGAAAAGATCAAAAAAGGACCGTCCTCTTTCCACGAAAGGCTCTTCAGTGCGGCAGATCAAAATGAGATCAAGATCGCTATCTCCGTGAAATCCCTCTGTGGTAAAGCTGCCGAAAATATAGGCCTGGTCCACTCGGTCTTTCAGGAGTAGTTGAAGCTGCTTGACGATTCCCTCGCGATAGGCCATGTCGGCAGGATGCCTCGGGGGGTGAAAGATGACATTGGTCATGATTCAGTCCCCGAGGTTGTCTCTTCTTTGACTCGGGCTATAATTAAGCGCGAAAGTTGTAAAGCTTCACTGGCCTGAGACGAGACAAACTGCTCGGCAGGAGCGCCAGATGGCAGCGCGTCAGGATATCTGGTACTGATATAGTAAAGGTCAAGTCGCGCTGCAGCCTCACGAACGGGGCCGTTCAATTCGAGTTCCTCACAAATGGAAAGAATGCTGTGGCCTCTTACAAGATCTGCACCACGAAAGTATGCGAGCGCTTTCACGGCCTTTTCGCCGATTTGCTGGCAGAGAAAGCATACCCCCGCATAGTGACCGTCTGCAAAGGAATCCTCGGCCCATTGCAAATCGGCTTCAGCCTGAATCAGCCAGTTTTGCCATCGGGCACGCATATTACAGGCTTGACCGACAAACAAAGAAAAGCAAGCGAAAACAATTCACACTGAGAAGCTGAGCTGCCTCAGGCTCTCACTTCGAAGCGGACTTTTTCGTTGCAGATTTCTTTGCTGCTTTTTTCGCCGATTTCTTAGAGGCCTTTTTGGTGGCTTTCTTTGCTGTTTTTTCGGGCGCCTTCTTTGCAGCCTTTTTCTCGGATGGTGCAGCGCGTTCTTTCGAAGGCCTCGTCTGCGCGGTTTCAGGATGCGCAAAGCTCAGGTGCAGCGCCGCATGATGAGCATGCAATGCTTCGAAGTCTTCCTTATTGATCGGGCCGAAGAACGGATGCTCGGCCATCGGACCTTCATAGGCGCGGAACGAGGCAATCGCTGTGCGTAGTCGAAGCATGGCCGCCTTCTCGTCGCCTTCTTCGCGCTGCTTCGGAGCCGTCGGATTCGGCGCTCCGCTTTTCATCTCCTGCGTTTTCAAGAGATGACGCAGCGCCATCGGGCCGATCGTCCGGCGAATCACAAAGGGCATGCTGCGCGGATACTGTGAGATGCTGCTCTCTATGTTTTCAGCAAGGTGGCTCAGGATCTGATAAAACGACCATGTACCCGTCGTCGTTATCTGCGCCCTGTCAAGAGCGGAAAGCTCAACGAGAACATCGTCAAGGGAATGGAATTGCAGAGTACGGCGCAAAGACATAGAAACCTCGTGAATAAAGGAACCGGCAGGAGGCCGGCACGAGGAAGAATGCCCGCGGGCCTTAGCTGTCAAGCCTTTCCTGTCAGATGTATGGACTCGACCTGTTAGCGGGGCTTCTTCACAGCCGTGCTGCTTCTCACTTCTGCTCTTTGTTCAGGGGATCGCAGCGTGAATGCGACGGGTCGAGTCCTTTCAGGATGCGCTCATAGTCGATGGTACCGTCGTCGCGAACAAGTTCGTCTCTGATGTAATGCTGTCCGTCTTCGTCGTAATAATTGTAGGAGGGATCACAGGGATCAAACTGCTCTTTCTCGCCATGAAATAGCTTTTCAAGATACGAGCAGGAGCCGAGCTGAGAGGCGGCCAGGGCGACAAGAAAGACGGAGCGAAAAGACACGATCAGGCCCGACGGTCGATGAACGAGGCAGCCGGCGACGTGTTCATGCGACGCATTCCCGACGGCGAGTAGAGTTCGAGGTAGTTCTGCTCGCGAATCTGCGAGCCGCTGAGGGCGGAGCTGCGCTCACGGACCGGATCAACGGGCGGAACCGGATCGGTCTGATAACGACGTACGGGATAAACGTAGACTCCATCGATGCGGGAGACGTTCTGTGTCGCTTCTACCCTCATACGTCCTGTATCGGTCGGATTTGCCGTATTCTTGACCGCCTGTCAGCGTAATTCTGGCGTGCCGGGGCGCTTTTTCGCAGATTTCAGTAGGTCGGAACTCCGACGGGATGAGAATCAGGCCATAGGTCGGAACTCCGACGAGGCGAATCAGCGGCCAGGTCGGAACTCCGACGGGATGAGAATCCGGGCCATACGTCGGAACTCCGCCCTGCCATCAGCGAAAAGGCCTTGAATCAGAGTGCGGCGGCCCGTTCACTGGATTATGGGCCGGCTTGCATCCCTCATCGCCTTCTCTCTGACCGTCTTTGCCGGCTGCCATCCGGTCAGCCGCCGTGATCCGCTTGTGCCGGCCGATCGCGCCGATCTGCCGTTACGTATCAAGCATGTGAGCGGCGGCATCTACTCGGTCGAGGACGGGAATTTCTGGAAGACCAACAGCGTCTTCTGGATCGGCGAGAACGGCGTTTATTTCTTCGATGCGACCTATCAGCCGCGCTCGGCAGAGGCGCTGCTCTGGAAGGCGATGACGCTCACACATGCGGAGTTTCGCGGACTAATCCTCACGTCGCGACACCAGCATCATGCGGGCGGCGCCCAGGCCTTTGTTGATGAAGGCATTCCTGTTCTGATCCAGCGCAACGCAGCCGCTCGCTTCGAAGAGGATTGGATTCAGGCGAATCAATGGCTGTCACAATCCTTCTTGCACTGGGATCGCACACCGCTTCCGAAGCTGCGCGGCGCCATCGATAAAGAGTTCGAGCTTGAAAAGGGCAACATCAAGGTCATCTTTCCCGGCGAGGGATGGTCCGACGACAATCTTGTCGTGCTCTTCAAAGAGGAGCGCATGCTCTACGGAGGAAGCCTTGTCGCCTATCCGCCTCTTTTTACCGCTAAGGTCGATGCCATCAAGGCTCTGCGTGCGCTGAACGCCGTCGAGAAGCTGCCTTTTGATAAGGTTATCAGCGGACACGGAACGGTCGTGCAGAGTCGAGATATCTTCAGAAAGCTGCATGAGTATTACAGGGACCATAAATAGAAATTTCTGCTAAAAAAGCTGGACGGTATTGCGGCACAGGCCTTATCACACATCAAAGTTCAATCGTGACGGTGATGAGGGGATACAGGCATGAAGAAAAAGCTGACTCGCAGCATCCTTGCGCTATAAAAGCCATTTTGAGATAGATAGTAGAAAAAAAGCCGGCCAGTGCGGCCGGCGCAGGAATCACTCGGAAAGAGTTATACGGTTCCGGGAACCGATCTGATTCCCGGATTTTGCATTACTTCTGCTCAAGAATCCATTCGGCGAGTTTTCGCGCCTCGGCTTCGGTCACCTGATTCGGCGGCATGGCTACGCCGTTCAGCTCTGGCCACTTTCCTTTCGAGCCTTTCAGGATAGAGGTTATGATCTCGTCGGGTGATCGGTACTTCGCCGCCACCTGTTTATATGCCGGCCCGACAAGTCGGATCTCGACGCTGTGACAGGCCAGGCATCCCTTCTTCTCGGCTAACTGTTGCCGTTCGTCGCCTGCCGGCTCCGGTCTGTCTTTTTCGCGTGCCCGTTCTTCGTGATAGGCCACAAGCATATTATTCATATACGCCTGCGTGGCCTCTGCCTGAACCTTTACGGGCTCTTCAAAAGAGACGACTCTCAATCCCTGTCGACCTGTCGCCATGAGAAGTACGGTTACGAGCATGGCCGAGAAGAGCGCGGTGCCTTCTTTGCGGCTGAAATCACCGGCCGTAAACTGTTTGATCAGATACACGACCATCCAGAAAAGAATCAGCGCGGCGAGGAAGGGCAGTGCGATAAACCACGTTTTCATCAGTCCTTCGCCGATGCGCGGCGAAAAGGCGAAGAGGACCAGAGGCAGGATGGCGACGTTCAACGGAGCGCTGAACAGGATCCATTTCTTTCCTTGGTCTATGGCCAGCTTTCGGATCTCCGCGTCTTCAGGATCGTTCCATCTTGTGGCGAAGAAGATCATTACCGCGCCGAAGAAGGTGAACGTCGTCAGGAAGAAATTGAGCAGACGCAACCCCGTCAGCGGCGTCAGCATCACATCCCAGATATCCTTCACCTGCCCGAAAAGCTCAGGCTGCATGTAGAGGTTCGTCATCGACATGAAGACGAAGGGCAACGAGAAAAAGAGAATCAGCATGGCCGATCCTATCAGGATGTGAAACCCCTTATGCTCCTGCATCTTCTTCCAGGAAAACTTATAGGCATAGGAGAGAAGGAAGGCCAGGATGTTTCCGTAGATGATATGGAGAATATGCGGCGAGATCTTAATGATCGCCGTATAAAAGAAGCCCGTGTAAAGCACGCCGATGATCAATAACGGCGCCACGCCCCACAGAGCTCCCATGTTCTCAGATACCGTCGTAAAGTTCGTTAGTCGGTAAGCCAGATCGTCGTCGACCTTCGACTTCTTCCACACCCCCGTTATATTGTAGAGCACCGAAGCGAACGATGCGCCAAGAAGCGTGTAGATAAACGTGATGTGCACGACGAATACGATGACCAGCAAGGCGTCGTATAACCAGATCGGCAATCCCAGGGTCGGCGTGACCAGGGGAATATCAAGAGGCAATTCCCATTTCATTGTGCACCTCCGGCGGTGAGCCCGTAGCGGCCCGGAGCGTTAAGAGAGAGGATGAACTCCACAAGAGCCTCTTTCTCGGCTTCGGTACCGACAAAGTCGGGCATGAAAAGCGTCGTACCCGAGCGCAGCGTCGAGACGCGGTTGTGGATCGCTTCGCGCGTCCAGCCCTGAGTCAGAGCAGAAAGCGAATTGAGGCCATGCGTCGTATGGCAGGTTTTACATTCGATGCGGTAGACGCTGCGTCCGACGTCGACGATGTTTGAACGATCGGCCTTCAGAACGCGCTCTTCTTCGGGAAAGAAGACCGCATGCTTGAGCACGCCCACTCTGTTCAGATAGGGGATGTCGGTAAGTCGGATGCCGTTCGCGAACATGTAGTTGTTGATAATGAACGGCTTGCGGACGAATTCGCGCACGCGCTCCTCGTATCCCCAGAAAGAGGCGAAGGCCAGCACCATCGCCACGGCGGCGACATAGGGCATGCGCTTCGGCAGAAAGAAGGCCAGCAGCGTTGTGACGACGACGGTCACGCCGATGGCCGCTACGATCGTATAGATGAGATCGAAGCGATCGGCAAAGGCCCGCGTCATCATCGCCGTCGGAATCATCTGCATGGCGCTTTCGGGAATGGAGCGCAGATAGATGAAGCCGAAGACGGCGCCGATCGGAACGGCGACGACCATGATTGTCGCGAAGAAGCGGATCGCCTTTCCGCGAAGCTCTTTCGCCTCGTCGTCGTTCGGTCCGAAAAAGGCCGTCAGAAGCCATGTCCAGAGAATGGCAAGCGCCGCTCCGAATGCGATGGCCGAGAACGTGCGCATCGCCAGACCGGGGAACCATGTCGGATTAAACAGGGCGTTATTGTAATCCACCTTGCCCGGGAATACCTCGGGATCGATCCACGGCTGACCTTCAAAGTTAGGCGTGAGCATGAATCCGAGGATGGCCGTGATGATGAGCATCGTCACCCAGGACGACACCGCATACACGCCTCCGATCATGATGGATTTCTTGCGACCGGCCTCGGTTTTTGCGTTCTTCTCCCAGGTCATGAACCAGATCATCAGCATGATCACTTCGATATTGAAGACGATCCATTCGATGAACCATTTCCAGAAGAAGACGCGAATCAGGCTTCCGATTCCGTTCGGCGTGATGATGTTGGCATGGATCCAGATCCCGATGCCGGTGAGAGCTCCGACGCTCGTCGTGACGATAAAGAAAACCATGAGAATCTTTCGCACGAGTTCGTAAAGAGCAAGGTCGTTCTTTTTGTTGGCCCACCATGCGGCGAGGGCGAGTACGACCGATCCGCCGACCGCTCCGCCATGCGAAACGAAAACGTGCGTGACGGCGTCGATGGCCATGAGCAACCTCTGGCCGATGATCGGTACTTCGAAAACAGGATAATCAAACATAGGGTAAACCTCCTGTGTTATCAGGGCATAGATATGGCATCTCTGCATCGCAGAGCGCTGATAGACGGTTTGTGAAATGCGCTGACTAACCGAGGGGAGGAGCCCGGGCCGAAAAAGGCGGCCTCTGCGCCGTTCGGGGTTCCTGTTCCCTTTCAAATGCGGCCGCCGAGGTTAACTGTACGGGAGCATAAGTGCTTTCAGGCTTTGCCTCGATCGCCGGTTGATTGTTTGCGACGATCGGCGACTGCGATGGGCTCTCTTGTGAAATTGAGACGGGCCCGGACCAGGCGGGACGGTTCGAACAGATCGCAGAGTTAGAATCAGTCTCAGGCCGGTTGGTTAACCCTGTAAGTCCGCTTGAAAGTGTGGCCAGAAGAAGCAGGATGGCCAGAGAGCGGTATCGATGCAACGGAAGATGAAAGAGCATCTTCGGCATGATATACGACCAGGTTACAGTGGCCATATATCATATTCAACCGAAATCAGCCCGATCGTTAAAAAAGTTTGGAAATGACTGCGGCAGATGTCATGTCGATTCTGGTTGACAGAGAGGCCGCCATAGCGGGGATTCTTATCGGGAGCAATATCTCATCTGAATGGCCGTATTTCGGTCGTTTTGATACCCTGTAGCATATGTCTGCGCGTTCTGATAAAGTGTCATCGCAATCCCTTTCGCATGAGTACCGGTTGATTCGCAGTCGTCGCCGCACCCTGGCTCTCGTCGTGACGTCAGACGGAGAGCTTCAGGTGCGCGCACCGATGCGAGCGACGCAGGAGCAGATCCGACAGATGCTTGCAAAACATGACGGCTGGATCAGGCGCAAGAAGGCCGAGCAGGCATCACGACGGCCGGCACCCGTAACCTTTGCCGAAGGCGAGACCTTTCCCGTAAACGGCCAGTGGCTGCCGCTACAGTTTGGCAACACGGGCCGGGCTACCGTCGTCGCTCGCGATGACGCTCTCATCGTGGCGAGGCGTCTACATGCTTCGCCCGAGAAGATCGAGTCGGCTCTGCTTCTCTTCTATAAGAAGACCACCCTCGAGCGCATGAACGCCCACGTGTCAGAACTGCGACGCCAGACGGGGCTGCACGTCAGCAAGGTCGGAGTGACGATGGCCCGTCGCCGCTGGGGATCATGCTCTTCCCGGAGTAGCCTCAACTTCAGCTACAGACTCGCCATGGTACCCGATTTCGTACAGCGCTATCTGGCCGTGCACGAGATGGCACATCTGAGGCATCCCAACCACTCCCCTGCGTTCTGGGCCCAGGTCGCCGAATGGATGTCGGAGTTCCGACTTGCGGAAAAATGGCTTAAGAACGAGGGGGCAAGGCTTCCGCTGTAAGGGGGGCAAGAATAAAGTGCGTCACAGCCGGTTGTCGGAGTTGGTCTAATGGTTTCGATCGGGGGTTTTATTCCCTGGCACCGTATCGCTTTAATAATTCCACCTGGTTATCGTCGGCGTTCGTCTTTCTCGAAAGCGAAATTGCCCCTTCACCCTTCTTATTCCTGACGTTGATCTCAGCACCTTTACCGCTCTTCCCTGGCCTGATAAGCAAACAGGCAGACAGTCTTCTCGTAGCCGTCAATATCTTCAGCCAGGAGTATCATCTCGCTGTTCTGTGTAATATCTTTGAGTCTGTCTTCATTCAGTGTAATTCCCTTTGCCTTGAATGCTTTGAGGGTGATGGCTTTCCGGTTGACTTCGTTTATTAATTCTGAACAGTATAAGGCCTGATCGTCTGAGCGTGCCGGTCTGTGTAGGATCGTGTAAAAGGTATCTTCAGACTCTGACAGCGGCTCATTCGGGTGACCATGCCATTCCTCGTAACGCAGGACTCTGTCGTAACCGATTGGATGTTTGCTGAGCATGCCGAGGCCCATATAACTCAATCCGAAATATCCGAATCCGTAGTAGGGATTGGCGACCGATGCCGCGTAGAGGATGTAGATGTCCGCTGTCAGCGCCGGCAGGACCACATAGGTGGCGGTGGGTGATCGTTCCGTACACCCGATATGCGAGTAATCGGGCTCACACTCATAGGTGATTCTGTTTCGCCTGTGATCAATCTGCTTCGATACCTGCACACTCGCAAAGGCCATGCACTGCAATGACAGAAGCAGAGGCAGACAGAGCAGGGCAAGGCGTCCCGAGCTAATTGCGGTGTGCCTGTTCACTCCCTTACCGACCGATGCATCGTAGCTATCCATGATGTTTAATTCTCCTCGCTTCAGTCAATAGTGTTTTCAGTCCGGCTACAGGGAAAAGCCTCAGCCCGCTCCAATTCTCGCCTTCCTGCATTGCCGACAGAAAAAAGTGTTGCCGGCCTCGCAGGGCATCTTTATCCTGTTAAATCATACTAATTCGATAGGAAATATCGAAAAAGGGGCCTGCTCTATGAATCGAATACTTGCTTCGCTCATTCTCTCAGTCATTCTGGCCGGACTATCGGCTTGCAACCGCTCCCAGGCCGGGGAGCTGCTCAACGTCTCCTATGATCCGACCCGGGAGCTGTATCACGATTATAATCAGCTTTTTGCAAAGCACTGGAAAGAAAAGACGGGAAATGAGATTTCCATTCAGCAGAGCCACGGCGGTTCGGGCAAGCAGGCCCGTGCCGTTATCGATGGGCTCGAAGCCGATGTCGTTACGCTGGCTCTCGCTTACGATATCGATGTCATTGCCAGGAAAGGACTGCTTGCAAAGGACTGGCAGAAGCGACTGCCTGAAAACAGCGCTCCATATACGTCGACGATTGTCTTTCTTGTTCGAAAAGGAAATCCGAAGCGCATCCATGACTGGAAGGATCTGATCCGGCCCGATGTGCAGGTGATTACGCCAAACCCGAAAACGTCGGGCGGGGCGCGATGGAATTACCTGGCCGCTCTCGGATACGCCCTTGAACAATCGGGCGGGAACGAGACCGAGGCATTAGCGTATCTTAAGAAACTTTATGCAAACGTTCCTGTGCTCGATACCGGGGCTCGCGGTTCGACGAATACATTCGCGCAGCGCGGTGTGGGCGATGTACTGCTGGCGTGGGAGAACGAGGCTTTTCTTTCATTGAAGGAGTCCGGCGGCGATGGGTTTGAGATCATTGTTCCTTCTGTAAGCATCCTGGCTGAGCCTCCTGTGGCCGTCGTCGATACAAATGCGGAGCGTCGCGGAACGTCAGCCGTTGCAGAAGAATATCTACAATTCCTTTATTCGCCTGAGGCCCAGGAGCTTGCCGCGAAACATTTCTATCGTCCGCGGAATGCCGAGGTGGCCGCAAAGTACGAGAAGCAGTTCCCGAAACTGCGGCTCTTTACGATCGAAGAAAAATTCGGAAGCTGGAGCGATGTTCAGAAGAGACACTTCGATGATGGCGGCGTTTTCGATACCGTTTACTCAAAACCGACAGAATCGAAATGATAGCCTTGCCGATGCATACCGCCGGAGTCCGCAAACGATCCGTCATTCCCGGATTCCGGCTCAGCCTGGGTTATACGGTCTTTTATCTGAGCGTGATCGTCCTGATTCCTCTGGTCGCTCTTTTTGTGAAGGGTGCGGGCGTACCGGTGGACAGGGCGATCGAGATCCTCACTGATCGTGCGGTGATTGCGTCGTTCCGGGTGAGCTTTCTTTCGGCCGGCGTCGCCGCCTTCGTTAACCTTATCTTCGGCACGATGGCCGCCTACGTGCTCTGTCGTTATGATTTTTTGGGTCGGCGCATCGTCGACGCGGCGATGGATCTTCCCTTCGCCCTGCCGACGGCCGTCGCCGGTATCAGTCTGACGGCGTTATACGCGAAAGACGGCTGGATCGGCTCAGTGCTTGAACCGCTCGGAGTGCAGGTAGCGTATTCGCAGGCCGGCATCATCGTCGCCCTGATCTTTATCGGCGTTCCTTTTGTCGTGCGATCGGTGCAGCCCGTTCTCGAAGAGCTGCCGCGCGAAGAAGAGGAGGCGGCCGCCCTGCTCGGCGCCGGTCGTCTGTATGTGATCGTGCGCATTATTCTGCCGGCTATTCTGCCGGCCGCCCTGACGGGCTTTGTGCTTTCGTTTGCGCGCTCGCTCGGCGAGTACGGCTCCGTCGTCTTTATTTCGGGTAACCTGCCCTTCAAGACCGAGATCGTTCCGCTTATGATCGTGAAGAAGCTCGAACAATACGACTACGAAGCGGCCGCTTTGATCGGTATCGTTATGCTGCTTCTTTCTTTCTGTTTGATGGGGCTGATCAACCTGTTGCAGATGTGGGCGGCGCGACGCATGAATCTTAAAGAATCGGGAGGCGAGTCATGACGATACGCGATCCGCTCTGGTTAAAGATTGTGCTCATCGGCTCCGTGGCGGCATTCCTCGGCTTCTTTCTTTTGCTTCCCGTCGTGCTTGTGCTTGCAAGCGCCTTTGAGAAGGGCGTCGTCTATTATTTTCAGATGCTTGCCGATCCGATGACCCTGCATGCGGTGTATCTGTCATCGCTTGTCGTTCTTGTCTCGGTGCCGTTGAACGTCGTATTCGGAGTGGCCGCCTCATGGGCCATCGCACGCTTTCGCTTTCGCGGTCGCGCCCTTCTGATCACGCTCATCGATCTGCCTTTTTCGGTTTCGCCTGTCGTATCGGGCCTGCTGTTTGTGCTGCTTTTCGGAGCGCACGGCTGGTTCGGTCATTTTCTGCGAACACAGGGCATACAGATCCTCTTTGCTCCGCCGGGCATTATCCTGGCGACGGTCTTTATCACGTTTCCCTTTGTCGCTCGCGAGCTCATCCCCGTGCTTGAAGATCAGGGCAGAGACGAAGAAGAGGCCGCCCGTCTGCTTGGCGCCGGTCCGTGGACGACGTTCTTTCGCATCACGATTCCGTCCATTCGCTGGGGCCTTTTTTACGGTATCGTTTTAAGCACGGCGCGCGCCCTCGGCGAATTCGGAGCCGTCTCGGTCGTATCGGGGCACATCCGCGGGATGACGAATACGGTGCCGCTTCATGTTGAGATCCTGTATAACGAGTACGAGTATACCGGCGCCTTCGCCGTCGCCTCGGCGCTGATGCTGCTGTCGGTGCTCACGCTCGTTCTGCGAGTCGTTATAGAAGGACGATTAAAAGAGAGTCGATTGAAAGCAGGACGCTTGCAGGAAGAACCGAGCACAGTGGGTCGTCTGAAAGAGGAGAAGTTCATATGAGTATCGAGATCCGAAACGTAACGAAGCGCTGGGGCGGTTTCGTCGCTCTGAACGACGTCAATCTGTCGTTGCCAGAGGGAGAGTTAGTCGCCCTGCTCGGACCTTCGGGCTCGGGCAAGACGACTCTGCTCCGTATTATCGCCGGTCTGGAAACGCCCGATACGGGCGAGATCCTCTTCGGAGGGGAGAATACGCATCGCCAGGCCCTGCACGAGAGGGGCGTCGGATTCGTCTTTCAGCATTACGCCCTCTTTCGGCACATGAACGTCTTCGATAACATCGCCTTCGGTCTGCGCGTGAAAAAGAAAAAGATCCGTCCCTCTGAGGGGGTTATACGAGAGAAGGTGACCGAGCTCTTGCGCCTCGTGCAGCTTGAAGGGTATGCGAAGCACATGCCGACGCAGCTCTCAGGCGGCCAGCGTCAGCGCGTCGCTTTGGCCCGGGCCCTTGCCGTCGAACCGAAGTATCTGCTGCTTGACGAGCCCTTCGGCGCTCTCGATGCTCGTGTGCGCCGGGAACTGCGTCGCTGGTTGCGTCGGTTGCACGACGAGCTTCACGTAACGTCGCTCTTTGTAACACACGATCAGCAGGAAGCGCTTGAGGTCTCGGATCGTATCGTCGTCATGAACGGAGGGCGCATCGAGCAGGAAGGCTCGCCGGCAGAGGTTTACGAGAGACCGCGCTCGGCCTTTGTGCTGGACTTTCTCGGTAATGTGAACCGCTTCTCGGTGCAGCGAAAAGCCTCATCCTCTGAATCGAAAGCCGAAGCATCTGCAAACGGGCAGCCTTTTGAAAGCAATGCCGATACGATCACGCTTTTCGTACGTCCGCACGAGATCGAGTTAACCAGAGAGAGAAGGGCCGACTCCTTCGCCGAGGCTCGCGTCGAACATATTCATTTCATGGGATCGCAGATCGCTCTTGAACTACACAAGCGCGATTCGCAGGAACGCTTCGAGGCAGAGATGACGATCGAGTCGTTTCGCGAGCTTCGCGTCGTTCCGGGGGACGTGCTTTTCGCCCGCATGAAGCATCACCGCACGTTTGAAGAGTCCGGAGTCGAGGTCTTCCAGGGCATGTCGATCTAACGAATACCGACCATCCTCGTCTACGGTTATAGCTTGCACCGTAAGCCATTGCGTCCTGCACTGGTAAAACTGGATTGACAGTTTAAAAGAGGCCCTGCATGGTAGGACTATGCGCGGCGGCTGTCCGTTCTGCTGAGCAATTAAGGCTACCAGCTACATGCCACCGATCTGAAGCATGCGCTCTGGAATCGGTGCTGGGGTGAGAGGCTATGGCGTTGTGCAGCCAGTAGAGGAGAATTGAATGAAGCGATATATGCTCCGGATGGTAGCTCCACTGTTGATCCTCCACCTCTCAAGCTGTGATGTGCGCGAGATCCTGCCGAACGATCTCTCAGATCCGGAGCATGCTCGCTATGTGGCGAGTGGAGATAAGGATAAGGATCGGCGGCAGTTTGAGGCGTATATCTTCATCTGCAACGATCTCTTACAGCCGTATTTTGAAGACAAATACGCCCGTTGTCTTCTTGATCCGGAAGAAACGCCGAGCAGTTGCAATACGGCGGTATTTGATTTCGGTACTGTCGTGAACTGTGCATCGGGGCTTGTGGACTATCACCCTGGAGCAAGACCCTATGAGTTCAATGATTGGGATTCTCTCTAAGAAAAAGCTACCAGATGCATGCCACCGATCTGAAGCATGCACTCTGGAATCGGTGCTGGTGGTAAGGAGCCATGGCGCTGTGCAGCCCGTATAGGAGAATTGAATGAAACGATATACCCACCTCATTGCATTGTCTCTGTTGATGCTTTTTTCCTCAAGCTGCGATTTTCTGCCCAATGACCTGTTAAATCCGGCGCATGCTCGTTATGTGGCGAGTGGAGATAAGGCGAAGGATCGGCGGCAGTTTCATGCGTATATCATCATCTGTAATGATCTGCTACAGCCGTATTTTGATGCAAACTATGCTGAGTGTATACTAAAGAGTTCACAGTCTGTCTGTGCAAATTCTCAAGGAAGATTTATGGGCATTGTAGCCTGCGCGGCTGCCCTTGTGGATTATCATCCCGGTGCTCGTAGTGATGAGTTTAATAATTCCGAGTCCTATTGAGGTAAGCAATGCAGAGATTTCCAAGACTATGTCCCAGTGATAGTTAGACTTTGAGGCGGGACCCACTGAATGCATCCTATGCCGAGATCCGCTCGTCAATCTTTTTATCCAGGAAGGTGTTTAAGAACTCATGGATATGAGTGTAGGCCCGCACCTTACGGAATTGTTCCTCCTGTGATAGCAGGAGACTGCCGACCCATCGGAGCACCTGGTCTGTCTGAGGCCTTGATCGTTTAACCCGGTTGAGCTGAGACCTGGGATTCGAGAATGCCGAATCGATCAGATTGGTTGTGTAGAAGGATGTTCTCAACTTCGGCGGCATGTTGATGCGATGCAGCGTTAACAATGCTTCAAAGCCCTCCTGAAGGCTCTGAGAGGCGCTGTAGCTGATGGATTCGAGCCATGATAGCACGGACCGCATTTCGCTTGCGACATCTTCGTAACTGTTCGCACTGAATGCCTGCTTGTATCTCTTGCAGAATTCTGCATGATACTTCCGTGGGAGTTTTGCAAGGACATTCCTCTGTTTATGAAGGTAGCAGAGTTGAATTTCAGCTCTGCTACCGAAGAATTCTCTGGCCGCTTTTTCGAGAGCCTTTGATCCATCCATGACGACAAGCACACGATCTGTGAAGCGGATATCACGGCTCTCAATCGATTGAAGAACGCTGAGTGCGCTATCAGCATTCTCCGTAGACCCCTCAGAAATGCCCAGAAAGTGCTTGTTTCCGGCCGTATCGACTCCGAGCGCAACGATTACGACAGAGCCGCCGAATACGATGCCATCAAGAACAATACACCAGAATGTCTGATCGGGAAACCTGCGCGAATTCAAATGATTGAGCGACTCACGGCTGGACTTCACAAACTCCCGCGAAACCGCACTCCGCGAAAGGCCGAGAGAGGCTTCTGTCTTTCTCAGCGTCTTTTCATAGTTCCGGGTGCTGATGCCCGCCAGCATCAGGCGCTCAACATGCTCGCGAAGATCAGAGCGATCCTGAAGGATCTCATATCGCTCCAGCTTCACCTCCTTGCCGTTACGTCGAGCTCTGGGCCTCTGGATGGCCACCCTTTCTCCATCGAGCACAATGGAACCTCGCTGGCTGCCGCCTCGATGAGCAAATCCACGGCCTCTCTTATGCTCCCCTGTCTTGCCGCATAACGTTTCGATTTCTTCGAGAATCAAAGCTCCTACGTAACCGAGTGCAAATTCGCGCACTCGAGCATCGAGGCTGGTTCGAATATAATCCCGAAAACCTTCGGCCGTAAGGCTTTGTGTTTGACTGGTTTCTGCCCGTTCGTTCTTCTTCATATGGAACCCTCCGTAAGGGAATGTGGTGTTTGGCCCATTTTGGGCCAGGGTTCCGCCTTTTCAAACTCTAACTAAATTCGGGACATAATCATTTCCAATCTACCTGATGTGCGGCGCTCTTGCGGCCTTACTCCTCTCAAGATGCGACGTGCGCGAGATCCTGCCGAACGATCTCTCAGATCCTGCGCACGCTCGTTATGTGGCGAGTGGCGAAAAAGCAAGGGATCGTAGAGAGTGGCAGGCCGCTTTTTGGGTTTGCATATCAGTTACCGAGCCGATCATTGACGCAATTCATGAAGAATGTTTAACCTTGCCCGGGAATACGGCGAGTTCCTGTACGGCTTCAGAGAGGGGCGGGCTTTCTCACATGGCGGCCGCTATGAGTTGTGCGGATGGCTGGGTTGGTTCGGATGAATTTTCGCCTTCGTTCGAATCCCTCTGATGGAAGATGAAGATTTCAGTTCTGGATTCTTAATGTTGAGATGTCAAGAGTCTGCGGAAAATTGATATTGGCGCGCATGAGTATTGAAAGAGAAGTTATGAAGCAAAGTGCAGGCAAGGCGTTGCGTTTACAGAGGAGGGCAGGGGATGATAAAGCGAATTATACCTGATCGTAAAACGCTCTGGATGATCGAGGCGATGACGCAGTTTGCCCCGTGCCTCTCTGGCCGTTACGGGCTTTGCCCTGCTGCTGCGTCTGTATGCCGGACTTTCTCGCTCGCTTGGTTTTGCTCTGATCGCAACGTTAGCCGAGCTGATAACGCCTCATCTGTTTGAATGGCGCTGGAGTTTCTTGATAGCGTCCGAGAATCGCCTCGCGCAACTTGCCTCCGTCGCAGGCGTTCATGGTTAGATGCGTCGCTCCGGGTAACTGAGCGAACGCCCATTGAACGCCCGTCAGGGAGCGCAAACGCCGTCGTATTCAAAGGCGCCGATACTTGCAAAGCCGTCCGCACCCGGCCTGCCCGCTGCCGTAATGTCGACGGGCGTATCGGGCGGTAGCGCCGCTCCCTGTGTGAGCCCGCAGGGTGAAGTCGTGCCGTAGCGATAGTTCAGGGCGGCAGGATTAACAAAATTCGGAGTCAGACTTACGTTTCCGTCGAAGGCTCCGCCCGGATCGACGAGGTCATGGGTGTTCAGCGTCGGGACGTCGGTGATAGCCCCCACTACGGAATCGAAGTACAGCGTGGAGCAGCCGTGGAAGTTGTTGCGGATGGAGGTCCAGCTGAAGGGTCGGCACGCCGCCCGACTCCGTCATGCAGGAGCTGGCTGCACCGCGTGCCTCGATATGATTCGACCGGATCTTCACAAGCGTATCGGCGGGCGTAACGATGATGCCATGCGAAGAGCTTGAAGCGGCCGTCCCCGCTACAATCGTATTATGAAAGATGCCCGTCGTACTTCCCGTGCCTGCCAGCTGGATGCCGCCTGCCTCGTTAACTGCTCCGCCAAGAATGATATTGTTGGCGATGAACTTCGAGCCCGTTACTCCGAAGAGAAAAACGGCCGTGCCTGTGGCAAGGGCGTTTGAACCGCCGACGATGACGTTGTTCTCGACGTTGACGGCGGCGTCGGCCGTAAGATAGAGCCCGACGGAGTTGTTGGGCGAGGAACCGCCTTCTATTACGTTCGCATAGATGTTGATCAGGCACGGGGCGCCTGCGATGAGCAGGCCCTGACTGTCGTTGTCGCCCGATCCGCCGCGCAGACGGTTTGCCAGAATCACCGGACATCCCAGCGTCTGCATCGCGGCTGAAGAATCTGATCCTGTGCCGGCGACGATATCAAAGCCGCTGATGCGCGTCGTCCCCGTTATTGTGGCATCGGCCGTAACGGTGGAGCATGTGGCAGGGTTAACCGCCGCGCAGCCCGAACGTGTCAGCACCGAGCCGAAGCTGCCCGGATTCCTCGTCGAGAAATCGGTGGAGTAACTTCCATAGAGCGATACGTTTGCTCGCAATCTGTAGGCGGCGGCCTGCGAGTAGGTTCCGTTTGTGACAAGCACGGCGCACGATGTTGCGCAGGGCAGAGCATCCAGTTGATCGATGGCATTCTGTAGATCGGGCATGGGCGTTGCGGCCGTGAGTCCGTCGTTCAGGCCCGACGCTCCTGCGCGAACGTAACGCACGGTGGACGGGTCAAAGACATCCCAGAGGCGGCTTGTCGTCGTAACGACGGTGCCGTCTGTGGTTTCGCAGTTCATAACGAGAAGCGTGCGGCCTGTGCCCGCGGACCACGGGCCTGTCAGCGTCACGGTATCATCGGTAAGACTGCTGCTACTCCAGCTTACGGTCGGTGCGCCGACCGTTCCGAGAAAAGTACATGTCGCCTGGTTCATGCTGCGATTAAACGAATCGTAATCGTCTGGCTGCTGAGCAGCGCCTCTGGAGCCGGTGTGATCGACGTTATGGCCGGAGCCGCGGGCGGGACTTCCGCAGCCTGCGAGAAGCTGAACAGGCTGAAGATTGAGGAATCCGGAGCGCTATCGAGCGAGGGAAGACAGCTTGCCGCGCTTAAAAGTGCCAGTATCGCAATAGAAAAGGTGCGCATAAATTACTCTGAGTCTGCCCGCGAAGCAGGAATAGTCCTTTGACGAAATCAGACAACTGTCGGTTTTCCCTTTTTCAAAATAAGCACGCCTGCTCGCAGCACCTCGCCTTTTTTAGACAGGCCTATGCCAGAATCAGCGCTGACGCTTTACAAGCAACTTCCTTCGCATGCAAGCCTTGATGCCTACTTTCGAAGCGGTGGAATTCCCGTTCCGCATACCTGGTGGGTGGCCGCCACCGATGTGCAGAATTCCACGGCGGCGATTGCAGCCGGTCGGTACAAAGACGTCAACGTCGCCGGCGGGCTTGCCCTCGTGGCCGCTGCAAACGCTCTAAACGACTTCGAATTTCCGTTTTTGTTCGGAGGGGACGGCGTGCTCTTTCTCATTCCGCCTGATGCTGTTGATACGATGCGTGATGTGCTTGCCGATACGGTCGCCTCGGTGCGCGAATGGTTTGCCCTGGATCTGCGCGCCGCCCTCATTCCGGTGCAGGCTCTATATAATGAAGGCTTTGCGTTTCGCATGGCCCGTCAGGTGATCTCGCCGTACTATACGCAGGCCATACTCGAAGGGGATGCGCTCGACGAGATCGATCGGCTGTTGAAGCATGACGATCGCTACAGGCTGGGGGACGAAGGGTTAACCGGCAAAGCCGATTTTACGGGATTCACCTGTCGCTGGCAGGATATCCCTTCACCGGCCGGAGAGGTGCTGACGCTGATCGTTCGAGGCGACAGCGCGGCGATCAGCGATGTGCTTGCTGCGATAGAAAAAACCTACGGACCCGAATCCAGTCATCGGCCCGTTCGCGAGGAGCTGCTTTCGCTTGATGATACGGGAGCAAACGTGGCGAAAGAGGCCATCGTCGCAGGCAGAGGCCAGACAGGCGGCCTGACTCGCCTGAAAATTGCCATGGAGATGTTCATTACGGGACTGGCGATGAGGTTCCGTATTCCGTTGCGCGCCTTTCACTATGATCTGGCCCGATTGAAAGAGTACCAGGTAATCTCCTCGGATTATAAGAAGTATGACGGTACGTTGAAGATCGTGCTATCGGGAACGTCCGACTCCCGAACCGCCCTGCTTGGTTATCTTGATGATCTGTATCGCTCGGGTCGCATCCAATACGGAGCCCACGTATCAGATCGGGCCATCATGACCTGCCTTCTGCATTCGGGCAGCGGGCGCGACGTGCATTTCGTCGACGGAGCGGATGGCGGTTATACGCTTGCAGCCATCGCCCTCAAGAAGCAGCTGCTCGAAAAAAAAGAGGCGTCCGGCTAACCGGACGCCACAGGTCACAGGATCTAAAGCCTGTCCGCCGGTGGAGCGGACAACCTCATGAGTCGAAACGGGAGAGTCGCTTATCAATGAATTCTCGCACCTCCTTCTGCTGTTCGGCGTTCAGCTGCGAGTAGAATTCGGTGAGACGGTCGATCTGCTTTTCGAAAAGCTTCGGATGCTTCTGCATTCCTTCTTTCGCGAAAGCCGATACCTTTTTCATGTCGGGTGCGGCGGCGCTCAGTTCGGCCTTGATCTTGCCGGCCGTTTCTTTGCGCTCTTTTTTCAAGGCCTCCAGATCGGCCTTCATCTCGGCGCGCATGCGATCGTAGTAGGCCTGTTGCTCGGCGTTCAGGTCGAGTGAAGCGACCTTTCTATCCATGCCTTTCAAGAAATAGTCCGAGCGATCTTTGCCCGCAAACGGACGTCCGCAGGCGATCAGGCCTACAAGAATGAATACCGTGCCGGCAATCAGCGCGGCCTTTTTTATGTGACTCTTTATCATCGGGTCCTCCCATGATTTACGATTGATCTTCGTCCTTCGAGAAAGAAGACTCAGCTTTTCATCAGTATCAGGTGTTCGAATCGGCAAACTTCGAATAAGGCAAGAGTAGCGAAAAAGAGTTCACGAAGTATGTTCGATGTATGAGCGAATATCGTGAATAAGTAAAAATACGTTAAACGTCGGATTCAAAGGCGAAGCCGCCTGAAAAAACGGTATACGGCCAGAAAATGTCCTGCGTTCTTTGCCTGATCATGTCGAAGAAAATTCTCGTAATCGATGACGACCGAAAGCTGGGCGAGCTGGTAAGCGAATACCTGAGCGGATACGACTTCGAAATCCGCGTCGCCCTCGACGGTAAAGAAGGCCGTCGATTGCTGGAATCCTTTATTCCCGATCTGCTCGTTCTTGACGTCATGCTTCCAGGCGAGAGCGGCCTTGATATTCTGCGAGAGATCCGTACGACGAAAAGCGTGCCCGTACTTGTGCTGACGGCCCGCGGCGAAGAAGAGGACCGTATCGTCGGTCTGGAGCTCGGCGCCGACGATTATCTGGCGAAGCCCTTTCATCCGCGGGAGCTGCTTGCTCGCATACGCGCCATCCTCAGACGCACAAATGGAGATATGACGGCAAAGACGAAAACGATCGAGCTTGCCGGCCTGCGCCTCATGCCCGAGAGCTACCGCGTCGTCGCCGGCAATCAGGACCTCGGTCTTTCGGGGGCGGAGTTTGGAATTCTACGCGCTCTTATGGAAAACGCCGGCCGCGTACTCGGCCGCGACGAACTGATGAACCTCTCGCGCGGGCGCGATCATCTGGCCTTTGATCGCAGCATCGACGTGCATATCAGCTCGATTCGTAAGAAGCTGCGCGAAAGCGGCGCCTTTACGGGAGAAATCCGCACCGTCTGGGGGGCGGGCTATCTGTTCACCGTCGAGGCCGAGAAGTGAAAGGCGGCCTGTACGCGAAGGTTCTGATCGCCCTCGTCGTCGCCGTACTCACGACGACGCTTTCGGCAAGCATCGTATTCCGGTTGATGCAGTTAACCGATGTGCCCGATCGTTTTGAAAAGCTCGGCCGGGCCCATGCCTTTATCCTGTCTGAGGTCGTCGTCGACAAATGGATTCAGGGAGGTCCGGCGACGCTCAATCCGTTTCTTGAAGGCATGGCAAAGGCGCTGGATGCGCGTTTGCGCCTGATCGGGCCTGACGGCACGATACTCGCCTCTTCGTCTAACGGATCAGACGAATCCTGTCAGGGAAGCGAGAAGGATCTGGGTAACTTTCGTATCAAGCATGACTGGCGTCGCAGCATCCTCATGCTAACGATTCCCATCATGAAGCCTCCGCTTACCGGTTCGCATATACAGCTTGTCATCGACCGCACCGACGAAGGAGCGGGCCCGCTGCAGCGTTTCTTAACGGCGATGTTGATCACCGGCGCCATACTCGCCCTGATGGCCATTCCGCTCAGCCGCAAGCTCACCTCTCCGCTGAAAGAATTGCGCGAGTCGGCGCATCATATCGCCGAAGGCGATCTGTCGAGCAGGGCCGATGTGCGATCGCACGACGAGATCGGAGCGCTGGCAAAAGACTTTAACCGGATGGCGGAGCGCGTGCAGGCGATGGTCATGGCGTCACGTCATCTGCTTGCTCATGTATCGCATGAGCTTCGATCGCCTCTGGCGCGTATACGCATTCTTGCCGGTATGATCGAGGATGAACCGAATTCGCCGCAGACGCCGGCACGTGCAAACTCCATGCAGCTTGAGATCGAAGATATGGATCGCCTCATCGGCGCCATCCTCGATTTCTCGCGAGCGGGAATGCTGCGCGAGCAGCCCGTCGAAACACTTGACCTTGCCGAAGAGCTGCATCTGATGTTGAAACGTCAGGACCCTCTGTTTCGCGAGAAAAATATCGAACTGGAAGTCGCCGCCCCCGAATCGGGAACGCGTCTGCCCGTGCGCCGACAGGCCCTGCGAACGCTGCTCGGAGTCCTTCTGGATAACGCGGCGCGATTCGCTCCGGATTCTTCGCAGGTGAAGGTCTGGCTTTACGGTACGCAGATCACGATAGAGAACGGATACGTCCGTAAAGAAGGCGATGAGTCGACGCCCGAAGAGCTGATGAAGCCTTTTCATCGCGCCTCCGACGTTCCCGGTTACGGGCTCGGTCTTGCGCAGGCGAAGGCGGCCGCCGACGCCCTCGGAGCCACGCTCACCATCGAACGGGATGCGACGCGCTTTCGCGTGACGATCGGTTTGCCGTTGACGGTAACGGCGAAGAAGCGGCGATGATTTCGCCTTGACCCTCGTCTGGAATACGCTTTCTTCAGCCTGTGTCAGTTATTCAGGATACCTATGTAGTGCCTCCGGAGCTGGAAGAGGCCGTAATGGTCGCCGAGATCACCGGTCGTCCGCTTCTATTAAAAGGTGAGCCAGGAACAGGGAAAACACTTCTTGCAAGAGCCATCGCCGATCGTCGAAAGTGGCCGATTTACTCCTGGCATGTAAAATCGACGACCCAGGCAAAAGAGGGCCTCTATGACTATGATGCCGTATCGCGATTGAACGACTCGCGCTTCGATGAGAACATAGAACGTGTGCGCAATATCGAGAACTATATTCGCATGGGTGCTCTCGGCGAGGCCTTTGAAAACGAGGGTCCGTCCATCGTGTTGATCGATGAGATTGATAAGGCCGATCCGGAATTTCCGAACGATCTTCTGCTCGAACTCGACCAGATGGAATTCCTTATCGTCGAGACGGGGCGTCGTGTCGTTGCGAAAAGGCGACCGCTGACGATCATCACGTCGAATAACGAAAAGGAATTGCCCGACGCCTTCCTGCGACGCTGCATCTTTCATTATATCGACTTCCCATCTCCCGATTTCATGCGCGTCATTCTGCGCTCCCACTTTCCTGATATTGAGAAAGAACTGATGGACGGAGCGTTAACTGCCTTCTATCGGCTGCGCGATACGCGAGACTTACGAAAGAAGCCGTCCACTTCAGAGCTTATCGACTGGATTCAGATTCTGCTTCATCAGGGCGGCCTCGGTGCGGGGCAGGGGACCGGTTCCGGAGGCGTCGTACCATATATAGGGGCGCTGATTAAAAACGAAGAGGATCTTCGCCGCCTTCAGGGACGATAGAGAATCGCACGGGAAGCTATGTTCTTCGATTTCTTTTATGAGCTGCGTAAGCACCGCATTCCGGTCAGCACGGGCGAGTACCTTGACCTGATGCAGGCCCTGCGCGGATACGCCCGGCGGGATATGTCCGTTACGCCCGAGCGTTTTTATCTGATTTCGCGAGCGACTCTCGTCAAAGACGTGCGCTTCTATGACGCCTTTGATCTTGTGTTTGCCCGTATGTTCTCGGGGCAGATCGGCGCCGGCGATGACCCTTTTCGGCAGGCCATCGAACAATGGCTGCAGAGGGCTGCTGAGTTAACCGAACGTCCCGGTGAAGCCCCTCATTTTTCACCGGATGAGCTGTGGAAACAGCTTGAAGAGAGGCTCAAAGGACAGAAAGAGAGGCATGACGGCGGTACTAAATGGATCGGAACAAAAGGCAAATCTCCCTTCGGCCATTCAGGAGTGAATCCGGCCGGAGTGCGTATCGGCGGCGATGAAAGACAGCCGGGCAATCGTAGCGCCATCGATTCGCTCGGAGAGCGGCGTTACCGTGAATATCGCGATGATGAAAGGTTAAGCGTGCGGCAGTTTCAGATCGCATTGCGTCGTCTGCGAGATCTTCGTCGCGAAGGAAGGCCACAGTTCTCGATTCCCGAGAGCGTCAGACGTACGGCCGATAACGCCGGAGATCCCGAAGCCGTATTCGTAAAGTCGAGAAAGAACCGATTACGCCTTCTGCTTCTTATGGATGTGGGCGGAAGTATGTCGCCGCATGCCGCACTTGTGAGCCGGCTGTTTTCAGCCGCTTCTAAGACGAACCACTTCGGACACTTCAAGCATTATTATTTTCATAACGTCGTGTATGATTACCTCTTTGAAGACGCAGGCTTTTCAAAGATGATCACGATCGATGAGTTCTGTCGCAAATACGACGACGAGACGCGGCTGCTTTATGTCGGCGACGCCTGTATGAGCCCGTATGAGCTCTTTGATAAACGTCATGCCTTCTTTGAATATTATTATCGAGCCGGTCAGACGGATGAAGAGACGTTGCGACAGAAGCAGCAAAACGTACTGAACGGTTACGAAAGATTGAAATACTTGCTGGCCCGCTTTCCGCGTACGGCATGGCTGAACCCTGATCCTCCGCACACCTGGCACCATGAAACTGTGCAGGCCATCGCCGATCTGATGCCGATGTTTCCACTCACGCTTGATGGATTACGTCGCGCTGTTCATTCGCTGACTGCGATCGGTCGTTGATCGACAGAAACTTCGACTATTCTAAGTAAATGGGCATCCGAGATTACGGATGTTTTTTGTCTGGATTTTCCTTTTTTTCCTTTCCAGATCACGTCCCATTGGCTATAACCGCTGAGCAGGTTCCACCGAGTAATTCATGATACCTTCCTCAGAAGAATGTCCGTGCCTTTCTGCTCTTCCTCGTCCGGCCTGCTTGCTTGACGAAAAGAGCGTGATCACATGCGTTAACGGCGCCTTTCAGTCCTTCTTTGCCTTCACGCAAGCCGGTGTTTCGATTGTGGAAGCGGTAAAGTGGGATGACGGCTCTACGTTGCTCGAGGCGATTCGCGGGGGAAACCCGACAATAGTTCATGGATTCACCGACCTTTGCGGCAGTCATCGCTCCGTAACCGTTCACGGAACTCCGACGGCGCAGGGGATGCTCTGCGTCTTTCATGACGTGGAGAGTATGCGCCGTCTTTCTGAAAGCGCCTCGCTTGTGCTGCCCGCCGTCGATCAGATTCAAGAAGGCATATTGATCACCGACGCCGGCGGTCGCATTCTCTATGTGAATGCCGCCTTTGAATTGCAGTCAGGATGGAAGGCCGAGCAGATCGTCGGTCAATCCCCTTCGATTCTGAAATCGGGTACGCATTCTGATTCGTTTTACGGCGAGATGTGGAACAGGCTGCTTTCGGGGCACGCCTATCGCGGCGAGATGCAGAATCGCCGTAAAGACGGTACCATCTATAATGTCGAAAAGGTGATCACGCCCATTTTCGACGAAAACGGACGGATCAGTCATTTCGTTTCGACGGACAGAGACGTCACCGAAGAGCGGTTAACGCAGCGACGCCTGATGGAAAGCGAAACGAAATTCCGCACGATTTTCGAACGCTCGCCGCTTGGCATCGCCGTAACCGATAACCCGGGGCACATCACCGACGCCAACTCGGAATTTCTTCGCATGCTTGGAATGAACATCAATGAGCTTCGCGGACGACACCTGAAAGAAATCACATTTGCCGACGACGTCGCCGAGAACGAGCGTATTATCGAGCTTGTGCGCGAGGAGCCTTTGCCGGGTTATGAGCTGCGCAAGAGATATGTGCGCAAAGACGGCAGCGATTTCTGGGCACGAACCGTCGTCGCCGTCGTGCGTGATGAGATGCGGCGACCGTTCATGAAGCTCGGTATTATCGAAGATATAACCGAACGGGTACAGGCCGAAGAGGCGTTGTCGCGCGCCTACAGCGAGCTGGAAGATCTGCGAAACGCTCTCGAACGCGTCTCTCTCTTTGCCATGATGGAAAACGACGGTACTCTGCTGCGCGTGAACGACGCCTTCTGTGAGTTCTTCGGTCGCGAAAAATCCGACCTGATCGGGAAGCCCGTCTACAGGCTTGTTACCGAGAAACGCAGCGCTCGCATCTTTCTGCGGGCTTTGAGCGAATACCGTCGCAAGGAAATCTTTCGCGAAGAGATTCCGCTGAAAGCGGCAAGCGGACCTCAAAAATGGTTCGATTCGACGCTCATGCCGCTTCAGGATGAAACGGGAAAGGCTCGCGGAGCGGCGTGGATCATGTTTGATGTCAGCGATCGCAAGCAGGCCGAAGAGGCGCTCGTTCATCAGGCGATGCATGATACGCTGACCGATCTTCCGAATCGCAGCCTCTTTTCGGACCGTCTGCGACAGGCCTTGCTGCGTGCGAACCGGTTGAACGAGAAGGTAGCCGTACTCTTCGTCGATATCGATCGATTCAAATTTGTGAACGATACGTTCGGTCATGCTCACGGCGACCTGATACTTGTGGCCGCGGCCCGGCGCATTCAGAGCGCATTGCGTCCTGACGATACGGTGAGCCGTCAGGGCGGCGACGAATTTATGGTGCTTCTGCCGGGACTCGGCAAGAACGATCACGCCGCATCCGTAGCCGAAAAGGTGCTCGCTTCGTTTGAAGCGCCCTTTGCCGTCAATGATACGGAGCTGACGATCGGAGCAAGCATCGGCATCGCCCTGTATCCGGACGATGCAAGCGAGCCCGACGATCTTTTAAGACTGGCCGACATGGCGCTTTACAGGGCGAAAGAAGAAGGGCGAGGAAGATATGTCTTCTACAATGCAGCGCAGTTGAAACAGAGCAGAGATCGTTTCGAGAAAGAGGGACAGATACGTCAGGCCGTTCGCGAATGGCAGTTTGTTCCGTATTTTCAGCCGCGCGTGCATGCGCATAGCGGTCGCATGATAGCGGTCGAAGCTCTCATTAGATGGATGCATCCGGTGCACGGAGTTCTTTTTCCCGATGCCTTTATTCCCATCGCCGAAGAAACGGGCCTCATCTATGGGCTCGGCGAGGGCGTGTTTCGCGATGCCGTGCGGTCTTACAGTCAGTGGAAGCACGTCTTCCCCGAAGGTTTCGTATTCTCGGTGAATCTTTCAGCGAAGCAATTTTATCAGGTTGGATTGCTTGAGAAGCTGCGAGATACGGTGCATCAGGCCGGTCTGCAAGCGCGCAGCTTCGAGCTTGAGATCACGGAATCGACCGTTATGAATCTTGATCAGAAAACGTTAACCGTCCTGCATGATTTACGCAGAGAAGGTTTTCGCATCGCTCTGGATGACTTCGGAACGGGTTATTCATCGCTTACCTATCTGGAGCGCCTTCCCGTCGATACGATCAAGATCGATCGATCGTTTGTAACGGGCCTCGCCGATTCGCCGCGCAAGAGGCATCTCGTTCAGGCCATGATTATGATCGCGAAGGCCCTTGATTTATCCGTGGTCGCCGAAGGCGTGGAGCGGCGCGAAGAGCTTGATCTGCTTCTCGAACTTGGCTGCGAGGAGGTGCAGGGTTACCTGTTCGGCATGCCGCAGCCTGCCGAGGCCCTTTTCGGCGCCCTCTTAGAATGAAGGCGCCTGAAAGGCCGAAATCTTCCACCTGGCGTCCGATAGTCACCGCCAGTGCGACAGTAAATCGCGGCAGAGACATCAGCCGAAGTGGCAGATGTAATGCATCGTCTCGATAATCTCGATATCGAAAGAGCTGTGTCCCGGCACGTCAAAGAACTCGCCCTTCTGGTATTCCTTCCAGTCCGTCTCGCCGGCAAGGCGCACGCGGCACTGGCCTTCGATGACGTCCATGCGTTCGGGTTCTTCGGTATTGAAATGATGCGTCGCCGGGAACATCACCCCGGCCGTCTTTTTCTTCCAGTCTTCTGAGTAGAAGGTGTGGCTGACGCACTTGCCGCCGTCATAGATATTCGCCTTCGGAACAAGGCGAACGTTATCAAAATGTTCCATTCTGAAGTGGCAGTTCGTAGAGAGTGCCCGGGCCTGCAATCGCAAATTGGTCGGGGAGGGCGTACATGATGATTCGACTTGACTCGTTTCGGGCTGACTGGCATTGTATGGCTATGGAGACCGTCAACGGTGCGCAGACAGAGCAGTAATCCCCGGCGCAGGCTCTGTGATCAGAGTAACTACGGAGCTGATTATCTGAACGGGCTGGCGGAACGTGTTCGCTACACGGGCAGCGCTCACCATAAAAAGAACCCTGTCGAGTACGGTTTCTCTCGCATGGAGCCGCGGCCTGAAAAATCAATCTGTGATGTAAACAGAAGACTCGCGCCTCGTGAAGCGGCCAGCCTGTTGAAAGCCGGAATCCAGATGTGTATGATGAGCGAACCCGATGGCACGGGCTTTCCAAAGTTCATCTGGGCCGTTAATAATGAAGGGGAAGTTTTCGAAGCGAAAACCGATAGAAATGGTTCGGGGTGCTACCATGGGTATCCGCTCGACAGCGAAGATGAAATGAGCATTGTTGTCCAGGCCGAATGGAGAAGGAGATGTCAGTGAGTTTCGATATTGAGCCGGATTGGGTTGCCGTGGACGCTGGCGAACCTGAAGAGCGGATCGCCAGCGCTGCCGTGAAAATCATTCTGGATGGGCGCAATTGCACGGAGGGCCTTGATGTCCTTACGGGCGCTTCACGGCAGGCCCCGCTACTTTCGGCGTATCACCTCGCCGAATGGTTGGCCTGGAACTGGTGGCGAATCCGTTATGAGCCAAGATGGAAAGATCTGAGCGGCAACTCTGCGGACTTCACAGGCTGGAATATGGCTCATTCAATGAGGAATATTGGCGGTGGCTATATCTGGCCCGATATTACGCTCTATTCCGACGGCAAATATGTCAGCATTGTGGCGAAATCTACGCCTTTGAACCCTGTCTTTCGTTATCTGAATGATGTCTCACGTGCCATTGAAGGGGGAACGTTTGAGCATTCGATAGACCACTTTATCGAGGTGGTGCTTACTCGTTTGCGAGAGGCCGGCCATAAGCAGACGAATCTCCGTGCAATGTGGCATGAATTAAAGAATGAGCGTGAAGAACCGAGCCTTTCCTTACGACGTAAACTGGAGGCATTGAGCGGTCTGGACCCCGATGAGCTTGGCGATGAGCAATGGATTCTATGGCAAGCAGAAGTAAACGCGGAGGGCCCTGCCGCGTTTGAAGAAGTCGTAGCGAATCAAGCCTACTGCAGGCGAATTGAATTCTTTGAGGAACTCAAAGAGAAAAGCCGTCGGATCGGTGCGGAATGCAATCCGCTTGCCACGGTAGAGTCAGTTGGTCTGGATACTGGGAGTATGGAAGCATACCAGAAAGGAGAGAGGCTGGCTACGCAACTCAGGTCGCAGCTCTCGGTATCATCCGTCATATCGGACAATGAGTTGGGTGATCTGGTCGGCGCTTCGGCCTCTGTTTTTGGAAACGGCCCCTCGCTCTCAGACAGGAATACCGGTATGAGTTTTGCTTTGATAGAGAATAGTTCGGCAGGCCGTATTGTTTTTCGATCGCCATATCGCACGAGTAAGAGGTTTGAGGCAGCTCGATTACTCTGTGATCGCCTTGCCTACCCATCAGATTGGTTGCATCCGGCGACGCAGGCCTATACATATCGTCAGAAGCTACAGCGTGCTTTCGCCGCCGAGCTTTTGTGCCCTTATCATGAGATGATCGGTAATCTTGACGGTGATTATTCAGACGAAGCCATACAGAGGGAGGCTGATCATTTTGGGGTATCGCCGCTCATGGTCAGCACTCAACTCACCAATCACGGAATACTGTCTCGGGAGGAACTGCAACGAACTGCGTGAACCACCAATACCGCACCCGCGGCTCTTGCGCTGTCAGGTGCGGAACTTCTCGACGAGCTTCGTCATCTCGCCGGCGTCGGAGTCGACATCGACGGCGCGCTCCAGCACATGCGTGGAGTGACGGGCGCTGCGCTGTACTGCGTCGTTAATACTGGCGATGGCCTTTGTGATTTCGAGGATGGCCGACTTCTGTTCGATTGAAGATTGCTCGATGCCCGTCGCTCGTTTCAGCAGATCGCCGGCGCTTGCGTTCACCATATCTTTGATTCGATCTTCTTCTGGAATCAGAGCGGAGATCTCGAGCACGCTTCGCGAGATGTTGCCGACGCTTTCGATGACATCGTTGATGGTCTGCACCGTCGTGCGGATCGTCGCCGAACCGCGTTCGATTCTCTCTCCATTTTCTTTGATCAGATTGCCGATATCGTTGATGCTGCTGTTCGTCTGGTCGGCCAGACGGCTGACCTCCTGGGCGACGACGGCAAATCCCCGGCCTGCTTCGCCGGCTCTTGCCGCCTCGATGGCGGCGTTCAGCGAAAGCAGGTTGATTCGCTCGGCGATTTCTTCAATGATCATGATGATGTCGTCGACCAGGGCCGAGCTCTGCTGGATGTTTGAGATCGTTTCAAGGATGCTCTGCATGCCCTGTCGGCCTTCATTCGCCTGTTCCGTCGTTTGATCGGTTAACGACGATGTTCGGTTTATGAGCGAAGTCACCTGACCGAGAATAGACGAGAGTCGGTCCATGCTCTTCATCAGATCGTGCGTCGCCTGCACCGTTCCCTCGACTGAAAAAGCGACCTGATCGGCCGAGGCAGATATCTCTTCCATCGTAGCCGAGATCTCTTCCATAGTGGCCGCTTCGGCCTGCATATCACGGCCGAAATGCTCCGAGGAACTTTTCAGGTCGCCTGCCGACGATGCCTGTCGGCCGGCGAGGCGTCGCGCCTCAAGAACGATATCGCGAATGCGCCCGACAAAGCGATTGAAGGCGGCGGCAAGCACCGATAGATCGCGATCGGGCAAATCCTCTGTGAGCCTTGATGTGAGATCGCCCTGTCCGTCGGCGATTTCGTTCATGCGGCTTCCGATCTCGCGCAACGGTCGTATAATGGAACCGATGAGCAGAAAGGTCAGGGCGACGCTCGTAACGATGAGAACGGCGACGATTCCGGTCGTTACGTTTCGCTGCATGACGAACCCGTCGATGCGTTTGTTCAATAAGATGACCAGAAGCTGCGACGTTGTAATGTAAAAATCGACGATGCCGGTGATCGCCTCACGCCGCGCTTTCTCAAAGGCCGCCCTTCCCGCCCTATCGGCCTTCTCTTCTAACAGAAGAAATTCCAGCCGGTTCCGGAAGGCGTCCATACGAGTGCTGAATTTTCCGTGGGCGGCTATCATCGCCGGTCGCAGCTCGGGGTTATACTCGAAGATCGTCTGTTGCGAATGCAGGATGCCCTGTAGCTGTTCTTCGAGAAGGCTTTCCTGGAGAAGCAGCTGCTCGCGCTCCGAATCGGTGATGCTTCCGCGTGCAAGCAGCTCATCGCTTCGTTCGCTGATCTCGCCCAGACGCTTGAGAAGCAGAGGAAGGCGAATCGTCGTAATATCCATCACGTAGTAGCTATCAAGGTCAGGGTCAAGGATGAGATTGGACGTATCGCCGACGCGCGTATTCAGTTCGAGGAAACGCTGTCGTCGCTCGTCTGCTCCGGCAGCCAGCAGCAGGGGGCGAAGGGCCTGCCATAGTTCGCCGGACTTCAGCGCCTCGCTCATCTCCCGATTCAGTGCGTCCACATCTTTGAGCTCGCCCGCTTCGACGAAGCCCTGCGATTCGGCTCTGGAGAACAGTTGAAAAAGAGACCGGTTAAACTCTGCCCCCAGCAGCTCTTTTTCGGCAAATCGAATGGCAACGTTCTGCTGCCGTATCAAAAGGCCCATCAAAACCGGATACGGCAATGATAAAAGGCCGAGGATAATCAGCAGCTTTACCCGAATGCCGGTTCTGCGAAAAAAGCGCTCCATAGACGTCGTATAGGACGCCGTTCTTTTGATTCAGAAGGCAATTAAAAAAAAGACCGCTGAAAAAAACCGTGCGGCCTTTTTCGGCGGTCGTCGTCCGAGGTTAGCTATCAGGAACCCTGCCTCTCCTTGCCTCGATGGCCCTTATTAAATGAACGGGATTATTTTAAAGCGCCTGCCGGAGCCGCTTTTCCCATCGCATACCAGTCGATCTTGCGGGTCAGATACATCACAAGCGAGAGGAAGCCGAACAGGGCGATCGAACCGAGAAGCAGGGCGCTGTCTTCAGATGTCATGACGACATACAGATACGAGTAGAGCGCGGCCAGCAAGCCGGCAAGAATGCCCGCACGTTTGCGACTCCGTAGAATCACGGCGGCGTAGGCGCTGATCAGCCCCGTCGTTGCAAGTGCGGCGATCAGGTAGGCGACGACGAAGACGACATGCTCAGAGAGCGAAACGAAGAGCAGGTAGAAGACGACCATCGCCGAGCCGACCATCAAATACTGAAGCGGATGCAGCCGCAATCCCGTATAGATCTCAAAAAGAAAGAAGGCCGTAAACGTTAACAGAAGAAACAGGATACCGTATTTCGCCGCACGTTCGGATTTCTGATAGTGATCGACGGTTTGAATGAGCTGGAAGCCGAAAGAAGAGGCGCTTATGGCTCCCGATGCATCGGCCTCGGGATCGATCAGTATCTGTCCGTAGCTGCGACCGTAATAGGAAGCGTTCCATTCGGCGGTAAAATGGTTATCCGTTATCGTACGCGGTTCGGGAAGCAGCGCTCCCGTAAAACCCGGATCGCCCCATCCGCCTTCAAGCTTCACGTTCGTCGATTTACCGATCGGCGTAAACGAAAGGGACCGACTTCCAAGCAGTTGCAGATTGAACTTAAAGGGAGCCGTTCCGCCTTTTCCGTCGAGATGGATGGCGCTGTGAAGGCCTGTGGCGAAAAGCTGCGAGCGATTTGTGCCGGGAAGAAAGGACCGCCTTGCTCCATCCCATTCAAACGCAAGATCCTGCTTGATGCCGCGCGTATCGCTGATGCCGATGACGGCGAAGGCGCGATCCCAGTGTATCTTCGTGATTTCTCCTCCTGAAGCGGCCCTGAGCGACGCCTCCGTAGGCAGACGGAATACTCCCTGGACCTTTAGATTGACCGAATACAGGACGGCCTCATAGATCGAGATCTTGCGCTTCTCCGCTTCCAGCGCCCCCTCAATCTTCAGATCTTCGGGCAGAAAATAGGCCGAGCGATAGGCATACACTGGACCGTTTTTATCTCGGCTAACTACTTCCGTATAGGGAACTACGATCATGGGCCCCGAGAACGATTGTTCGTTGCCCCAGCGCGAGCTGATCTCGGCCACCGCCTCATCGTAACGGATGCTGCGTTCGTCGATCAGAGAGCGCACCATCATAAGCGGGATGAGCAGAATGAGAATCAACACGCCGATAGAAAAGATCTTCCACATGGGGGAAAAGCCGATGCGGCTTTGAAAATCTGTCATACAGTTTCTCCTTGCGTGCAGCGCTCTGGCTGCAGCGTTATATGCACAGAATTTCGAGCACTGCGTTGAGCGCAGTTTGAGCGGATTCGAAAAAGTGATGGGCGGATTGTGAGCTTTTTGTGAGTATTCTTATCGAACTCAATCCGGAAAGAGAAGCGTAGCCGTCGTCTGTCCGTTCGTGGTCACCTCGCAGCGTCCGCCGTGAAGCTCCATCACCTCTTTGACGAACGGCAGGCCGAGGCCGGTGCTCTTGCGTCCCGTTTCGGGACGCGGCAACGAATAGAAGCGCTCGAAGATGCGGTCTATCGCGTAATCGGGAATACCCGGACCATCGTCACTGACGAGCAGGGCGATCGTTCCACGGCGGCGTTCGCATGCGATGCGCACCGTCGACGATGTCGGAGCAAAATCAATGGCGTTGTGGATGAGATTCTCGACGGCCTTGCGGATCAAGAAACGTTCCCCCCTTACGATCATTTGATCGGCCTTGATGTCGAGCTTGATCTGCCGCTGCCGGGCGATCGGTTCAAGCGACACTGCGATATCGGCAAGAAGGTCGGCGACGGCGATTTCTTCGATGTCGCGCAGCTGTGAGCGATTCTCAAGCGTAGACAGATCGAGCATACGCTGGATGATCTCGTTGATACGACCGCTTTCCGTTTCGATGTGGCGCAGCATTCGCTTTCGATCCTCTTCGGTTAAATCGCTCTGCAAGATCTCGGCCGATCCGCGGATGGCGGCAAGCGGACTCTTGATCTCATGCGTCAGCGTCTGCACATAACGCTCGACGTACTGGCGGCCTTCCAGTTCTCGCCGCATCGCCTCAAAGGCACGGGCAAGCTCGCCCACCTCGCCGCTGCTTCGCGGCACAGGCAGCGGATGATCGCTCTGTAACGACTCCACATACGTTCGCAGACGCTTGATGGGCGAGGTGATCCAGATCGTAATCAAAATGGAGAAGAGAATGATGCCTCCGGCTGCCATCCATCCGGCAAGGATGAACTTACGGCGTGCCAGATCGATGAACGGCGTGACGCTATCTTTGGATTTGACGACGGTCAAGACGCCGATCACCGCATCGCCATGCCGGATCGGCGCCGAAACGAAAAGCGCTCCCGACGCGGGATCATCGGCGTCGGAACGCGAAGACCGCGCACCGTAGTCTCCGCGCAGGGTGCGGGCTACGTCGTTCCAGCGCGAGAAGTCTTCGCCGACGGATTTGCCCGTCGAATCGAAGATGACGATGCCGCGAGCGTCGGTGATATAGACGTCAAGAGAAGTGCGGGTTTTTACGAGCCCGTATATCTTCGCCGTGAATTCGCGCTCCTGCATGCGCTGAAAGGTTAACTGTAGTAGCGTCGGATCAATGCGTCCGTCACGAAGCTGCAATTCAATCTGCGAGGCAAGCAGATGCGCCGTGTCGTTCAGGCTTTCTTCAACCGCTTCAAGATAACGCGGCCGAATGTCTTTGAGGATGGAATCGATCAGAAAGTAAAAGGCGCCGACAAGGACAAAAAAAAACCGATGCTCAACCGAAGGCGAATGCTCATGCCGTTTTTTATGTTCATCGACTTCCCTCTTTGCGTTCTCTTTCGAATCGGGCGATCTCTTCGCGAAGACAGTATCCCATGCCGCGCCTTGTCTCTATGGGATCAAGGGTTGTATCGGCCTGCGCCGATCGAATCGCCGCTCTGATGTTCTTGATAACCGTATCGACGGCGCGATCAAAGCTCTCTTCGGGATCGGCCCAGACGCGATCCATGATCTGTTCTCGCGAGAAAACCTGGCCAGGATGATCAAGGAACAGCTCAAGCGTGCCGTATTCATAGGCGCTCAGATGCAGTCGTTGACCGGCATAGTGGATGACCTTTCGGCCGCGATCGATCTGAAAGGGGCCGATGATCTTCTGATGGTTCGTATGCGAATCGACAGAGGTGGAACCGGACTCTCCTGTCGGCGTCGAAGGCGTGGTGGAGATGCGTCGCAGAATGGCACGTACGCGAGCCACCAGCTCTCGCGGAGAGAAGGGCTTGACGACGTAATCGTCTGCGCCGAGCTCCAGGCCGAGCACGCGATCGATCTCTTCGGATCGCGCCGTAAGCAACATGACAGGTACAGAGGAGGCTTTACGTATTTCGCGTAAGAGGTCGAATCCGCTGCGGTCAGGCAATCCGATATCGACGATGGCAAGGCTCACATCATCTGCAAGGCGGGAAAGCGCCGCCGCTGCCGTGCCGACAGAGACGGCCGTGAAGCCATCAAGGCGCAGTGCGGTGCAGATCGTATCGGCGATGGCGGGTTCGTCTTCGACAACAAGAATGACCGAAGAAGACATAGCAGAAAGGTTGCGTCGACGGCCATGCAGTCAATCGAATTAAGACGGCGCGAAAATGGGCTTGTCAGCGCCAAAATTGTGAGCGATTCGTCTTTTTTTCCGTCAAATATAATGGTCGTCTCATAACATAGATAAAACCGACGGCAAACAAGGAAACTCAAAGGAGTTGAACTCAATGCGATGCGTGGCTCAAAAACTGACAATAATCATAGTGTTTATTCTTGCCGCTCCTCTTCTGGCCGATACGATCTATCTCGCCAACGGAACAAATATCGATGGTAAGATTGAGAATCAATCCGCCACCGACGTATTTATCAGAACGCCACAGGGGTTGCGCAAGATCTCCAAGGCGCAGATTCGCCGCATCGAATACGATAGCGCTCGGAACAAGCAAGAAGAGCTGCGTAAGCAAGAGGAATTGAGGCGACTCGAAGAGCAGCGAAAGCTTGAAGAGCAGAAACGCCAGCAATTGGAACAGCAGAAGCTGATCGAACAGCAGCGCCTGAAAGAAGAGGCCGAGCGTAAGAAGCTTGAAGAGCAGAAAAAAGCCGAGGAACTGAAGAAGGCAGAAGAACTCAAAAAGACCGAAGAGCAAAAAAAGGATCAGCAGCGCAAAGATCAGAAGCCGTCCTACCGACAGAACGACCTGAACTTTCGCGGAGGACTCGGTGTTCAGCATGTGCGGGCCGGTATTCTTGGTCTGCGCAATTCGATCACTATGATCGGCTCGGAGTTTCGCGGCGGCTTTGCCGATAGAAAGGATCGCAGCGCCGATCTCTCGCCCATGCTCGCGCTTGGCATCGGGTATAACTACGGACGATTTTTCCTTGACCTTGATGGCAGCGTTTCGCAAGGGAAGGCCAGTGGTCGTACCTATGCGCAGTTTACAGATAAGGGCAATGAATTCGCTTATCAGAGTGCCGAGCTGCATGATCCAATTCGAAGCACTGTTATCGAGCTTGCTCTGCGCGCCGACGTCTATGAGGCGGGTTACTTCCGCGTGAGACCGTTTGTCGGCGGTCGGCGGCATCTGATGGAAACAAAAACGGATTTTCGCAGTTTCGGTCTTTTCGCCAATCTGCCCGTTACTACCTGGACACAGACAGAGATCGACGGAGGTTCGACGTCGAAAGGAGTGATCGGCGGCTTCGAGTTTCTCATGCCTTTTCAATTCGGTCGCTCCTACGTAGGCATGTCGTTGTTACTCGGCTATTACTCGGGCAGAGGCGATGCCTTCATCGATGAAGAATCGAAAGCGCTCCTGAGCGTGGGCGAATTCAGACTTGATGGAATGCGTTATACGGGCGACATTGCGGTAAGAGGGCCCTACGCAGCCCTGCGTGGAAGCTATCTTGTAAACGAACGGCTTACGCTTGCTGCGGGCTTCAAGTATGAGATCTACGAATACCGATTCGTGAGCTTTGAGTTAAGCAACAAGTACAACGGTAGTTTCAATGATGTGATTCAGAATCGTATTCAGATGGCGATCTTCGGCGACTACATCTTCGATCGCACAAAAGCCCGGGAGATGATTAAGACCGTCGACTTCTCGGCGACCTACAGGCTGCCGTTGCGGTGATGGAGGCTATGAAGTCCTTCTTTTTCTACAAACCTTTTCTTTATCTGCTTCTCTTTCTTTTTGCGGAGAAGGTACTGTTGATCCCGGCTGTCCGGGAGCGGTTCACGGTGGCCAGCGGAGTGGACTTTGACGTTCATGCAATTGAGGGCGAAGAAGAATTATCGAGGAAAGATCAGAAGCAGATCTGGGTCTTTGGAACGTCGCGAAGCGTACCGTTCGGACGGACTCCGTCAGTTCGCGATATTCAGGAAACCCCCGGACTCAATCAGGAACAGCGCGAGCAGCTTGAGCGTCACCGTATCTACTCTTTTTCGCTGTCCGCATCCATTCCGGTCGTTTTTCTGCATCACTATCTTTACTTAAGGGAAAAAGGCTATCGTCCGGACCTGGTATGGATAGAGGTATCTTCCTTTGCGTTTAACGAAAACTATTCGCTGCGTCGAAGCTATATCGGCGAGGTATCGCCTGATGCGTTTATCATGCGGCACCTTGATCGTTATCCCCCTCGGTTTCTCAAAGAATGGCTCACCGCACGGCTCTTTGTCGGATCGATTTTTCCGCCGACCGTTCAGGATGATTCGACGCGCTTTATGAATAAGGCCTTCAACCCACTCGCTGTAACCAGGACATCTATGTATCGCCCTGTTGCGCGAACGCTAAGGCTGGAGAAAGACAGGTCGGCAGAGGAATTCCCCGACTTATCCTCTGATTCGAATTACCGGGCTCTTCTGCAACGGGTGTACGGAGAATGGCTTTTCAGTGATTACACCGCGGACGCTATGGCTCTCGACAGTCTGGATTACCTGATTGCGGAGCTTGAAAAAGATGGTATCCCCTTCGTGCTCTGGACTCCTCCTGTTCATCAAAATTTCACCCGGATTGAGCAGGAATCCGGCGTAGAAAGGCCGTTCACATCGATAGTGAATCGCTTGAGAAAGGGCGATCGGAGATATGTTCGGATTTCCACTGATTCTATGCAGTGCCGTCTGTTTACGGACGAGAGCCACCTGGCGGATGTATGTTATACCGAGCTTGCGGCAATTTTGATTGACAGTTCGAAATAGCGGACCACAGTGCTCCCTTCGGAGCGCCGGGCGTGCTTTTCAATTCGATCCCATTCCTGGTTTTTTTCCTGGCTCTGTATCTCCTGTACTGGAAGATTCCTCGCCTCGACATTGAAGGGCGAAAGAATCTTCTACTCATAGCTTCGCTGGTTTTTTACGGATGGTGGAGCGTTCCATTCCTGTTGCATTTCACGGGTATTGTCGCGCTCAATTATACCGTGTACTTCTTCGTGCAACGCCCGGGAAAGCTGATGTTGCGTTTCCTTTTGGCCCTGAACCTTCTGCATCTTGCCATCTTTAAATACTTTTACTTCTTGCTTGATGCCGCATCGGTTGCCCTGCCTGCCGACGTGTCGGCATTTTTGAAGCCAGGCGATGGTCTGATTCCCGAAATCATACTACCTCTCGGTATCAGCTTCTACACCTTTCAGATTCTTGCCTTTCATGTAGACCGCTATCGCGGAACGATCGACTATCATGTGAGCATGAAGGATTTCATGCTCTTCATTATGTTTTTCCCGCAGCTTGTCGCCGGTCCGATTATGCGGCACGATGAATTGCTGCCATATTTGAAGAGGCCCGTAACGCTGCGTCGCAACTGGCTTGATAAAGGCATCTTCCTCTTTCTGATTGGTGTCGCAAAGAAGGTTTTGATCGCCGATAATATATCACCGGCTATCGATCCCGTTTTTGCCAGTCCTTCTGCCTACTCTTCTGAGGCCGTTCTCACCGCCGTTTACGGGTTTGCCATTCAGATATATATGGACTTCTCTGGGTATTCCGATATGGCTCGCGGACTTGCATATGCTCTGGGTTATAGAATACCGCATAACTTTCGTGCGCCTTATTTTGCTTTAAGCTTTCGCGACTTCTGGCGTCGCTGGCATATTACTCTCTCGCAATGGTTGCGCGATTACCTCTATATTGGTCTGGGTGGGAATCGTGTATCGGCAGTCCGCAACTATTTCAATCTCTTTGCCACGATGGTTCTTGGCGGATTGTGGCATGGAGCGAACTATACCTTTATCGTCTGGGGGGCCTTGCACGGAGCCTATCTCGTCATGGAGCGCTACTTTAACCTGTATCCGAAGCCCGATGCACGGTGGCCGTCAAGATTGCTTCGCGGGTTCATCGTCTTTCATCTTGTGTTGCTTGCCTGGATATTCTTCAGAGCGCCTGACATGCAGGGGGCGTTTGATGTAATTGCAGGCTTGATAAGCAGCGAAGGAACCGGCAGAGTCAAATTTCCGTTGAGGGTGGAGTATATTCTTCTCGCGGCAATCGTGCTCCATGTATATGAATACAGAGCACGTCCCTTTCTGCGTATCTGGAAGTGGAGGGAATGGATCTTACCGGTAGCCGCCGTCGTAATCGGATTCCTTGTTATGGCCTTTACCGGAAAATCGACTCCGTTTATCTACTTTCAGTTTTGAGTTGAGAGATCGGAAAAGACATTACAGCCAGCAGCCATCCGTTCGTGTCTGTTCTTCTGTCGTATCCGGCAGGTCTTCCACCTTCTGTTGCCAGATATTTTCCAGATGCTCGATCCTTGAAAGGAGTCTTTGATCGTCGGCAGAGCTGCCGGCAAGGATGCTTTTCTTGAGTTGTTTGAGGCCTTTTACCCTGCGTTCGTATTCCGTTTTGCCAAGGCTACGTAGCATTTCGGGCTCAATGCGCAGCAGTACGCCGAATTTCGTTCGCATCAAATCATCATATCGGCGATCCTCAAGAGAACAGAAGGCCGCTTTTTTCTCTATCACCTGATCGAGGCTGATGCTTCTTTCATGCCCCACTCTGTTATGACCCGACTTTTTATTCGATCGGGCGACGTCCCGGTCGGTGAGGCCGAGTTCGTCGATGATTATTACGTCAGGACCGGCGGCGACGCCAAAGTAACCCAGACCGACGCCGTCTTCCATACACTTCGCTTCCGTAAGCGAGTTCGTTATCCTGAAGTCAGAGATGCCCAGGCATGCCTGCAGGTTCCTGAATTCCAGCCCTCTGACGAACCAACGATGTTTCACTCCACTGGCCAGATCGACAGGGCCCGAATACAGACGCTTAACGATCCTGCCGTCGGCGTCGAACTCGTTGATGTAGGCCATGCGCTCGTTGACGATGCCTCTTTTGAGAACAGGAAAGCTATTCCCGAACACCAGAACGACAGACACAGAAAGAAACAGAATCAGGTTGAGGGATCGTATGATAACAGGAGATAGATCTTTTGCAAGAGCGGCGGCAAGATAGTCAAGAACGAACCAGACGATAATAAAGGTCGGCATCAAAAGCCGAAAACCCATGAAGTCTCCGCCTACCCGGATGATGTAATGGCCGAGCAGAACAATCAGCACAATCTCTCGCCAGGGCATCACAAGCGGTGCCCGATGAATCTCGCCGGTTTCGGCCTGTTGCTTACTCACAAAAAAGCGCCATAGCGCGAAGGCTGCGGTGGCAGCGACGGCGAGAAGAAAAAACTTTGAATACGTCAGAAAATGCATCAGGTAATTCAGTCCGTCGGCATAGCGCGCGCTGCCGCCTGATTTTGCATAAAACGTGTTAGGCAGAATATCGTGAAAGTAGACAAACCGGAACAGATGGTAAAGGCCGGCAAAAAGGCCGACGGCCAGGGCATATCTGAGTATCCAGTTCCATTCCAGCTTGCGGATCTCGGCAAGCCTCCACAGGAAATAGTAGGGAATCAGCATCCCCATTTCGGGTCGCGTATGGTAGAGCAGTGAAACAATCGTTCCGAGCAGGAACGGAGAGTGCAGCTTTTGCTGGAACGTCAGAGTGAGCAGCGCGATCAGTAAAAAGAAAGTAAGGGGAAACTCAAGACCTGATGTGGCGAAATCACGAAATCCATCATGACATGCCAGCAGGGCCGGTAGAAGGAAGAGCGGGGAGGAGGATTTTGACTTCCAGCGAATGGCGAGAGCGATACCACTCAGAGACAGCAGGAATCCGAGCAGGATGCCGCCCTGATGAGCATCGATGCCGACAGTTCGAAGCAGAATGAGAAGAAACAGCCACAGAGGATGTGTGAATCCCTCAACGCGGTCACCCCTGTTGAAAACAAGACCATTGCCTGAGAATAGGTTTTCTATATAGCGAAAGGAAATATAAGCATCTTCTGTCACCCAGATTCTGCTATAGATGGCGAAGGAGGCAAGAGCCAGAAAGAGGCCGCCCCAGATCAGATATTCCTTTTTCGCGGTCATTGCATTATGTCCTGACAACAGCCTTTCTTCAGGCGCTCCGCGGTCACTTCCTTTTCAGGAGTTTACCATTGCCTGCACAGGCCAGTGTCAGGGGAAGGGCGGGCAGCTTCTCGGTTTTCTCTTGACATTTCTCGCATCTGTTCATTCGTTGAACAGATGCCGCATTTTGCGTCAGATGAGACTCATTATCAGGTGCTGCGCTTGCTGGACCGTCGGCCCGAGCTGACGCAGCGTGAACTGGCTGATGAGCTTGGCGTTAGCGTCGGTAAGGCGAACTATGTCCTGAATGCCCTGATCGAGAAAGGTCTTGTAAAGGCGCGCAATTTCAAGAACAGCCGGAATAAGGCAGCCTATGCGTACTTTCTAACTCCGGCCGGTATTGAAGAAAAGGGCAGGGTTGCTGTGAGATTCTTGCGGCGCAAAATGGAAGAGTACGAGCAGATCAAGAGAGAGATTGAGGAATTGAAGAAAGAGCTGGATGAAAGGGGAAGTAGCCTATGAAGGGTATCATTCTGGCCGGTGGTTCGGGGACGCGATTGTATCCGGTTACAAAGGGAGTCGTTAAGCAACTGCTGCCTGTATACGACAAACCGATGATATACTATCCGCTTTCCGTTTTGATGCTGGCCGGTATTCGCGAAGTGTTGATCATATCGACTCCAAAAGACATGGAACGTTTTGAGGAGCTTTTTGGTGACGGATCCGACCTCGGCCTGAAGATTTCCTACAAAATACAACCCTCACCTGACGGGCTGGCCCAGGCGTTTCTGCTCGGTGAAGAATTCTTGAACGGATCTGACGCCTGTTTGATCCTCGGTGATAACATATTTTACGGCCATGGATTGACGGAATTGCTGCTCAATTCGGTCAGGCGAGTTAAAGAGGATCGGCAATCTGTTGTTTTTGGATATTATGTCGATGACCCGGAACGCTATGGCGTTGTAGACTTCGACAGGAACGGAAAGGCTCTGAGCATCGAAGAAAAGCCGGAACAACCGAAGAGTAATTATGCCGTAGTCGGCCTCTATTTTTATACGTCTGACGTCGTTGCGCGCACGAGGACGATCAAGCCTTCGCCTCGTGGAGAACTCGAGATTACGACTCTGAATCAACAGTATCTCGAGGATGGCAAGCTCTATGTGGATATTATGAGCCGTGGGTTCGCCTGGCTGGATACGGGAACACATGAGAGCCTTCTTGAGGCATCGGAATTCGTGGAAGTGATAGAGCGCAGACAGGGGCTCAAGATAGCCTGTCTTGAAGAGATAGCATATTACAAGCAATACATCACTCTGGAGCAACTGGAGAGGCTTGCTGAGCCGTTGAAGAAAAACCAATATGGACAGTATCTGATGCGTATCGTGGATCGGGAGCGGGGCCGGTGATTTTTACAGAACTTGAAATATCGGGTCTTTTCTTGATTGAGCCGAAGGTTATCGGTGATGGGCGCGGTTATTTTCTCGAGAGTTACCGGGACGATTTGTTTTCTCGCAACATCCGCTCCATCCAATTCGTACAGGACAATGAGTCACGCTCGACTTCAGGCGTATTGCGCGGTCTGCATTATCAACTTCCTCCTTTTGCTCAGAGCAAGCTCGTAAGAGTCATCGAGGGAGCCGTGTTGGATGTTGCCGTCGATATTCGCAGTGGATCTGCGACATTCGGCAGGTATGTTGCCGTGGAGCTGTCCGCCGAGAATAAGAAGCAGCTCTTCATTCCGCGTGGTTTTGCTCATGGGTTTGTCGTGCTCAGTGAGGCGGCCATTTTTTCTTACAAAGTGGATAACTACTATTCGCGAGAGCATGACCGTGGGATTCGCTGGAACGATCCGTCCCTCGGCATTGACTGGAGGGTGCCTGAACGCGATTTGATTCTTTCAGAAAAAGATCGCAAAGCTTCTCTGATATCTGAGGCTGAGTTATTCCCAGAGGGGCAGCTCTATGAGTAAAGTCCTGGTCACCGGCGGAAGCGGCCAGCTCGGGAGAGAGCTCAGGCTGAAGGCGCAGATATTCCACGACCATACCTTCGTTTTCACGGATCGCTCTGAGTTGAATATTGCCGATGCATTTCAGGTACGTCAGGTAGTAGAGAGGGAGAGGCCGTCCTGTGTCATAAACTGCGCTGCGTATACGGCCGTGGATCGGGCCGAATCTGATATAGACGCCGCAATGAGCGTAAATCATTCTGGCGCCGAACTCTGTGCAGCGGAAGCACGTCGGATCGGCGCCAGATTCATTCATATATCGACCGATTTCGTCTTCGATGGAAAAAAAAGCACTCCTTATGTTGAAGATGATATGACTTCGCCTCTCGGCGTTTACGGACTATCAAAGCGGGAAGGAGAGCGTGCCGTTCTTGACGCTCATCCGGATGCGTGTATCATCCGCACCTCGTGGCTATATTCAGCCTATGGAGCCAATTTTCTTAAAACCATGCTGCGGCTCGGTCGGGAGCGTTCAGAGATAGGCGTCATCGCCGACCAGGTAGGCACCCCGACGTGGACAGCCGATTTTGCCGACGTTTTGCTACAAGCCGTAACGGCAGATCTTTCAGGTATCTTTCACTACTCGAATGAAGGCGTGGCAAGCTGGTACGACTTTGCCATCGCCATCATGGAGTTATCGGGGTTGTCCTGTGACGTTCGGCCACTTGAGACCCATGAGTACCCGACGCCTGCACAGCGCCCTGCCTACAGCATCATGAATAAGCGGAAGATTCGCAGCGCCCTGAATATCTCAATACCGTACTGGCGTGTCAGTCTTCAAAAATGCATAGAACGCTTGAAGCAAGAGGACCTATGAAGAGTATACTGATCACTGGAGGGGCCGGTTTTATCGGTTCGAATTTTATTCCTTTTTATCTGGAACGTCATCCTGACACAAGCGTTGTCACGCTGGATCTGCTGACCTATGCCGGTCGAAGTGAAAACCTCTCTGAGGTCGAAAAAAACGAGCGGCATCTCTTTGTTCAGGGAGACATTCGAGACGCCGCTCTTGTGCAGCGCCTTTTCGATGAGCATGATATTCGTGGAGTCATCCACTTTGCCGCCGAGAGTCATGTCGATAACTCTATCGCCAATCCCGAGGTATTTCTGCAGACTAACGTTCTGGGCACATTCCAGCTTGTGCATGCAGCGTATCGCCGCTGGATGGAAAAACCATTTGTCGTTAAGCATGGCTATGAGCAGTGTCGCTTTCTGCATGTTTCAACGGACGAGGTCTATGGAAGTCTCGGCGATACCGGGTTCTTTGAAGAGACGACGCCCTATGCACCGAATTCGCCTTACAGCGCCAGCAAGGCTTCCAGTGATTTTGTCGTTCGCAGCTATCATCATACATACGGATTGAACACGGTAACGACGAATTGCTCGAACAACTACGGTCCGAAGCAGCACGACGAGAAGCTGATCCCCACGATCATTCGCAAGGCTCTTGCCGGTCAGCCGATCCCGATTTATGGCGACGGTAAGAACGTGCGCGATTGGCTCTACGTTCTCGATCACTGCCGTGGAATCGATCTTGCCTTTGAAAAAGGACGACCGGGCGAAACCTATAACATCGGAGGGCGTAATGAGAGAGACAACAACTACATCGTTCAATGTATATGCTCGCTTCTCGACGCCAAACGTCCTCGCCAGGATGGAAGCAGTTACAGGGCTCTAATTACTTACGTGACGGATCGGCCGGGGCATGACCGCCGATATGCGATTGACGCGACGAAGCTTGAGACAGAGCTGGGTTGGAAGGCCGTTGAGAATTTTGAGACCGGAATTGAGAAGACGGTAGAGTGGTATCTGGAGAGGCTTGGATGAGCGGACAGGCGAAAACTGTTCTGGTTACGGGAATAGCTGGTTTTATAGGGTTCCATCTCGCGCGGCTTTTGAAGGCAGCGGGCCATAGTGTCATCGGGTTGGACGATCTGAATCATTACTATGATCCTACATTGAAAGTGGCGCGGCTGGCGCAGTTGCAGATCCACCTGCCCGATACGGAGGAGTCGGAAATTTTCTTCGTTCCAGGTGAGATCCCTTTCTATCGTGCCGATATATGCAATCGTAACGTCTGGGAACGTATTGCCCTCGATCATAAGATTGATATCGTAGTCCATCTCGCTGCGCAGGCAGGAGTACGATATTCTCTGGAAAACCCCGATGTTTACGTGCATTCTAACGTGGATGGTTTCTTGCAGGTTCTGGAGTACGTAAGGCATCAAACTGGAGTCAGACTGCTCTATGCGTCCAGTTCGTCGGTTTATGGGAAGAATGCAAAGATTCCGTTCTCAACGTCTGATCGAGTCGATGAGCCAGTTAGCCTGTACGCGGCAACCAAGCGGGCTAATGAGCTGATGGCCTTTACCTACCATAATCTCTACGGGATTCCGGTAACCGGACTGCGATTTTTTACCGTCTACGGTCCGTGGGGAAGGCCTGATATGGCCTACTTCGACTTCACGAACCGCATTCTTTCCGGACAGCCGATACGTGTTTTCAATAACGGTAATATGTATCGTGACTTTACTTATGTTGAGGATATCTGTAAGGCTATCGAGCGCATGATAGGGCGTGAAGACGCTGCGTTCTGGCAGAACAGACTGTTCAACATCGGCAATAACGCGCCTGTGCGGTTGCTGGATATGATAGAAGTGCTCGAGAAAACCCTTGGCCGCGAAGCTGCGAAGGAGTTTCTCCCCATTCAGCCGGGCGATGTGGAGCGAACCTGGGCCGACGTGTCTGATCTGGAATCTGAAATCGGATACAGACCTGCAACTGCAATTCAAGACGGATTAAAGGCCTTCGTCGACTGGTACAGGGGATACTATCATGTTTCGTAATGTATATGCGGGTTTGCGCCAGAGGGCTGCGGCAACGGAATGGATTCGCGATGTCTATCTCGCCTACAACCTTGCCATTTCGCTGTTTCTGCGCGACTTAAGAGGCCGATATCGACGCTCCATGCTCGGCCATGCGTGGGCAATCCTGCAACCGCTGATGTTTCTCGGTCTATGGATAACGATTCGCTCGTTCTTCGGTATTCGAGATTCAAAAATTCCGTATCCCCTGCTGATTTTCAGTGGAATGATTCCATGGAATTTCTTTCAGGGCATTATAAACGGCAGTACGCCTGCGATCATGAATAACGCCGGTATCATCAAAAAGATCAATATCGACAGGGAGATCTTCTTGATCGTTAACGTCCTGAACATGATTTTTGACATGTTGATGATGATCCTGCTCTTCAGTCTGATGCTTCTTTTTTATCGGGCTGATATTGGCCTCAACCTGCTCTGGGCGCCTTTATATCTTCTTCTGATGGGCTTGCTTGGCTTTGCGGTGGGTATGTTCGTTTCAGCCTTCGGCATTTTCAAGAGTGATATTACGATGGCTTTCACGTATGTTCTGCAGATCTGGATGTTTCTGAATCCTATCATCTATTCTGTTGAGAGTGTTCCCGCGAAATATCGCTTTCTGTATTATTTGAATCCCACTGTACCTCTTATCGAGGGATTCAGAAACTCTGTTGTTCTGAATCAGGGGCCAGACTGGATACATCTGATGTCTGGAGTTGTTTTTATCCTCGCGACCCTGGCCATCGCGTGGCCTCTTTTCAGGAAGCGAGCGGCCTTTTTTGCGGATGAACTATGAGCGATACGATTATCAAAATTGACGGGCTCTGGAAACGTTACGGATTACCGCCGACGGCCGGCCCGCGACAGATCCTCTCCAATCTGCGGCATCTACGCAATCCACTCTGGACCGATTCCGATCAGGGGCCATGGTCCCTGCGCGACATCAGCCTTGAAATCAATCGGGGCGAGGTTTTCGGCATTATCGGTCGAAACGGCGCCGGAAAATCAACGCTGTTGAAGATCCTTGCCGGTGTCTCAAAGCCGACCCGTGGCAGCGTGGAAGTGAAGGGGCGTATCTTTCCCATGATCGAGCTGAATGCCGGTATGCACTTCGATCTTTCGGGGCGAGAGAATGTTCGGCTGCTCGGGGCGGTCATGGGGCTCACAAAACGTCAGATTCGAATGATTGAGCCCGATGTGGAAGAGTTTTGTGAGCTGGGAGAGTACTTTGATATGCCCGTGCGCACGTACTCCAGTGGAATGCTGGCTCGATTGGGTTTCGGTGTGGCCATGAACATTCGGGCCGATATCCTTCTTGTCGATGAGGTTCTCAGTGTCGGGGATTATGTTTTTCAGAAGAAGGCTATAGACAGAATGAACAGGTTGATCAATTCCGGCGTGTCGGTAATGCTTGTTAGCCATAGTCCTTATGTCCTTGAGAGAATGTGCAGTCGCTCCATATTGATGAATACCGGGCAAATAAAGATGACCGGTAGTACGGACCAAGTTCTGGAGAAGTACTTTGCAGAAACTCAGCGTGGGCAATTGAGTCAACCAGTGGCCGATAGCATAGGCAAACGCCCAGGATCCGGAGAGATTAGAGTTCGTCGAATTTTTATCAATGAAGGAAAACCGATTAGTACGAACGGGCCAATGTCTATTGAGTTCGAGATGGTTGTTCTGGAAGCTGCTGAGTGTCCGAATATTGGAGTATCGATCGTCGATTCGTATGGAACGGTTATTGCTTATTTGACAAATATCATTTCTAAGCCTGAAGAAAAATGGAAGTCAGGAGGAAAAAAAGTCAGGATTGACGTTCCCGTTTGCACACTGATGGCAGGTACCTATGTCTTGGATGTCGTTGTTAGCGCTGCGGCCTACAAGATTGATATTGTCAATAATGCGGCTACAATACTTGTTGATTCGCCCGCTACAGTCAAGAAATCGACTGCCGGATTGGGTAAGTGCTTTTTTACGACCGAATGGGGGTATGCTGACGCATGAGGGCTTTTGATAGGGTTACTTGGTATACACTGCTCCGGAATCGGCTTCTCTATTCTGGCCGACGGTTAATCAGCAATGTGTTCATTCACGAGACGGCAATGTTGTCTCGACGGGCGACTCTGTCATTGATTGCGGGTGGATCGATTAAGATAGGTGCAGGCTGTAGAATTCACCATTTTGCACAGCTTCTAACATATCGTGGGCATATAATACTGGGAGAAAATTGTTCTGTTAATCCGTTTACCATTTTGTATGGTCATGGGGGACTTACTATCGGTAATAATGTACGTATCGCCGCGCATGTTGTCATCATTCCTTCGAATCATAATTTTCAGCGAATAGATATTCCGATCTTTCAGCAGGGGCATAGTCAGAAGGGAATTACCATCGGCGATGATGTATGGATCGGGGCGAATTCAGTCATTCTTGACGGAGTAACGATCGGGAACGGGGCCATTGTGTCAGCAGGCGCGGTTGTTCGGGCTGATGTTGCGCCTTATGAAATCGTTGGTGGTGTCCCAGCCAAGAGAATTGGTGTCCGAGGATGTTAGAGTATTGAACCAGCCTTAGAGTCTGCGATTTTGTGAGAGTAAGGAGCCGTGCTGATGAGCGAGATTGATGATGCCATGAGTCAGTATTATCAAGCGTACTATAGGGATATACTAGGCCTTTCAGATTTCAGGGAACGAATAGAAAGACGGCTCAGGGAAGAAGAAATCTTTGCCAAGCCAGTAATTGACCATCTTATGAATTTTATCAACGTTGATGTACGTTCAAAAAAAATTCTTGTGATCGGTGCAGGTACGGGAGCAGAATTTATTTATTTTCATCGCCTTGGTGCTGATTGTTATGGTGTTGAGCCTTCAGCCGAAGGCTGTTCGATTATTCGAAAAAAAGCTGAGATACAGGGTATTGACCCTTCACGTATTATACAGGGGGGGGCCGAAAAGCTGCCGTTTACAGATCAAAGTTTTGATTTAGTCTATTGCTTTACTGTGCTGGAACACGTTAACGATGTAAGACAATCTATTGATGAAGCTGTTCGGGTGACCAAGAAGGGGGGGTATCTATACTTTAACATGCCTGACTATAGGCAGTGGTGGGAAGGTCATTATAAGATGAATCTACCGATGTTTCTTCCCCGGTGGCTGATTCGCTTCATTCTGGTTTTGCGAGGGCGCAATCCGGGCTTTCTATATACTCTTAACATGGTGAACGCCAAGCAGATAAAAAAGATAGTGCGTCGACTTTCGGTAGATGCATTTATGCGTTACCCTGCTTATCCTGATTCATTTCCAAATGGCTGGGTGCGAGTTCAGTATTTTATCCAGCGAAACTTTGGCATTGAACCAAATCAGGAATGGATTATAAAGAAAAAGTGATCTGTTTTTTCCCATCGCAAGATAAGGAGTTTCTTGACTTAATTGTCATTGAGATATACGATGAAAACAGTGATAGGCTTCAGCAAGATAGAAGGCCTTGGGGCGGCGGCCATCAGTTCGCATGATGGCATGGAGTTGTTATTTGTTCAAGCACTGTGTGAGTGTAGTGCGAGCATCTTGCAAAAGATGCTATGGATGTTATTTTGGCGACCGGTTCCCGCAGGGAGATGAGACGTTGTGCTTTCAGTGGCGCAGGCAGTGCTGATTACAAAGGGCCGTATCAATGTATGGCCTATTCTTGCATTTAGGGCAAGGCGTTCTAAAATCGAATGATAAGTGCAACAGCGAGAAAAAATCTGGAGAAGTCGAATGAATTCTGTGGCAAATACTTGCGGCCTGTCTGAGGAATCGTTGAAAAGCTCTTTGCTTACTGATGGCTACTATAGCGTTCGCCGATACTATGTGGATTTGTTCTGGCTCAGAACTATTCAGCGAGTAGGGCATGGATGTCGTGTGCTCGATCTTGGCGGTAAGAAGGACAATAAAAGAGGCTATTTTCACATCGAGAAGGTTAGGCCTGATCTCGCTGTACAGTATGTGAATATTGATGAGAAAACGAATCCGGATTTTCTTTGTAGTGTATATGATTTGAAGATTGGTTCCGAATCGTATGACGCTGTCATGCTTTCTGAAGTTCTTGAACATCTGGATCAGCCAGAAAAGGCCCTGTCGGAGGCCTTTCGTGTCTTAAAGCCGGGCGGTAATTTGTTGATCTGTACCCCTTTTTTATTTCACAAACATGCTGATCCCGATGATTTTGGTCGTTATACGGATAGCTGGTATCGTGTTAAACTGAGTAGGCTTGGGTTTACTTCTGTCCACGTTGAAAATCAAGGTCGACTCTGGAGTGTTCTTGCTATGTATTGCAAATTACTGTCTGGAATTTTTCGTGGGTTAGACTCAAAACCCTGGAAAAAGAAGATCGCCTGTCGTCTTGTCAATATAGGTTTTAGGGCTTTATGGAAGATAGAGGGCTCTGGATTCCTCGATGATAACGGTATTGTGAAGGGAGCGACAACGGGATACGGAGTTGTGGCGGTTAAAGGAATTGTGGAGTAATCTTGACTCGTACCGGAAAAAATAGACACCTCAGAGGGGTAACTTAATACTATGAGGTTACCATGAGGAAACGTAAACACTCGCCAGAATTCCGGGAACAGGCTGTAAAACAGACCCTGACCGGCGACGAATCGATCAAGGACATAGCCGCCGGTCTCGGAATCAGCTACTGGACCCTTCAGGATTGGCGTCGGGAGTATCTGGAATCCCAGAAGAGTGAACCGGAAACTCGCAAGAAGAGCAGTGCCGAGGAAGAACTGAAGTGCCTCCGAGCAGAGAATGCAAGCCTCCGAATGGGCAACACGATACTAAAAAAGTATGCAGCCATGCTTTCCCGGGACGACTGAAGAAGTTCGCCTTCATGAAGGCGTGGAGAAAGGACTTTTCAGTGAATCGCATGGCAGCCCTGTTAGGCGTCTCTAAATCCGTTTTCTACAGTTACATGAAGAGATCAGGCAAGAAGAAAGAAGTCGTGTCATCGGATTTGTTATCAATGATCACGCAAATTCATCGATCGAACCGTCGATGCTTCGGGCTCAGAAAGATCTGTCATGAGCTGAAGGTGCAGGGACTCCAGTACAGTCGTCTGTCGGTGATTCGTGGCATGAAAATCCTTGAAATAAGCGGAAAACGTCGTAAAAGATATGTTCCGCGAACGACGGATTCAGATCATGATTCGCCAATCAGTCCGAATCTGTTGAACAGAAATTTCTCGACGGAATTACCGAATCAGGCATGGGTATCGGACATAACCTATGTAAGGACGGCGACAGGATGGTTATACCTTTGTGCAATCATCGACCTCTATTCACGCAAAGTCGTGGGTTGGTCGATGAAGAGGCACATGGAATCATCGCTTGTAGCCTCTGCACTACGTATGGCCATCGGCTCGCGTCGTCCTGCATCGGGTCTTGTCTTTCATTCGGATCGTGGCTCTCAATATGCCAGTCAGGAGTTTCGTTCAGAGCTGAAGAAGCATGGTATCGTCCAGAGCATGAGTCGTAAAGGCAACTGCTGGGATAACGCCGTCGCCGAATCATTTTTCGGTCAGATGAAGAATGAGCTGGACAGAAAGGTCTTCGCGAATCAAGAGGAAGCGAAGTGCGAGATATTCGATTACATCGAAGTCTTTTATAACCGGAAGAGGAGCCACAGTTATCTGGGCTATCTCTCACCGGAGGCATTTGAAACTAAGAAAGTGGCCTGATGGGGTGTCCGAAAAATCCGGTACGATTCAAATTGCGAGATATGGAGTTTCTTGATTCTATCATCTGCGGGGACATACGATGAAAATAGCGATTGGCTTCAATAAGATAGAAGGACCTTGGGGCGGTGGCAATCAGTTCGCTGATGCCCTAGAACTGTATTTGCGGAAGCGTGGTGTGAATGTGGTGCGAGCCCTTACTGACGATGATATTGATGTAATTCTGTTGACCGACCCCCGCAAGGAGATGAGAAGTTGTGCCTTCAGTGACGCAGATATTGCTGATTACATTAGTCGTGTCAATGCATCACCTATTGTTGTGCACCGAATCAATGAATGTGATGAAAGAAAGGGAACAATCGGGCTGAATGACCGCTTAATGGAGGCCAATCGTGTGGCGCACCATACGGTGTATGTGGCTTCTTGGCTGCGGGATTTGTTTGAGTCAAAGAGGAGTGAACCGAAATCTTGTAGTGTTATATTGAATGGGTCTGATCGGCGAATTTTTAACCCTGAAGGTGGAGTTATCTGGGACGGTAGGGCCCCGTTAAGGATTGTGACCCACCATTGGGGAGCTTCTTGGTTGAAGGGGTTTGATATTTACGAACAACTGGATGCGAGGTTGGGTGATCCAGCATTTCGAAGGCAATACGAATTTACATATATTGGTAATATCCCAGATGGCTTTTCCTTTAAGAATACTCGCCATATTGCTCCCCTATATGGTCTGAATCTTTCAGCGGAAATAAAGAGGCATCATGTTTATCTGACCGCATCGCGTCACGAACCTGGTGGGAACCATCAGAATGAAGGCGGCAATTGCGGATTGCCAATCCTTTATATCAATTCTGGCTGTATGCCCGAGTACTGTGAGGGTTATGGGATAATGTATGATCCTTCGGATTTTTTCGATCGGCTGGAAGAAATCCGTACACGATACCAGATACTGCGAGAGAAAGTATTGCACTATCCACATACCAGTGAGAAGACTGGTAGTGAATATTTTAATCTTTTCAAAAGATTAGTGCTGGCAAAGGTGGCGGCCAAGGGACGTGCTGATATCACAGGGTTGCCGGAGAGATTGAAGAAAAGCGTCGACGTGTTTCTGTCCAGTCTTCGACAGGGCGATGGATCCATTAGCCCAACGGCCAACGGTGCCAATAATTCTGGTTTGAATCTCGGCTTTCAGTGTTTTGCTGCAAAAACTCTGCAGACAGTTGGATTGATTGAGGGCTCATCTGATAAATCTGGAATAGCCGGCAAGATTTTAAGTTACCGCGCTGAGCCGCCCGTTTCGTTTTACCCTCTATACCGGTTTGCTTTTATTGATGCCGCACGTCCGGGCAGTGTTTGGATGCTTTTGAAAGGCGTCGCCAGGAAATACCCCATAACAAGCAGCGAACAGATACTTGTAGCCGAGACCAAACAAGCGATTGCTACCCTGTATGGTTTAGGCGAAACATCATTTCCTGTTTATCGAGGCTGTGCTGATAGTGCGGAGGCGCTTACGGAATACTTCAACCAGCTTGACTGGCGTTCTCCATGGGCAGCCGGAGGGCAGTTTTCTGCACAAATGGTCTTTGCTTCGTTGTTGCCTAATAATCAATTGCAGCTGAGGAGAATAGGCAGCCTGATCGACAGTCTTGCTGACCCTGCGACAGGTGGATATTACAGGGGGGGGGGGCCGGAGTACGGGCAGCTTGTTAATGGGGCAATGAAGGTGCTATCGGGAATGGATTGGTGTGAAATTCCAGTTCACTATCCGGAGCGCTTGATCGATACTGTTCTGACGCGTCAACCAGCTTCTGAAGGGTGTCATCTCGTTGATGCGGTTTATGTCCTATATCGGTGTCTCCAGTTCACGGATCACCGTAAGAAAGATGTTCAGGCATACTGCTCTTCCATGATTCAAACGATTATGGAACACTATCATCCTGATGAGGGTGGATTCTCGTATTATCGGGGTAGAGCACAGCAGACTTATTATGGGATTACCATCACGGACGGTAAAGATTGTGCCGATATCCATGGGACGGTGCTATTAACATGGGCCCTGGCCATGATTTTTCGGATTCTTGATGTCGATGCGTCGGGCTGGCAGGTATTCAAGCCATGATTGTTTTTTCGAGACTATTCAACAGGAAGCGAAGAAAGATTGTTTATCTCCATGATGGGGCTGACTGGGCTCTTGAATGGGTTGCAAAGGGAATTGCCAAACACCTTCACCACAACGGATGCTTTGACTTCCGTATTGCTACCTCCCTGGATAAGCTGGCCCCTGGGTCTATCGTGCATTTTGGCAACCGCTACGATTTTTTCCAGCACGATCCCGTGATGATAGGGAACCGATTCCGGGCGGTCATTACCTGGTTACATGGTCAATATAACTCTGAAGAGTTTCATGACCTGTTTCAACGATTGAAAGCATCCATTCCATATGTAGCGATGATCGTTACTTCCTGTCGAGAGTCTGAGATTGAGCTTGTGCAAGCCGGCATTCCCAAAGAGAAGATCGTTGTTATTCCTCTGGGAGTGGATCTTGAACTCTTTAACGCTGTTGAGCGAGTGAATATCCGTCCCATTGCGCGGGGCGATCTTGGGTTCTCGGATGCTGATTTTGTTGTAGGCTCTTTTCAAAAAGATGGCTCTGGTTGGGGAGATGGTATGGAACCCAAGTTTGTTAAGGGGCCTGATATTCTTGTCCAGGTTCTCGATGAGTTAAATAAAAAGATCCCAAATCTGAAGGTTCTCCTAACAGGGCCCTCTCGCGGGTACGTTAAGAAGGAGCTGGATTCAAGGGGAATACGTTGGATACACAGGCTTGTCGATAGATATCAGGAAATGCCTGTCTATTATTCTGCGCTCGATGCTTACTTGATTTGCTCCCGAGTGGAAGGGGGGCCACTGAGTCTTCCCGAGTCGTGGGCCATGCAAGTGCCTCTAGTTTCTTCCCGGATGGGTATGCCGCGAGATTGGATAGAGAACGGCAAAAACGGATTTGTCTATGAAGCGACTGATATCATGGAAATGGCAGAAAGACTGGCAGCCATTGCTGCGGATAGAGATTCCGTTCGATCAATCGTTGAGACAGCGTTAGCTGATGTTCGGGCACTGGATTGGGGTACAATTGCAAGCCAGTACGTAAATGAGGTCTACTTAAAAGTATAGGATGCTCTATGATTTCTTGTTTAATAGATTTATTTAAGAAGAAGCCGCCTGAGGCTCAAGCATCCGTATCATCGTATGTACAGCCCGGCGATATTTGTATAGATTGTGGTGCGAATATCGGTCTGGTTACGGCTCAGATGGTTGAAGCGGGTGGGATCGTCTATGCGTTTGAACCCAATCCCCATGCCTTCGCAGAGTTGCAACGGCGATTCCGCAATCATGAGAGTGTTCATCTATTTCAAAAAGGAGTCTGGGACAGACCATCGACGATGAACCTTTATCTCCATGAATGGTCCGATGATGACGAGGTGAAATGGTCCACCGGTTCTTCTCTCCTGCCTTTTAAGAAGAACGTCAGGGAGGATAAGTCGATAGAAGTGGAGATCATTGATCTGATTTCTTTTATAAGAGAGCTGAAAAAGCCTGTCGGCGTGTTGAAAATCGATATTGAAGGTGCAGAGGTCGAAGTCCTCAACAGGATTATTGAGGATCGAACCTATGAACAGATTCGATGGATCTTTGCCGAAACGCACGATCATAAGATCCCTGAGCTGAAAGAGGGAACGGATCGTATTCGCAAAGAGATCAGGCGACGAAAAATCAAGAATATTCATCTGGATTGGATCTAACCATGAATGAAAAAGCAATTATGCATCGGCAGGAAGATGTCGAGACCGATCTTGAGGGACACAGGCTCATCTCAGACGAACTACTGTTCCGCTGGTATAACGACTCCTACTCCACCTCGAAACATTTACTTGCTCTTTATTCCGTTGCGCGTGGTCTCAGAGCGAGGAGTATTGTCGAGGTTGGATTTGGCCGCTCTACGTTTGTTCTGGCTCGTGCGGCTGCCGAGAACGAAGGCCGATTCGTCACCTGTGACAATCGCGATTTCCAGTATCTGCTTTCGAGCGAAGAGAGATCGGTAACCGATTATAAACTTGGCTTTTCGAATCTTGTCTGGTCAGACGAGACGCTGAATAGAGTCGGAATTGATATGGCTTTTCTCGATTATTTTTCCTCAGAAGAGGTCGATCCACAGTTTGTGAAGTCAGAGTTAAAGCAGTGCATTGCGCTTTTGAAAACAAATGCAGTCATTGCGGTGCATGACGTTTTTGTGGACAGATATTCGGTGGGAAAGGCGTTGCGATCACTGTGTCGCTGGAATCGACACCTTGAATACTCAGTGTTACCTTACAACTACGGATTGGGATTGATTCGTTATACTGGCCCTTCGAAGTACGGTATGATCAGTGAGTCATGGACAAAGCAGTAATGAACCCGTTGAAGAAGTTCTGGCGCGAATCATCTGCCGTTTTCTTGCCCGATTCCAGGAATTATACAGGAGGGCCCGCTACGTTTGTGCAGAATCTTGCAGCGGAGTTCCAGCGTCAGGGCATTGCCTTCACTTCTCGCCCGGAAGCCAGTAACCTTCGGTCTGCACTTATTCCTGTTGAATATGATCTTGACTGGATCAGAGAATGGAAGAGGCGCGGTGTTCGCATCGTGCAACGACTGGACGGTGTTTATTACCCGTCGAAGCACGGCGAGGCATACAGAGGATTGAATCGAAACCTCGAGCTAATCTACCGCGAGCTGGCTGATGCGGTAATCTATCAAAGTCGATACAGTTATCTACAATGCCGGGAGGTTCTCGGTTTATCGGGTGCGAAGTCTGAAGTCATTATACTGAACGGAGCGGACACGGAACTTTTCCACCCTGTCGCCCGCCCACCTGCGACGAAGGAAGGATGGATTTTCGCCTCTTCTGGAAATTTTCGGAATATCGATATGCTGGAACCGATGGTCCACGCATTTGATCGGCTGTACGGTAAGTTTCCTTTTCAACTCCGCTTGTTCGGCGATGTGATCAAGGAAGACCTTCTCCCTTATCTGAAGCGGCCCTATATTCGTCACGTTCCCCGCATTTCTCTTAAAGAGCTCGGGAACGAGTTGCGTGGGGTACAGGCTTTTGTCTATTCGCATTTAAATCCTCCGTGTCCGAATTCCGTTATTGAGGCGATCTCCAGCGGGCTTCCCGTCGTCGGGTTCGATTCCGGGTCCATGTCGGAATTGCTCTGGTACCAAAAAGACTTGCTTGCTCCCGTTTCAAATGACATCCTCCAGCTGTATAAAGACTTTGATTCGCTTAGATTGGTGGAAAAAATCCAGCTATTGTTGGAGAACTATGATTTCTATCTGAGGGAGGCTCGTCGCCGTTCTCGTGACCTTACCATCGAGAGAACGGCGGCCGCCTATATATCCGTGCTGCTTGGAGAACAGGTATGACTTCTCCTATGATATCCGTCGTTATGTCTGTATATAACGCAGAAGCTTACTTGAAAGAAGCGATCGATAGCATTCTGCAACAGACCTACACGGATTTTGAGTTCATCATCGTAAACGACGGCAGTATAGATTGCGGCAGAGATATCATTCTGTCTTACAAAGATCCACGTATCGTTCTCGTCGATAATGAAACGAACCTGGGGCTGACAAAGTCTCTTAACATCGGTCTTCGTCGTGCAAGAGGGAAATACATAGCTCGGATGGATGCCGACGATATCAGTTTGCCGCGGCGCTTTGAAAGACAGATTGAGTATATGGAGGCTCACCCGGATTGCGCGGTATGCGGGACGTGGGGAAGTGGGTTTACCCCGACGGGAGAGGAAATACTAATCCAACCCGTTACGGATCCATTCCTGGTTCAAACCGAAATGCTATTTGCAAACGCATTGATTCATGGAAGTATCATGATGAAATGTGCGGCCGATTTATCGAGACCATTTTTTTACGATGAGTCTGTACGTAGAGCGCAGGATTTACATCTCTGGGTTTCCTTTGTTGAAAACGGGTATAAGCTCGCAAATCTGCCTGTAGTTCTGTACCGCTACAGGATACATGACCTTTCTATTTCGGCGACTTCTCTGTCGGAACAAGAAAGATCAGCCGAAATCGCTATTAGAAAATTGCATCGTCATGTATTCGGATTGGTTGTTCCTTGCAGTGTTTTGCGAGTAATAAGAAGAACAGGTAATGCAGATCCGCATGCTGTGCCGATGGCCATTTTTCTTACGTACTGGGTGTTGGGGCTTTGCTTTTTTTCCGTATGGTTTCGAGCCTATGCCAAATGTGATCGTGATTACTTTCTTTCGAGAATCGATAATTCGAACTTGATACAGATATTGTATCCAATATTCTGGAAGATCTTGAAATGGAGCATAAAAAGATGCCTGAGGTCTCGGTAGTCATCCCCTGCTATAACCAGGGCAGCTATATTCACGATGCTCTGGAGTCGGTCTGGTCACAGACTTATCCGGATTACGAAATCATTGTGATCAATGATGGATCAACCGAACCGGAAACAAATGCAATTCTAAAGGAGCTTTCCGGACCTAAGTTGCGCGTGATTCATACGGAAAACCAGGGACTGGCAGAGGCTCGTAACACGGGTATACGTGAGGCTACGGGCCGGTATATATTGCCGCTCGATGCAGACGATCGCATTGGTCGCCGTTATATGGAACTTGCAGTAGAGCTGCTTGATTCGGACCCGGATCTGGGAATCGTTTACTGCCTTGCAGAAAAGTTCGGCGAAGACGAAGGTCCGTGGATTTTAAAAGAATTCTCAATTAAGCAGATGATGGATCATAATGTGATCTTCTGCACCTCCTTTTTTCGACGCGTGGACTGGGAATCTGTCGGTGGTTTTAAGCGCGATATGAAATATGGCCTTGAGGATTACGATTTCTGGCTGTCGATCCTCGGCCTGGGGCGCAAGGTAAAGCGAATTGATGAGGTACTGTTTTTCTACCGTATTCGAACCGGTTCGATGGTTCGTAGCATGACTCCTCTTCAGTTGCGGTATCTCTTTGGCAGAACATATGAACGAAACCAACTCTTCTTTCTATCACATCCGAAAGAGACCGCTGCACTTCTAAAGGAGAAGCGAATTAACGAAATCTGTCCATCTTCTATTTCAATCTTATTCTGCTTCGATTCACAGGGTGGCTTCCAGTATTTTGACAAACCAATTGAGAATACAGGCGAGCCATTCGTCATTGCTTATTCTTTTTCTCAGCCTATCGAATGTGCTCGTTTGCGATGGGACCCGGTTTCCAATATTTTTTCCAGGGTCCGTGTCGACTCTATTCTAATAACATTTACTTCCGGTAAGAGAGTAATGCTTCATCAGACAGATTTGTTGCATAACGGTAAGCTTCTCGCTGAGACCGGGTACGTTCAGTTCCTGACGCTTGATCCTCAGTTTGAGATCAATGAATCCGGTGAAGTAAACAGTGTCGAGATACGGGGGCAGTGGGAGCACATTCCGCTGGAAGCCGTCGCTCCGATGCTTGATGCTGTAGTGAACCCCTGGTATGGGAGGACAACCTCCATTCTCTACTGGTCCTCAGATCAAACGTTTTCTGAAGACAGAGCAATAAGGAAGCCTGTCAGACTGGATGGCAAAGGTGGATTTCTTTTCCGTTTTACTCCTGGAGCCGGCACTCGATTCCTACGGTGGGATCCCGTTTCTGGCATTTTATGCAGAGTAAAATTGGTGAATGTTGCGGTGACCGATGACTCCGGAGCCGTCCGAAGTATTCCTGTAGATCAAATATCTCATAATGGTACCTCTCGAACGGAAGATGGCTGGGTTGACTTCTGGACTGCTTTCCCGCAGTTTTATTTTCATTTTGATGGAGTAATTGTCGCAGTTGAGATCAGAGGTGAGTGGGCTCCATTAAGATCCAGCGAGCGGGAGCATTTGTATGTCGTCCTCCGCCGCTTGAGCACAGCGGTGGATCGGTATCTGCGTCTTACAGGTAATTCTCGCTTTGGTCGGTTTTTGCGGTTTCTGAGGCGTAGCCTGATCGGCCGCTGATTCCAGTATCTGCAAGTATCTGATATAGGTGCATTAATGGATTAATTGTTTACTTTATGTTGGTTGACATATCTGGTTGTATTTCGAAATCTTGGTTATGGACCCCATAACCGTGCAGAAAGTATTGAAAGAGGCGGAAAGGCTATGTGATGAGCTGGAGAAGCGAATTGCTCAGCTGGAGAAAAAGAGGCCGCTCGTAGAGCGCATCAAAAAAAGGTTGATGGGGTGAATGCTATGAGTCATATTTTGACGGTATTTGTGTGCAATCAAACGGATTGCTTGGGGCTGCATGAATCGGTTTGGTCTGAATGGGAGTAAGCTGGAATGGTAGCCGCAGGGATTTCGTAAGAATGGCGATACTATGCTAAGCTTTTCGAACTTTAAATAATGCTGGCAGGTCCTCCTCCAGACCTAATATCAGGTTTGGGCAAACAGTGAAAGCAGAACCCATGGAAGACCAAATCGGGAATCCTGTAGCAGGGCAAGGAAAAATCATCCAGATCGACGAGGAACAGGTCAAACGCCGATTGGACAATCTCGTTCGAGGGACCGTGGAAGAGGCGATCAACGTGCCGCTTGAAAGCGTCATAACCGAGCGATATCGAACTCGGCAGATTTCGGTTGAAGAGGCGATTGTGGAGATGCATCTGGAGGCGATGCGTGGGCCATTTCTATCGCAATGTCTTTACGAAAGGGCTGCCGAGAATGATTCGCAGAGTGGCTGTATGTTAAAGGCCATTCATGCTCAGGAAAGCAAAGACGCTACTCGCAGGAAGGCGGCGTTTATTGCTGAATGTCTCAGAGCTATGAAGCTTTTTGAAGCTACAAAGATGGTCGAGAGCGGGCTTGAAAAACCCCTTTCTTGGTACGAATTCCCGTCACAACATCGAGTGCGAATCAGAACAAACAATCGCCTCAAACGGCTGATGAAAGAGAATGGCCGAGGGATGCCAGCCGTTGGCCCATTTCCAGATGGGCAGTTCGTTCTTCTGCTCGCCGCAGCGGGACTGTGCTACGTAGTCTCAAAGACATGGGATTCACGCATCTATTTAAACATGTCGCCGCTGAATGAAATTGACAGCAAGCGCAGAGCAGCTTAACATATTATGGAGCGCGCTGGCATTTTACGAAAGATTCAGAATGTTATTGCTATTGTTCGGAGAGACCAAACCATGGCTCGGCTCTATCAAAGCCTTGCCTATCGACAGGGTCGTTGCTTTACCTGGTTGCCCGACGTAGGATTGAGGATCTTAAAGAAGATGGCAAGAATGTTTAAGTATTGACTCTGGCTTCAGGAGAAAAAATGAATTCGTTTTATTCAGAGGATGAATTGAAGAGGATAGGTTTTAAAAGATTTGGAGAAAATGTATTAATAAGCCGAAAGGCAAGCATGTATAGTCCCGAGAAAATGATTATTGGTAACAATGTTCGAATAGACGACTTTTGCATTCTCTCGGGAGAGATCAGTCTTGGTTCACATATCCATATTGCAGCTTTCTGCGGTTTGTGGGGGGCGAAGGGGATTGTTTTAGAAGATTTCGCTAACTTGTCATCGCGTATTTCAATCTATAGTATTACCGATGATTTTTCTGGAGAAACTATGACAAATCCCACAATACCTGATTTATATAAAAAAATTCGAAGTGGAAAAGTAGTAATAAAAAAGCATAGCTTGATTGGCTCTACATCTGTAGTACTGCCTGGAATCGAAATTGGTGAAGGTTGTTCTTTTGGAGCTTTTTCTTTTATAAATAAAAGCACTGATCCCTGGGGCATTTACGCTGGAATACCTATAAAACGAATTAAAGAACGGAAAAAAGATTTACTTAGACTTGAGAATAGATTTCTAAAAGAATTTAATGAAAAACAAAAAGGAGGATTATAAAATGCAGCCCTTTGAGAATCCTGTAATGGTTACCAGACCTATATTTCCTGATTTATCAGAGCTCAATACTAAACTTGAAGAAATATGGGATTCAAAATGGTTGTCAAATAATGGAAGGCAGCACCAGAAGCTCGAGGAATCTATAAAGAAAGTTCTAAAAGTACCGAATGCAAGCCTTTTTAATAACGGAACAATAGCATTAATTGTAGCAGTCCAAAGCCTTCGATTATCAGGGGAGGTGATTACGACGCCCTTTACTTTTCCGGCCACACCACATGTTCTAACCTGGAACAACATTAAACCAATTTTTTGCGACATTGACCCCACTACTTTAAATATTGATGTGGATAAAATTGAATCCATGATAACTCCTCTTACAACAGGAATATTACCCGTTCATGTTTTTGGAACGCCCTGCGATGTATTCAAAATACAGGAAATTGCCGATCGGTATGGATTAAAAATAGTTTATGATGCCGCTCACGCTTTTATGACTGAAATTGATGGAAAGGGAATTGGAAATTTCGGCGATATTACCATGTTTAGTTTTCACCCCACTAAATTGTTTCATACTGGAGAGGGTGGAGCCCTTGTTTATGAAGATGATCATTTTAAACAAAGAATTGATTTGCTCAAAAATTTCGGTATAAAAAGTGAAGATGAAGTTATTATGCCGGGCATTAATGGCAAAATGAATGAAATTCAGGCTGCTCTTGGGCTTATTGTCTTGGATTTGATCGAAGAGGAAAGAAGCAAAAGGCAGGTTATTTTAAAGAGATATACAGAAAGGCTTTCTGAGATCGAAGGGATTTTTTTTCATACACTGGATAGTAATATTAAGAATAGCCTTCAATATTTTGTAGTTCAAGTTGATGAGAAGACTTTTGGAAGGTCTCGCGATTACGTTTACGATGAGCTGAAAAAGTATAACGTATTTGCTCGTAAGTATTTTTATCCCCTCTGCAGCGATTATGCATGTTATAGACAGCTTCCTTCGTCCAATCCTGAAAACCTACCCAATGCTAACAGTGCCGTTAAAAAAGTTTTATCAATGCCCTTTTATGGAGAACTTACAGTGGACGATGTTGATCGAATCTGTGATATAATACAGTTGATAAAAAACCGAAGCTTGTAGGATGATAGATGAATATTTTCAAGTTATTTAAAGCAAATGGCTACAATAAGAAAATAGCTAAAGAAAAAGTAATAATAGTAGATTCGACATTTCCTCAACTTGTTCCATTTGGCTTTAGGAATCGTGAAATAGCAGAGTACTTAAGGAGTTATGATTTTATTAAAAGTTATACAATGCCTAGGTTATATCCGGACAAAGAAGCGTGGTTTTCCCACCCATATGGGATGACCTTCAAACAGTTTAAGACGAATAAAGAAAAGTATTTAGAATATTATCCGGAAATTGATCCTGGAAAAATCCAATTTTTTCATTCTGATGCATGTTTGGGCGCGGATTTATCATATTCTTTTTTTCTTGCGGAGACCTATACATTGCTTCCTTTGCTGGAAAAAAATAAAATTCCTTTTGTGTTTGTATTGTATCCAGGTGGTGCTTTTGGGATAGATTTTGATAAATCAGATATTATGTTGCAAAGAATATTTAGCTCGGAATATTTTAGAAAAGTTATTGTAACTCAGGAAATTACAAAAAAATACTTATTAAGCAAATCTCTGTGTCATGAAGATTCCATTGAATATATATATGGAGGTTTTATCCAATTTGATAAGAATCAGATAATGCACAAGAAGAAATATCAAATAGAAAAAAAAAGTTTTGATATTTGTTTTGTAGCAGCAAAGTATTCGGACAGAGGAGTTGATAAGGGTTATGATCTTTTTATTGAATGTGCAAAGATCTTATGCAGAAAGTATAATGATATATACTTTCATATTGTAGGCAATTGGGATAAAGACGATATTGATGTATCAGATATTGAGGATAGGGTGTTTTTTTATGGTTTAAGAAGGCCGGATTTTTTTCCCGAATTTTATTCTTCTATGGATATTTTTTTATCACCGAATAGGCCTTTCAAACTTTTTCCTGGGAATTTTGATGGCTTTCCTTTAGGTGCTGATGCATCTTTTCATGGGGTTGCGCTTTTCCTTTCAGACGAATTGAAAATAAATACTGAGTATGATTCAAACGAGATAGTTATAGTAAATGCTGATGTTGAAGATATAGTTTCGAAAATCAACTATTACTATGATAATATTGATCAGCTTTATCGAATATCGTATAGCGGACAGTATAAAACACATCAATTATTTTCAACTGAGCTTCAGATCGAAAAGCGTATTAAAATATTTGAGAATTTTATTGAGCGGTGATTGATATGAAAATAAGTGTAGTATTAACCAGTTATAATCATGAAAAATACATCGAGCAGGCAATAGAGTCGATACTGAGGCAAAAAATTAATTGCGCATTGGAAATAGTTGTAGGGGATGATTGTTCAACAGATAAGACTCCGATTATTATTGAAAAATATAAGGAAAAGCATCCAGATACTTTTATAATTCTACGAGATAGTAGCAATCTTGGATTAACAAAAAATTTGCAGAGATGCTTCCGTGCTTGTTCCGGAGATTACGTCGCTGTTTGTGAAGGAGATGATTATTGGATTGATGATAATAAGTTGGCTTTACAGTTGGAGTTCTTGGAAAGTAGCCGAAATTGTTCAATGTGTTTTAATAAAGTGAGAACTCTTTACAACAACCAGTTTGGTATTTATGCTGGTCAGAACGATCTTTCTGATAAAGAATTCTCCATACATGATTTGATAGGCTTCAATTTTATTGGGAACTTTTCAGCATGTTTTTATCGAAAGAAGGCGGTGGATAAAATTAATCCCCGCATATATGACTATCTAACATATGATTGGTTTTTCAATATGGCCGTTGCTGAAGAAGGAAATATTGGTTATATCGATAGAGAGATGTCCGTTTACAGGGTTCATGAGGGCGGTCTTTGGTCTAAGGTAAGTTACGAAGATCAATTGATGCTAATAATTAAGAATATCGACCAATATAATCTTTTTTTTGAGAGCAAATACGAAAAGGATTTTTTGGGGCAGAAAAATAAACTATACCTTCTTTTGTTTAAAAACTCCATTAAAGACAAAAGAGCTGGAAAGACGATTAGCTATGGTGCCAAATTCTTTGGCGGTAGAGTTCGTTTTATGCTAAAATAAAGATTTTTTATATTCCGAACTTAAGGTTGTTTGCAGGGGGTAATAATGGTTACAGTGATTGAGAGAAGTTATATGCCTAAAGTGAGTGTAATTATCCCATCTTATAAGCATGGCAAATATGTTAGGGAAAGTATCAGGAGTGTCTTAAGTCAAACATTTCAGGATTTTGAAATAGTTGTAACTGATGATGGGTCTACGGATAACACAGTAGAGGAAATAAAGAGCTTTAATGATGAAAGAATAAAGCTTTTTGTTTTTTCGAAAAACCAAGGTGCAAGCGTTGCTGCTAACAATTGTATTCTCAATTCTTCAGGTAAGTATATTGCTATGCTTAGCTCTGATGATGTTTTTTTCCCCGGTAAGCTTGAAAAACAAGTCGAATTTTTAGATGGAAATCCAGATATAGGGGTTGTTTTCAGTAAAGCATATTTTATCGATGAAGATGGCGATAAGTTTACAGACTTAACTCATCCGTACTGTTCGGTTTTCAATAAAGAAAATCGAGACAGATATCAGTGGCTAAATTATTTTTTCTATCATGGCAATTGCCTTTGCCATCCCAGTGCACTAATTAGAAGAGATTGTTATGATAAAGTGGGCTTATATGATGAAAGATTTGGTTCTTTGCCTGATTTTGATTTTTGGGTAAGGGTGTGCATGCATTTTGATATTCATATCCTGAACGAAAATTTAATCAAATTTCGGATACGCAAGGGGGAAGCGAACGCTAGCGGTGACAAACCTGAAACCCATATCCGAAACACAGTTGAATATAAGGAGATTTTAAAGCATTATCTGAATATTGAGTCAGTAGAAGATTTTAGAAAAATATTTTCTGGTGTCGATATCCCTGGTCAAGTTGATGCTAAATTAATACCTTTTTACGTGGCAAAAGAGTCATTGGCGTCTCCTTTGGAGTATAGAAGGCTGTTTGGTATCGAAGTGCTATATGACATAATGAAAGAGAAAGATATTGCAAAATCCCTTAATGAGATTGGTTTTGCGTATTCTGATTTAATAGCTATAACAGGAAAGCATGATGTTTTTAAATTGTATTTGAATGGTTCACCTTTTTTATCAAAGAAAGGGCGAGCCCAGTATAAAATTGGCGAATTTATTTTATGGCTTCCGTATAGAATTTATAAATTATTGAAAGCCGTAAGGGCATATTTCCTCTCTGCCTGCAAAGTTGACGCCTCAAAATGAGGTTAAACATGGCAAGGTATAGCGAAGAATTTAAGAGCACAACGGTGCGTAAAGCCCTTCTCCCGGACGGACCGGGTGCTGCGGCAGTTGCAGAAGAAGCTGGCATTTCCCTCCAGACGCTTTATAACTGGCTCAGGAAGATGCGTGGAGAGGTGGAGATGCGTATGGGTTCGTCAGATCCGAAAAATCGATCAATGCTGGAGAAGCAGGAGCTCTTGCTCGAATCGGCATCGATTCCGACCGAGCAGCTCGGCGAATGGTTGAGGAAGCGAGGGATTCACGAAGAGCATCTGAAGCTCTGGCGTTCAGAAATCCGCGAAACCTTGAAGCTCCGGCAGTCGGAAGCAAGGAAAGAGCTGAGTGAAGAGCGCAAGAAGGTTAAACAGCTTGAGAAGGAACTCCGGAAGAAAGACAAAGCGCTGGCCGAAGTGACAGCCATCATGGTGCTTAAAAAAAAACTGGAGGGGATCATCTTCGAACCGGACGGGGACAGATGAATACACCGGGAACGAAAGCGACCGTAAGCGAAGCAGTGGCCGAGGCCATAGCTTCCCATCTCTCTCAGAAGCGTATCAGTGAAGCCACAGGCATCTCTGTAAGCACTCTACGACGGTGGAGTCGTGGAGCGAGTGCGGATAGCCGCAAAGGGGCGAAGCGACGGGTACAGCATAAGCTGACTGCGACAGAGAGAAATGAGATTCTACGGGTCGTTAACCTTCCGGAATACAGAGGCCTGAATCCGGCGGAAATCGTGGCAATTCTCGCAGAAAAAGGCCATTATATAGGCTCCGAGAGAACGATTTACCGTGTGTTGAAGGAGAACAGGATGTTAACCCATCGCGGTCCTGGCCGGGGTCGCACCCCGAGAAATAAGCCCTCTCACAAGGCTACCGGACCCGATCAGCTTCTGAGCTGGGAATTACCTACCTGCATACGAACATAAAGGGGATCTACCTGTATCTCTATATGGTCATAGACGTATGGAGCCGTAAGATTGCAGGATGGGAAATCCATACAGAGGAGACGAGCAAACTGTCTGCGAGGATGATTGATCGCCTATCGCGTGAGATGGATCTGAGCAAGGCTGTTCTGCATGCGGATAACGGCGGACCGATGAAAGGATCGACAATGCTGCTCAAGCTCTACGAGCTTGGAGTGACGGCGTCCTTCTCCAGGCCCCGTGTCAGTGAGGATAACCCATATTCTGAGGCGCTATTCAAGACGTTGAAGTATCGTCCGGGCTATCCGCGGAGATTCACAAGTCTTGAATCGGCACGAAATTGGGTTGCCAATTTCGTGCACTGGTATAACCATGAACATCGCCATTCTGGTATCAACTATGTGACGCCCGAGCAAAGACACACCGGTCAGGATCGGGCAATCCTCAAGAAGCGAGCACAGACCTTCGCAGCAGCGAAGAAAAAGAATCCTTCTCGGTGGTCACAGAGCCCCAGGAAGTGGGAGTATCAGAAGGCGGTTACTCTCGGCGAGGCGAAAGCCTCCTGAGGCAGACGATTGAAAAAATGTGCGTCAACTACGCTGACAGAGAGCAATGTGGTGTTCGGCCCATTTTGGGCCAGGGTTCCGCCTTTTCAAGCTCTAACTAAACTCGGGACATAATCGGGGAATGTGGTAGCCGACACAGATGAGTTATTCCAGCAGCGTTCAGAGCAAGGCAGATTATAATCTGGCTATTGTCATACCGGCCTTTAAGGCCCATTTCCTGAAGGAAACAATGGATGCGCTGTCCAATCAGACTGACAGACGCTTTGCCCTGTATGTTTCTGATGACGCGAGTCCGCATGATCTCTTCTCTATTGTCGAGCCATACGGTAAACAGCTGCAAATGCATTATCACCGCTTTCCGGATAATCTCGGCGGTCGCGATCTCGTAGCGCATTGGAGGCGTTCTATTGATTTGACTGCCGGCGAACCCTGGATCTGGCTCCTCTCTGATGATGATATCCCGTCATCGAATGCCGTAGCGGCGTTTTATGCAACGCTGGAAAGAACAGCAGGTGCTTATGACATCTATCGATTCCCGGTATCCTGGATTGGCGCTGATTCGAAGCCATGTGGGCCTGGCTATGAGTTCGGCCATCCTCAGTTTGAATCAGCGTATGATTTTACTCTCAGGCGTCTTTCAGGTGAGGCTTATACCTGTGCTCAGGATCATATTTTCCGTCGGAGCATTTATGAAAGGAAGGGGTTCGTCGCTTTCGACCTTGCATGGCATTCTGATACAGCTACTTATATCAATTTTGCAATGGAGAAGGGCTTTTACACGATCTCCCACGGGCGGCTCTGGTTCAGGCAGAGCGGTTTGAATATCTCCTCACGACAGGAGCGGGAGATACTGATGAGAAAACTAAAGGCCGAGGTTGCTTTTCTTGATTGGGTACAGTCCGCATTCCTGGGATTTCCCGTTGGGCAGACCAGGCAGATCGCTCGTTACGCCGGTGCGGCAGCCATCGTTTCAGTAGTACGGAGTAAGCTATCACCGCTCACCAAAATCTACCGAAGTGCGGCAATTCTTCCGCACATTCCAATCAGTGTATGGTTTTGGGTTTGCGCGCACATTTTCTTGAAGGCTCTAGCGGCCATTGAAAGGCGGTTAGTCAGACACGATTGAGTGTAAGCTGAGATTCATGAAAACCGTGTTTCCCCTTTTCCTGTATTCAGGGAAAGGGCTCGATATCTGGCTCTTCGTTACCTGCGCAGAAATGCGGAGTGCGGGCATATTCGTTAACTGAATGCCTCCGGAAAGGGGAGAAGCCCGTGTTCCATTTTTGGTATAAGGCTGGATACAAACTCCTTGACAACCATGAAAGGGTCCCGATTATTTGTAGAGGTGGGCAATCGGGACCCTTTCATGGGCGACGTTACAGTATCCAAATAGAATAACAATATCAAGCACCCCCTGTTTTTGATTTCCTCGGTATGATATTGCGGGCGCAGATCCCTGGACGGGTGATTACAGATCGGCAGTGTGAGTCATGAAAGAAAATCGAATTGTTGATGTTTCTGTCATCATCTGTACAGCAAACCGACCTGCGCTGCTATTAAAACAACTGGAGAGCATTCTGAGCAGTGCAGTTCAACCCAGAGAAATCATCATCGTCGATCAGGGCAATGCCGCATTGACGGCAGAAATTCTTGACGGTCTTAAGGAGAGCTATGCAGCGATACAGCACCTTCTTGATCATGGACGAGGAGCTTCTCGTGCTCGAAATATTGGGTGGCGAGCAGCCAGCTGTGAGATCATTGCATTCACAGATGACGATGCCTGTGTTTCTGATCGGTGGCTTCAAGTAGGATTCCAGCACATGCTTGCTCATGCTGATACCGGAATTCTCGGTGGTCCCATTACTGGAGTTCCAGAAGGCGGAGCGCTTCAAATTGACATTCCTGTAGAGTTTCGCTACATTCTTCCCGAGTACTCTCAAAGTGGCCCAATCGGTCCGTTTCTTGGTGGGGCCAGGCCTCCTGCAGTCAACTATTGGACCCGGAAATCGCTCCTTCTTCGCACTGGCGGCTTCAATGAGAAACTCGGGCCAGTAAATGAGCGGAAGATTCAGGTTTATGGTGAGGATAGTGACCTGACCCATAGGGTTGATGCTCTGGGCTATAGAATCATATACCATCCGGATTTAATGGTTTATCATCCGGTTCCTCTTATGCGGCAGACCGAGGATTATCTGAAAAAGAGGATGCTCACGGAGGGCATAACCAATGCCGTGCTGTGGCGTAAGAAAGAAGGTGCCGGTAGATTTTTCCCTTTATTGAAAGCTATCAGGCTGGTTGCAGGCTTGATTCTCTCGACAATGCTGCAGTTCGGCCCGAGACGAACTGCCTGGCGAATGCGAGGCTACTATTTTCGAGGGGCACTGTTCGGCCTCTGGCATTATGGGCGAATCATGGATGACAAGATCAATTCTATCCATAAAGACTAAATGTAGATGAAGATAGCCTTTGATCCTCAGATTTTCAGCCTGCAAGCCTACGGCGGTATCTCCCGGTATTATATCAATCTCTCTCGTGAGCTGCGTGCATCTGGCCTGACTGTACGAACCTTCGCTCCTCTTCACAGAAACGAATACCTGGCAAAGGTGGACGATGGCAGCGTCTCCGGTCGCTACTGGAGTCCCTATCCTCCTAAAACGACTCGGCCATTTCTGCTTTTGAATCAGGTCCTTGCGGCGCGACGTATCGCTCAATGGGAACCCGATATCGTACATGAGACCTATTACTCGCGTATTCGGTGGACCTCAAGCAAGTCCCGATCCGTCGTAACCGTGTATGACATGATTCATGAGCTATACCCGCAGTATTTTGCGCGATGGGATTCTACCGTCGCCGCCAAAAAGAAGGCCGTCATGCGAGCGGATCATGTGCTCTGTATTTCTGAGAGTACAAGAAATGACCTCTTGAATCTGTATGGAATTGAAAGCCGAAAGGTCTCGGTAACGCACCTTGGCTATGATGCTTTCTTAAACCTCTCTGAGAATCGTCGCATAGTGGACCATCCCTATATTCTGTATGTCGGTCAGCGCGGAGGGTATAAGAACTTCGAGCGTCTCGTCAGGGCTTTTGCATCCTCTGATCGACTTGTCAGTGACTTTTCTCTGGTCGCCTTCGGTGGCGGTACGTTCTCTAAAGAGGAGAGAGAGCTTTTCGTTTCGTTGAATCTGAAAAGCGATCATTGCCACCAGATATCGGGCGGCGATGAATTGCTCGGTCAGCTCTATCGCAATGCCGCCTGTTTCGTTTATCCATCACTCTATGAAGGCTTTGGCCTTCCGCCGCTTGAAGCGATGTCGCTCGATTGTCCCGTCATCAGCAGCAATACAAGCTCGATGCCCGAGGTCATCGGCGATGCGGCCGATTTTTTTGACCCCGCATCGGTCGAATCTATCCTGACGGCCATCGAGAACGTAGTCTATTCTCCATCCCGGTCGCAGGATCTGATTCATCGTGGCAGGAGGCGTGTGAAGCTGTTTACATGGAAGAGGTGTGCAGAGAAAACCCTTGAGGCCTACAGACAATGCCTGTGATCACCATCGTCACCGTAGTTTTTAACGCACTGGAGAATCTCAAGTTAACAGCCGAGAGCGTCTTCAAGCAGACGGCCTGGCCCGACATTGAATACATCATCGTTGACGGTGGTTCAACGGATGGAACGCTTGCCTATCTAAAAACGTTGCCGCCCGTCGTACGCTGGATCAGTGAACCCGATAAAGGCATCTATGACGCCATGAATAAAGGGATTCGTATGGCCAGCGGTGAGGGCCTTCTCTTCTTGAATGCAGGGGATTATTTTGTCGGTGATGTCATCACGGCCGATCTGACTGCGCCGTGCTTTCTGCCTGTGAAATATCAGCATCCGGTTCTTGGCTATCGGCCGATTAGGCTCAAAAAGCGTTCAGAGGGTTTACCGAACTGCCATCAGGGGATCGTGTTTGAACGCAAGAAAGAACTGTTCTACGACCTTCGATATCGTATCTCTTCAGATCTGGACTACTATATCCGGCATGGATACGGCGACCGACTTCCCTTCCATGCATGTTCCGGTTTCGTGCATTTTGATAATTCCGGAGCGAATCAGAAACAGGCTGTGCTTCGTGATAGAGAGATTGTAGAGATCATTCGTAAGTATTTCGGTTTTCTTCCCGCGTCACGGTTTCATCTATTTGCACTGGTAAAGCGCCTTGTTCGACCGATGCTGGTGTTTGTTTTTGAAGGGAAGAAGTCCCGGTGAAAATCTCCGTCATTACAGTCTGCTTTAACAGTGCGGCAACGATTCGCAGTTGCATTGAATCCGTTCTGTCGCAGCAGGGAATCGATCTTGACTATGTTGTGATCGATGGGGCGTCAGAAGACGCTACCCCCGATATAGTCCGTAGCTACGGCAATCGTATCTCCACATTCGTCAGCGAGCCCGATAAAGGCATTTACAACGCAATGAACAAGGGATTGCACCTGGCAAAGGGCGATATCGTCGCAATTCTGAATTCCGATGATTATTACGCGAGGCCTGCTATTTTGCATGACGTGGCCGAAGCGTTTCGCTTGAATCCTGACGTCGATATCGTTTATGGTGATCTCGAATACGTCGATGCCGTGAATACCGATCACGTCGTTCGTCGATGGATTTCCTCCGCCTTTAAACCCGGCAGTTTTAAGAGGGGGTGGCATCCGCCTCATCCTTCGTTCTTTGTGCGTCGCTCCGTATACGAGCGCTGCGGCCTGTTTGACGAGGAATTGCGGATTGCAGCCGATTACGAGTTCATGCTTCGCCTGATGGAAAAGGAGCGGCTGAACAGCCTCTATCTTCCGGGCGTAAAGGTGAAGATGCGAACGGGTGGAGCAAGCAATCGGAGCCTGAAAAACATCTGGAGGGCAAATCAAGAAAGCTATCTTGCTTTCAAGAAAAACGGTCTGAAGGCTCCGGTCTGGTTGCCATTGTTGAAGCCAGTACTGAAAATCCGTCAGCTTCTGACATAGTGAACACTTCTCATCTGTTGGGGTGATGCAGGCAGCAAAGGCTTGCTCCTCATTTCCGCTTGCCTCTCTACCCGATCCACGGGAAGCTGTTTTCTGGATAAATTTTTCCGCTACAACAGAGCAAAGGTACCGCACACATGGCAAAAACAGCACTCGTAACAGGGATCACAGGGCAGGACGGTGCTTATCTGGCCGAGCTGCTGCTGCAGAAAGGCTATACGGTCCACGGTATCAAACGCAGAGCCTCGCTTTTCAACACCGACCGCATCGATCATCTGTATAAGGACCGTCATGAAAAGGATGTCAGGCTTCATCTACACTATGGCGACCTCACCGATTCGACGAATCTGATCCGTATCGTACAAGAAACCCAGCCCGACGAGATATATAACCTCGCTGCCATGAGTCATGTAAAGGTCAGCTTTGAGACCCCCGAGTACACGGCTAACGCCGACGGCATCGGGACGTTGCGTATCCTTGAGGCTGTGCGCCTGCTTGGCATGACGCAGAAGACACGCATCTATCAGGCCTCCACCTCTGAGCTGTATGGTCTGGTTCAGGAGATCCCCCAGAAAGAGACGACGCCCTTCTACCCGCGAAGCCCTTACGGCGTAGCGAAGATCTATGGATTCTGGATCACGAAGAACTATCGCGAATCGTATGGTATGTATGCCTGCAACGGTATTCTATTCAATCACGAGAGTCCTATCCGCGGCGAGACCTTTGTAACGCGAAAGATCACGCGGGCCGTCGCAGCCATTGCGCTCGGTATGCAAAAGAAGCTCTATCTTGGCAATCTTAACGCGAAAAGGGACTGGGGCCATGCTCGTGATTACGTCGATGCGATGTGGCGCATTCTACAACAACCCGGGCCCGACGATTATGTCATTGCGACCGGCAAAACGACTGAGATCCGCGATTTCTGCCGTATGGCCTTCGGTGAGATCGGCGTATCCCTGGATTTTCGTGGGGCAGAAGAGAAAGAGGTGGCCGTCGTCGCCTCCATCGATGAGGCCCGTTTTGAATCCATCGTTAAATCAAAGCCTTCGTTGAAAGCGGGCGACGAGGTTATCGCCGTCGATCCACAGTACTATCGTCCGGCAGAGGTCGATCTGCTTGTCGGCGACGCGACAAAGGCAAAGGAAAAGCTTGGATGGACTCCGCAGTGTACGCTTGACCAGATGGTGAGCGAGATGGTGCAGTCCGATGTGAAGCTCTTTCAGCGCGATAGGCTGCTGCATGTTCATGGCCACAAGGTTCTTGAAAGCGCGGAGTGGTGAGCATGCACCTGCAAAGCCGTATTTTCGTCGCCGGTCATCGAGGCCTGGTCGGCTCTGCCATTGTGAGGCGTCTGGAGAAAGAGGGTTACTCAAGCCTGATTCTGCGAACGCATGATGAGCTTGATCTTGAAGATCAACGAGCCGTCGCGGATTTTTTCGAGCGCGAGCGGCCCGAGTATGTCTTTCTCGCCGCCGCCAAGGTAGGAGGCATCCTTGCCAACAACGTTTATCGCGCCGACTTCATCCTGAAAAATCTACAGATTCAGAACAACGTTATCGGAGAAAGCTGGCGGGCGGGGGTGAAGAAACTGCTCTTTCTCGGTAGCAGCTGCATTTATCCAAAAGAGGCGCCGCAGCCGATGAGCGAAGATGCTCTGCTGACTTCTACGCTGGAATACACAAACGAACCCTATGCTATAGCGAAGATTGCCGGTATCAAGCTCTGCGAATCTCTCAATCTACAATACGGCACGAACTTCATGAGCGTCATGCCAACGAATCTTTACGGGCCGAACGACAATTTCGATCTGGAGAAATCACACGTTCTTCCCGCTCTTCTTCGAAAGATGCATCTGGCGAGACTGCTCCGTGAGGAACGATGGAGCGAGCTCCGACTGAATCTTGGCCTTGCCGGCAATGACGAAGCTGAGGCCATGCTCGGTCGGATCGGAGTTTCTGCCGATGCTGTGGAGATCTGGGGTACGGGCAGGCCGCTTCGTGAATTTCTGCATAGCGACGATATGGCTGATGCCTGTGTCTGGTTGATGCAGAATGTTGATTTCGGTGATCTTTCGGCCGGTATGACCGAAGTTCGCAATACGCATATCAATATCGGCAGCGGTATCGATCTGAGCATCGCCGATCTGGCTTCCATGATTCGGGAGATCGTCGGTTTTGAGGGAGAGCTACGATTCAATCCGGCAAAACCCGACGGAGCGATGCGCAAGCTGATGGACGTATCGAAGCTGGCAGCACTTGGCTGGAGGGCGAAGATTAGTCTTCGCGACGGTATCAACGGGGTTTACCGTCAGTATTGTAGTGAGGCAAAGAAAAAGTGAAAAAGGCGCTGATCACAGGGGTTGCCGGTCAGGACGGTTCTTATCTGGCCGACCTGCTTCTCTCAAAAGGCTATGAGGTGCACGGCATCGTCAAGCGTGAGTCCGTCGAAGACGCCAATCACAGGCTTGGCAATCTCAGCCATTCAATCGATCGCATTCATCTGCATCCGGTTTCGGTGAATAACCACCTCAGCCTTTACAAGCTCTTTCGCGACATTCAGCCCGATGAATGCTATCACCTGGCCGCTTCGTCGTTCGTCCACTATAACTTTGACGACGAATTCCTGATCCTGAATAACAACTTCAATTCCACTCACTACCTGCTTTCTACGATCAAAGAACTGAAACCGTCCTGTCGCCTTTTCTTCGCAGGCTCTTCTGAGATGTTCGGCGAACCCGATGAAAGCCCGCAAACCGAGCTGACTCGTTTCAATCCAAAGTCCATCTACGGTATTTCAAAAATCGCTTCGTACTACATGATCCGTAATTATCGCGATAAAGAAGGGCTCTTTGCCTGCACCGGCATCATGTATAATCACGAATCGCCCCGCCGCGGGCATCAATTCGTAACGAGAAAGATCACATCTACCGTGGCGAAGATCGCTCGCGGCGAGGCGAGCACGCTCTCTCTCGGTAATCTTGACGCTCTGCGCGACTGGGGATGGGCTCCCGATTACGTCGAAGCGATGTGGCGAATGCTGCAGACTGAAACGCCCGATGACTTTATCGTTTCGACGGGCAAACTGCATTCCGTCCGAGACTTTGTCGATATTGCCTTTCGTCTGGCGGGACTCGATTATGCAAAGTACGTCGCGACCGACCCGCGCTTCTTCAGACCATCGGAGCATATACCGCTCTGCGGTAATCCATCGAAAATCGCCGCCACCCTTTCCTGGAGAAACAGCCGCTCTCTTGAAGAGATCATTGGTTCAATGCTGCAGGCTGATGGAATCGAGGTGTAAGATGCTGCACACGCTGCGTTTCGCTAAGTATGGACTGCTGATGCTGGATTTGCTGGCCTTTCTGGTCAGCTATCAGCTCGGTCATCTATTGCGAAGAGGCTTTTTCTACGAAAGCTTCGTTATGCCCGGAACGCCGTGGTTTTTGCCTTTTCTTGCAGGCGTCTTTCTTGTGATGGATGTGTATAACCCATGGAGCCACTACTCACGCATGGGGCTCGCTACCAGGATGCTGCCAGCGCTTTTAATCCTGACCATAGTTCTCAGCCTGGTGGCCTTCCTGGTTTTCGGTCATGAGCTCCAGGCGTATGTCGGTCGAAGCGTGCTGTATTTCGCTCTCGGGTTCTTCGGCATTTATGCGGTTTCTTCACGCTTCGTCTTTGCTCGCGTTTTTGATCAGGCGAAAATGCAAAGCCGCTGGTTGATCTTAACCGAGAAGCGATTTCTTGAGCCGATCGATAAAGAGGTTCGTCGCCGCTTTCCTATGTGGGAGGTGGTTTTCATGGAGCGCGATTCGCCGCAACCGGTCAGAGGGCCGGCCGGAGAACAGGTGCTTCCGATGAAATCGGCTTTGCCTCGAGCGCTGGAAAGTCAATGGGACGGCGTTATCATAGCGACTGAAGCGTTATCCGGAGATCAGATGGAGCTGCTTCTAAGTCGGCGTATGGGCGGCCTTCGCATTTTTGATCTTGTTTCTTTCTACGAGCGTTATTTTCTTAAAGTTCCTCTCTACTTTGTCGCTCATTCTCATTTCATGATCAGCAGAGGATTTTTTGTGCTCTCGAATCCGATCGGTCTTCGGCTCAAGACCGTGATGGATTACACCATTGCGGCTTTTTTGTTGATCGGAAGCGTTCCATTCATGCTAATGATTGCCGCTGCGCTCTTTATCGATTCAGGACGCCCGATTCTATTCCGTCAGGAGCGAACGGGAATAAGCGGACAGACGTTCAGTGTGTTCAAATTTCGCACCATGATCCCTGGGGCCGATAAGCAGAGCCCATATACTCAGGAAGGGGATAGTCGGGTTACCCGTTTCGGCCGCATTCTGCGCCTCAGCCGACTTGACGAGCTTCCACAACTGATCAATATTCTCATGGGGCAGATGAGTCTTATCGGGCCGCGAGCCGAGTGGACGAAGCTGACACAGCAGTACGAGCGGCAGATCCCGTTCTACAATCTGCGACATCTTGTGCGTCCCGGCCTGACCGGATGGGCCCAGGTGATGTACCCCTATGGGGCAAACATAGATGATACCGTTCACAAGCTTGAATACGATCTGTATTATATTAAGAACTACACGGCCCTGCTTGACATCAACATCCTACTGAAAACTGTGCGGGTTGTTCTCTTCGGCGGTGGGCGCTGATTGTACTTGCCCCGTTGCAGTCGGTGGGCTACTGTTGAATTATGCGTCTCAAAATCCAACTGAAAATCCTTCCGTTTGCAGTGCTTTCCGTCTTCGCCATTTCTGCAGTCCTGCCATTGCCCATCATGATTGACAGTGACGGCTCCCTCACAGCCGCTCCGTCAGCCCGCGAAAAGCAGCGCATCGACGCTCTCATCGCCGCAGTGGAGAAATCTGGCCTGATTTTTATTCGTAACGGCAGCGAGCACTCGGCCGCCGACGCCGCCTCTCATATGCGCCTCAAGTTCAATAATGCAGGGAACCGCATCAGTACGGCCGAGCAGTTCATCGACTACCTTGCATCGAAATCGTCGATTACGGGATCTCCCTACTATCTCAAATTTCCCGACGGCCGTACTGAGAAGGCCGGAATCTGGTTGCATCGCAAATTGAAAGAGTTAGACGGCAAAGAGAGGATAGATAAATGACAGAGGCGCGGGAAGTGCTGTACTTCCTGCGCCTCTATTTCAAGGGACCACCTGGGCAGGCTACCTCAAAAGCCAACAACTGTGTCGGCTTTTGAGGGTTCAAGTTATGCCGGTTCTTACACCATCATCACGCCGGCGCCTTTGGCCGCTCTGTTCAGAGCGCTGAAGATCGCCTTTACGCTTGCCTTGTTGATATTCACGTCGATGCCCGCTCCGAAGTACGAGGCGCCCGAATCGCTGCGAAGCTGAATGTAGGCGATGGCTCGCGACTCCGACCCTTCTTCGAGGCTGTGCTCGTGGTAATTCTCGATGCGATACTCGAAGAAGCCCGATTGTTTCAGAGCGTTTTTGCAGGCGTCGATCGGACCGTTACCGCGGCCTTTAAGTTCGTAGCGACGTCCTTCCATTGAAAAAGCAAGCTCGGCGACGACGCCTTCTCCGGTTGCGTCCTCGGTGTCCGGATAACTCCGGAACGATTCGAAAACGAGCGGCTCTTCCTGATGCAGATACTCGCGCTGAAAGATCTGGAGGATCTCGTCAGGTGTGATCTCGCGGCCCGTCTTATCGGCCTCCTGTTGCACAAGCGTACCCATCTCAGGATGCATGGCCCGCGGCAGGGAGTAACCGAACTCCGTATCGAGGATGTAGGCGACTCCGCCTTTACCCGACTGCGAGTTGATGCGAATGATCGATTCGTAGGTGCGCCCCACGTCGGTCGGATCAATCGGCAGATACGGAACCTCCCACAGCTCGCTGCCATGCTCCCGCCGATAGGCAAGGCCTTTATTGATGGCATCCTGATGCGAACCCGAGAAGGCCGTATACACCAGCTCGCCCGCATACGGATGCCGCGGATGCACTTTGATGTCTGTGCTGCGCTCGCAGACGGAACGAATATGATTGATATTCGAAAAATTCAACTGCGGATCGACGCCCTGCGAGAACATGTTCATCGCCAGCGTGACGATGTCGACGTTACCCGTACGCTCGCCGTTTCCGAACAGCGTTCCTTCAATGCGATCGCCGCCGGCCATCAGCGCGAACTCGGCCGCCGCCACGCCCGTTCCGCGGTCGTTATGCGGATGGATGCTTATGATGGCGTTTTCGCGTCCGTTCAGATTGCGGCAGAACCATTCGATCTGATCGGCGTAGATATTCGGCGTCGACATCTCGACGGTGGCGGGCAGGTTCAGGATGATGCGATTCTCTCGCGTCGGCTGCCATACTTCCATCACGCCTTCGCAGACGTCGACGGCAAAGTCGAGCTCCGTTCCTGTGAAGCTTTCAGGCGAATACTCCAGCGTGATCTGTGTCGACGTTTCAGACGACAGATCCTTTACAAGCCGCGCTCCGTCCATGGCCAGCTTGCGAATCTCGGGTCGGTCCATGCGAAAGACGACGCGTCGCTGCAGCTCTGACGTGGAGTTATACAGGTGCAGAATGGCCTTTGGAATTCCTTCCAGCGCCTCGAAGGTGCGCCGGATCAGATGTTCGCGGGCCTGTGTCAGCACCTGCACGGTAACGTCAGCGGGGATGAGGTCACGCTCGACCAGCGTGCGCAGAAAGCGAAACTCAACGTCGGCGGCCGACGGAAATCCGACCTCAATCTGCTTGAAGCCGATGTCGACCAGCAGCTGAAACATCTCAAGCTTCTGATCCAGGCTCATCGGCGTAACCAGCGCCTGATTGCCGTCACGCAGGTCGACGCTGCACCAGATGGGAGCTTTTTCGATCATTTGGTCGGGCCAGGTGCGGTCGCTCAGTTTCACCTGAGTATACTGGCGATATTTGTTGCCCGGCGAATGGGGGCGTTTGCTGGTAGTAGTCATAATAGGTATCCTTCTTAAATGTTCTGCTTCAAAACGTGGTTCGACTCAGAGAGCCGACTGAGGGCGGGGCGGCATAGCCGCAAGGTTCGATATTTCGGGCTCAGAGCCCGAGAAGCAGGGGAAGGATAAGCAGGAGGGAAAGAACGAGAAGGGCAGAGCGGAGCGAGAGAGCAAGGCTCTTCGCCGATTCAATCGTGAATGCGGATGTGCTGCCTTTCATAACATATCCAGGGAAGCGAAAAACGAAGGAGGGGTCAACTCGAAAATTTTGCCGGTGTGATGCAGAAAAATCCGCTCCATTCGCCCGTTTTCTGAACCTCGATCTATGGATCAGCGGGAGGATCGCCATGGACTATCTGAAAAAATTACCACCAGAACTTGAAAAGCTGCTCGGCTCCGGCGCCTGGAAATTCGTTGACAGTTTGAATCAGGCCTTCTTAGCTTTGAGAGAGGAAGTGATCTCTATGTCTTCGGCTCATTCCGAGAACCGGCTTTCTACTGAAATCTCCAGGCTACGGCAGGAGATCGCCGAAACTCGCGCCGATATGGGAGAGCTACGAACGGAGCTCAAGGCCGATATGGCTGCCTTACGTGATGAAGTACGGGCCGATATCCAGGAACTCAGGGTCAGGATTGGGAAGCTTGAGGACGGCATGGACGATCTCAAGAATGATTTCCGTGAAGTACGAGTGGAATTTGCAGAGCTACGGGGAGACTTTGCCGGCTTACGGGGTGAGTTTGCTGAGCTACGCGGCGAGTTTACCGGGCTACGCGGCGAGTTTACCGGGCTACGCGGCGAAATGGCCGAGCTGCGGGCCGAGCAGTCCTCCATTGAATCCCGGCTTGTGGCCCGCATAGCAGAGCTGCGTGCCGAGATGAAAAGCGACATCCAGCTGCTTCATAGAGAGATCTCGGGGCTGCATGGCGCCATCACCGTGCAGACGCGCTGGATTCTTGCGGCCATGCTTGCCGCTTCTGTGCTTTTTCCCGTCGTATCGCAGATCGTATCTTTCAGCGCTCAGTTGTTCGCTGCTACGGTCAGGTGAATAAACAAAAGAGCGCTGCCATTTGAGCTGTTCGAAAAGTGGGGCGCACACTGCCCTCAGAATCGAGCCCGCAGCGTCAGGCGCTTGACAAGCATCGTTCCGTAGGCTCCGGCCGGCAGCGTGAATGTTAGCTCAACCTTTTTACGCTTTGCCTCCATCTCGTCGTCTTCGGGTAACCCCAGCTGTAGATCACCGGGTAGAATACCCATGCGTCGCATATAAGCGTTCATGGCCGCAGAGCGCAGAAACGAAATCTGCGTACAGTTATCGGGCAGGCCAAGCTGTGCAAGAAGTGATTGAAGATCGGCTTGAAACTCGGGCGAGAATCGTTCGTCTTTTCCGGGAAGGCAGAGCTCCTGATCGAGCGCAATGCTCTGATCGCCGGGCGCCGGGAATGCCAGTATGCCTGTGCGTGTTTTAAAGAGTGCAGCTCTTCCGTTCGCATGCCTCTCTATATGATTCGATACGAGATGATTCCAGAGAAAGGCCTGAAAGGCAGAGAGCATCATAAGCAGCTCTTCAAAGGGCAAAAGATCAAGCGCGCCGGCGAAATCGGCGGGGGCCCGGCGCTGAGATTCCTTCAAGAAGGCAAAGACCCGCCTCTCAACGGCCGTATCGGCCTTTTGTAAGCATGCATCCCACCGCCCCCAGGACTTTAAGAGCTCGGCCTTGCGGTCTTTTGCATGCGATTTTTCGCGGCGAAACGTTCCGAGAAGCAGCATCTTCAGCGCCTGCTCATAGTTACCCGCATAGAGAGCGAAGGCGGGCAGGCCTTCTTCTCGATCAAAGGTGCTGAATCTCTGCGAATCGAAATAGTTGATATAACCGTATTCTTTGATCGCCTCGAAGTTGCGCTGAAGATGCGATATCTCAGATGCCTGTAGCGAACGCAGCCAGAGCTTGAAACGATTCCCGACGATACGTCCTGGCGCCATCGGCTCCTGACTGCGACCGAGTTCCATTAATTGAACGGCGCCTTCAAGCGAAGCGGGAAGACGTAATCGACTGCGCGACGTAATGAACTGTTCGGTGATGCCATGACGATCCTTTTTGCCGCCGTACTGTATATCGCGTAGAGAGATGCGGTTTTCTTTTGCAAGGCGGATGAGAGCATCGACTGTGTTCCAGCCCTCTTTTTGCATTCGATAGACGTAATAGGGGCCCGAATTCGTAGCGTTCAATATCTTCAGATCGGTGATCTCTTCGACGATAAAATCCTCGGTTTTCATCTTGGTTTTACAGGCGAGAAAGCCGACCAGCTTGCGAGAGGTTGCGTCGAAGCTCATGCGACCCTTTTTTTCGATTGTCTGAGCGGGAAAACAGGTTTTCGTGATCTCACATGGCACTGGAACGGGAATCGTCTTTATCAGACTACGAGCAGGAGATGTTGAAAAGGCTTGAGGCAAAGTACTCTCTGCCCGCCGAAGAAGAAAGCCCGTTTCGTGGATTCCCCGTTCTCAAGGCACGGGTGATCAGAGGCACACATTTTCTATCTTATGTGAATGAGACGCAATTCCGTTCTCTGATGTCGACGTTTCCCGATGAACTGGTGACGACGCCTTTGCTTTTCTACTCTGAAAAAAATCGCTTCCAGGCCATCTGCCGTTCGCTGATGCTCGACTGGAGTCAGGAGCTCGATCGCGTCGCCGAGCTGCTTCTCGAATCCGAGCAGGGAACCGATCACGAGATGGAGTTGCAGACGTTCGGTTTGCAGGTACGTGAAGACTGTTATATCTATGGGTATGCGGGCACGCCTCCGATCTTTGCGTCCAAAGATCTGTTTCTTTCTATTTTACAGTTCGTGGCCGATTCAGCGCTTGAGGCGAAGCATGTGCCTTCGGAATTTCAGAAGACATGCAGTCGCGTGCTCGAGCATATGCGAAATCTGCGCGAGATCGTTAAGCTCGAGAGTGAGAAGTCGACGTGAGCCGATCGTTTCGAACGCTGCGCACCAGCCACGGACGTAAGCAGGTCCTGCTTTTCTCTCTGGCCACCGTTGCTTTCTCGGTGAGCACCGGTTCTTTCATTATCTTTCTCGAAAGCATCGAAAATCTTCATCTTCCCTTCTGGGTAAAGCTGACGGGTGCCATCATTCAGAACGGCCTGCTTGCCGCCATCTTATGGTTTGTCGATCGCAGACTATCGGTGAAACCTATTCAATCGCTTGCTCGCGGCATCATGCAGATGGAGGAGCGAAGCGCTCAGACTCAGCGACTTACCGTTCCACCGGGGCATGAAGAAGACGAGATCGGAATGCTTGCCGATACGATCAATCTGTTAATTGCCGAGACCGAGGCGCGGTCGCAGAGTCTTCGCGAAAGCGAAGAGCGATTGCGCATGCTCATCGACAGCATGCAGGATATCATCTGTTTCAAAGACGGCGAGGGGCGCTGGCTTGTCGCCAATCAGAGCGATCTTCGCCTGTTCGGTATAGAGCATGTGGATTATCGCGGCAAAAAGGATTCCGAGCTCGCGCCTTTCAGTCCGACTCATTACGACGCCTTTATGAGCTGCGAGGCCTCTGACGAAATCGCATGGAAGGCCGGCGCTCCCAGTCGCGCAGATGAGGTAATACCTCATCCCGATCTCGGGCTTCGAGTATTTGATATCATTAAGATTCCGATGTTTTTCGACGATGGTCGGCGGCGCGGTCTTATCGTCGTCGGTCGTGACGTGACCGAAAGGCGTCGAGAAGAGCAGCTTTTGAAAGACAGCGAGGCATACAATAAAGCGCTCTTTAACGATTCGCGCATCGCTCTCGGTGTGATGGAGCCGACGACGGCCCTGTTTGTTGATTGCAATGACGCTGCAATGAAGCTGTATCGTGTGGCGAACCGAGCTGAGCTGATAGGCAAAACGCCCGAAGGCGTATCGCCGGAGGTGCAATATGACGGAACCCCGTCGCATGAGGCGGCAATACGGCATATTGAGATAGCCGTTAGGAATGGCTCGCATATCTTCCCGTGGCGCCATCGGCACCTGGACGGAACGGAGTGGGATGCCGAAGTGCATCTTATGCGCCTCTCGCACAGCGGCCGTGATCTTCTACTGTTTAGCGTAGAAGACGTAACCGGACGCAAGGCTGCCGAGGACCGCCTGCGCCTTTCTGCTGCCGTAATCGCCAGCACTCGTGACGGAGTCATCATTACCGATCGAGACGGATTGATCGTTACCGTTAACCATGCCTTTTCTGAGATCACGGGTTTCTCAGAGGAAGAGGCGGTCGGACAGAATCCGCGTATTCTGCAATCCGGACGGCATCCGAAGACTTTTTATCAGCAGATGTGGCATTCCCTTGAAGAGATAGGGCACTGGCAGGGAGAGATCTGGAATCGTCGCAAGAATGGAGAGGTGTATCCTCAGCTCAGCTCGCTCAGCGCCATACATGACGAAAACGGCGTCATTGCCTACTATGTGGCGGTGTTTACCGACATAAGCCGGTTAAAAGAGGCGGAGCAGAGGCTCGAGCATCTCGCCTATCACGATCCGCTGACCGATCTGCCCAACCGCGCGCTTCTGCATCTGCAGATGGATCATGCGCTCGAAAAGGCGCGACGTCGCGGAACCTCTTTAGCTCTTCATCTCATCGACCTCGACCGATTCAAGGACGTCAACGACGGCTACGGCCACCCGGCCGGCGACGAACTGCTTGTCGCTATAGCCGAGCGTCTGCGTAAGCGCCTGCGTCGTGAAGATCTTCTCGTTCGTCTTGGTGGGGACGAATTCGTTATTCTGCAGGAGGATCTTCCCGAAACCGGCGCCGCCGCCATGCTCGCCCGCATGGTGATCGATACGCTTTCTGATCCGTTTTCGATATCAGGAGGACGAGAGTTATACATAGGAGCGAGTATCGGTATCGCAATCTTCCCAGAAGACGGCGAAGACGGCACGACGCTGCTTCGGAACGCTGACGCTGCGCTGTATCAGGCAAAGGGGCAGGGGCGTAATATGTTTCACTATTATACGTCATCGTTAACAATCGCAGCGGCCGAAAAGCTTCGACTTGAAGGCCGTATGCGACGCGCTCTCGAACTCGACCAGTTTCTCGTTTACTATCAACCTCAGATTTCTCTTCTCGGGGACGGGATTATCGGTGCAGAGGCCCTCATACGCTGGATTGATCCCGAGAAGGGAAGCGTATCGCCTGGAGATTTCATTCCTGCCGCCGAGGAATGCGGTTTGATCGGCGCCATCGGAGACAGAGTGCTTGAAGCGTCGATCAAGCAGATGCGCCACTGGATGGACGACGGCATACATCTTGAAAAGCTTGCGATCAATATTTCGCCGAGACAGTTTCGCCTCTATGACGTTCCCGAGCGCATCGCTGATCTGTTGCATCGTTATAATGTTCCGGCCGATCGTATTGAGCTTGAGATTACGGAGTCGGCTCTTATGGAGCACGGAGAGCGCGCCGGTCAGGCGCTGCAAACGCTGAAAGAGATCGGCATCCGACTTGCGATCGACGATTTTGGAACGGGTTACTCGTCACTCGCATATTTGAAAAGGTTTCCGATCGATGCTCTGAAAATCGACCGATCCTTCGTTATGGATATTCCAGGCGATGAGAGCGATGCACAGATCGCGCAGGCGATCATCGCAATGGCCCAGAGTCTGAAGCTGAAAGTCGTAGCCGAAGGCGTAGAGACTGAGGCGCAGCTGCGCTTTTTCAGGGAAAGAAGTTGCGACTATGCGCAGGGATACCTGATCAGCCCCGCCATACCGGCCGATAAGTTTGCGGACTTTGTACGCTCATACTTGCAGATGAGCGGATTCTGAGCGGCGATCAATCGACGCTCAGAATCCGGATTAGCATCAGAATACGACGCCGATGCCGACGTTGATCGTATCAATCTTGTTGTTCTCAGGATTGAATACTTCCTGGTCGCGATACCAATCCGACTTCGAGTCGTTCTTTGCATATTCCACTTTTACCGTTACGTTCGGATGCGGGAAATAGGCAAGACCCACGGTGAGAATACGGCGATCGTTTGTTTTATCGGCCAGGCCTTTTTTTCCGTAGGCCTCCGTATTCGCATCTTCGGCTTCGATGATACCGAGATCCTGATTTCCGTTGTCAAACATCGTAGTCGTCTTGCATGTCGATGAACCCCGGCATAAGGCATCGAGCACATCCTCTTTACCGCCGAATTTGCGCTCCACGGTTTTTCGCTGCGTATTGACGAACTCGTTTCGCACGAAAAACATCAGCTTCTGATCTGTCTTCCAGAAGCTCAGTACGTTGAATCCGGCTTCAAGGTATCCGCCTTCGGCGACCATGCCCACGTTCTCTCCCGTAGCGCGGTTAACGGCTCTTGTATCCTCTTCGCTCATCCACGATCTGACGGCCAGGCCGCGAAAATCCCAGGGACCTGTTCGATAGAGAAAGTGACCTTCAGCCATCTGAACAAGAACGGGCGCTCTTCGACGACGCGCCTCCATAACGGCAAGCATATCGGCCGTGTCCTCTGGAGAAAAACCGAGAGAGGTTCCGTCTGGAGTGATGAGACGATCGTTATCCTGAACCGCTGTGACGTTGCCCTGTCCGGCGCGACCTGCATAATAGGAGCCGCCCAGAGTGAAGCCGTCGAAGAGGTTTGCGTCGACGTTCAGAATAAAGGCGCCGTCGCGCAGACTGGCCTCGGAGCCCCTGTAGCTTCCGTCTTCACCGATATATTCCGAAGCCGTGAACTGCGACGCGTCAAGACCGCTTAGAAGGCCGGTACGATATTGAAAACGTCCGATCTCTCCCGTGAAAAGGACGCCGAGTTCTCGCCAGGTCGTCGGAATAATAAGCTGTTCTGTGGCGGGTCTGTTAACCGAGTAAAAGGTATTCGGTTCATGCATCCAGTTCGTGATGCCGATCGGCACAAGGTTCAGGCCGGGGCGAATCTGCAGCCAGTCGGCGATGCGGAATTCGACGTATGCGAACTCCACCATCGCCGCCCCACCATATCCTTACCCAGAAGTAGCCTCTGGGCGGAGGATTTTGTAGACGGCGGCCATATCGTAGAGGACGTGCATCCCCTGGAATATGGTGATCGGCCCCGGGAATCCATCGCTCTTTCTTGCAAGGAAACCACCGAGCTTCGCAATTTGAATCATGACAGTATAGAGAGAAGGAACCGTGTTTGGGAGTTCGGATGTATTGTTGATCCGACAGTGCAGGCTCTGCCATTCGTGTGGTTCAAAAACAATTTCTGCGGAGAGATCTGGAAGTTCCCTGCCTATGAATGTCAGGAAAAGGATTCTCCATGCGATGATGCTATCGACTGTGATGCATGACATCAGTCGAGCTCCGGTCTTCATCTGTCGGTTTTCAATCTTGCATCCAGATTTGAGGACCTTGAAGAAAGTCTCAATGATCCAGCGATCGGTGTACCATTCCACCTTCTCAACGGCTTCTTCGAAAGTGAGAACCGGCATTGTGGTGAGCAGCATCCATGAAATCCCCTCTTCCTTTTGCGGTGGATTTTTTTCGCATGTATATACTGCATAGAGATCGAAAGATGGATTCTCTTTCACAGGATATCGGTGAAAAGGCCGTCGCATTGTTATCTTTGAGAAGCGTATTTGCAGCGTTGCTTCTCTTGCTTTCTTACCCACCTTTCTTTGAACCTGAATATCATACTCACCGAATACATCTATGGACTCCATGAAATCCCACAAAAAGCCCGAATCCCCGGCCAATTTGCGGTCTTTTGCAGCTCGAACAAGCAAATCAGGCGGATTTTCTGTAGATAGTTTATGATGTTCAAGGAAGAGATCATACATATCTCCTTCGCGATCGCAGACGTTTACGAAGTGAACTTTATCATTCATCTCCTTCTGAATCTCACAGACCTTGCGGTAGCTGTTTATCCATTTCATGCTCTCTTTGTCTTCGAGAGGAGTATTTCTTCTTTCCTCACGTGTGAGTTCAGAAGACCATGTGTTGTCAGGTCTATTCCAGATTTGTAGATCCAGTATTCCGAGCGGTGTGCCTTCGGGAGTAACGGCAAGAGTGGGATGAAGCATAAGTCCTCTTGTAAGGCGATTGCCGGCCGGTCCAATATCGTCGGTAGCGTCACGAGTGCTATAGTCGATCGTCGATGTATCCTGAATCGCAAGAACAAGCTCTCGACCCTCGATCCTTTGCTTCGTAGACTCTGTATGCGGACTTAAAATATTCTGTGAGTTCACCTTGGCGTTGTCAAAGAACCGATACACTCCTTTCGCACCCGCCCAGCTTGCCGACGCCTTTGGAACAGATGCACCCGGCTTCTGCATGAAAGCCTCAGCGACAGCAATGAGTCTGGCGTTCAAACGCGCATCACCGATATTTGCACTGGCGAATTCCTGCGCCCCCCAATTGGCTACTTCGCTATCCAGCTCCTGTGGTTCCTGAGCACTCTGCTGTCGTTTCTTCATGCGACATATTGCGCGGGCTCAAAAACAGTACAAGGAGAAATACTTCTGGGTAAGGATATGCCGCCCCACCCTGGACCGTTTTCTTCTGTGTCTCGCGCCCGGCATAATCCACCTCGTTGACGACATCATCATGCCGCTCGAAGCCGGCATGCTCGTATTCGATCTCGGCATTAAAGAGGATGTTATCGGTGAAGCGATATCCCGTATAGAGGATGAGGCGCTTTACGTCGCCCACACCGGTGCGATAGCGGGACTTATAGCTTTCTCCGGTAATTTCGGCATAGCCGCCGAACGAAAAGCCGTCCTCAACGTGATAGATGGCCGAGGCAGAAGGGCCCATACCCATCACGCTCTTGAACTCTTTTGCCGCCTTCTTCATCTTCGCATGCTCGACCTCTTCTTCAAGAATGTCGACACGCTCTTCAAGCGAGGGTTTTCGTTGCGTCTTTTCCTCCGTTTGCTGTGCAAACAGAGCATAGGGAAACAGTACTGCCGTTACAAGAAGCCATTGAGGCAGGCTCCTCTTTTTAAAATGATAAAACATAATGATCCTCGATTCTTATTTGTTCTGTTGATTCCGTCGAATCAGCGCGGTAGATAGCCGTCGGTCAGCGTGTGCAGAAAGGCCACAAGATCTGCGATCTCCTGATCGCTCAGCTTCAAGTTTCCGAGCTCGTTACAGTTGCGAGTGTCGGGCACTTCCGGTGCATCCCATCCATCGGGGTTACCCGGAGCGCAGGCCGTGTTGTAAAAGCGGACTACGTCCTCCAGCGTGGTAAAAACACCGTTATGCATATAGGGAGCGGTCAGAGCGACGTTGCGTAACGTCTGGACTTTAAAGCGTCCGTCATACTGCGCGTCGTTCAGTACGGCGCCAAGCCCCCGGTCGACGAGAGTTGGGTTCCCGGCGTATGCGGGAATGGTGAGATTGCGCGGCACGCCGATGTTATCGTTTGTGAAGTCGGTGAATAGCGGAGCATCTCCCGTTGAAAGATGGCAGGCCTCGCAATTCCCTTTGAGCGGATCGCGAAAGACGGCAAGGCCGCGTAACTCTGCCGGCGATAGATTCGCCCGTCCTCTGATGTAGGCGTCGAACTTCGACGAGAACGGACTGAATTCCGGCGAACGTTCGTAAGCGGCAATCGCCCGCGACATGGCAACATAGGCCCGATCGACGTCGGCAAAAACATCAGCGCCATACAGAGCGCGAAACCGATCGGCATAGGGGCGATTGCGCAGTTTGTTCACGACGGTGGCGCGATCCGGGTTAGCCATCTCGTCGGGATTCAAGAAGGGCCCGCGTGCCTGTTCTTCGAGATCGGCGGCGCGGTGGTCAAGGAACTGGCCGCCGACGAGAGTGCCGGGCTCGGGATCAAAGAAAGGCAGAGGGCTGAAAAGCGCATACGCCGCCGTCGGTGCGTTGCGCAGCCCGAATCGGCCAGGAACAACGCCCTCAGAGACGCCGCCGGTCATGATCGCAGGCGGGGAGGCAAAGCCGACGCCTTCATCATGGCACGAGGCACAGGACTGTCCGGCCGGTTCTGAGAGAGTATCGTCAGAAAATATCTCCTGTCCGAGCAACTGTTCGGGCGTGAGATCGGGAACGGGAACAGGTGAATACGCTGTAGCGGGAGATGAACTGTTCTCGATACTACAGCTCACCATGAGAATGAGCATACCCGTGACGAGGTATGCTCGTTGGTAGCCTGGGAGCATAGATCCTACCTGTGATTGGTTTTAATTCTGATAACCAGTCTCAAAAATTTTTACAGGCGGTCGATAATTTTTATGGGCGTTTCTCGGGAATTTGTTAGTCTAAGTTCCGTTCAAAAAAGGCCTGAACTTGAGAATCGATCGTTTCCAGGCAATCGTTCAGTGTATGATCCGAATTGAGTAGCATGAGAGCGGCCCGGGCATTCTGCTCTACGAGTATGATGCTATTCTGATACGGGACCGTATCGTCGTGCAGACCATGAAAGATCAGAGTCGGCAGGGGACGGGTAAACGTGGCCTTACGATAAAGCAGGGCATCGGTATAGAGCCCGAAGTGTAGAGGAAGCGCCTGTCCGAGCGCATAATGTTCAATGGGAATGTAGCGATTCTTCTTCCATAGCTTGAAGTTCGGTCCGGCTTTCGATTTGAGGATGCGGTGAAAACCGACGGCCGGCGCAAGCAGCACAAGGCGTCGCACCCGACTGTCCAACCTCGAATAAAGCAGCGAAAGAAAACCGCCCATGCTCGACCCGATGAGTGTGATCGACTCCTTTGCGCTAAAAGTCGAGGTGATCTCGCGCAGCTGCTCAAGCTGGCGTGTTATGGTGAGGTGCGAGAAATCGTCATTGAGGTCGGGGCGCAGGAGAGACAGGCCCCGCCGCTCAAAGGTTTCGGCGAAAAAGCGGGCTTTGGTCGAATCGGAACCGGAGGCAAAGCCGTGCAGATAGATATACTGCACTACCTGTTCCGGTCGAGGATGGCCTGAAGCTCGGCCACCGTCGAGGCATGGTGAACGCTCTGCACGGTCAGCTTTTTTAAAACGAGAATCGTCACAGCCTTCGGCTGCTGCGGGTAGACGTTACCCCGACCTTCATCCTGAATCAGGAGAAGCGAATATGTATAACCTCGCATGCGCGGCATGGCGATCGTTTTCGAAATCAGAAACGGCATGCGATGCACGTCGGCAAGAAGGGCGATATTCTGAGCGGTGAGGAAGTCGTCGTTGCGTTCGTTCATCCATGCATGCATGAGCTTGCCCCCGTCCATGTCGGCAGAGAAGATCAAGAAGCGCAGATTCTCTGAAAGGCGATGCGAGCGATCGTGCTGGTCTTTGAATTCAAGGTCGCTCAGGGTGTGGCCCGGGCCGAGGACCTCTGCACTCAGGACACCGGGTAAAGCAAGAGCCAGAGCCAACAACAGACTGTTTACAGATATTCTGACCGATTTCGTTCTCTGTTTCATGGAAAGCGCTCCTCGATGACGTTCAGAAAGGCCGGGGAGAGGCTTTTGAACGGATTACTTCTGCTCATCATATTCTCAACGGGCGAGGCAGGCGGCGAATCTTTTTCAAAGAGAAAATGGTCGGTTTGAGACAGAACGGCAAACGTATAGCGGGGGCCGAATGTCTTCGCCCGCACCGCATTGCGCTCGATCAGATCGGGCGGAAGCTCTTCGTCGTACTGCGAGGCGAAGTGTTCGATGACGACGCGGCTTTTCTTGAGAACGGATTCGACAAGGTCGACATATGACAGCCGCTTCGCCCGCAGAAGCCATTCTCTGTTATGCGGACGTTGAAAGACCGACCTGGTCCGGCGAAAGGCGACGAGATCCTGGTTAACCTTTTCTTTCAGCATGGCCTTCTGTAATTCGAGCCACTGTTCTTCGGTCAGCTCTTCGTATTCTTTCTGATTGAGCCAGTCCGCCCACTCCTTCTTCACCGTCGTCATAACCTTTTCGTCGACGCCGGTCAGATGCATGGCGTTTGTGATCATCTCGCCGTAGGATTCCAGCAGAGTTCCGTCGTAGGCGCAGCCGAAAAGCATGATCTTCTCGGGTTCGATACCGTATGCGTCGACGGCAAGCAGCGTCGCAAGGCATCCATCGCCGTGGGCCAGGATGGTGATCGGACTCTTCTCTTTTTCGTAGATCTTCTGCGAGTCTCTGTAGGCCTGGAGAGCGACAAAGGCGTCACGAATCTGCTCGGCGATCGTCTGCGGATCGACGTAATGATCGGGCGGCAAACCGGCGTCCTTTCGATCGAAAACGGCCGTATCGACGGAGCGTTCGTTCAGTATCTGGCCCAGCTTGAGGCCGACTCGCGTTTCGAGATGCGTTGTGTTCCAGCGACGATCCATGCGGCGGTCGGGCACGAACAGGAATAAGGCGCGGGGCTGTTCGGTGCGGCTCAGTTCTATTTTGCCGGCCTTACCTGCTTCGAGGCTGACTGACTTGAAGCGATCGTCAAAAGAAACGAAGCTTGCGACGTATGGATAATATCTGAAAAGGCCGATGCCGAGCAGAAGACCCGAGACCAGAATCAGCGAATACAGGATCGTTCTCTGCATGGCATACCTCAGAAGACAAAATAGATAAACTGATGACCTGACTGCGAGAGCGCCGGGAGCAGGAAGCCTCCGGTAATGGCCCCTGCCAGCGGAAGCAGATACGGATCAAAGCGTCGCCAGCGCTCGAAAAATCCCGGCTTATACTGAACGAAATGAAAGAAGATAAGGGCGACGAACATTCCGGCGATGGTGTCGGGTTGCGGTATTTCGGATAACGCAAACACCTGCGATCCGAAAACGGCCGAAAGTGCCGACGTGTCTGCGCCTGTTGAAGCATAGACGTCCATAAGGCGATCGGGCCAGTTGATAAAGAGCCCGCCCAGCATCTGACCCATGATTCTCGTCGATGAGATCAACGTTTCGCCCATCATGACGGGCTGCGACCGGAACATCAGGGCGCCGATAGCGAAAAGCACGAACATAAAAAGGCCTTTCAACAATTTCATGGGCACGTTCTTTTCAGGAACGGTCTTGATACCAAGCACCTGCTCCACAAAGCGTTCGACGGCAAGCAGAATGCCCCACATGCCGCCCCAGAAGATATAGGTGTAGTCGGCGCCATGCCAGAGTCCGCCAAGGGCGAACGTCAGGAACTGGTTAAAGTAGTTGCGCACGACCGAGACTCTGTTGCCGCCGAGCGGAATATAGATGTAGTCGCGAAGCCAGGTCGTAAGAGTAATATGCCAGCGCTGCCACAGCTCGCGCGCCGAAAGCGAGAAGAAAGGCGCTTTGAAGTTTTCGGGAATACTGTAGCCAAGAAGCAGCGCCGAGCCGCGAGCCATATCTGTATAACCCGAGAAGTCGCAGTACACCTGCAAAGAGAAGCTCATGCCGGCGAGAAGAATGGACCAGGATGTGTAAGCAGTCGGATTCCCGAAAACAGGTGCGACATAGTTGCCCATCGGATCGGCAAGCAGAACCTTTTTTATCAGGCCTCCGACAATGAGCCATCCACCGTCGTACATACGTCGAGAGTTCAAAAACGGCTTCTGATCGAGGAAGTCCGTCGAGCGCATGATCGGCCCGGCGATGAGCTGCGGAAAAAAGAGAATGAACAGGAAATAGCTGCTCGCCGTCGGACGGTCCTTGATCGTGCCTCTGTAAACGTCGACGGTGAAGGCGATGATCTGAAACGTATAAAAGCTGATGGCAAGAGGCAGAAAGAGGCCTTTTGCGTCGGGCAGGGCTTCGGCCGGGACGCCAAGGTCGATCAGGAAGCCGAGAAAGAACGCCGCATACTTAAACACGGCAAGGTTGATTAATAAAACGACGACGGTAAATGAAAGCAGACGCTTCTTCGTCTGCTGCTCGGTGGCATCATAGATAGCCCTGTTCATGAAATGGCTGAAGCCGATCGCGGCAAGAAAGTGCAGCGTCCAGCGGATACCGACCCAGCCTTCTCCCGTCAATCCCCAGACAGCGTAGAAGAGCATCGAGCCCATGATCAGCAGGGTGACGCGCCTGGAGGCCGGAATCGTCCAGTAGAGCAGATAAAGCAGGCCGAAAAAGAGCAGATACAGAACGGAGTTGAAAAGCATAAGCCTGTATTGGAAATTTTCTGACCGTCTGTCCTGTCAACCGGTGCTTGATTTCGTAGCGCGACTTATGGCCTCGGTCATGGCAGGCAAAAGCGCTTCTTTTGTGTTTTCAAGCTCGCCTTTTTTCACCTTTTCAAGCAGCTCTTTCAGGATGTCTCCATAGAGCGGCCCGGGTGGAATGCCAAGCGCCATGAAATCCTCGCCTTTGACCTGAAGATCGCGGATCTTCAGCTCGGCCTCTTCGCTGCGTATCTTTTCGACATGGTGCAGGAGTTTGCGAATCTGTGGCGGAAGCATACCGCCCTTGCCGCTTCCCTGGCGATCGGCCATGCGAAGGTCAATGAGGTCGGTCAGCTCTTCAAGCGAAACGCGGGCCAGGAATCGGCGTACCGTGCGATCGGTCCACTCGGCCGTGTAATGGAACATATGATTGCGCACGAGGAATTTCACGCGCTGAATCAGCTCTTTATTGAAGCCGAAGCGATGCAGGATGTTGCCGGTAATCTTTGCTCCGACGACTTCGTGGCTGTGAAAGGTCGGCTCGCCCGAAGAGGTCTGCCGGCGCGTCGGCACCTTGCCGATGTCATGCAGAAGCCCGGCCAGTCGCAGATGCAGATCGTTTCGTTCGACGGAATCGCAGCTGTAGATACAATGATGAAAGATGTCATAACGATGAAAGCGGTTCTGCGTTAATCCCCGACTGGCAGCCAGCTCAGGAAGAAAGGCGTCAAGCAATCCGGCTCGCTCCAGAGTAATAAAGCCCTGGCTGGGACGTGCTCCAGTGACGATCTTCTGTAGCTGCGTACGCAGAAACGACCTATGAAGGGTTTCATCGGGCTTCGCTTCGCGGATGCGCGTGAGCGTTTCGTCGTCGGGCGTGAAGTCGAGCATGGAGGTCATGGCACAGAGCTTGAGCGCCGCGGCCATTGTCAGCTCGGTCGGCGATACGAGGCGCAGAACGCCCCCTTCGTAATCCTGATAGGAAGGCCCCTGCCAGCGGCTCTGATCCCAGTCATAAAATAGATCGTCGACCGATATCTGCAGATCATGGCGGGCCGAAGGATTATGGATCAGCAGATGCACTTCTCGCTCTTCGCAATACTTCGCAGGCAGTACGATTTTGGTTGAATGCTCGGCCATCATCAAATTGCGATCGGCGATATCGTGAAAGATGCGAGGAAGGGCTTCTTTCACATCTATATAGGTTTGCTCATCGGGTTGGAACGAATAAACGGCAAATCCACTGCGCAGGTATTTCAACGACCGCCCGCTCAGATAGGGCAGGAGCGATGGACATAGCCTTTCAAGCAATGCGCGCAGTGATCTGTCTGGATGAAAAAGCGGATGATTGCTGACGAACGGTTTCATCATGGGAATCAGCTTGAAAGAGCCGGGCTTCTGGAGCTGGCTCTTACTAAAAAGAGGTGTCATCATAGGGGAGAAAACAAAAACTGGAGCCACGATGGAAAAAAACCGGTCACCGGCAACCCGTTTCCGTAGGTATCCGTTCGAGCATAAGCAATACGTGGCCTGGGGCGATATGGATGCTTTCAGTCATCTCAATAATGTCGTTTACGTGCGGTACTTTGAGAATGCTCGCGTCGAATTCTTCCGTCGTTTGGGCGTGTGGTCGAACGAGCCCGGTCCGGAGCACGGGCCCGTTATCGTAAACCTGGCCATGCAGTATCGCAAGCAGGTGCGCTATCCTGCCGAGCTTTCGATCACGCTTGGCGTCAGCCGTCTCAAGACGCGCACGTTTTCGTTTGTCTGCGCTATGTTTGACGGGACGGGAGAATGCGTGCATACGGCTGAGGCGGACTTTATGTGGATCCATTTTGAAAAGGCCACGCCGATCAGCGTTCCCGATGAAGTCATTCGAGCCTTCGAGGCGTATCGAGTCTAACTCCGCCGGCAGCAATACTATTTTTCAGGAGATCAGGATGCAGCAAAGTCTGAACGAAAAAAGAAAGGTCACCCGTCATAAAGCCAGCAGGCCGATTCTACTCTCTCTATTTCTTTTCTTCGTCTCATGTGGCGACTCTGCTTTTGGAGCTCCCGTTTATGACGTCGTCGTCGATCCGGGACATGGCGGCGCTCCCGTGCGACGCAACGACGATATGTGGGATCCGATCACACGTCAGTATCTGAACGGCTACAACATGGGTATGCAGTACGGCGAGCATTATGAATATAAGATCGTTCTTGATATTTCAAAGAAGACGCGCACCTATCTCAAGCTGACCGAAACCGAAGACGGCTGGAAACAGTTCGAAAAGCTATTGCGCGAATTTTCCTCGCAGAAAGAATTCAAGCGAGTCGTGCTGCGCTCGCATCTGACGCGCGAAGATAACTGGGACGATCGCGGGCTCTCTGAAGACGACCCCAACGTAAACGTTCCCTACCGGCATTACGATTTTCCAGATCCGAAGAATTCATCGCGCATGGAGCAGGGGCGGCTATCCTATATCAATAGTCTCAAGCCGCAGCTCGTCGTCAGCATTCACTTGAATCCCGCCGGGCCGAAACAATCGGGAGGCATGGCTGCCGTCCTTGCGCCGGGGTATCGCACGTTTGATCAGATGCGCAAGATCACGCTCGGTCAGGCGAAGCCCTCAGCCTACCGCAAGTTGCCCTGGTCCTGCTGCTGGTTACGCAATCAGCCGGGCTGGTCGGATTACGAGGTAGCCATGGCCGATACCTGGGTCTACTTTCACGGCTACTGGACCAATAAAAAGAACACGGAGCCCTGGCTCGAAAAGAATCGCGGCTTCCGCTATAATATGATCACCTGGCGCTATGCCGACGAGCCGGGCTGGGAAAAAGAGGCTGCAAAGAAGGGCCCCGGTCCGTATGCGCTGAAATACTCGGAGTTCCGACCTGAGGGACGATTCTGGGATAGGGAGCGCTCCGAGCCTGAATTCTGGCGTCGCGAGGCCGCCGTAAGAGGCACCCAGACGAAATGGGGCGGCGACAACCACTATGCAAGCGACGAATTGCTGCGTTACTTGCAGTACGGCCTGCGTCAGCTCAGCCCTGAGATGCGCAAACCGGCGGCCATGGGCGGTATCGTTCCTCCGTTTGTGAGCACCTACGGTCTGCCCACATATATCAATGCCATCTCTGCTTATCTCGAGATCGCTCATCTGAACGTGAAGCGGGACCGCCAGATGGTTCTGACAAAACAGGATGAGATCGCCCGGTCGCTGGCGGTCGGCATCTATTCGCTTTTTGCGGGCATGGAGCTGAAAAAGGACTATAAAGGTCCATATCGCCCGGCCGGAAAAGCGCTCGACCTCGGAAAGTACGAGTCATACAAAGAAGGTAACTATTTCAAGATCGTCACAGACTGATCGCTGCCGATACTGTGAGGAGATGGATATGAAACGCGCAATCCCCCTGATGATGCTTCTCAGTGCATCTCTGCTGGCTCAGAGCCCCGAGCAGGGCCCCGATCTCGAACGCTACAGGCCTACAGAAGAACAGGCATGGAAGCTGGCCGAGAATACTCGCGAGATGGGCCGTATCGAAGAGAATATCGCAAAACTTTATGGCGATTTGAAGCTGCTCGGCTATATCTCGGAGTCGGGCGAATCCCTGATTTCGATGCGCACGAGTCATCTGAACCAGTTCGAGCAGCGCGACTCCACGCTCAGCGAGGAGAGCGTGCGTATCGTCTGGAAGAACGGAGCGCCGGCGCAGTTTTCCTTTCGTGTACGCACGGCGACGGTGCGCGGATTGCGTACGGTCGTCACGATTTTTCTGGTCGACAGTGTGCGTGAGGGCAAAGAGGTGCGGGAGCCCGACATTCATTTTATCAGCATGGAAAGCCTGCCTACCGGTCGCGGCAACCTGGTGTATTATATCATGACCCCCTGGAACGCTCCCGTCATCACCGAAAAGACGCGCACCTATAAAGACAGCGGCGTTACGAATACGTATCCTCTGACGCAGCTTCGCGATCCCGATAAAAAGATCGAGGTTATGTTTCGCCTTCTCGACAGCTACAGATACCTCGAACGTCATCTCGACTATCTGATCAGTCGTTCGATTCGCAAAGAATTGAATGACATGAATCGCTATCTTCCAAAGTCGTAACGAACATGAAGCGAATCATCAGCCTCCTTCTTTTCGTCTTCGCCTGTGGGGCGTCACGCGAAGGCGCGAACGACGCCGCCGCGCGGTATTCCATCTCTCCGCGGATTGAAGCCGGCGACGTCGAACGATTGAAAGATCAGGCCGGTCCCTACGAACAGGCGCTTCGAAAACGCGCGGCGCAGATCACGGCCTCTTTACCGCTCGAAAAGAAGGTCGGGCAGATCATCCATGTCGGTTTGTACGGCAAAACGGCCTCTTCTTCCATTGAAGACGTCATCAAGCGCTATCATCCCGGTGGTGTTATCCTTTTTGCCGCGAACATCGGTCGCTCCGCCGAGGTGAAAAAACTGAACGCCGATTTGCAGAAGATGTCGCTTGCCCATACGGGCATTCCGCTCTTGATCAGCATCGATCAGGAAGGCGGCCGCGTCATTAGAGTCAGCGAGGGCGTAACCGACTTTCCGGGCATGATGGCTCTCGGTCAGAGCGGAGATCCGCGGCTGGCCTATGTTACGGGCTTCGTTACGGCCCGTGAGCTGCGCGCTCTCGGTTTTAATTTTCTGTTTGCTCCCGTTCTCGATGTGAACAACAATCCTGATAACCCCGTTATCAATACAAGGTCGCCCGGTAGCGACCCGGCGCTTGTTTCAGATATCGGAACGGCCTATATGCTCGGCGCCATGGATGCTCGCTCTCTGCCGACGATAAAACACTTTCCCGGGCATGGCGATACAAACACCGACAGCCACTACGCTCTTCCCGTGATCCGTCGTACGGAAGCCCAGCTTCACGAAGTCGAGCTGCCGCCTTTCAAAAAAGCCATCGATGCCGGAGCGCCTGCCGTTATGGTCGCTCATATCCTTTTCGAGCAGCTTGACGGCAAGAATCCGTCGACGCTCAGTCCGGCCATCGTCGACGGCCTGCTTCGTAAAAAGCTGGGATTCAAAGGCATCGTCATCACCGACGCCATGGAGATGAAGGCGGTGGCCGATCGTTATCCTATGGGCGAGGCGGCCGTGAAAGCGGTAAAGGCAGGCGTCGATATCACCTTGCTCACAGCGCAGAGCGATCATATTCGCCAGATTCACGAACGCCTGATGCTGGCGGTTGCAAATAAAGAGATCGATGAGGCTGCGATCGATGCGGCCGTCGAGCGACAGATCTTTGAGAAGCTGAAAAACGGAACGGGCGATGCGCTCTGGACAGGAGAGGGTCTGCTGCAAAAGGCCGACGAGGCCGAGACGACACTGCTGCGTGAATACGAAGAGTTGCTCGAAAAGAGGGCCGTAGCGCTCGAAGCGGCGATGCAGGCGGAGTTTGGCGAGCACCCGGATCGAGCCATTCTATTCAAGGCCGTGCGATCGTTGCGCAGAGACTTTCCGGGCGCCGGCTCTCCGTCGAAGCTTTTCGTCTTCTATCGCAGCCGGGCCGTTAAGGAAGAGGCGCTTGCCGTCGGAGTTCCGCCCTCGCAGGTGCTACCGCTTTTCAATGTCCGCCAGCTCTGGATACGGGCCGATCAGGCGGCTTACAGAGGGAACTGGATCGTTGAGCTAACCGAGGGCGATATCGCTGCCTGGAATTCGCTCTCCTACAGAGCAGGGAAAAGAACCGTTGTCGGTCTGCTGCCCGGATCTCCCTTTCTTCCGTTTCGAATAACGGATCATGCCTTTGTCTTATGTACGTTTGCCCCGCAGCGAGAAGGGCTGCGTGCGATGATGCGACGTTCTCTTGGCGCTGTGCCTGCTACGACGGTTAAGCTGAAAGAGCAGAAGGGATAATCCGATACTGAGACTCATTCCAATAATGACAAAAATTTTATACCCCCATGGGGTTCCACAGGGAAAATCCATTTTACATGCAAGTACATACGAATTCTGTTAGCTGATGCGGAAGTCCGCACTCATATCAGTAATAGAAAATGGAGGCCTCTCGATGGATCAAATCTCCCGTAAGGATTTTCTTGTAAAAGGACTTGTAACAGGTGCAGCAGTAGCCGGCGCCGGTGCAATCCTTGCCGCTTGCAAAAAAGAAGAAAAGAAGGCAGAAGCGCCGGCAGCGTCGTGCAACGACACAACCGGTCTTACGCCCGAAGATATTCAGCAGCGCACGAATCTTCAGTATGTAGACCAGACCGCTGATCCGGCGAAGCGTTGTGACAACTGCGCGCTTTACATCGCCGCGGCTGCAGGCGCTGCCTGTGGCGGTTGCAACCTGATCAAGGGACCGATCAACCCGGCTGGCTACTGTGCCTCGTGGGTAGCAAAAAGCTAATCCGCTTTTAATTAAAGCGGCCTTCGGGCCGCTTTTTGTTTATTTGCCTGCCGCCGCGCAGCTCAACGCTCCCCGAATCAACGATTCCAGCGTTCTGCCGTTTTCAACGCAAGCTGTAAGAAGCGATCCAATCCGGCTCGGTAGATATCGGCGCCGATCAATCTGCCCTGCTCGTCGACGTTCTTCTCGGTCTCATGGCTTTCAAAAAGCGCCGGCGCAACGACGGACGATTGCCCGAGAAAGCTGATAAGCTTGTTCAGAAGCTGCTGTGTTTCAAGCGCCGGGCGACGCCCGCCTCTGCCCGAAGAAACGCCGATTACCGCGAAGACCCTGCCGTCGAAAAGATGAGCAAAGGCCGTCTTTCCCGTTTGATGCCAGGCATCGATCCATTCACCGGGCATGATCCAGTTATACTCAGGTACGATACAGATAACAAGCTGTGCCGCGTTCAACGTATTAACCCAGCGCTGCTGAAAGGCCGTCAGCGAGTCGGGTCGAAGGTCGCCCCGGCCAACCATGGGGATGTCGTTATCGTGAAAGTCGATCAGCGTCGTGGTATGCTCGGTGGTGTAAGAAGTCTCGATCTGTAGCTTTACGGCCTTTGCTACGCGAAGCGAGGCGGAGTCTGCTCGCGGTGAGGCAGAGAGAATAGCGATGTTCATCCTGCTTAAAGTAATAAAGACGACGTAACCGGTCAATGAAACGGCAAAAATAGCTCTTCGCGGTTTCGTTGTTGACGCCCTCCGCTTTGGCCGGGGATTGAACCCAGGCTATGAACCGACTCTCCTCTGTGCTGCTCCGACTGTTTCAGTCCGTGTGGTCCTTCTACATCTTAAAAAAGAACCATCTTCTCTTTGTCACGGGCGCTCTGCTTCTTCTGGCGGGCGGCTACATCTTGTTTCATGCACGTGAATCCGCTACCACGGCTCCCGTTCATGCAGACAGTACTCCGGCATTGCAGCTTCCCGAAGGCGGGCGTCTCGTCGACGGACGAATCGTGCATGAATGCAAGGATGGCGATACGGCGCAGAAGCTCATGCGGCTTTATTATTCGCATTCGCGCATCTTTGTGCGCGACGATCTGAAAGAAGCGCTGGTGCGCGAGAACTCAGCTCTTTCATCCCGGCATGGCTGTAAAAATGGCGACCTGGTCAGCATTCCCGAGCCCGTCATCGAGCCATTGAAGAACAGGCCGCTTCAGATGACCGGGCCGATTCGAGCGATTTATCTGCGCGGCGAGAATGCCGTTCCGGGTCGACTCTCGGCCGAAGTCCGTCGCATGAAGCGGGTCAACGCTAACAGCGTCGTCTTCGACGTGAAGGACATTTTAGGCGTCGTGAACTATAAGTCATCCGTTGCCGAGGTGGAGAAATACCGCCGTCATCCGGCGCCCATTCCCGATCTGCCCAAGATGATCGACTATCTTCATCGCAACGGCATCTATGTGATCGCTCGCACGGCGATGTTTCAAGACGAGAACCTGTCTACAGTGCGGCCGGATCTCGCCATCCCCGATCGCAATTCTCCGACCGGTCGATTGCTTTTTAAAGGGCGACCACTCTGGGTAGATCCCGGGCATCCTGAGGTCCAGCTTTACAATCTGAAAATCATTCACGAGCTCGTGCAGCTCGGCGTCGATGAGATTCAGCTCGATTATATCCGCTACCCTGCTGAAGGCGATCTGAGCGGCGTGAGCTATTTTCAGGTGAAGAATCCGCTGGATAAAACGCAGCATCTGAAGGAGTTTCTGGCCGCTGCCTGGATCCTCACGCGCACTACGGACGTGAAGCTGGCGGTGGACGTCTTCGGAGTCGTGGCCTGGGGCGAAGAGGCCGACCGCAACAGCACCGGTCAGCGTCTTGAGGCCTTTGCTCCGTATGTGGACGTCGTATCGCCGATGCTCTATCCATCGCATTTCAATCGCGGCTTTGACGGTTTCGAGCAGCCTGCCGATGAACCTGTGTATTTCTACAAAGTGGGCAATCAGAAGGTGCGCGAGATGATGGGCGCAAACGTCGTCATCCGGCCGTGGCTGCAGGCCTTCAAATGGCGTGTGAGCAACTACAACGAAAGCTACATCCTGCGACAGATCCAGGGCAGCGATGCCGGCGGCGGAGAAGGCTGGATGATGTGGAATGCCGGTAACGAGTATGATGTCGTTTACAGGGCGCTGGCCGGTGAGAGAACGGTCGAGCTTGTCGACCATATCGACCCGCAATCATCAGAAAAAGTAAATTGACTCCGGATGCCTGGAAAGAGATCCTGCAGCCGAACGCGCAATAGCTCCATAAACCATCCTGAATGCCGGATGCCGGTGTTCGGGAGCATAGCTTCAAAAAGAAAAGGCCCGAAATGAGCGAAAAGACCATCCGCTATCTGAAAGAAACCAGTCCCTTTATTCGCAGCTTTGCCTGCACCCATGTGAGCATTCTCATCGTCTGTCGCGGGCCGATCCGCAAAGAGGCGATGGACGTGTTCGATTCACTGGGCGTCCGGTATGGCATTCTTCTTTCTGAGAAGGATTCGGTTACCTATCCGGTGACGCTCGCACCCGAGATCCGCCAGATCCCCGACCAGAATCGGGTGCATCGCATTCCCGATTATACCGGGGCGAATCGTGAAGAGCGACTGCAGCGTATCGACAACATCATCCAGATCTGTAAGGTTAACTCCTACACGCATATTTTCGCGGGTTACGGCTTCATGGCCGAAGATGCCGAGTTCGTCGAGTCGATCGAGAAGGCCGGTCTGGGCTTTGTCGGTCCCGCCGCTCGCGTACACCACAGTCTTGGCGCAAAAGACCAGGCGAAGAAGCTCGCACGTAAGGTCGGCGTCTCGGTTACGCCCGGTCTTGATAACATCACGTCGGTCGCCTTTCTTGCAAAGGCGGGCGGAAGCCTTGATGGCATGCTGAAGCTTGCGAAAGAGCAGGGCGTGAATCCCGATATGAGCGTGATCGACGCCTGCGAAACGCTTGAAGAAAAGGCGGAGCTTATTCTTGAAGCGGGATATCATAAAGGCGTCGGGCTGATCTCCACCGAAGAGCTGCAGGAACAGGCTCGCAAAGAGGTCGATCGCATTCTTAAAGAAAACCCCGGTCGTCGCATTCGACTGAAGTATATCGGCGGAGGCGGCGGTAAGGGACAGCGCATCGTGAGTTCCGCCGATGAAGTCCCCGGCATGGCGCTTGAAGTGTTAGCCGAATCGAAGGCTCTCGGTCCGGCCGATAACAAGAACTTTCTCATTGAGATGAATATCGAGAATACGCGTCACAATGAGATCCAGCTTATCGGGAACGGAAAGTGGGCCATCGCTCTCGGTGGACGTGACTGCTCCGTTCAGATGTACGAGCAGAAGTTAGTCGAGCTCTCGATCACCGACGAGCTCTATGCGGCCGAGATCGAGCGCATGCGTAACGCCGGCAAAGAATCCTGGGCGAAGTCCATGGAAGCCGATCGCGGTATGCTTCGTGAGATGGAGATGCAGGCCGAACGTCTTGCAGAAACCGTCGGATTGAATTCCGCTTCGACCTTTGAATGTATCGTATCGGGCCACAGCTTTTATTTCATGGAAGTGAATACCCGTATTCAGGTGGAGCATCGCGTCACCGAGATGGTGTATGGACTGCGCTTCCGTAATCCCGAGAATCCGGCCGAGTACTTCGACGTCGAATCGCTTGTTGAGGCTATGGTGCTCTGCGCCGCACATGGCGAGAAGCTTCCGCGACCGGAACGCTATCTGCGCAGCCCGGCCGGCGGCGAGGTGCGTCTGAATGCTATGAACGACGCCCTGCAGCCGCATGCAGGCGGCGTTATTGAATTCTGGTCGAATCCGATCGAGCATGAGATTCGCGACGACCAGGGCATTTCGATTCGCAACCCCGATACGGGCGCCTTCATCCATTATCATCTGGCCGGCGCCTATGATTCGAATATCGCCCTTATCGTTACGTATGGCAAAGATCGCAACGAGAACCTGGAGCGGCTCGGGAACATCCTGCGCAGCATGGAGCTGCGCGGCACCGATCTTGCGACGAACCGCGAGTTCCACATGGGTCTCATCTACTTTTTGCTCGGCCTTGATGGAATGGCCCGTCCCGATACGAAGTTCGCCGTGCCGTATCTCGCCGCGGCCGGTAACCTGGCCGCCGAATCGAACCTGATCGACGTGGAGTATGCCTGGAGTAGTTATGCGAAGTGGGCCGTTAAGGCCTACGGAGCCGATGCCAGTTCCGTGGTCGGCGCGAAGATGACGCTCATCAGCCGCCCGATCGAGCATCTTCTGCACAGCCCGCATCTTCTTGCCGGATGGCTCGGTTATCATCGCAAGCGTACCTATGAGATCGTGAACGGAAAGGTGCGCTGGCTGCGCAATCCGCTTCAGCTGCTTGAAGAGCTCTATCAGTACCTTCACCTTGAATGGCGTGATGCTCCTCCGCTTCAGCGCATCTGGGAGTATGATCGTCAGCTGCTCGACCAGGGCCTTCAGTTCTATGCCGATCTGCAGTCTCGTATAGACTCTTCGTTTGCGGCCGATTTTACGGCGCTTGATGAGGCGATCCGAGGCGGCAAGCTTCCGGGCGTCGATGGTTCGCTGATCGCTGCCGTGCAGGCCGCTCATGCCGGATGGCAGGCCGGGCTTGAACTGCTTCAGTTGCCGATCCTTGCAGGCATGCGATCCAATATCCTTGATATCGTACTGGACGACGATCTGAACCCGGTCTTTCCCGAGAAGTTCCTGAAGCCCGAGAATCAGAAGGCGATGATTCGCAATCTTGCTCCGCCGCCGGCCGCTGCCGCCGATACGATCGTCGCGCCGACGGGCGGTATGATCTATTTCCGGGAGACGCCGGCGCATCCGCCCTATGTCGATACGGGGGATCATTTCGACGCCGGTAAGCCCATCTTCATCATCGAGGTGATGAAGATGTTTAACAAGATACCGGCCGAATTCGCCGGCACGATCGTCGAGAAGCTCGTACATGACGACGGCGTCGTTGTGAAGAAAGGCCAGCCGATCTTCCGCGTGAAGCCCGACGAAGAGATCATCATCGAGACGCCCGCCGAGAAAGAGGCGAAGCGTCGCAAGTACACCGATGAGATTCTGAGCTCGCTTTTGAGCTGATCGTTTGTTATCTTTTCCCGATGGAACTGCAGGAAGGGCCGATCTGCCACTGTACCCGCATGGGGCGGCGTCAGATGCGGCGATTCCTTGCCGAGAAATCGGGTGCGGCAAAGGCTGAAAAAGAGCTGCCTTCGCTCATTGATTTTCAGCGGGCGACCGGCGCCGGCCGTCGTTGTACAGGATGTGCGCTTGATCTCGCCCGGGCCTTCGATATAGAACGCAAAAGGCGGGCGGCTGAGATCAGCGAGCAACCTCTGCTCTGGTCGGAGTTATGAATCCGTGAAAACGATCGCTCGAACCGGCACTGTTCGCTCTCCCGCTCCCCGGGTCTCAGATTCGCCGGCTACCGGTATTCGGTTAAACACGCATCATTCAACGGTCTTCTGGTGGAGTTCTCTGGCGGGCCGATTTCTGCTTCGTTACCGGGACTTCCGACATGCGCGTAAGTTCTCCTATCTGGGGTTACGACGTCACGCCGTAACGTATGAAGGGCAGCGATTCGTCTACTACTCAGCAGATCGCGTTGATGACCGGCCGACGCTTGTGCTTTTGCATGGATTCCTTGATCGTGGATTCGCCTTCAGGCACGTAATCGCCCCGCTTATTCGCGACTATCGCGTCATCGTCGTCGATCTTCCAGGTCACGGCGGCTCAGCGCTGCCGGCGCTTCGCGAGGCATGGACCGGTCCGGCTCTCTATCGGTCGCTGTATCGGTTCCTACGCAATCTCTGTAACGAACCCGTTCATCTGTTAACGCATTCCATGGGTGGATTACTGGCGTTGCAAATGCATCTGTATGCTCGACGTTTGAACGAGATGCCTTTTCTATCTCTGTGTGCGATCGCTCCAGGCGCGCTTCTGCTTCCCGAGGCGGAGCTTGACGATCTGCGTCGCCGCTTCTTTCCTCAATCGACAGCGGAGGTGCGCTCATTGCTTGCGGAGCTGCATCACGGCCTCGCAGAGCGAGCGGATGAGATTCCCGAATTTGTTCTACGGGGCCTGCTGTATCGCTGGTCGACGCCTGGATTCCGGTATCTGGCCGAGAATACGATGGAGCGGCCCGACGAGGTCTTCTTAACGGAGAAGCAGCTGAGGCAGTGCCATCTGCCGGTGACGCTCATCTGGGGGGCCGAGGACCGCATCGTTCCGCTCGCAAGGGGGCGTCAGATGGCGAAAGCGTTACAGGCGCAATTGCATATCGTGCCGGGAGTCGGCCACAATATGCTTTCAGAGAGCCCTGATGCAGTTGTGAGAGAGGCGGTTACACACCTGCAGCAGTTCTACCATCAGTCGGTGCGCCGCTCGCGGCGATAAAAGGACAGACTGCCTTCAGGCGTGGATCTCTCCGTGAGAGAGATAGTTCTGCACATAGTCCGTTATCGCTTCGGTTAACGGAGTGATCGACTGCGAATAGCCGGCCTTGCGTATTTTTTCGATCGGCGCCTGCGTGAAATACTGATAGTTCGGCCGCAGCGACTCGGGCATGTCGATAAAGACGATCTTCGGCTTCATCGACAGGGCGGCAAAGATGGCCTGACCGAGATCGATCCATGTAGAGGCGACGCCGCTGCCGACGTTGAAAAGCCCCGAGACGCCCGGTGCGTCAAGAAGCAGGAAGATCGTCATTCGGGCGGCGTCTTTTACATAGAGAAAGTCGCGCACCTGTTTGCCGTCGCCGTAATCGGGATGATAGCTCTTGAAAAGGCGAAGCTCGCCCGTTTCGCGAATCTGTCTGTAGCCGCGCAGAACCATCGAGATCATCGGGCCTTTATGCGATTCGTTCGGGCCGAAAATATTGAAATACTTGATGCCGGCAAAACCAGAAAAGCCGCGGCGTTTCAGATAGAGGTCGAAGATCTGCTTTGAATAGCCGTAAGGGTTGAGCGGCCGCAGTTTTTCGATCGATGCCTCGTCATCAACGAAGCCGTTCTCTCCGTCGCCATAGGTGGCAGCACTTGAGGCATAGACCATTCGTATCTTCTGCGCTTCGGCTCGTTCGGCCAATCGCTTCGAGAAGCGAAAGTTATTCTCGATCAGGTACGAGGCATCCATCTCTATAGTGGAGCTGCATGCGCCCAGATGCACGATGCCTTTGATCTCTTTCCAGAGCGGATGATCCTGGTCGAGAAAGCGTCTTTCAAAATCGTCTTTTTCAAGATAATCGATGAAGCGCAACGATCTGAGGTTCTTCCATTTCTCGCTCGTTCCAAGATGGTCGACGAGAAGCAGGTCGGCCTCGCCACGCTCGTTCAGCTCTCGAACGACTGCGCTGCCGATGAGTCCGGCGGCTCCGGTTACCAGGATCATAGTGCAGAGATATCGGACGGCGTCGCTCTGTAAAGAACGATCACATGAGGCTTTTCTTCTTCGAATTGACGACGCGCTGCAGGTCTTTCAGGTTCGGAACGACGATGCGGTCGGCGTACAGCTCGAGTTTGCCCTGCCTGACGTAAACCATGATTACTCTGTTCACCTCGTCGACGGGCTGACCGCACCAGTTGGCGACGTCGTCGACCGTAATGTTGAAGATCATCTGATTCGTGTGACCGTAATGCGGATCTTTCTCGGCCAGCATCAGAAAGACGTCGGCTACCTTGACGTTCAGGTCGTCGATAAGAAGGATCTTGAGGCGACGACGAGCGTCATAGATGCGTTTCGTATAAATAAGAAGCAGGCTGTATGCGAGCTGCGGCTGCGTATTCATCAGCGTGTCGAAGTTCTCGCGATTGAAGTGCAGCGTTTTTACATTATCGACGGCGATGGCCGAGGCGGAACGCGGCTCTTCTTCAAGGATGGCCATCTCGCCGAAGATGTCGCCTTCACCCATCACATCGAGAGTCTTCTGTGTGTTGCCGAACGTCTTGATGATCTTGACGCGACCTTTCTGCACGAAATAGAAATCGTTGCCCGGCTCCCATTCGCAGAAGATGATCTGTCCGGGATGAAATTCCTTCCCGAATTTTTCAAACAGAGATTCTGGCAGCATGATGCTCATGATATCTTCTGAAGCCTCGTCTTTGCCTGAGCGGTCACTTCGTCATCCGGCTTTAATTGAGCCACTTTCGCGTAAAACGTGCGAGCCCGCTCCTGGTTTCCGCTGATCTCGGCGATCAATCCGAGCTGAAAGAAGGATTGCTTCACATAACTGCCGGAGGGATACGTTTTCAGATATTCGGTTAACGTATTTGTCGCCTCGGGCAGCTTCTTCATTTTGATCTGGCAGCGGCCCTTTTCAAAAAGCGCCGCGGCCTTTGCTTCGAATTCAGACTTCTTCGAAAGATCATTGCGCGAAAGCAGCTCTTCGAGATGAGTGAGTGCGCCATCGAAGTCTCCGGCTCCGAAAAGCTCTCGTGCCTGAGACAGCTGCTCCGTCGCCGATCGGTCTGATGGCATCGCCGAATCGTCTACAAAGGGATCTTCGGGAAAGGCGAACGGGTCGTCGGCACTGCTTGCCGGCATCGAGGCCGCCTTCATGAGCGAATCGTTAAAACTGGAGGGCACGGGATCGACGGCCACGGATTCAAGAGGCACGTAGCCGTGCGGATACGTCTGCCCTTTTCGCGCCATCGTCAGAAGATCGCGGGCCCGGCTGGAATAGGGGCCGTTCGGATGATAGGTCAGGTAGCGCTCGAAGGCGTAGACGGCATGGTCGATATTGCCCGAACGATAGAACGACTCGGCGACGTTCATCAGCTCGTATTCCGGGTCACGCGTCGAACCGGCTTTTAAAATCTGACGCACTTTGCGATGGATTTCGCGCAGCTGCTTCGAGAAAACCTTGAGCATCTTGATGATGAGTCGCGTATTTTTCATCACCATCTGCTCGAATTCGGGCTGTTTGAAAACGATAACGTTCGTTTTTCCGATCACCTGCGCCGTTTCTTCGCGCGGATATCTACCGAGAGACGACTTCACGCCGAAAAACTCGCCAATCTGCACGTCTTCACGTATTTCGTCGCCCGTATCGATGGAGGTGCTGATCAGGACGACGCGACCGCTCTGTAGAACGTAAATATCTTCCGCTCTGTCGCCCTCGAAGTAAATAATCGAGCCGCCGTTATAATTCTTTATGACTGGCATGTTTCGTTATCCGACCGGCAGGAAGGGGAAGAAGATCTCCTTGCCCGCCTGCATGCGAATCCGCCTTAGCAGATCCAGCATTCCTCTCTGCACAAGTTTTTCCGTTCTGTGAACCGAAATCCGATCGGTTTGCACGGAAAGGGCCTGGAATAGTTTTTCCAGCGACGCATCACCGTAAACGGGGATGCCCTCCCGCACAACAAGAAAGAGATCTTCCAGCTCCAGTGTTTGTATGAATTCTTTTAGATTATCGGTAGGTCTGCGGTTGAAAATTACCAGATCGGCCCATTGTCCGGCTCCAAGAGACCCCCTGTCTTTCAGTCGGAAGGCCTGCGAGGCGTTTACCGTCGCCATCGCAAGCAGATCAAGCGGATCGAGAGAAGGCAGCTCCTCCATTGCTGATTTCAGGGATTGCAGCATGCCCGGACCGCCTGCCATAGCGCTATCTGTGCCGAGGCAGACGTTGATCCCCCGGCTGAAAGCTTTCTCGATGGGCGGTCGGGCATTATATATGAAACGATTGCTTGAAGGGCACCAGACGAGATGAGCCCCCGCAGCGGCGATGCGGTCGAGGTCGTGATCAGAGAGAGAAAGGCCATGAACCAGAACGGTGTTTTCTCCAAGCGCCCCCATCTCGTCGAGTTGACGTAAGGACTGCTTCGAATCCCGATCAAAACCTTCGGCGATATGTAGAATAAAAGGCAGGCCGTGCTCGACGGCGTATTCGTATTCTGCGCGAATTCCCTTGCCCCAGTTCAGAGCGTAAGCGCTGACGGAATGAGCGATGCCAAAATCCGACAGCAGGCGAGCGGGCAGTTCTTTTTCAAACGGACGCCTTACAAAATCGGGGATGTGATCGACGACAAAGACGGACCCCGACAGGATATTACGGTAGGCTCCGAGCTGATAGAGGTCTTCCGGCGAAACGAGCATGCGTTCGGCGAAGAGTGAGGATGCCTTGATCTCGTTATCCCAGGAGAGCCATGTCGGATGCGGCCAGTTCCTCCCCTGGAACGGCAGATACGTGGCGAGCAGATTGTCGTGCCCGTTTATGAAGGCAGGCAGGATGGCCAGGCCGTGCAGATCGACGGAGATCTCGGCCGCGGCCGGTTCGGCTACGATGCGGCCGATGCGCTGATCGGCGATCTGCACGCTGACAGGACGCTCGTCATACCCGGGAATCCATCCGTTTGTGATCTGCCACTGAGGGTGAGACATTCATTTTTATTGTCGGACTTCCGGGTCATGGAAATCGACAGGTAACTCGAGAAAACGGCCGGCTCAGAGGCGACGCAGGGTGAAACGCTTCGCGATGAACTGACTGCAGCCGAAGGTCGCCTTTTTAGGAAGCAGGCAGCTCTGAAACATCGGCACCGTATCGCGAAAGGTGTTGAGCACCTCGACGCTATGTCGTATGGCGTATTCGCCGGCCAGCTCATGATACGTGATGAACGTACCATCGACCGTTGATCCGCCGCGTCCGGGATTATTTCCGTCCTTGTTCAGGCAGGCATGGCCGGCATGAGGAAAGGCCTCGCCCCAGGCCTTCTCGGGTGTGAGCATGCAGTAGTAGTTGATGAGTGGGTCGCCAGTGGCCGTCGCCGCATGCACATCGGGGTAGATGCCCGATTGAAGCCAGGGCGGCGTCGGGTAATCTTTCATCGCTTCAATCGGCGCCCGGATCATGGAGAATCGATAACGCTCCACCCAGTTTGAATGAGCATAGAAATCCTGTACGATATGAAGAGCGAGGGCCAGATCGCGCATGGCCTCCACCTGACTGGTTGCATTGCGGGCATTTCCTTTGAGTCGGTCGAGCATCATGCTGCAACCGTAGAAGTTGCTGTTATCACAATGAAAGAAGTCAAGATGCGCCAGCTCTCCGTCGCTCGTATAGGCGAAGTTATTGAGAAGACCGGTGCAGATCGGATTCACCTCCCAGCCTGATTTGCGTGAAAAGCGATCAAGCGCATCGACGAGGATGCGATGATGATCAAAGGGGCCGGTTGGACCAAAGGCATGAATCGACCGTGAATCTGGCTGATATGAGGCCAGAGCCAGGAATGCGGCAAGAATCAGAAAAGGTTGTTTTATTAACCAGTTCACTTGGTTCTAAACAAATAAAACATCCAGGGAAGGAAAGTCTTTTTCGGATTTTGCTTTTTAGGTGATGCATTTTCCTCGGTGGTGATGCGGCTCTGTTAGTTTTTCCGTCGGGACCGTGAACAAAAAAAAGGGAGAAGAATCCTTCTCCCTTTTGAACGATACTCATTTCGATGCCCGGCGACGGGCATCGAAATGAGCTGTTAATCGGCCTGAAGCTCTTCGACCCTGCTATCGCCGATAAACCAGTAATACATCGCCGGTACAAAAACCCGGCTGAGTATCGTCGATACGGCGGAGCCGAACATCAGGCTTACGGCCAGACCCGAAAAGATCGGATCAAAAAGAATGACGGCCGTTCCGACGATGACGGCCGCGGCCGTAAGAATCATCGGCCTGTAGCGCACCACGCCGGCCTCGATGCAGGCCCACTTCACGTCAGCCCCTTCAGACAGGCGCTGCTCGATGAAGTCGACGAGGATGATGGAGTTACGCACGATGATGCCCGCTCCTGCGATGAAGCCGATCATCGACGTCGCTGTGAAGTAGGTTCCCGTTAACCAGTGACCGGGGATGATTCCAAGAAGCGAGATCGGAATCGGAGCCATGATCAGAAGCGGTACCGTATAACTGCGGAACCATCCGAGAACGAAGATGTAGATCAGCACAAGTACGGCTGCGAAGGCCGCACCGAGATCGCGAAAGACCTCGTATGTGATGAACCATTCTCCGTCCCATTTGACGATAGGCTCTCTTGTATCCCAGGGCACTTCGGCTGTCTGGATCTGATACGGAATCTCGTCCTGCACTTTCAGGATGCCGTACACCGGAGCCTCTTCATCGCCGGTCAGTTCGCTGAATACATAGACGACCGGTTTGAGATTCTTACGGAAGAGCGGCTGTGATGCGCGCAGCTCGGCGTTCTTGAACAGTCGATCAACATCAACCGTGCCCGATTCAAAGCTCATCACCTTCTGGCCTTTCAGCGGATTCGCTCCCGATCGCACGTTCTGCGAAACCGAAAGCATGATGGGCACGTCTTCCGGGCTTTTCACGTCACCGATCGTAAAGAGCGACGCCTCGTTAAAGACGAAGTATCCCGTTCCGACGGCATGTGCGGACGGAACGCCGAGCACGCCTCCTTGCACCGGATCAAACTGATAGACGAGTCGCTCGCGACCCGGACGATACGAGACGTCGATGTCGACGAAGTCAGGATATTGCTCGATGACCCGGCGAACGTCGGCTGCCGCTTTGACGCGGGCCTCTTCTGTGGGGCCGTAGATCTCGGCCACCATCGTCGCCATAACGGGCGGACCGGGCGGGATCTCAAGCACCTTTGATATGACGCTATGCTTCTTCGAGAATTCGGCGATCACGGGACGCAGTTCAGTGATAATCTGATGGCTTGATCGGCTCCGGTCGCCTTTATCCTTGAGCACCACTTGAAGGTCGGTCATGTAATCCGTGCGGCGCATAAACGTATGCTTCACCATGCCGAGGAAGGAATAAGGAGCCGCCTCTCCGCTGTAAGACTGAACGGTCAGAACGTCGGGATCTTTTAAAAGTTGAGCGGCAAGCTCTTTTGAAAGATCGGCATTCGTCGCAAGCGGCGTCGTTGTCGGATAATCCAGAAGCACCTGGAATTCGTTCTTATTATCGAAAGGAAGCATTTTCACGCGAACAAGCTTCACCGCAAAGAATCCCATCGAGATGACAAGGCTTGCTACAAGCGCTCCAACGAACATAAAGAAGCGTTTACGGCTATCGATGATGTCCTGCGTCATCTGCGTCGGAATACGATAGATCAGCTTATTCAGAAGCTTCTTCGGCTTTGCAAGCATGCCTGTCGGCTCGGCATCTTCGTCATGATCATGGTGTTGCGCTCCGGCAAGCAGCTTCACCGACGCCCACGGTGTGACGATGAAGGCTACGAAGAGCGAGAAGATCATCGCAACGCTTGCGCCGACCGGAATCGGCTTCATATACGGGCCCATCAGACCGCGTACAAATGCCATCGGCATGACGGCGGCGATCACCGTAAACGTGGCAAGAATGGTCGGATTGCCGACTTCGGCCACGGCATCGATAACAAGCCTCACGAAGTTCTTGTTGCGATGGATGCGCATATGACGCTCGACGTTTTCGACGACGACGATGGCGTCATCGACGAGGATACCGATCGAGAAGATCAGAGCGAAAAGCGTAACACGGTTCAATGTGTAACCGAGGAAGTAATAAACGGAAAGGGCGAGCGCAAGCGTAACGGGAATGGCGATCGAAACGACGGCTGCCGAGCGAAGCCCCATCATGAGGGCGATCAGAGCGCCGACTGAAATCACGGCGATGAGCAGGTGTTCGATGAGCTCGATGAACTTGCCGCGAGCCGTGTCGCCGTAGTTTCGGATGATCTCCATCTTCACGTCAGGGGGCAGCGTTGTCGTAAACGTTTCGGCGCGGGCCAGCAGATCAGATGCAAGCGTGACGACGTTTGTTCCCTTGCGTTTAGCGAATGCTACGGTGACGGCCTGCGAGCTTTCGATCGTTCCGTCTTCTTTCTTATGCGAAAGATGAGAGATACGTGTGCGCTCCTCGGGGCCGTCGATAACATAGGCGATGTCTTTAATACGAACGACCGTGCCTCCGCGCTGACCGACGGCGATGTTCTCTATATCCTTTAATGTATTCAGTCGACCGCCCAGCTCGACGTCATAGACGGCCGTTTCGCTCCAGTTCTTGCCTCCCGGCGCGAAGGCGTCACTCATCTGCAATGCGCGGGCAACATCGGCCGTCGATACGCCGCGTCCCGACGCTTTCGTCGGATCGACGATAATGCGAATCGCCTTACGCAGGCCTCCCATCATCTCGACGCGACTGAGGTCGGGCGTGCTTGATAGCTCACGGGCAAGAGGCGCTATGAGTGTGCGCAGTTCGTAGTCGTTTCGTTGATTCGAATGAAAGCTCAAGGCAAGAAAGGGCACGTCGTCGATCGAGAAGGCCTTCACCTCGGGATCCATGGCGTTCTTCGGCATGAGATGCCGGATCTCCATGATTTTATGATGCACCTTGACGAGAGACGTTTCCATGTTGTCTCCGACCTTGAAGCGCACGGTGATCATGGCAAAGTGCGGCATGCTTGTCGAATAGACGTATTCGACGCCTTCCAGTCCCCATACGGAGCGCTCGACCACCTCGGTGATCTTGCGTTCTACTTCGCGGGGCTCTGATCCCGGCGCCGGAATCATCACGTCGATCATAGGAACGGAAATCTGAGGCTCCTCTTCTTTAGGAGTGATCAGAGTGGCCATGATACCCATAAGAATGGAGGCCACGGCTATGACCGGAGTCAGACGTGATTGTGCAAAGGCTGCGGCAAGCTTGCCCGCCATGCCCATCTTCTCGGGTTCGTTTGATTTGGGCTGATAATCGAGGTTATCAGCCATGAGACTTTTCTTCGCCATATATTACTCCGGTTGTTGTTCGGTCGGAACGCCTTTGCGATTGCGCATCGTCACAAGGCCGCTTCTTACCTGTAAGTATTCCGTTTCGGCCTGGGATAACGCCTGGATCAGATCGGCTCTTCGCGAGAAGACTTCCGTTAACTGAAGGGCGTTGATGGCGCCGTTCTGAAAGAGATCGAGCGACGTAACGGTCTGCTGCTGTAAAAGGACCTTCGACTGACGCAGAAGATCAAGGCTGCGATCAAGGGCCTTTTCGGCGTTCACCAGCTTGTCGAGCATCAGCTTCTCTTTTTCAACGGCATCCTTAGCTCGCAGTTTCGCGGCTTCGACCTCTTTCTCGGCCTGTGATCCGGCCTGGATATCGGTCGGCGAAACCAGCATCATCTGAAAATAGAAGCCGGCCTTATAGTTCGTGCCCGTACCACGATCGCCTGTGACGGCCTGCGCCTCGGCAAAAAGACCTGTCTTCGGTCGCAAGGGCGCCGTGTCTATGACGGCCTTCTCTTCCTGCGCCTCTACCATCTTCTGATAGAAACGTGTGCGAAACGATGGCCCTGCGTTCAGATCTCCATATTGCAGATAGGCGGCCGCAAAGTCTTTCGCTTCCTGGTTTTTCGTTTTCCAGTTTTCCGGTAATCCTCCGGTCATCTCGCCGAGATAGTCAAGCAGAGCTTTGTGGCGTGTGCGGTTCTGCAAAACAAGCGCTTCGAGACGGTTATTCAGTCCGCGAAGTCCGAGCAGCCCGGAGTAACCGACCGGGTTCCCGGCATTGCCCAGCTGATAGCGTGCAAGGATGCTGTTCACAGCGAACTGTAAATTTTTCAGCTCCTGATGCTCTCGATCGAGAATCATAAGCTGTCCGTAGGCCGATGCCGCCAGCGTATATTCGTCAAGCTGTGTATGTAGAGCCTGATAGTTCAGCGCCTCTGACATCTTCGCGTACATCTCTGCGGCGGCGCTGCGTGCGCCCGCTTCGTATAAAGGAAGATCGACTCCGAGAGTTCCCATACCGAAGTTTCTCGTTCCGGGATTGTTCAGCGTATCGGGACGAATGAAGGGCGTAACATCGGCCGGATCTTTCGATAATGCCTGCAGGCCTTCAAGGCTATCGGGTTTTTCGCGCGTCATGAAATCGGCGCTGCTCGCCTCTCTTTGTAGCAGGGTCCCGCCAAAGATCGTAAGCGGGTCGTTCGTCTGGAAAGCTCGCAGATCGGTGTAGACTCGCGGCAGCCAGTGACGGCTCATGCGGTTTTTGCCGATGCGCGCCGCCTCGGCGTCGAGCCTCGCCGCCTGCAAGGAGTCCGAACTTTTTTCGACACGCTCCCAGACGTTTTCAAAGGATAGTTCTTCAGATGCCGATTCGGCAAGAACGGCGCTCGCAAGAAGCGAGATCAGGGCAAAAGCCGCCGCTCGTTTTTGAGAGATGTGTTTCATATCAAGTAGATGCACTCCCTGTGGATTCCCGAAACTACCGTATAGGGGTAGGGGGTATTTGCAATAAGCGCAGAGGCGCCCGTAGCGTCAAACAAAAATCTGATCCGGTCCGGAGTGGTGGGGCGCTTCTGGTTCGGTCTGCGTGGCAAAAAATGCCGTATTCTGTATTTGCAGACAGAATCGGCGTTGACACGAATCGTTGCTTTGAATTTCTGTACCCTTCACAGGAGTCTGTTGTGGCGAATATTAAGTCATCAAAGAAGGATTCTCGAAGAATCGAGCGACGTCGGGAGCTGAATCGCCCTCAGAAGACGCGTCTTCGTACTCTGCAGAAGAAAATCCTTAAACTCGTTGCCGAGAATAAACTGGAAGAGGCACGCGAGACCTTTCGTTCCTATACTACGTATCTGGACCGAGCAGGAAAGCGGAATCTGATCCATCATCGTCAGGCAGACCGTAAAAAGAGCCGTATGGCCCTTTTCCTGAACAAAGCTGCAAACGGCCAATCGGCCTGATTGGAATAATAAAAAGGGCGATTAGCTCAGCTGGGAGAGCGCCTGCCTTACAAGCAGGATGTCGGCAGTTCGATCCTGTCATCGCCCATATCTCCTTTCTTCCTTTGCTCCCTGTCGATCAGCGGAGAATGCAATGCTTAAGATCTACTCAAGCTCTGAACTGACGCCGCAGCTGCGTGCGCGTCTTCTTCAGCGAAGCTCATCTGAAGACCGTGAAGCCCTTGCCATCGTGCAGGCGATTCTCGACGAGATTGCCGCTGAGGGATTGGTCGCTCTGAAACGTATCTCGGAGCGTCTTGATGGAGTGGCGCCTGACCCGTTCCTTGTAACTCCTGAAGAGTTTGAAGAGGCTGAGCTTGCCCTTTCAAGCGAGATCAAGCAGGCATTTCAAACTGCCTACCAGAATATCAAGAGCTTTCACGCCTTTCAGCGTAAGATGCTCGAAGATCAGAAGACTACGGTCTGTACTTCGACGCTCGGCTATATGTACAGGCCAGTCGAGAGAGTTGCCGTATATGTTCCGGGCGGAAAGGCCTTCTATCCATCGTCCGTTCTCATGGGCGTCGTGCCGGCTCGCATTGCCGGCGTATCTCATATTACGCTCTTAACGCCGCCCGGTCGTGACGGTAAGATCCATCCAGCGGTGCTCTATTGCGCCCGCCTTGCCGGTGCGAATGCGGTTCTCAAGGCCGGCGGAGCCCATGGCGTCGCTGCCGCCTATCATGGTCTACTCACGCCTCCGGCCGAGCTCATTATCGGTCCGGGCAATCGTTATGTGACGGCTGCGAAGAACCTACTTGCATCGACGGGCCGTGTACGCATCGATCAGCCGGCCGGTCCTTCCGAGGTCATCGTCATCGCCGATAACACGGCCAGGCCAGCCTTCGTCGCCGCTGACCTGCTCTCACAGGCTGAACATGGCGAAGATAGTCCGTGCATCCTGTTAACCGACAGCCTGGTGCTGGCCGAACGTGTCTCTGAAGAGATCGCAAAAGGCCTTGATGAACGACCCGAACGACGTTCGATGAAAGAGACGAGTATTCGCGAGCATTCCTACGCCGTCGTCTTCGAGACGCTTGACGAGGCCATTGCCTTCTCGAATGACTATGGTCCCGAGCATCTTGAGATCGCTACCGAAAAGCCCGAGCGCGATCTGGAGAAGATCACCGCAGCCGGCAGCGTTTTTCTCGGCCACTATGCTCCGGTAGCTCTTGGCGATTACTTCAGCGGCACAAACCACATACTTCCAACAGGCGGAGCGGCCCGCATGTTCTCGGGTGTCGGCGTCGATACCTTCATGAAGCGGATCACATATCAGTATCCGACGCGTGAGAGTCTGCGCAAGGCCCTTGAGCCGATCCGCATCATGAGCAAGGTCGAAGGCCTTGATCAGGAGCACGGGCATTCGGTTGAGGTGCGTTTCGAAGGCGAAAAAGATAGAAGCCCTTCTCAGGGCTGATGCCTGCGTTCCAGTTCGAGCTCTGGTCGGAGCCTCATGCAAACTTCTGTGCTACAAATTCCAGCGTATCACCGTAGGCCGCTCTATCGGCGTACATTCTGTACACCGATGTCGGCAATCGCCTGAGAAATCCGCCGCTGCGTTCCGGATGATACGAGGCCGGAAAGAATCGTAACGCCCGCAGGTTATACAGAGGAAGTATCTGTTTTATGGAAACGGGGCTGTAATCGACGTAGTGATCGGCCGGATGCGTCTGCTCCCATTTCTTGAAGTCATAGTCGAAAAGTGGACCGTGAATGGAGGGCAGGGCGCAGAGGAAAAAGCCCCCCGGTTTTAAGAGAGAAGAGATCGTTTCAAAGACCCTTCTCTGATCTGCAAAATGTTCGATCACATAGAAGGCGGCGACAACGTCGAAGCGTTCTTTCTGCAAAAGAGCTTCGCCTTCGAGCGTCGGTTCGATGAACGAGGAATGCAGGACGCGAAGCCCTTTCTTTCGCGCAAGGTTGCATCCCCATGCTGAGATTTCAATACCGGTAACGTCAAAGCCCGATGTTCGGGCCTCATCAAGAAAGAAACCCGCAGCGCATCCGATTTCGAGCAGGCTACCGGGTCGTTCGTTCGTCAGCGGTTTTAAATGATGCAGTCTTCGCCGGGCAAGCAGGCGCAGGTTGGCTTCGTCTTCTTCGTAGCTGCGTCCATAGGTGCGTTCATAGTCTGCGAGAAAATAATCCTCTTCATACGAGAGGGGATAGGCATTCAGAGAATAGAGCAGACCCTCGTCGGACCACGCAAAGGCCTCACCGGTGCGCCGGCGTTTCTTCAGAGGCTTTCCCGTATGCGAGCAATAGAGGCCCATTATCTCACAGTCGGGGAATCCGGTACTGCTGTCCAGCGAGAACGAAGGTCGATCCGTCGTGGCCGCCCATAAGCATGCCCTCGCCAAGAGACGAAAACTGAATGCGTTCTGGTTTCTGTGAGAAGAGCAGGCCGCTCCGTCGCTGCCCGTTCAGAAGCAGCAGCCAGCCGCTGCATCGCGCCGCCGATACGTTGCCTCCGCGAAGCGTGTAGATGATGTAAGATTCTTCTCTGTAGCGGGCGATGGCAGACAGAAAGAGGCTTTGAATCTCGGTTTCGTCGGTGCGAACAAAGCCGATAACGCTATTCAAGGGAAGGGCGATACGATGCTGATCGGATTCAATCAGCTGATAGATCTGCTCATCGGGCAGCACTGCGCCAGTGCGATCTCGAAGCTGTTTGCGGAGCAGTCGGTAGGCCCTGACGATCTCGGCCGTCTGTCGGCCCGCCTCGGTTGAAGCGCTATGATCGGGATGATGCGCGAACAGAAGCTCACGGTAACGTCGCTGCAGACGATCTGCATCGGGCAGCGAATCAAATCCGAAGGTGCGCAGAGCCTGGCGATCCATGCGTATACATGAAATCGGCAGAAAGTGATGTTGCTTAACTCTTTTTCAGGACGCCCGCGCCGGGAAGTCGGCAGTGTCAGATGCCCAGTCGTTTCAGGGCGGCGTCGCGATCTTTCACGATTGTGAAAACGTTGACGAGTTCAGACAGCTCGACCAGCTTCTGCACTTCAGGCGTCAGGTTACAGAGTACGAGCTGGAATCGGTGCGCCTTGAGGAATTGCTGGATGTTGAGCAGAGCCTTTACGCCCGAAGAGGACATATACGGCACAAGCGAAAGATCGCAGATGGCGTCGGTCGGCTCCTGAGAAAGCATACGCGAAGCGTCTTTCAGGAACTCATCAGAAAACGTGAGGTCCAGTCGCGTTAACGGCTGAATACGCCACAGTCCGCCCTCGAGCAGAATATGCACGCGATCAGTTCGATGTTCACGGGGCGCGCTCATAGTTTTCCTGTGGCGGAGTCTTCTTGAAGCGCTCCATCCACTCCGACGTTTTTTCGTTCCAGTGCCTGCGAACAAGTCTATTTTTGTTAAGATTCTGATCGATCTCGTCGCAGACCTGAATCAGATGCTCACGGGCTTCAAGCAATCGGTGCCATTTCTCGCTCATCCGGTCCATAGCATTCCCTATTATCGGCAGGCAGGCCTGCGAAATCCTTTCAAAAAAGAGCGCAGCGAAAAGAACGGGTCGTGCCCGTTTTTCTGCCCGTCTACGAACGTCTGCTGCACCAGCTCGGGCCTTCGCGCTGGTGGCCGGCCGAGAGCCCCTTCGAGGTCATCGTCGGAGCCATTCTGACCCAGAACACAAGCTGGAAGAACGTCGAAAAGGCCCTGACATCCCTGAGAGCGGCCACCGAATTACAGGCGGAGCAGATCCTGAGACTCTCTCAGGAGGATCTGGCTCAGCTCATCCGCTCCTCCGGATATTTCAACCAGAAAGCGGCGCGGCTGCAGGGCTTTCTGCGCTGGTTTGAGCGCTTTGATTTCTCGGTCGATACGCTGCGTGCCTCTGCTTCTTCGGAGGAACTGCGTCGACAGCTTCTGGAGCAGAAAGGCATCGGTCCTGAGACGGCCGATTCAATCCTCTGCTATGCCCTGAATCTGCCCTTTTTTGTCGTCGATGCCTACAGTTTTCGTCTGGCCGAGCGATTGCAGCTCGGTATTCCCCTGAAATACGAGCCCTTTCGCCTTGCCGTCGAGTCGGAGTTCCGACGTCGTTTCACGGAGGCCGATCTGACCGCCCATCTGAACGAATTCCACGCGCTGATCGTGCGGCACGGGAACACGCTCTGTCGAAAAAGAGACCCCCAATGCGCTGAATGCGTCCTCGGGCGGGCAAAACCGGCGAAGGGATTGACGTCGGGACTTCGCTTTCGATCGTGCAGGTATGATACGCGCTCTGTTTAAGAAAATGAAAGAGGGAACGGAGTTCCTGAACTACGGTCGTGAAATCATCGCCGACTGGGGGGCGCGCTATCTTCTCGAAAACGGCGGCGGCGTCGTTTTTGATACGGGCTGCGGACACGGCGACGATCTTGTCGGCATCCGACGGCGCTTTGAAGAGCTGGGCGGAGAGGCGTCCGCTCTGCGGCTGACGGGCGTCGAAGGCTACGAGCCTTTTGTTAAAGAGTGTCGGGCTCTTGGCATTGAAACCTTCGATCTTGATATCGAGCGCGACAGCCTTCCTTTCGCCGACGCCTCCGTCGATGTCATCGTCACCAATCAGGTGCTCGAACATACGAAAGAGATCTTCTGGATTATGTCCGAGTACGCTCGCATCCTGAAACCAGGCGGATGTCTGATCATCGGTGTGCCTAACCTTGCCAGCCTGCATAACCGTCTGCTGCTTCTTGTGGGATTGCATCCGACGGCGCAGCAGAGCCTCAGCGCGCATGTTCGCTCTTTCACGTTATCCGACCTGAAGCGGTTTACCGAAGCGGGCGGATTCTTTTCGTTCGTCGCTCGCCGCGGCTCGAACTTTTATCCTTTTCCGCCTGCCATCAGCCGTCCGCTTGCGCGTCTTTTCCCTTCGATGGCCTGGGGGCTTTTCGCGCAGTTCCGGCGTTCCGATCAGCAAGGATCGTTCTTAGCCTGCCTTGAAGGTGAAGAGAATTTTCTCGAGACCCCGTTTTATGGAGGGCCACAGCGTCCTGCGCATATTCCTTTAAAGGAGAAAACAGGGGCGCGCGGAACGGTGACGGCAGCGCGAAAAGGCGTTGTGTCGCCTGCGACTGCGTCCGCAAAGAAATCCGCGAAAAAAACCGCTAAGAAAACGCGCAATCGCTGAAGTGAGGCATCTGTGAGATCATTGACCGTAAGATCCGTATCCCGGCAAACCGAGCATCTCTATCACGTTCAGATGGCCGAGATCGTTCCCGAATTCAAGCATCCCGGTCAATATGCGATTGTGGTCGATAGCGTGACCGATAAAGAGAAGAAAGCCTATTATGCCTTCTCGTCCCTTCCGGGCGAGCCGGTCAGCTTTCTTTTGAAAGACGACGGCGCAGCTTCTGCTCTCTGCCATGCGCAGCCGGGTTATACCGTTGAGCTGCTTTCTGTTGAGGGGGCGGGGTTTCAAACGGGCGACGTTACGGGACCGATGCTGCTTTTTTCTATGGGATCAGGGCTTGGCCCGTTTCGTTCGCTGATTCGCTCGGTATTGTCTTCGCCCGACCAGAACCCCGACCTCGAACTCGAACTCTGGCACGGAGCCTTCACCGAGGCAGATCTGCCTTATCGCGACGAGATTGAGGCCTGGCAGAAGCAGGGCCTCCGCTTTGTCGGATGCTATGATCGTGAGGGCCTGATGCAGAATGCCGTGCAGCGATTGCAGCAGGCCGCTCCCGACCTGTCAGACGCGACGGTATTCTGGGTGGGCTCGCGCGACTTCGGCGAGTCTCTGCAGAAGACGACGCTTGCCCTGGGGCTCAGGCCGGAGCGCTTTCGATCGAATTTCGGATGATTGGGCGATTGCTGAAGAAAGCGGCAGGGACAATAAAGTAACCCACCTGCTGCGCACCCCCAATCGCTGAGCACCTTCCGGCACGTTGGAAGAATAGATGCAGGCAGCCGAGGATGAGCCGTTAAAGGGAAATATCCTTGCAATTATGGATCTTGCCTCCATAATTGCAAGGATGATTGGGCGATTGCTAAAGAAAGAGCTGGAATATCGGCTGGCCAACCTGCCGGCCGTTGTTCTGCTCGGACCGAGACAGGTGGGTAAAACAACGCTGGCATTGCAGCTTTCCGGTGACGCCCTGTATCTGGATCTCGAATCAGAGCAGGACCGGTCCCGGCTCGAGGAGGCCGAGCTTTATCTATCAACCCGCCTTCAGCGGCCTGTTATTCTGGATGAGGTCCATCGCCAGCCCGGACTGTTCCCCGTTTTGCGCGGCCTCATCGATCAAGCGCGTCGTGAGGGGAAGCGTACCAACCTGTACCTTTTACTCGGATCAGCCTCCCTGGATCTACTGAGACAATCCGGCGAGTCCCTGGCCGGTCGCGTAAGCTACCTCGAGCTGACTCCGTTTACCATCCTTGAAATTCGCTCTGAAGAGCGCATGAGTCTCTGGGTACGGGGTGGATTCCCGGAGAGCTTTCTCTCAAGAACGGACGCCCTGAGCGACATGTGGCGCCGGGATTTTATTCGGACTTATCTGGAACGCGAAATTCCTCAGTTCGGATCCCGGATCTCTGGTACCATGTTGCGCCGTTTCTGGACGATGCTTGCCCATCTTCAGGGAGAACTGCATAATGCCGCCCATCTGGCCCGCAATCTGGGCGTAGACGGAAAGACCGTCGCCTCGTATCTGGACCTGCTTGTTGACCTCTTCCTTGTACGGCGTCTTCCCGCATATCATACGAATGCAGGGAAGAGATTGGTACGCTCACCTCGCATCTATATTCGTGATAGCGGCGTGCTACATAGCCTGCTTGCCATTCCCGATCACGATACGCTGCTCTCCCATCCCGTTCTCGGGGCGAGCTGGGAGGGCTTTGTGATCGAGAATCTGCTCGCTCATGCCCCTGCCGACGTGCAACCTTTCTTCTATCGCACAGCCGGAGGCGCGGAAATTGACCTTTTGCTTGTATTGCCCGATGGAAAACTCTGGGCCATCGAAATCAAACACGGTCTGAAACCCCGACCCGAAAAGGGGTTCTACTCCGCCTGTGACGATCTGAAGCCGGACCGGCAGTTCGTCGTTTATTCAGGGGATGAGCGCTATCCGCTTTCAAGAGAGATAGAAGCCATTTCCCTTACCGAGCTATCCCGGATGCTACTTGAAATGCGTGAGGCCGCTTTTTCGTGAATTAAATCATACCTGTCGGCCTGCGATCAGCGTAAGCCATTGTTCCACACCGAGCCCTCCAATTTCCACTTTCCTCTGAAGCCGGGCATGTTCGTCTGGCGCATGGCCGATCTTCTGATCCGTAAACCCGACGACTGGCATATTCATCTGCGCGACGGAGCGGCGTTGAAGCTGACGGTACCGCAGGCGGCACGGCAGTTCGGCAGAGTCATCGCCATGCCCAATCTACGTCCGCCCGTAGATTCGATCGAGGCCGCCCGCGATTATAGAACTCGCATTCTCGATGCCCTTCCATCGGAGTATCGCAATCGTTTTCATCCGATCACGCCGCTTTATTTAACCGATCGGATAACGCCTTCGGTGATCGAAGAGGCCGTGAAGACCGATTATATTAAGGCCGTGAAGCTTTATCCGGCCGGAGCGACGACGAATTCCGAATCTGGAGTCGCCGACCTTGCCCCTTTTTATGATGTGTTCGAGGCGATGCAGAAGCATCGCATGCCTCTCTTGATTCACGGAGAGGTGACCGATATGCAGGTCGACGTCTTCGATCGCGAGCGTGTTTTTGTCGAACGACAGCTTCATCCGCTTCGTGAGCGCTTTCCCGAGCTGCCGATGGTGCTCGAACATGTCTCTTCGAAAGAAGGCGTGCGCTTTGTCGAGATCCATGAGCGACATACGGCGGCGACCATCACCGTGCATCACATGTTGCTTACGCGAAACGATATCTTTCAGGGCGGCCTGCAGCCGCATCACTTCTGTCTGCCCGTCGTGAAAACCGAAGAGGATCGTCAGGCCGTGCGTGCCGCCGCCTTCTCGGGCAAGCCATGTTTTTTTGCCGGCACGGATAGCGCGCCGCATGCCCGCCATAAAAAGGAATCGGCGTGTGGGTCGGCGGGCATCTATACGGCGCATGCAGCCGTCGAACTCTATGCAGAGATCTTCGACGAAGAAGGCATGCTGGATCGTCTTGAGGCCTTTTTAAGCGAATACGGCGCTCGGTTTTACGGGCTTGAGTTAGGGCAGGAAAAGGTTCGCCTTGTTCGCACGCCGTGGACGGTGCCCGATAGCTATGACATGGGCGGAGATGAGTTAATTCCGTTTCGTGCAGGGCGTTCCGTTTCTTTCCGCCTGGAGGAAGACCGATGACCGAAATGATCGCATTGCAAAGCGCTCCGATAACGCGGGAACTCACGCTTTCTCATGCGGCGTTTCGCGATATGGCGATCGGTCTGTATCACAGGCTTGAACCGCTGAAGGCGCGATATGAGGCCATCCTCTGCCCTCTGCGCGGCGGCTTTTATCTGTCGGATTTTCTCTCCCGTAGATTGGGCCTGCCCGTCGAGTATATTCATCTCACATCGTATCAGGGCTTTGAATCGAGCGAATTCGTCGTCTATTTCAAGCCCGCCCTGAAGTCCGGAGCGCGCTACCTGATCTGCGACGATATTCTCGCCACGGGGCGAACGATGGCAAAGATCCAGGAGCTGTACTCGGAATCGAGCTTTGACGGGGCTTTTCTGTATCGTCACATCCAGCGATCCCTGCCTTTCGAGCAGACGCTCTTTGCCCGTGAGGTCGATGAATCGGTCTGGGTGCGCTTCCCCTGGGAGGATGAGTCGACGGATTTTTGAGGGCTCTTGTTTTCCGGGTCAGTCAGAGAGCACTTTCACGCTTTTTCGTTACCGGAAACGTCGCCGGAACGAGAAAAAAGTCGGATTTTCGTCGTGGCTGCCGTCCTCTGAAACGAGGACATAGGGAATGAGATTCGATCGAAAATGGCCCGTTGCCATTGCACTCTTAGCCGCCATCATACTTCTTGCATCGTGCTCCAAAAAGAAGAAGCCGTTTCTCTTTCTGCCTCTGGCCGAAGGCGGTTCGGGAACGAGCCTGCCCATCGGCGACGGCTCTACGCCTGCGTCTGAAGATCAGAGCGCCAATGCCGAAATCGCCGATCAGACGGGCGAAACCGACTTCAATTTTCAAACGACGCAGGAGATCACCGTTGACGTGACGATTACCGATCCGAACGGTCCGGTTGACGGAGCGATCGTAAACATTACCGATCCCGATCAGGGAGGTATCTCGGTTTTTCAGGGCGTTACCGATGAGAACGGAAATGTAAGCGGGCAGCTTACGATTCCGACCACGTCAGACGAGCTGGAACTGGTCGTGCAGGTCGGCGAAACGGTGGCAACGCAGCCCATCTCTACCGACAATCTGATCGGCATCGACCGCGACATTGAATTCACTCAGCCCACCGACGCTACACAGATCGCCGATGCCGACGCAGACGGAGTTCCCGATGGACTTGACTACTATCCGCAAGATGCGACGCGTTCGTCGAGATTGATTTATCCGGCCGGCGGCGTTTCTGTCGTCGCCTTTGAGGATCTGTACCCGACGGCAGGAGACGCCGACTTCAACGACTTCGTCGTTCAGGTGAAGAACGAAGAGGACAGAGATGCAAAAGGACAGGTCGTACGTCTTCGCGGCGAGTATCGCGTGCTTGCACGCGGCGCCGGTTATAAGCATAATCTTTTCTTGAATCTGCCGGGGCATGGAGTCGCCCATATCGTCGTGCGCGACGGCGCCGGGCAGGTCGTGGCAGATCTGACGCGCAGCCTTTCGTCTTTCGAGGCATTGCCTGTTTTCCCGAAAAGCATCGATTACTTTGCGAATCCTGCTATGGGCAGTGCAGCTCTGTTCGATTCAAGCGTCTTGTGCCCGGGCATGTGTAACGTGTCCGAAGGCTCGCAGTATGTGAAGGGATATACTGCCGAGGTTGAGGTTATCTTTGAAGAGCCGGCTCCTACGCTTTCGGCCGCTCCCTACGATCTTTTTATCTATGTTCTCAATACGCAGAAGCAGATCCACTTTCCCGGAATGGTCGCCGGAGCGACCGATCCTTATATCGACGCGAACGGATTCCCCTGGGCTCTGAAAATGCCGGCGGAGTGGAACTGGCCGCTTGAGAAGAAGCATATCGAGTCCGGTTATCCGCAGTTTAAATCCTGGTATGAATCGCGCGGAGCTACGAACCGCGACTGGTATCTGCAAACGACACCGGAATCATCTGACAATCTTTATCGTTATTTCAGCCGGAGCCCCATCGCCGCCTATGTTCTACAGTACGGACTGTCACATCAGTCCCTGCTGTGGGCCTTTGTTTCGGTGATGCTGACCGGCCTGATCGTCCTGCTCTTCCTCAAAGGACGGTCTGAATTCGAGGCGTAAATTGACTCCACTGTTTAGGGTTGCGTTTACCGGGCCGCGAGGCCCGGGATTTTTTTTCTTGTAATATTTCCCGATCTGCATCTTCTGATTCTGTCGAATCGATTCCGAACATCTTTCTGAAAGCGCGATCTGCCCTGAGGTCTGTCGTCGTTGATCTTTTTGCCCGTAACGATGGCGAGATCGAGGCGCTGAATGGTCTGCGCGCTCTTGCCATCCTGGCCGTCCTTTTGCTGCATCTGTATGTGCCTGCCGGCCCGTATCTTGGCGTTCCGTTCGCGTCTCTGGATCGATTTGCGCGCAACCTGACCTCGGGCGTCGATCTCTTCTTTGTTTTAAGCGGCTTTCTGGTCTACAGCCACCTTGTGGCGAAACCGATGAATCGGCATGCTTTACTGGCCTACGCACGTAAGAGAGCCCGCCGTATATTGCCTGCCTACATTTTCGCCCTAATCGGGGCGGCCATTTATGTGTATAACCTGATCGGTTCGCTGGAGAGGGCCGGCCAGCATGAGATGGCCTACCGGCTAACGACGTCTCTTTCTTCTGCGTGGACCGATCTGCTTTTTGTTTCGAATTACTCCGCCGATCGCCTTCTTGAGCCGGGCTGGTCACTTTCCGTAGAGGTGCACTTCTATCTACTTCTGCCGTTGCTTGTGCTCGCTTTTCAACGCTTGCAGAGCAGAGCACGTCTGGCGTTGCTCGTCGTCCTGTTTATGATTCCGACGCTTTTGCGCCTCTACTGGCACGACGATGGCATGATCTACTTTTATACGCATACCCGTCTGGATGGGATCTTTGCCGGCATGATCGTCGCTGAGCTGATTCAGGTAGATTCGTCGCGGCTTTTAAAGGGCGGCCTTTCTATTGTTGCAGCGGCTCTCTTGCTTATCGGTCATCTCTGTGAAATCGACGGATTCTTCTATCGTACGTTTCGATACGCGTTCTTTGCCGCGGGGTTTGCGATGCTTCTTTTTCTCGCAGTTAGGTCATCGAAGTCGTCGCTGTTCGGTCGACTTCTGTCTTCGACCGCTCTGCGTTTTATCGCGCGCATCAGCTATACGCTGTATCTGTGGCATCCGATCTTCCTGACGGTGGGCCTGCGGCAGATCGGAGTTAACCCCGATAGCGAAATCACGCACGTCTTCCTGGGCTGGCTGTACGCTCTTGTCGTTGCAGCGGCCGGATCTACGATGCTCTATCTTGCGATAGAGCGTCCTTTTCAGATGAGACGTGCCAGTTCGGCTAACGGAACCTGATCGGGATGTCGTGAGGCGACGACGCCCATGTGATGCTGCGCATGAAAGAGGGTGAAATGCGCCATCTCTCTTGCCGTCACCGGTCCGACGGCCGGATGTGGAAACTTTACCCGATCGAGATCTTCTTCGCTCCAGCGACTGATTCGCTCGCAGAAGAGAGCGGTCGTTTCGGCAAGCCGGGCAAGAGCTTCGCGTCTGTCTTCTTCTGAGACCTTTTGCAGACGGGAGGGCGAGAAGGCGCCGGCCGTGAATCCGCGACGCAGGCTTTCGAGATACTGTTCTTTCAGGCCTTCGATCGATCGCTCTGGAATGTGTCGAAATGCGGCAAGCGCTGATCCGAAGCGCAACGGACCGAAAAGCATTGAGATGAGCCGGTTTACTTTCAGGATATGGTTCAGGTTCTGGGCGGGGCTCCATCCTTTTATGGGTTTCGCAGCATAGACCTGGAGCGGCATCTTTTCAAAGATGGAGCCAAGTTTTGTTTGATAGGCTCTGGTCGCCGCAATGAGTTCGTCGCGTTGCATGCGGCAGGCTGACATCGGTGTCAGAATCTGTCATCCGTTTTCGGGGTTGTCGGGCAATGATACGATTCGCTCCAGTTGCGATTCGCGCCCGACTCCGCATAGAGACGCCGGCGCTACTCTATAATGCGGATGGCCGGACCGCCTTCACTGATACGACCGATGCTGGCGGCGCAGAGCGTCTTCTCTTCGTTAAGAGTTGCGATAACGGCATCCGCCTTAGCTGGATCGACGGCCATGAGCACGCCGCCCGAGGTCTGTGGATCACAGCAGATGAGCCGGGCCTTCTCGGTGAGTTCGTCGGGAACGGATATTTTAAGAATAGATTCCACATAGCGAAAGTTGCGACCTGTACCGCCGGGCCAGCATTTCTTTGCAATGAGATCGTCAAGGCCAGGAAGAAGAGGAAGGGCCGAGAATCGGATCTCTGCGTTCAGATCGCTTTCTTTCAACATGCCATAAAGATGCCCGCACAGACCAAAGCCCGTAATATCGGTTGCCGCATGTACGAAGCCCTGATGCCTCTGCATCGCTCGCGCCGCTCCGTCGTTCAGCTTTGCCATCGTCTGGAAGGCGATGTCTTCAAGGTCATGGCTGATCAAGGAACGTTTGATTCCCGTTGTCAGCATGCCGACGCCGAGCGGCTTTGTGAGTATAAGAACGTCGCCTGAGCGGGCGCCTCGGTTGCGCACAATATGATCGGGATGAATGGTTCCCGTAACGGCCAGCCCGAACTTCGGCTCGGCATCGTCTATGGAATGGCCTCCGACGATTTCGATACCGGCCTCTTTTGCCTTGTCGATACCGCCGCGCAGGATGTCGGCCAGAATGGAACGGTCGAGCGTATCGACGGGAAAGGCGACAAGAGAAAGGGCGGAAAGCGGCGTGCCGGCCATTGCATAAACGTCAGAGAGCGCATTGGCGGCGGCCACCTGGCCGAAGCGATACGGATCATTCATGATCGGCGTAAAGAAATCCGTAGTCTGAACGATGGCAAGATCGTCTCGCACGCGTACGACGGCGGCATCGTCGCCCGTATCGTTACCCACGAGCACACGCTCATCGCTGATCGTATGTCCGATTCGGCCGAGGATGCCGTGCAGGTCGTCGGGGCCGATCTTACAACCGCAGCCCGACCCATGAGAGAGATCCATCAGCCTGACGGGTTTTGCTTGAGTTCCTTCCATACTTCAGGAAAACAGAAAAAGCAGATGCAGCCCTCTTACAAGATAAAAAAGATCGATGACGTTCTGAACGAATTCCAGCCCGAGCGGCAGACGTTGATCGACGTCCGCTCGCCCTCAGAGTTCGCCGAGGATCATATTCCAGGCGCCGTGAACCTTCCCGTTTTAAGCGACGAGCAGCGTGCGATGGTCGGGACGATGTATCGCGCCAATTCCTTCGAGGCGCGACATCACGGAGCGGCCCTCGTTTCAGCGAATATTGCCGGCATATTGCCCCGTATCGAAGAGATCGTAAGAGAGGATATGGCGCAGTCCGGTGAGAGGCTCTATCACAAGCCGCAGCGCGAATTCATCCTGTACTGCTGGCGCGGAGGCATGCGCTCCTCCTCGCTTTTCGTCGTCATGGATCTGATCGGCTACAGATGCTTTTTGATCGAAGGCGGATACCGATCTTACAGGCGACTCGTGAATGGAACGCTTTATGGAACGGACCCCGATAGTCCGGCTTCTGAGAATTCCCGTGATTCGCTTGAGCATCTGACGTTCATAACCATACACGGCCCTTCCGGAAGCGGCAAATCGGAGTTGCTGCATGTATTGCGTGAGCATGGGTTCAGTGTCCTTGATCTGGAGCGTTATGCGAACCACAAGGGGTCGTTGCTCGGCGGTGATTTTCAGTCTCAGCCGTCTCAGAAGGGCTTTGAAAGCCTGCTCTGGAACGATCTTTATAAACAGGGGCTATTGCAGAGCGGCAGACCGGGCGTCGTCTTTGTCGAAGGGGAAAGTCGAAAGATCGGCCGTCTGGCGTTGCCAGGCCTTCTTTACGAGAAAATGTGCAACGGAGAAAAGATATGGGCGGAGTTGCCTGTTCAGGAAAGGGCCGTCCGTCTTGCCGCTGAATACGCTGAATCCGATTCCGTTCTCATCGAGCGACTCACCCGTATGAAGTCGATGTTATCAGGCGCCGTATTTCAGGAGATTCTATCGTCCGTTGAGCGACAGGATCGTACTCACGCCGCTCTTCTGCTGCTGAACGAACACTATGATCGCTACTATCGTAAGGCCGCTCCCGAGAAGGTCGGAGGTTATACGGCCGTTATTAAAGAGGCCTCCTTTGATCTTCTGCAGGACCGGATGCTTCGTTTTGCAAGGGAAAGAAGCCGTCACTGAAGATCCGTTCAAAATACAGCCTTTCGATTCTTATTTCCGTAGTGGAGTGATATTTTCCATTTGACAGGTTTTACTTCTTTAGATCGGTTGTTTCTATGCCTCGCGTGAAGGTAAAATGGCTTCGAGTTACGGCAACGTTATTGCTGGCTGCTACTTTTGCGCAGACTGCATCGGCTCTATCTGGCTCTTACGCCGACTATGACCGTGAATCGGCCATCTGTTCCGGCACTTCTGCATGGGGGAATTCATCCGCTCTTCAGCAATCGACACAGAAGCATTCGTCATCGATTGCATTTAAGCGAGATGATATTTTCTTCGCTCCGCTGGAGATCGCAAAATGGCCTCTGAATGAGACCGTCGATCGTTTTGATATAGTTCATCTTCTTGCCTGCACAACTGCGACTCTCAGGGCATATGCGAGTCGAGCCCCTCCTGTTTCCCGAGCCTGAGCTCGGGATGTGAACCGTTTCTGAGTTCCCGCTTCTTGAGGTTCCGGCCTGTGCGCTTCTGCGGCACAGTCGTCGTTACATGGCGTCACTGCGTAATGCGGCCGCCAGAACACATAAAAAGGAAACAGGAATACCCCTATGAATTTTCGTACTATTGCATTGCTTGCGATGGCCGTCACCGTCGGCTGTCCTTTTCAACAGGAAGAAAGCGACGATGCGGCGGCCATGGCTGCTCTTGCCACTCTTTCGGCACCGTCGTCTTCTTTAAATTCAGCTGTTGTTTCGTTTGAAGCTCGTGATTTTAACGATACAGTCTTCAGCTGCAGTGGCACATTCGCCGTATCGTCAACGGTTTCGCTTCAACCGCTCGATCTGCGGTTTTATATCTCAGATGTTCGTCTCGTCAAGGACGATGGCACGACCGTTCCGGTGATCATGACCGCAGATGGAAAGTGGCAGAGCCGGGGAGCGGCGCTTCTTGATTTTGAAGACAAAAGCGGCACCTGCACGGGCGGTACGACGACGACCGATACGAATACGTCGATTCAATTTCAATACACTCCCGGGAGTTATACAGGCATCCAGTTCGTGCTGGGGTTAACGGATGATCTGAATCGTATTCAGAATACGGCCGAGTCGCCTTTTAACGTCGGCGGTATGTACTGGTCCTGGACGTCGGGCTATAAGTTCGCGCGCTTCGAATATAGACATGAGAACAATACGAATAACACCCTCTTTCATCTCGGATCGCAGAGTTGTATGGGCGTATCAAACCCCGTCAGCTGCGCGCAGCCGTTTCGCAAGACGATCCGGTTAACGAAAAGCGGCTTTACACCGACGGGCGCCCGTGTCGTTCTCAGGCTCGATGAGCTTCTTGCGGGGTTCAATACGGCTCTTGCCGTCAATAAATCGTGCATGCCTGCGGCTGCGGACGCCGATTGTCAGCCGATGCTGAATAATCTGAAGATTACGACTGCGGCGGCCGCCATCGGCGCCGGCATTGATACGGGCGAGGCCACTTCGGTCTTCGAGCTGCGGTGATCGTATGAACGTAAATCGCAAACAAGTCTGCCCGGAGTTTTTACTCCGGGCAGGGCTCTCCGTATCGATGGCGTTCTTCCTGTCATGTGCGAAGTCGGGAAGCGATGATCTTTCGACCCTTGCGTTGGTATCGCCGACCTCGTCTGCATCGTCCTGCGCTGCCTATAGCTGGTCTTTGCCGGCCGGTATTCCCACACCTGCCGTACCGGCGTCGAACTGCCAGACAGCGGAAAAGGTGGCGCTGGGCCGGATGCTTTTTTACGATAAACAGCTTTCGGGCAACGGAACACAATCCTGTGCCAGCTGCCACAGGCAGGAATTCGCCTTCACTGATCGTAAAAGTCGAGCTGTGGGTAGCACCGGACAGCTCCATAAACGAAACGCCCAGCATCTATCTAATGTGGCGTACCTGACATTCTTGAACTGGGCAAACAGCGCTGTGGATAACCTTGAGCTTCAGGCGGCGGCACCGTTGTTTCTTGAGTTTGCCCCCGATCATGGAACGATCGTCGAGCTGGGATTCCCTCAGAGCGAGATCCACGACAGGTTTGCCTCGCATAGCCTGTACAACGAAAGATTTCAAGCGGCCTTCCCGGGCGAGCCCGACCCCTATACGGAGCAGAATATTCGAATGGCGCTCGCCGCCTTTCAGAGGACGCTCATGTCGTTTGATTCTCCGTATGATAGATTCACGCGCGGAGACAGCGCTGCTCTGACGGCGGCGCAAAAGCGCGGGCTTGAGGTCTTCAACAACGAAAAGGGAGAATGCTTCCACTGTCATGGCGGCTTCAACTTTACCGACACGACCTTTCATTCCGGATCGACGCAGGTGGAGTCGGCCTTTCATAACAACGGCTTTTACAGCGAGAATGATTTTGCTAACTCGCTGAACCAGCCGGGAGAGCGCGGATTACTGGATCTTACGGGTGAATCGACGGATGAGGGGCGATTTCGAGCGCCGTCGCTGCGCAATGTCGGCGTTACCTTTCCGTATTTGCATGACGGCAGCGTTGATTGTACGCCGCCTCGTAATGCTTCAGAGGTCTGGAGTGAGTTCAATGCGGCGGTTGATGTCACGTCTTGCGGAGCTGATGACGACGCCAGAGCGCGCTTCATGCTGATGATGATCGTCGAGCACTATCGTTCTGGAGCGCAACACTATCCGGACCGCACCGCCGATGGGAATGCTACGGGAACCTCTCGTACGGTTCATTCACAGGTTGACACGGCCAATTTTCCGCGGGCAGGGGTTATCACGCAGCAGGATGCGCAGGACCTTGTGGAGTTCCTGATGTCGTTAACCGATGATTCGTTTCTGACCGATCCGGCGCATTCCAATCCTCTACCGGCTGATTCGAGGTTCGGGCCATGAGATGGCTTCTACTTTGCGGCGTACTGCTGACGGCCTGCACTGTCGGAACTGAGGCCGACCGGAGAAAGGTAGAGGCTTCACTTGTTGATTGGCTTGTCGCACAGCAAAGCCTTTCCGCCGATCTTCAATTGCGTCTCTATGACGCTGAGGCGAATGCCGATCCTCTCAGCCTGACGGCTCCGGTAAGCGGAGCCGTTGTGCAGGTTAACGACATTTCGCTGGAGGTCGAAGAGGTGGAACTGACTGTCGATCCGCTTCCGTTCGGAGGTATTCTCGGCGGGCGTTTCTGGGATTCTCTATCATCCGACATCGCAGCATCTTTTGGTTCGCCTCTGCATGCGCATGGTGGGGAGCCGGCTGCCGACGGTTCCATGTACCGCTATGTCGTGCGCCGTCTTCTGGCAGTGACTCCGGCATCGACGACGGCGGGCATCGACTCAGGGGGGCGTCCTTACTATCAGTCGAATATTTTTCTTAGCCTTCCGCCTGGATCGGTGAAGCAGCTTCGTTTTCATTTGAAGCATCTGAGCCTGACAGGGAGCGTAAACGGTTCACCCTTTTCCTTCGAGACGAGTGCATATTCCGATCCAGCAGTCGTACCGGAATGCCATAGCTCCGGTCGTGACGGAGAAAGGATCGAGCCGGCGGTGATCATAGATCTTTCTACGTTGTTTTCGGGCGTTCAACAAGCGGATCCCGGCGCGACGATAGATGCGCGATGGAAAGAGGCAGCCTTTATCAGAGAGCATGAATGCTATGAGTTTTAAGCGGCTTCTGTTCATCGCCTCACTGCTTGTCACGGGAAATACGATCTTCGCGCATCATGGAGTCAGCGCCCCTCTGCCCGCAGGTACGTCGGGCTTTTATACGGGGTCGGCGTACGGATTTTTTTCCACGTATCGCAAGGCGGAGCCTGAGAATCGTAATACGCTTGCGTTAAGCGGTTTTGCCGGTATATCGATCTTTGAAGATCGTCTTGGGTTCACGCTTTCAGTTCCATACGTTTATCACATTCAAAAGGATCGTGAGGACGCGGCACGGTATGGGCGGGCCGGACTCGGCATTCGAGGAACCCTGTGGAGAAGCGAAGCATTGTCCGTTGACGCCCACCTGCGCGGTCTTTTTCCAATGGGGAATGATTCCGACATATACGTGCGCGAGAACTGGTCCGAACTGCGACCTGCGTTGACCCTCTCGACGAGAGGGAAAGGGCTTTACGGTATGATTGAGATCGAGGGTATCTTTCCTTCATCGAAGCTACCCGATCCTGAGATATCGCCCGCCCTGTATCAGGCAGGATTATTGCCCGATCTGGAAAAAACCACCTGGAACGGTTATCTCTGTGTGCAGATTCCCGGTTGTGACTCGTATGTAGAGATGCCGACGACGGCGTCCCACGAACTGAAGAAAGCGGGGCGGGGTTACCTTCGACTGGGCTGGAGTATGGAGTCGACAGTCTTTTTCGCGAGCTTCTTGTACCGTACTCCCTATGAAGAATCGCTTGTTCTCAAAGAGACGAAAAACGAAGTGCGTTCCGTCTTTAGAGAAGCCGGGCTCGGCTTGATCCATCGCTATGATCGATTTACGATCAGCCTTGGCTGGGCTCGACCTCTGTATAAACCGCCGACAGCGGGGCCGCTGGATCAGTACTATCACGTCGCCGTCTTAAAGCGGCTTCCGCCAGATCCCGATAGATTCTTACTGTATCGAGAGTCATGGGATCTGGCGGTAGCGATCGCTTTTTAGCGATCAAAAGACGGAGTTATCTGCGCATCGCTTTGCACGCTTATCGCATTCCGAGGCGCAGAGAGCGGCTTCGTTGGTTTTCATACCCGGAGCAGTGCATTGCTGCAGACAGATGCCCGCCTCGCGGTGGCAGTCCTGTACGGTTTTTTGAGCGCAGGAGGCAAGACCGAGCAGTAGTAACGTTGTCGTGAATATTCTCATGCTTCTTCAGACGCAGTAACAGAAGGAAGTGTCGAGCTTTTTTCGTTCATGTTATTTTAAAAACCGACGAGTGCTGAGGCCATAGACTGTACAGGCCATTGGTTTCTAATCGATCCGGTATTCTTTTACGGGTATACCTTTTATCAGGTGTTCCTGGATTATCTTTTCGAGAACTGCTTCATCACAGGATCGATACCAGACGTTATCAGGATAGACGACGGCAATCGGACCATCGGTACAGACGCGAAGGCAATTGGCCTTTGTGCGAAAGACTCGTCCGTCTTTTGCAAGGCCCGTTTCGTTCAGCCTTCTCTTTAAGTACTCCCAGGCCTCGTTGCTTTTCTGTCGCGAGCAGCATTTGTCTTTTGTCTGATCGCAGCATAGAAAGATGTGTCTTTGTAGGTTCGTATGCCCGAGAGAACGTAGAATATCGCCTGCTTCAGTGCCTGGTTTGATCTCCATAACTATGTATCAATAAAAGCAGGCGCAAAAGGCCGTCCATCTTTTTGGCGATATCAGATGCATCTCTCTGTTCTATTCAAAGAGATCAGAGAGGGCCGTCGGCAGGTTCTTGAACTGAAACGAAAAGCCCGTCTGCTCGATCTTCTTGCACGAAACACGTGAGCCGGTCGTTATCATCTCTGCCATCTCACCCATGCCAAGCTTCAAGGCAGCCTCGGGCACATACGGCATCAGAGTCGGTCGGCCAAGAGTCCGGGCAAGCTCTTTCATAAAATCGGCGGCCTGAATCGGTTCCGGAGAGACCGCATTGAAGGGGCCTTTCAGATCAGGGTGCAGCACCAGCCATCGGATCAGCGCTATCAGATCGGCGATATGGATCCAGCTCATCCACTGCTTCCCAGAACCGGGGATGGCGCCGAGGAAGAGTTTCACCGGCATCGCCATTTTCGGAAGAGCTCCTGCATCTCGGTCAAGGACGATGCCGATGCGAACGAATGCCGTTGAAAGAGCGTCGTTCAGGGGAGCGGCAGCCTGTTCCCAGGCCACTACCGTATCGGCGAGAAAGTCATGCCCTGGTTTAGCCGATTCGTCAAGCCATTCATCGCCGCGATTTCCGTAATAGCCGACCGCCGACGCCTGAATGTACCGTGCCGGATGACGTTCGCCTTTTTTCTTAGCATCGATAATGGTATTGCGAAGCAGCGCCGTCGATTGAACCCGGCTCTGTACAATGCGCTCTTTCTGCGGTTTCGACCATCGCCGGGCCGCGATCGGTTCACCGGCCAGATGGATAACGATGTCGCTGTCAAGCAGCGCTTTTCGTGCCAGCTCGGGCATGGTCTCTGCCATCGGATCATACGTAAGTGTGGGAACCCGACCTTCGCGGGTTGAAGAGGCGAGATGGGTTAACTGGTGGCCGTCTGAAAGTAGTTGTTCAGACAGTCGTGCGCCTACGAGTCCGCCACCGCCGGTCAGGATGATACTTGCCATACATGCAAGTTATCAGAATCTATTTGAGCGGGCCAGCGAGAAAAAGACGGATCCGCTTATTGCTTTTACCTTTTTCTGCCCATGCCCCCCTTCTCCGGACATCTGCCTGAATGGGCACAGGATCTCCGATTAGTCAAATAAAAAAATATTTAAAAATAAATAGTATGGGACCGTCGGCAGTTCTTTGCTTCCTTCATTGCATGCTTAACCGTCGAAAGTTAGTCCTCTTTGTTGTGCTGCTACCCGGCCTGCTGGTAGCCGAGCAAATTCACCTGAAAGAGGGATCGGTCCTTGAAGGGACCATTCTGCAGCAGAGCAGAACGAGCATTCAGATTCGCACCGTCGACGGAGTGAAAACCATATCAAAAGACGATATCAGAAGGATTGACTACGGGAAGGAGGCTAAGGCCGAACAGCAACGCAAAGAGGCCGAAAGGATTAAAGAAGCTGAGAAACAGAAGGAGGCGGAGCGAGCGAAAGAACGGGAACGTCAGGAAGAGCTGAAGCGTGAGACCGAGGCGAAGGCTGAAGAGAAACGGGCAGAGGAACAAGAACAGCGACAGAAACTGGAAGAAGCGAAAAAAACGCAACCTGTCCGTCCCGAAGAGAGCAGGCTCTGGTGGATTGAACCGACGTTTTCCACCGGCCGAGGCGAGTACAGGTCTCATCTGGAAACGGTTTACAGACGCTATCAAACGGGATTGCAGATCCTGTATCGTGACGATGTTTACGGCACTTATTCGCCAGAGGCGCGATGGAACTACGCTGACGGATCACACAGAAACATTTCTCTTCGGGCCGGCTGGCAGGATTGGATCATTGAACTGGAGTCGAAGCGGCATCGTGCCTCAGCCGATTTCGTTCAATACCTATCAACGCAGCCGCATATTGCGGGCAGCGATACCGTTTTTGATGATCTATTTTTCGCGCGTGTCGATGGAATTCAGGAGTTGAGCTCTACTGCGCGCGCAGGGTATCTTTTTTATAAGGGAAAAGGTCTGAATCTAACGGCATATCTCGGGGTGCGGACTCTGGCGGGTGATGCGACCTTTCACTATGCAGGTCAGAGTCGCAGCCTGTATCCGGATGGTTCCGAGGCCTTTGATACGTACCTCCCGGTTCCTTCCACAATAAGCCTCTACGGAGAGGGGCCTGAAGCGACTTTCGAAGCGACGAGGGTGCTCGGGAGGATAACGATTTCGGTGAGAGTATCTATTTTTTCACATGATGTTCGATCAAGTATTCTGGAGGCGTTTATAAGAAATGACAGTGTTAGTAACACATTTCTTGCAACTGGAAGAAAAGATCAATTTACTTTGAATGGTTTTGACTTTTCTCTGCGGCTTTCGTATAAATCAGTTTTTGACATTGAATTATTTTTATCGTATAGCATGTCACGCAGCCGCGGGGAATTGAAAAAGGTTCGGGAAATCTTTTCTCTCTTCTATAGCGAGGCCTTTGATGAATGGAGTACATTTCCCCTGGATCGCGCCTTGATCTCGAAAGATCTGTCTGCAAATGTGGACAGATACTTTTCAGGTGGAAGCGATCAAACCATTCACGCAGGCATCAGCCGCCGATTCTGGTTCTAACACTGCAACTTTAAATCTTGACGGAAACCGGGTCAGGGATAACCGAGGAGAATGTCCAGAGCACTTCTTGTCGTTATATTGCTTCTTTTCAGCTCCGCTCTTCTTGCAGAGCGAGTCTTCCTGAAAAACGGAACATCGGTCGATGGAACCATTATCCAGCAAAGCCGTACAGCGGTGCAGCTACGGACCGCCGATGGAAAAGTGATCATAATCCAGAAAGAAAACATCACCCGAATCGACCATCTTTTCGATCCGCAAAAAGAGGCGCAGAAGCAGGCCGAAGAGAAAAGGCGTAAAGAACTTGCAGAGCAGGAAAAAAAGCGTCTGGAGGCCGAAAAAGAGGCTGAGGCGGAGCGCGAGAAAGTTGCTCGTGAAAAAGAACGCCGCGAAAAGGAACGCCTTGATAAAGAGCGGCGTGAGTCTGTCGAAAAAGAGAAGCCATCGCAGAGTTCTCCACGGTGGTGGATCGAACCGCTTTTTTCCATCGGAAGCGGTCGCTTTAATTCCGGATTGTCCACCTTCTACTGGGATAACTATCAGGGAACAACCCTGGGGTATCTCGGCGGACAAACGGGCAATGCTGAAACTCATGTCGAGACGGACTGGAATTATACAAGCAAGGGAATCGCTCAGCTTGCCCTGCGCGGCGGCTTCAGCCGTTTCATTGGCGAGATCGACGTTCGAAGCTATTCGGCAAAAGTGAGTTTTGTCGATACGCTCGCCGGCGAAGTTCCTGGATTCTCTACAATCTCCGGGGCGAATGCCGTGACTATGGAAAAGCTTGAAGAGGCGCATTCCTCCCTTCGGGCCGGCTGGCAATTCTGGCAATCCGATAGTAGCGCTCTGGCCGTTTATCTCGGCAACAGATCTTATCAGGCCACAACAAGCTATTCCTTCATCGGCGGTGCAGAATATATTTCGGCAGGAGTACCGACTACTTTAGCCTTCTTTGGTCCGGGATCGGCTCTGTCCATGAAAGGATCCGGGCCTGAGCTCGCGCTTGAATACGAGAGACGCTTCCGTTCTTCTCCTTTCTCTTTTAAAGGGCGTGTCACCGCATTCCAGATGAATCTCACGGCAAAGCTGGAAGAACTTGCGATCGGTGGCTCAGCATCTGCAGGCGGCCTTTCTCTAAACAATGCGATATTCGAAAACTCATATCGTCACAGCGGTTACGCGTTATCCTTGCGAGGCGATTACAGGCTGTCCGGCGGGACACAACTTTTCCTTGAAATCTATGCCTTGAGATCTGACTCAATTTTAAAAAGCACTGATATTCGCTTCTTATTAGCCGCCGATCAGTTCGGGATCTACATGGGCGAGCCGCCCGAGGTGACCGTAGCTTCTCTAATTCTGCTGCCTGCGTTTGAGAAGAAACAGGAAAATGCCGAGGTTATCCAGACGGTAAGTTTCGGAGCCAGTCACCGTTTCGAGTTCCGCTGAATTACGGAAGGTCTCAGTAATAGGATATTTGCGCGTTCTCGACGAGGCGTTTGATTTCTATCAATCTGGAATGCGTACCGGCTTTTTTAGAGGCGGCTTGAGTCCCGGTCAGCGTTTTGTGCGAGCGTAGCCTTCGCCGTGCAGAAGATCGTACTGGATCAACGCGAAGTCACGCAGCAATAGCGCTTCTTCGTCAGTGGACGGCGGAGCACCCGTCTCTTCGCGAAGCAGTTCCTCTTTTGCACGAGCGGCCAGCTCCGGTGTGATGACGGGGATGCGACGTGAAAGCACCTTCGTATAGCGATGGACGGGTAACGTCTCCAGGCCCGATGCCTCAAGCGCCATTCCGGGAAGATAGTTGGCTCCTATCAGGTCTACTCTTTTCCTTGATGCCGGGCGATTCGTCCAGATCAGGAACGGCGTACGGCGCAGCTTTTCGTTCGTCTGTGTGGCATAGAAGTCGTAACCGCCGGGCAGGTGGTCTCCGAAAGCAAGCACGACAACGCGCTCTTTGCTGTTCTTCAGAGCTTTCGTTAACTGCTTCAGGGCGGCAGAAAGGTCGGCAAGATGGTTCAGGTTGTTTTGCAGACGGATTTTATCCTGAGCGGATACGTCTCCGGTGATTTTGAAGTCGCGTCCCTCGTATTCCTTTTCGTACGGTCCGTGGTTCTGGACGCCGTTGATCAGAATAACGGAACTCTGCCCCGGGTGTATCTCACGTTTCATAAAGCCAAGAGCCTCTTGAATCAGACAGGACTCAGAAGGGCAATTCCATGCTCCTTTGAAATCCTTGCATTCGAAGTCGGTCTGTTCTTTTAAAACGTCAAACCCGAAACGGGGGAGAATACGGCTGCGATCCCAGAACCATGCGTTATGCGATGTAACAAAGAGGTTGGTGGTCGGTCGGACGTCTTTCACATAGGCGGCCAGTGAAAAGGCCGGGGCGTCGATCGTGCGGTAGGCCGTATCGTCGGCAAGATGGGCGCTCATGCCCGTGAGAAGCTCGAACTCGGCCTGGACGGTAAATCCGCCGAACGTGGGCGAATGCATTTCACCGGAATAGGCGGACTCTCGCTGTAGCTGATGGAATTCGCGAATCGGATCGCTCTGTAACCCAAGCTCCGGAAAGCGAGTGGGATCCCAGAAGCTCTCCATGAGGTAGATGATGATGCGAACGGGCTCCTTCGTTCCTTTTGCGGCTTCTCGACTGTAAGGGGCAAGAATCCGCGCGATCTCCTCTTCGGAATAGCCGGCCGGTCTTCGCGCCTTCTCTTTATTCACCGTTCTCGTAACGTCAGAGGCCAGTGCCGCAAAGAAGCCGTTGTCTTTCATCGAAAGAGCGGCGGAATAGTAATGCTTCTCAAGACGGAAGATTTTTCCCGCGGCGACGTTGATACCCGGAATAAAGAAGATTCCCAGAATACCGGCAGCGACGCCGGCCCAATTCCAGCGACGTCTGCGAGGAAGCTTCTCGAAACGCTTCTGCAAGTAAATCCAGGCGGGCATAGCGAGGATAGCGATGACGGCCCCGACAATAAAGCTCATCTCGGGCATGTAGCCGTGTTTGAGCACTTCTGGGATCTGATGCAGGTACAGCAGATTCTGAACGGAAATGGCGTCTCGCAAATGGATGAACTTCGTGTGGTTCGCCTGATGCAGGATAAGGACGACGACGATGGTCAGAAGGACGGCCGTCTGGCTGCGAGCCGCCAGGGCGTAAAAGAGCGCATGCAGGGCGAAAAGAATCAGCAGATTGAGGAGCAGACGCAGAGCGAAGTCAAGCGGATCGACGATACGAAAGAGACGGTCCAGATCGAGATCAAGCAGATGTGTGAAGAACGGATTATAGCTATAGTATTCAAAATTCGTCTGAACATATATAAAGAGGAAAACCGAAGAAATGATGAATTGTACGGGAACGGGAATCCGCTTCACCGTGCGGGTGAGCAGATGCAGCAGGGCCTTTATTCTGGAGTATGACATATTGGTTTCGTGACCGTAACGTTTGTGTAAAGCCTATGACCGAAAAAAAATCGGTATGATTGACGACAACCATAAGTTTTTTTCCTGATCAAAAGCGCATTTCGAGACCGGCGTTCAACAGGGGCAGGCGCCGGGAGCCGCTGCTTAAATAGTTCGACTCGTATTGAACCTCGGGATTGAACCCCCGCACATAGGGATAAAGAAAGTTGAAATTCTCTTTTTCGGGATTCTGATGTCCGTAGACGTTGATCAGCTCGATGAACCAGTTCGCGTATCCCCACTCGTAGTTATCGAAATGGTCCAGGCGCACGCTGAGCTGATGCACCGGCTTCAGCCGGGCGCTGTTAAAAGCCTCGGAATATTCCGGAATATAAGTCGAAAGGCCGCTGTCGCCGCCGATTCTCTCGGCATCTACGATCGGTGTAAAGGGAACGTTATCGGCGTATTTCCAGTGGCCGCCAAGGCGCCAGTTTGCATTGAAGCCGTAGCGCATGACGATGCTCGCCTGATAGGTGCGGTCAAGGTCATAGAGTTCTTCGCGGTCGTTATCGTAGAGCCACTCTTCGTGCCCGTCATCATATTGCAGATACTGTAAAGGACCGAAGCGGTGATAGAAGAAGAGCGTTTTTCCGAAGGTGCGGCGGTTAAACTCCGTTCTCTCGTCCTCTGTGAGTCGGGGCTGGTGGTTGTTGCGCTTCGTCCATGAAGCCGTAAAGCTGAGCCAGCCTGAAAATCCCCGGCTACTCCTTTCGGCCTTCTTGATGAGGAAGAGTTCGATGCCGTGACTACCTCCACTGCCTTCGTTTGAATAGAAAAGCGGCCGGGCCTCCAGCGGAGTTTCGATAATCGAATCAAGGCGTTCGACAAAATCTCTCTTATTCGTTCGCGGTGAAAAAGGGCGATGATTCCATTCGTCTTCAACGACCAGATTACGATAGGTATTATGGTACCCTTCGATTCGTATCATCAAGGATCGGCCGATCTGCTGCTCGATGCCGCCGGCAGCATGATCGGATTCTTCCATAAGTAGATAGGGGTTGCCCGATTCAAACGATATCTGCTCCAGACCTCCTGGAGGAGCGAAGTGACGTGAGGCCGATGCAAGTAACCGTGTTTTTGTCTGCTCAAAGAGGTATTCGACGCCCAGTCGCGGCCCACTTCCATGATCACGCGACAGCGAATAATAATCGGAGCGGATACCTGGGGTTATCCGGAATCCGCCATAGAGGATTTCAGCCTCGGCAAAAGCGGAGCTTGTGAAATAAAATGTTCGATCGCCGTCATAAAGAGCGCGAAAGGTACGGTTTTCGCTTATCAGGCGATTGATCGTATCGATGAAAGACGGAGTATTCGGATTCGCAGACGAACTCTCGGTCAGATTCTGCATCGAAAGCTCCCAATCATACTGGCGATATTCCGATCCTGCGCGAAGAAAAAGATGCTTTTTGACCACCTCCGCCTCCAGTTCATAAAAGGCCTGCTTCTCAAGGCGATTATCGAGGATTTCGAAATTAAAGATCCTCTCTCCCGTAAATGGAGAGCGGAAATCGAGCTCGAATTGCTCACGAAAGCGATTGATCTGTCCCTGAACCGTTTGAGAGAGGCGGCCCGTGTCGAGCTGCCAGCGCAATCCGCCTGTATGAAACTGACGGTCCACGCCCACCGGCGGCCGCGTATCGGTGTTTGAGTTGTAGTTATTCAGACCGGAGCCCGGATTGAGCAGGGAAAGCAGGGCCGCATCGCGCTCTTTATCGGCCTGCGCCACCGCCTGTGTATAACGCAGACGATCACGGGCGCCTGCATAGAGCAGGCTGATTTCATGTGCGGTCGTTTTCATGCCGATCTTGAACTGACCGTCGGCGTAGTCTGCGAACTTTGCATTCGGGGGAATCGTCTGCGGAGCCGTCTGTAACAGTACGTAATTCGGGTATGACTTTCGAGCCGCTCCGGCGAAGTAGATTTTCACTCCTTCGCTATCATAAAGAGGAGCCTCATAGTGTGCATCCGAAAGAAAAAAGGCCAGGTTGAAATGCCCCGAAGGCTTCGTAATCGTTTCGGCGTCTGGTGCGCGAATGGCGACAATACCGCCTGTTGCCAGGCCGTAGCGAGCCGGAAAGGCTCCCGTATAAACGTCGATGCCCTGAATGAAGTCGTTATTCACGACGCTTGCCTGATCGCCCAGATGAAAGGGATACGGTAGTAGAAAGCCGTCGAGAAAGAAGCGGCTTCCTCTTGCGCTGGACCCGCGAAGAACGACCGAACCGTTCGTTGAGTTCGAATAAGGCGGACCGATCGATATGCCGGCGGCCTTCAGCTGAGACGTAAGGTTAGCCGTCGGCGATACTCCGACAGGCGTCGCCGGGCTGACCCCGGGAAGCGACTGAACCGCTTTTAAGGAGTCGCCGTAAACTCCTGGAAAGCGACGCAGCTCTTCTTTATCAAGGGAGTAGCGCGATAGACGCGTGCGATCTCTGTTGCCGAGAACAAAGAAGCCATCCTCTGAAGCGACCTCTTCGCGCAGGGTAATCTGTAAGAAGGCTCCGGGTCTGATCTCCCGGCGAATGCTCTGCATGCCGCCCGGCGTGTAGACGCGCAACGTATAGAATCCCGAAGCGGGAACAGCGATGGCGAATCGACCTCCAGAGTCGGTCGTTGCCGACGATCGACTCTCTTCGACGACGATGCGAGCGTCGACAAGCGGACGGCCATTCACCGTGATGGCGCCTGAGACGGCGACCTCGGCCAGAAGTGCCCCCGGAATGAGTAAGGCAACAGCACTGATATGTAAGAGCCGGTTCCAAAACCGGCTCTTTAAGGTCAGGAAGACCTTGCGCCGCGACATTTTCGCCAGAAAATTGAGCAAAGGCGTGAGGGAAATGGGAGCTTTGCTGCCATTTCCCGTTCCGTCGAAAAACCTCTCCACGGGTTTTTCGACGTGCTCTAAGAGAAGAAAGGCGCTCAGGCGCATGCTCTTTCGTCGCGCAGGCTCTGTTCCTGTCCTGCATTTTTCTGTCGACTGAGAGCCGGTTCCAGAGGGGTTTCAGCGCATGCGACTGATTCCCTGCCAGCCGGGCCCTGGCGGCTCACGTAGCAGTTTATTGCAGCGGCGCAGATAGGTTTCGTAAAGGGAGTCCTCTGCGTCGTCATCATGCAATCGCTCAAAAATTGCACGCGCTTCGAGAAAGTTGCCCGTTCGATACAGTTCAAGCCCCTGTTTGTAAACAGGAAGCAATTCCAGTTTGCGATTTCTGCAATCATCTACGTCGCAGTCAAAGACCTCGAATATCTGGATGGCCGATCGGCGCCCCTTAAGGCGAACAAGATCGACTTCGCGAAAAGAGAATTGTTCCGGATTCTTTAGATGAGAGCAGACATCGCCCGTAACGAGAACGGGGATGCGGAATACTTTTGTCAGCGATTCCAGCCTGGAGGCGACGTTAACCGTGTCGCCGATGACCGTTGTGTCGAGTCGTTTGCGTGATCCTACCGTTCCGAGCATCGTCTCGCCCGTATGCAAACCGATTCCCATCTCGATCGGGCGCAGGCTTTCCGCTGCACGATCCCTGTTGTATTCCCGAAGAAGACGCCGCATCTCAATCGCCGATTTCACGGCAAGATCGGGATCACCGGCGTAAAGCGCCATAACGGCGTCGCCGATGTATTTATCGATGAATCCGCCATGGCGGTCGATGGCCTGACTCACTCTATCAAGGTAGGTATTCAAGAAGCGAAAGGTCTCTTCGGGGTCCATCTGTTCTGATAGTCCGGTGAAGTTACGGATGTCGCTGAAAAGAACGACGAGTCGCTTCTTTGTTGCGTCGCCAAGATTGACGTCGAGAATGTCGGATCTCTCCAGATGTTGCAGAAATTCTCCCGGTACAAAGCGTGCAAACGATTCAAGCATTCGCTGTCTCGATTCGAGAATCTCGATCTGCGCCTGCTGCTTTTCGTTCTGTAGAATGTTGATCCGGTCTGCAAGACCGAAGGAAAGCAGAACGACCTCGAGAGCAGAGCCTATCTGCATGGACCAGTTTGTGAGAAAGTTAGCCGGTAGAATTCCGAATGTTTTGAGCGCGAAAAGAATCATACCGACGAGAAGCGTGAACCAGGCAAGGATATAATAATATGCGGGACGGAAGCGCCGGGCGGTCTGCACTACGCCGGCGGCGATGGCGACGGCGGAGCCGATTATCGAAAGAAGCGTCGTTATACGGATGGCAAGGGCATAGTCGACAAGCAGGCTGAACAGCGATGCGGCAATGGCGATGATGATCAGAGCGTTGAATATGCGATAGAAGATCGGCATGGAGCTCGAAATTCGCAGGTATTTTCTTCCGAACATCAATCCCCATATACTCGAGAATCCGATAAAAAACGGAAGCGAGTTGTTACCCCACCAGATCCAGTTCGGCCACAGGTATTGAAAGGCCAGACCGTTCAGCGTGAACATGAAAAGCAAGAATCCGGCCACGAAGAGAATATAGTAGAGATAGCTACGATCTCGAATGCTTGCGAAGATGAAAAGGTTATACAGAGCCATGGCGATCATGACGCCCGCATAGGCCCCGAGCAGCGTCTTCTCCGTATCAATTTTTTGCACGAGAAGGCCGTCAGACCAGGCCTGCACGGGAAGATTCATGGAGCTGGAAGTGGCGACGCGCAGGTAATAGATCTGTGTGGATCGGGGCCGTTCGTGCAGAGGGAACAGGAAATTGCGATAGGGAATCAGTCGATTATAAAAGGGACGGTGATCGCCAAGGACGATCTTTTCGAAACCGCCGTCGTGTTTCTTGAACAGGGTGATCTCGTCGAGCATCGGATAGGCGAGTTCAAGCTTCCAGTCCATCGCTCGATCTTCTTCGTTGTTAACCTCGAATCGAATCCACCAGACCGAATCCGTAAAACCGAATCCCGGTGCATTGATATCGGTCGAGATAAAGGCTTTATCATGGAGTCCGGCATCGATCTCTTCGACGGTGAACGTGCCGTTCGTATCTTCAAGCAGTTGAGCCCGAGGAGCAAGAAAAAGACCGTCCATATCGCGACTGAGTAAGAAAGGGGTGGCGTTCAGATCCGGCGACAGCATTGCTATGGGAAGCAGCAACGCCATCAGTTTGAGAGCCGGTCTCAGGAAAAAGATCTCTGGGGCGTTGCTGGAGTAAATGGAGACATTCATACAAAAGGCCTGCAAGGAATGTGGCAATGTCTTTTGTCGTTTTCCGCCAGGCAAGCAAAGATTTTGAAAATCACTGGAGATTGGTTCTGACTGTCATGAAGAGGCAGGTAAGAACTTTAACATCGATTCCATCGGGTCTGGCGCAGGGATAGTTTGGAAAGCGTGAAATAAAAAAGCCGCCTCGAAAGGCGGCCTGAAAGCGCATCGCTCCCCTTTAACAAAGGGCAGGGAGGCTGTTCGGATTCTTAATGGAATTCGCGCTGCGGTTCAGAAAGCGGAGTGGGCTTGTAACGCTTCATGTAGAAGTTCAGGTAGTTCCCGATCACGCGGCGGCTTTCGCCGGGAAGGATAACCTGCGAGATAGAACCCAGCGCAAGCGCCTCTTTCGGGTTCATCAGATCCTCTTCATACTTATCAGAGAGCTGCTTCGAGATCTGATCGACAAGCTTCTTCGCTTCATCGTTTTTACCGGCGGCCTGCAGTTTCTTCGCCTCGGCTCGGGCGGCGCGAAGCTCGTCTTTGTAGACGAATTCCTTACCTGCCGGGCCCATAACGGCCACTCGTGCCGTCGGGAACGTGAAGACCATATCGGCGCCGACATGATAGGAGTTGAAGGTTGCATAGGCGCCGCCAAAGGCGTTACGCACGATGACGAGAAAACGCGGCGTGCGCAGGTCGATGATGGAGTCGAGCAGAGCGCGTCCGGCCTGGACGATACCACCCGATTCCTGCTCCCGGCCGGGAAGGAAGCCCGTCGTATCTTCGAAGAAGATCATCGGAATGTTATACAGGTTGCAGAACCTGGTGAAACGAGCGCCTTTCAGGGCGGCGTTGATATCGATCTGCCCTGAGGCGACGGCGGAGTTATTCGCCATGATACCGACCACATGTCCACCGATACGACCGAAGGCCGTGATCAGGTTGCGCGCACGCGTCTTCTGCAATTCAAAGAACTCGCCGTGGTCGACGATGTTCTGGATCAGAAGCGTCATATCAAAAGGAGTGTTGAAGCCCGTCGGCGAATTGAACGTTTTACGGAAGAGGATCTCTTCTTCATACATATAACGATCGATGGAGTCGCTCGTCGAATGGAAGGGCGCCAGGCTGTGGTTGTTGTCGGGAATGTAGTTGAGCAGACGCAGAGCACGGCGCAGGGCGGATAACTCGTCGTTAGCGATGATGTCGACGACGCCGCTTTGACTGTGCACGGACGGACCGCCGAGCTCGTCGGGCGTGACCTCTTCGCCAAGCACGTCTTTCACGACCTGGGGGCCGGTCAGTCCGAAGAAGGTCTCCTGAGGCTGGATCATAAACGATCCCTGACGCGGAAGATACGAACCGCCGCCGGCGTTGAATCCGAACATCATCATGATGCTGGGTACGACGCCCGAGATTTTGCGCAGAGCACAGAAGGCCTCGGAGTAGCCGTCAAGGCCGCCGACGCCGGCGGGTACATAGGCGCCGGCCGAGTCGTTCATGCCGATGAGCGGAATACCCTTTTCACCGGCCATATAGATCAAACGGGCGAGCTTGCCTCCGTTTGTCGCATCCATCGAGCCCGCACGGTTGGTGAAGTCGTGACCGTAAAGCGCCACATCGCGGCCGTCGATGTTCAGGATGGCCGTCACAAGGCCGGCGCCGTCCAGATGCGGGCCCCAGTTCTGAAACAGATAGTGCGGCCTCTCTTTTGTAAGCACCTGGATGCGCTCGAAGACCGTCATCCGATTCTTGGAGTGCTGCACCTGAATGCGCGAAGGACCGCCGCCGCGCAGAGGCTTCTCGATCAGGTCTTTGCCCATATCGAGCGTGCGGTCATACGGCGTTGCCGGAGGAGCGTGCGGTTCTTCAGGACGGAAGGGGTTTTTCAGTGATAATGTCATGGTGACGAAAGGATTTCGAAGGCGGGCGTCGCTGTAAAGCCAGAAATTGAAGAGATTCAGGGTTCCCTAACAAGCCTCTGATAGATCACTCCCGTCGGCAAGACCTTTGAATGCGTTAGCTTCAGATTCAATCGCTTGCCTGGCGGGAAGATCGTTTTACCGCTGCCGAGCACAAGCGGGTAAAGATGCAGATGAAATTCATCGACAAGATCGTGCTTGATAAGGCTCTGAATCAACACGCTGCTTCCATCAGAGAGTATGTTCTTTCCGGGTTGTGCTTTAAGCTTGCGCACCTCGTCGATGACATTGGCGCCGATCCGTTCGGAGTTGCGCCAGGCATCGGCGGATTTCAGCGTCGTCGAGACGACATACTTCTTAATGCCGTTCAGAGCATCGGCGAAAGGATCATCCTTCATCGGCTCCAAGGCCGTGCCATGGATCAGCCAGGTTTTGCGTCCGAGCAGCAGCGCATCGGCGGTGGAGAAGGTTTCAAAAAAATGGGCGCCGATATCGTCATGCCAGTAGGGCAGGGTCCAGCTACCGTGAGTAAAGCCGCCGTCCGTATCCTCGTCTTCGCCGCCGGGCGCCTGGATCACTCCGTCCAGTGTGATGAATTCCGCTACAATGATCTTTCGCATATGAGACTCCGTGTGAGGGGCGCTTTCAATTCTGTCGGATCAGGTCAGAACCGTTTGTGTACTCTTGCTTCTCAAGTTTTCCGAGCAAGAAATCAATCACTCGTTTTTGCACCGGGTCTCCCGGAGCAAAACTTGCTATCGTTCTTACGACTGTGACAGCCGGGAATTCCGGCCCGCAGGCGGACGATCTGAAACTTAACGTCCGGGTGAATGAGCTGAGTCTGCGTTCCTTTTACGAGAACTCCCTTCTGGTAGAGATAATACTCGTAAACGCGAAACTCCGAAATTGCAAATTCGCCTGCCGGAGTAACGACGGACTCAGGGAGGAGGCGTCGATTGGTGACTACCTCAACGTTGCTAACGTAGCCGTTTTCACCCGGCCCGGCGATACGAATCCTGTCTCGTTCACCAGAAGTAAGATCGACAACGTAACCCTCCTGAACATTGCCATCCTTATCAACAATGAGGTTAAAAGATAGTTCAAGAAGGACGCTCGCGCTCCGCGATGCATTCACGTGACGTTGCGAAATCTCATAGTAAGGGCCCTTCTGTGAAAGAATCTCATAGCGGATAACGGAGCCGTCAAGGGCCTGATGTTCAGCAAAATCGCCTACTTTCGGATTTTTGTGAATGCCGATCCAGTTCGGGAATGTACCGTTCTGTGATAGATTCTGGCGGATCATGCTTTTCAGCAAAGAGTTGCTGATACAACCGGTCGTTGCGACAAGAAGCAACGATAGAATACTGGCTCGTATGGTGTGATGAATAAAGGCTCGCATTCTATCTTGACCTCCGTATTACATTGCAGAAATTGAAAGACGATGCTACCGGAGCGAATGTGTCAATCTGAAATCTGTGTACGTAGGGGAAAAGCTCAACATGCTATCTCAGCAAAAGCATCTGTATTGATTTCTTGCGACGGCTCTGATTCTCTGCTCGCCATCAGCAGCATTCTTTTTCCGACAGATCGCCGGTGCCAGCCCTCCGCTTTTCTGCTTTTCTTTATGGCGGCCGGGTAAATACAGAGCCATGGGCATGTCAGATATGATGAAAAACCTCGGCAATCTGAAGCAGCAGATGGGCCAGCTGAAAGAGACCGTCGAGAAGATTACGGCTGAGGCCGATGCCGGCGGCGGCATGGTGAAGGCCGTGGCGAATGGCGAAGGTCGCCTGATCTCGCTGAAGCTTGATCCGAAGCTGATGAATGAAAAGGATCGCGAGATGGCCGAGGATCTGATCGTTACGGCCATCAATAAGGCCGCCGATAAGGCTCGCAAACAGGCCGAGAAAGAGATGAAAAGTCTGATGGGCATTCCCGGCATGGATAAGCTTTTTCGCTGAGTATGTCTTTTCCCGAACTCGAACATTTCGTTCGTGTACTCAGTTCGCTGCCGGGCATCGGTTCACGAAGCGCCCGGCGCATCGCATTCTACCTCTTAAAGAGTGACCTGCGCGAAACCGAAGATCTGGCCGAGACGATGCTTGATCTGCGTCGTCGTGTGCGGTTCTGCTCGTTATGCGGAGGCCTTTCAACGGGCGACCTGTGCACGATCTGTTCTGATCCGACACGCGATCGCTCGCAGCTCTGCATTGTCGAAGAGCCGTCCGATATCTTTGCCATCGAAGGAACGGGGGAGTATAAAGGACTCTACCATGTCTTGATGGGCGCTCTATCGCCGCTTGACGGCATCGGCCCCGAAGAGCTGCGCATCAAAGAGCTGGCGCACCGACTCGATACCGAGCGCTTCTCTGAGTGGTTCGTGGCCACAAATCCGACGCTGGAAGGCGATGCCACGGCCTCCTATCTATCAGATAGATTCAAGCGCGATACGATTCGTTTTACCCGCATCTCGCATGGTATACCGACGGGCACGGGCATTGAGTTCGCCGATAAATCGACGCTGGCTCGCAGCATCAGAGAAAGGAAGACCCTGAGCTGACGCCCGGGGTCTTTTCGTTTTCAGACTCAAATGCATCCTGAGTTTCAGGATCGGTGGCTTTTTGTATCGAGTTATTTTGAAGGCGGAAGCAGCACTCCGTCAATGATGTGGATCACGCCATTCGAGGCCTTCACCGACGCCACGATGTTCGCTCCGTTAACCGTCGCCTTTCCGTCTTTCAGACGAATGGTCACGTCCTTGCCGTTTGCCTGGTTCAGTACCATGCCATCGGTGAAATAATCGGCCTGCACACCGCCGACATACACATGATACTCAAGGATGTCTTTCAGCTCGGCCTTCTTCTTCAAGAGACCTTCGACCGTTCCTGGAGGAAGTTTCTCGAAAGCTGCATCCGTCGGAGCAAAGACCGTGAACGGTCCAGGATTGGCGAGCGAGTCGGCAAGGCCTGCCGCCTTCACGGCCGTAACGAGAGTTGTGTGGTCTTTTGAACCGACTGCGATCTGCAAAACGTTCGGTTGTGAATTCTTATCCTGAACCGACGCCATGCCGCCGCTCGGTGCCGTTGCGTCAGACGATGAGTCGCTGCACGCTACCGTACCGCCGAGCAACCCGGTCGTGATTACGGCCAGCAGAGCCGCCCGTCCTGTGATCTTTCCGATTCTGTCAAACTGCCTGTTCATAATCCCTCCTGCTCCGTTGTCAGAGCAATGTTTTCTTTTTCAGACCCGATCTCAAAACCCTCCTGTGGCTTCTGAGACTCAAGATGACCTGCATCCCGGTCTGCGCAATCCCACCTGCGAGCAAGATTGCTATTTAGTACTTTCGAATATTCAATACACTCTTTTCCGTTCCTGTCGATTCTTTTTCGATTCGCTGACTTCGATTTTTTGCAACTCGGCCGTCAGGGTCGGTTCTTCTCAAATGTTACCGGGCCAGAAAGGCCTCAAAAAGTGATAAGGAGGAGCGATATGTCTCTTCGTGAAGTGAACTGGAGCACGGCTCTCTATATTGTAATCAGCCCCTTTGCCGCCATAGCTGCGTTTGTGTATCTGTATATGACGTCGGGTTTTACCTATCAGACGCTGCTTCTGGCATTCTTTATGTGGTGGGCGACCGGCCTCAGCATCACGGCAGGCTATCATCGCCTGTTCTCTCATCGTAGCTATGAGGCTTCAAAGGCCGTGAAGTGGTTCTTTACGTTCTTCGGAGCGGCCGCCCTTGAGATGAGCGTCATCGAATGGGCCTATGATCATCGCAATCATCATTGCTACGAAGATAAGGATCGTGATCCGTATAACATCCGTCGCGGATTCTTCTTCGCTCATATGGGATGGCTTTTCAGAAAGCGCGGTACGGGCGATCGTGAGCTCGTCGACCTGAACGGTGTGAAAGATCTCTGGGCCGATCCGTTCATTCGCTTTCAACATAAATACTATATGCCTTTCGCTCTTTTTGTAAGCTTCGTATTCCCCGGTCTTGTGGCGCTGCTCTGGAGCGATTTCTGGGGAGGCGTTCTTGTCGCCGGTCTGATCCGCAACGTGCTTGTATTGCAGGGAACGTTCTGCATCAACTCCGTCTGCCATACGATCGGCAAGCAGCCGTATTCCGACGCCCATACGTCGCGGGATCATTGGTTATCCGCTCTGCTGACTTTTGGAGAAGGATATCACAATTTTCATCATGAGTTTCCGGGGGATTACCGTAACGGCATCCGCGCCTTTCATTTTGATCCGACAAAATGGCTGATCTGGAGCCTTGCAAAACTCGGCCAGGCCGGCGAATTGAAGCGCGTGCCCGATGAAAAGATCCTCGAAGCGAAGGTGCGCATGACCGAGAAGCGACTTGCAGAGAAGGGAACGAATCTGTCGGAGCAGGCGCTGATCGCAGCGCGTGCGAACTTTCAATCGGTCGTTACGCGGATGAAGGTGCTGCGCGCCTCTTATGAGGCCGCTCGCAAAAAGCAAGAAGAAGAAGGCAGCACGATCCAGGAACAGATCGAGCAAACCCGTGAAGAGCTGCTCGACGCCTACCGGTATCATAAATCGGTCAGCAAGACGGCGATCGTCTAACGATCGAGAGACGCTGAAGCGTTACTGCTTCAGCATCTCTTTCAGCCCTTCCAGCGTCAGTCCATAGATAGGATGCGGCGCCATTCCCCAGATCTTCCGGTAAGCATGCAGGAAGCTGCGATGATGGATCTCATGCTCGGGGGCGAGCATGAGCCAGCGCGAAAGCATGATGCGGTCGCCTGTCGGGCCTACAATCTCGGCGGATAACTCCACCTCACCGAGTCCGCTCCAGTAATCTTCGTTTTGCTTGCGGATCTGCGCTGCAAATTCAAGAGCCGCTACAAGCGTAGATTGCTGTTCGGGCGTCGGCTGCGGAAGGGGGCCTGCCTTTCCCGTTTTCAGGGCCGATCCCCAGAGCGCCTGCTCCGTCTGTGCTATGTGTATCATGATGTCGATGGGACTCATGCCTTCGCCAAGCCGCCACTGCTCTTTATCGGCCGGAATCTGCGCCAGTACTTCAAGTGTGCGTTTGCGAACGCCTTTCATATATCCGGTGAATTTTTTACCGTCTCGAATCTCCATGTGAATCCCTTCCTGAACAGGTTAACGCCGGCGTGCACCTTTCTACGCATCGGCCCCGGCTCTTATGTTTTTCTATAATAAGCGATAAGATCGGTGCTGACGGTCGGACCGCCCAGCCGGCTGAGTATGGTTGCGATCTGTCCGCGATGATACATTCCATGCAGAGCGACATGCATGAGCATCTCGCGTAGCGTGCTTTGAAAGGGGGCGCCGCCGAGAGATTTATAGTCTATAAGCCTATCAAGCGCTGGCGCGTTAGAGCCTCTCTCCCCTCCTTCGCTTACAGCTGCGAAGAGTCGGTCATACCGCCCATCGATCTCAACCCATCGTGCCTTCAGGGCAGAGCGATCCGGCACGTCTTCTTCAGAGAGCATGCCGGTCGCTGAACGTGACGGGGCGTCGAATCCGATGCGGTCGATCCATACCAGCTCGGCGCTCATGATATGCACGAACTTTGCCCGGATGGTTCCCAGATCAGCGACCGGCCTTGTGAAAGGATCATCCCTGTCGACCGCCGGAATCGCCTCAAGCAGACGATTGCGAGCCCAGCGCCCGAATTGATGGAGCTCGATGATTTGCTGCGCGCTCATAGTGATGCTCTACCGGCCTGCGTGGAACTGGCAAGCACTTCGCTTTTCTTTCGCGGTGATGTGGGCAGCATGCCCGATACAGCGGTCGAAAGGCGGCGTACCCCATCGACGATGACGTCGGGCGCGCTGTTTGTGAAGTTCAGCCGCATCGTCTCTGTATCGGGGTTATGTGCGTAGAAGCTTGTTCCCGGAACATAGGCCACACCGGCTTCAAGCACATCGCGAAAGATTCCGGCCGTGTCGATGCCGGGCAGTCTGACCCAGTGGAACATGCCACCCTGCGGATCTGTGAACTCGGCCTGCGGCAGGAATGTGCGCAGTGCGTCGCTCATAGCATCGCGTCTTTCCCTGTAACACCGGCGCAGCTCGGCCAGTCGATTGTTCAAAGATCGGCTGGATAGATAGTTATACAAGACGATCTGATTGAAGGAGCTTGTGTGAAGATCGGTGGCCTGTTTGGCGACAAGTAGCTTATCGATGAGACGTCTGTCGGCGCGAATCCAGCCGAGGCGCATACCGGGAGCGACAATTTTAGAGAACGAGCCGAGGCTGATCGAAGGACCGTCGTAAAGAGCGGCCAGAGCGGGCAGCGCCTCTCTATCGTTGTAGTATAACTCCCGATACGGTTCATCTTCTACAAGAAGCGTTTGCTCGCGACGAAGAATCTCAACTATTGCCCTTCGTTTTGGCATGGAGTAATAGACTCCCGATGGGTTCTGGAATTCGGGCACGCAGTAAAAGAGTCGTGCCCCTTTCACACCTCTCTCCAGAGACGTGAGCTCCGGCCCGTCGGGCTGAAGCGTCGTTTCGCGAATCTCAGGTGCTGACAGAGCAAAGGCCTGAAGCGCCCCCAGATAGGCCGGACGCTCAAAAAGTACGGGCGTTCCCGGGTCGATGAAGGCCTTGGCGATCAGATCAAGGGCCTGTTGCGAGCCCGCTGTGATGATGATCTCATCGACACGGGTATGCATGCCGCGTCTTTCGTAGTCGTCGACGATCCACTGTCGCAATGCAGTATAGCCTTCCGTCGTCGAATATTGAAGGGCCCGACTGCCTTCCTCGCTCAGAGCCGTCTGTGCGGCCTGAGCGATCTCTTCGACGGGAAAGAGAGACGGTTCGGGTAACCCTCCGGCAAAGGAGATGATGTCGCTGTTCTGCGTGACCGTGAGCATCTCTCGTATGAAAGATCGCGGCGTGTTCAGAATGCGCTGTGAAAATAGATGCTGAAACGAATCGTGCGTGAAGTCAGACATGGATAGAACCCTCAAGAAAAAGATGACACCGCCCTCCTATCATGACGCGATCGCCGGCTTCTTCGACGGTAAAGCTGCCGACTCGATCTGAGATCTGTGATGCCTTCATGGATCGGCGACCGAGCCGCCTGCTCCAGTAGGGAATCAGAGTACACTGCGCCGATCCCGTCGCCGGATCTTCGTCCACGCCTGCCCCGGGAGCGAAGTAACGACAAAGATAATCGTTTTGCTGATCGCCGGGCGCTGTGGCGATGATGCCGAAGGCGTCTAACTTTTTTAAATGAGCGAAGTCGGGCTGCAATCGGCGCAGCTCGTCGCCGCTATTATAGACGGCCATGTAGTTGTTGGCTTTAAGCAGCTCGACCGGTCTCTGGCCGAGAGCGGTCGCAAGCTGCTCGATTTCGTTATCGTCTGTAACGGGCCTGGCCGGCCGGGCCGGAAAATCGAGCACAAGCAGATCGTCCTTTCTAATTACGGGAAGGGGGCCGCCCTTTGATTGAAAGAGCAGCTCCTGTTCGGTTGAGCCGAGCAGATCCCAGAGTACGTATGCCGAGGCAAGCGTTGCATGACCGCAGAGATCGACCTCGACGGTGGGCGTGAACCAGCGGATGCGATACCCGTCGCCTTCACGCACAAAAAAGGCCGTTTCTGCGAGGTTATTCTCGGCGGCAATGCGCTGCATCACATCGTCGGCCGGCCATACGTCTAAAGGCACGACGGCGGCCGGATTGCCGGCAAAACGCTTTGCGGCGAAGGCATCGATCTGATAGATAGGCAGCTTGCTCGGTGACATGCGCAAAAACTAACATGGATGGCCGGAGGGCGGTAGATACAGTTTTGCAGATTGATACCGGTACAGTTCAGAATATACCGTAACAGTTGCTTTTTCATGGACTTGCGAGAAAACGACACGATGAGATCGGAGCTTCTCTACCGCAGCATCGCCGACCGGCTCAAGCTGCAGATCGATCAGGGCGTTTTACGCCCCGGAGATCGCATGCCCTCTCTGCGCTCGCTGCAGCATAGAGAGCAGTGCAGCCTGAGCACGGTGCTTGAGGCCTATCACCTTCTCGAACAGGACGGCTGGATCGAGGCGCGACCGCAGTCGGGACATTTTGTTCTGGCAAGGTCCAGTCCGACGGTGCGGCTTGTGAGCGAGGTGTCGATCGACGGACGCATCTCTCAGATACTGAAGGATCTTGGCGATCCGCGCATGATCAGCTTCGGAGCGGCCGTACCCTCCGACAGCTTTCTGCCTCTTGCGCAGATCTCGCGTTCTCTTGCACGGCAGAATCGGGCGGAGGATTCTCACCGGTACGAAGATCCGCGGGGCAATCCCGCTCTGCGGCGCTTCCTGGCCGTGCTGCACTCAAGTCGCAAGCGCGTCTACGACGAAGACGACGTCGTCATCACAAACGGATGCAGCGAGGCGCTCTTTGTATCGCTGATGACGCTTGCGCAGAGGAACTCCGACACGGTGCTTGTGGAGAGCCCGGCCTACTTTGGCATCTATCAGATCATCGAGCTGTTTGGCCTGCGCGCCATCGAGATCCATTCGTCGCCTTCGACCGGCGTTTCGCCCGAGGACTTTGCCCGTGCCGTGCAGATGCATCGGCCAAGGGCGGCTATCCTGATTCCGAACTTCAGCAATCCGACGGGAGCGCTTATGCCTGCTAACGCGAAGCGTGATATTGCCGCCATCGCTCGCGCCGAGGGCGTTGCCATCATTGAAGACGATATCTACGGCGACATCTTCTATGAGGGAGATGAGCGTCCGCCGGCTCTGCTTGCCGGCGGAGATGCCTCGGGTGTGCTCTGCGGCTCCGTATCAAAGATCATCTCGCCGGGTCTGCGCATCGGCTGGGCGATCTCGAAGGAATTCGGAGGCCGTATCGGAGCGACAAAACGCATCCTGAACCTGAGCACCAATCGTCTTGCCCAGGCGGCCACGCTCGACTTTATGCGGCGTCGCAGCTATGAGATCCACTTAAAGAGGCTACGCACCACGCTTGCCGGACTTTCGGCCCGTTACAGACAGGAGCTTGTGAAGGCCTTCCCGCATGCAGAGATCTCACGCCCTGGCGGCGGTTATGCGATCTGGGTGAAGACGGAGAGCGATACGCAACAGCTCTCGGCCCTGTCGCGGGAGCATTCGATCAGCATCGCCCCGGGTTTTCTTTTTGACGCGTCGGGCGAGCACCGGCGATGCTTCCGGATGAACTGCGGCCTTGAATGGACGCCGCGCACACGAACGGCAGTGGAAACGCTTGGACGACTTTACAGAGAAATGGACCCCTGATTTATGAGGAAAATGTCCGGCCGCCGTGGTAATGTTCTCGAAGCGGCCCGGAATTCTGCCGAAACTGAAAACCGTGAGCCGCAAATCGACATCGCCTAAAAAGGGCAGAGGTAGACGTGCTATGAACGAATTGCGGTTCATCGATCTTTTCGCGGGTATTGGCGGCATCCGACTTGGCTTTGAGAAGCAGGGCATGCGCTGCGTCTTTTCGTCGGAGTGGGATGTGCATTCGCAGCGCACCTATGAGGCGAATTTTGGCGAGCGTCCGGCCGGTGATATTCATAAGATCGCTTCAGATGAGATTCCCGATTTTGACATCCTCTGCGCCGGTTTTCCCTGTCAGCCGTTCAGCATCGCCGGCGTCTCGAAGAAAAACGCCCTCGGGCGTAAACACGGCTTCGAAGATGAAACGCAGGGTACTCTGTTCTTTGAGATCGCTCGTATCTTAAGAGATCGCAAGCCGTCGGCCTTCTTGCTCGAAAACGTGAAGAACCTGCGTTCGCATGATGGCGGGCGCACGCTTGCCGTCATCGTTCGCACGCTTGAAGAGCTCGGGTATCATCTTGAATACAGGGTGATCAGCGCCGCCCCCGTTCTTCCACAGAAGCGCGAGCGCATCTACCTTGTCGGATTCCGTAACGCATCGGCGGCCGCCCAGTTCAGCTTTCCCGAGCCTAACGAGCTTCCTCTGCCTGCACGGCTGAAAGAGCGGGCGCGCGATCTCGGATCAAGACCTGTTCTTCCTCTCTATCCGGGTATCGGCTGGATTCTCGACGATAAAGTCGAAGAAAAATATACGTTAACCGATCGCCTGTGGGATTATCTGCAACGGTATAAAGAGAAGCATGCGGCGAAAGGCAACGGCTTCGGATTCGGATTAACAGGGCCCGACGAGCAGGCTCGCACGCTGTCCGCTCGCTATTATAAAGACGGATCTGAGATCCTGATACCGCAGCGCAAATCGAAGGGCAATCCGCATGCGAATCCGCGCCGGCTCACTCCGCGGGAATGCGCTCGCCTGATGGGATTCCCCGACGATTTCAAGATCACCGTTTCAGATACGCAGGCCTATCGACAGTTCGGGAATTCCGTCGCCGTGCCCGTTGTGACGGCCATTGCGGCGCGCATCGGCCGGGCTCTGCTGGCATCGAGGCCGAACAGACGAACGGGATGAGGCGCTCGTTGCATTCAGGCGAGAACGAGGGCGGCAGTCGGGGGCGGCACAGCAGTCCGATTCTGTCGGCCGCCGATAAACACAGGCTTGCCATTCTTCGCAGGGCCCTTCTGCAATTTTTCGAAGAGCATCATCGTAGTTATCCGTGGCGCCGAACAAAGAACTGGTTCCATCTGCTCATGGCCGAGATGATGCTGCGGCGTACGCGCGCCGATCAGGTTCTGCCCGTCTATAAAGAATTCACCGACCGCTACCGAACCGCCGCCGATGCCCTTGCCGATGGCGCAACGGTTCGCGAGATGCTGCGTCCGCTGGGCCTTGGCTGGAGGAACGAGGCTATCTTTGATACGCTTGCTTATCTTCGAGACAATATGGCGGTCAGGCGGTTGCCTCCCGAAGCAGATATGATCGCTATCCCTGGAGTGGGCGAATACTCGAACGGAATGCTACGAAGCATCCTTTTTGCCGATAGAGTTGCGGCGATTGATACGAACGTCGTGCGCATTCTGTGCCGTTTCGATGGCTTGCCCGAAAAAGGAGAGATGCGCCGCAGTCCATTGATAAAGGAGCGGGCGGCCTATCTTGTTGATACGGAGCATCCGGCGCAGGTGAACCTGTCGCTGATCGATTTTGGCGCCCTTGTCTGCACCGCACGTAGTCCGGATTGCGAGCACTGTCCGGTAAGACGCCCGTGTCGTTATTCGTAGTAGACGTTACCAAGAACGATACTGAGCTCTTCATCCTCTTGCAGAGGAAACTTCCCGAATCCGTTCCACTGTAGATACTGTTGCGAACTGATCTCTTCTTCTGGCGTCGCAGCGCCCGTGAGCAGGTGATTCAGCGAAGCAATCGATGCCTGGCCTCGGTCGGTCATTGAATAGCCGCCGATGGCGACCGAAACCGAGAAAAGAACCGCTGCTGCGATTCCGAGTCGACGGCGCTTTTCAGATTGCAGGCGATTCGTGACCGACCGATGCATGCGCTTTTCCCAGAGCGAGTCGTTCAATCTGCGTTCAATCTCTTCTTCAAACCTCTGTCTATCGTTCATCTGCTCCTCCTGTCTGATCCGAACCATCCCGAGACGTTCTCTCTGAGTTTTTTGCGGGCTCTGTATAACCTCGATTTTACGGTTCCGGCCGGGATCTGCATACGCTCGGCGATCTCTGCCGTTGAATATCCTCCGGCCGTCATGGCGACGACGGGAGCAAGCTCTTCATCAAGCAATGATAGCGCCGCCGAAAGCGTTTCTTTAGTGTCGCGTTCTCTCTGCGATCTATCGTCGGCAAGAGAATCCAGTTGATCTGACCCGACGTTTTCTCTTCCCATCTTGCCGTTCATGCGGAAGGATTCGTTTCGTGCGATGACGTAGGCGAGCGATTGCAGCGATTCGGGCGTATGCTCGCCTTGCTGCCTGTCAAGATGACGAAACAGTCGCAGGTAGGTTTCCTGAGCCACGTCGTCGATCCATTCATGCAATTGCGGCGATAGATGATGGCGAATCGCCCCGAGCACCGCACGTTTGGTGCCCGAGACGATGGCCTGAAAGTCCGGTTCGGCTCTCATCAGAATTGATCCTTATTTCGATCAATCTCGATCAGGCCTCTCCCGTCGATCTTCGCGAGCCTCTTTGAACTTCTTGCGATGCTTTTCCATGATCTGCTTCCATTTCGTTCTCTGCTCTGCCGTAAGCACTGCCATCGTTTCCTGGCGTTGATCGAACTCTACGAGACGGGCTTCGATACGCAGATCTGAAAGCTTGCGAAGCAGCGATTCAAACTGAGCCCGATTCGGAGAATCCGACATCATCGTCTGCATGAGCTGCTTGTGTAGAGGATCGATTTTTTCACGCAGCGTCTGCTGCTTTGCCCGATATTTTTCGTGGATGGTCTTGATCTTTGTCGACTGTTCTTCGGTCAGATCGAGATCCTTCTGCATCTTTTTGAGCATGCGCTCCGCCATTTCGGGACGCGGGCCGTCCATGTCTTCGGGAGGTTGGGCATGAAGAGCCGGAAGGGCAAGCGCAAAAAGCAGCGCGGCGAGCATCGTTTTTTTCAGCATTGTAGTCTCCTTGTCCTCGATTACAGACTCTAAAGCGCCTGCGTCGAAGTGCTTGTATTCTGGATACCCGGTGAAGCGGAGAAAGGTTCACGCGATGAAAAAATTAGCGCCTCTGCTTTTTGACGAGCTCTGCCAGGGTTTCGGCCGAAACGGCAGGGCTGCACAGGTAGCCCTGAAAGAAATCGCAGTTATGCTCTTCGAGGAATTTCCGTTGATCTTCCGTTTCGACACCTTCGGCCAGTACTTTGAGTTCAAGGCCTCTGGCCATGGCGACGATGGTTGTTGCAATCTTCTCGGAGTCAAGGTCGTGCGGAATGTCTCTGATAAAGGACCGGTCGATCTTGAGCTTGTGAAGAGGGAAGCGCTTGAGATGCGCGAGAGAGGAATAGCCGGTTCCGAAGTCGTCGATGGCAAGGCGAATTCCAAGATCACGCAGAGCAAGCAGGGTCTGTAGCGATTGGTCGGGATCGTGCATCAGAGCAGACTCTGTGATTTCCAGTTCGAGGTATTCGGGGCGCAGCCCGGTCTCTGCGAGCGATTTTTTGACTGATGCTACGACATCTTGAAGCAAGAACTGTCGCGGTGAAATATTCACGGCTATAGTGCGCAAGGGAAGACCCTCGTCAAGCAGGCGCTTCATAGAGCGACAGGCTTCAAGCAGGGCAAAGTCTCCGATGCGCGTGATCATTCCGCTTTCTTCGGCTACCGGGATGAATTCATCGGGACGTATGACGCCGCGCAGAGGGTTCTTCCAGCGCATGAGGGCCTCGGCCCCGAAGATGGCGTTCGAATGAACGGATACAAGCGGCTGATACTCAAGGTAGAGCTCTCCGTTTGCAAGAGCCTCTCGCAATAGCGTCTCGATTTCAAGACGATCAAGCGCCTTGCGAGTCATATCTTCGGTGTAAAGGCGATAGGTGTTACGTCCCTGATCTTTTGCACGGTAAAGAGCGGCTTCGGCGTTTCGCATTAACTCGTCGGCGTTGGCCGCCGCATCCGGATAAGAGCAAATGCCGATGCTCACGCCGATATAAAGCAGGCCCTGGTCGAAGGCGAAAGGAGTCTGCATGAGATCGATAATCGAAAAGGCTCTGTGTTCGGCCGTCATCGGATCGTTATCCGATTCGATGAGAATACCGAATTCGTCGCCGCCCGGCCTTGCCAGAACTTCGTCGGCTGCTATGGATTGTTGAAGGCGTTCGGCGGCGCTCTGAAGCAGAAGATCACCGCTCCGATGCCCCAGACTTTCGTTGATCATCTTGAAGCGGTCAAGATCCAGCAGAAGAAGAGTTAGCTGTCGTCCGCGTTCGCGTACGCTCTTCATTCGTTTCTCAATCTGCTCGATAAGAGACCACCGATTGGGAAGCCCGGTAAGCGGATCATAATGGGCCAGAAAGTCGAGACGTTCTTCGCTTTCTTTTCGTTCTGTGATATCGCGAGCGATACCTTCGAGGGCGATGAGATTTCCTGATTCATCGTAGACGGGAACGTTCTCCTGCTCCGTCCACAGCGTGCTTCCGTCTTTTCTGATCCATCGCATCACGACCGGTTTGCTGAAGAAGACCTCGTCGAGCACGATCTTGACCCGATCTTCCGGGTGTATAATTTTATAGCCGAGGTCCGGGTCTGCGTAGTGCTCTTCGGGGGTATAGCCGGTCAATCGAGTGGAAGAAGGCGAAACGTAGGTGAAGGCGCGACTTGGTAGCAATTCAATCCGATAAACGATATCTCGCGCGTTTTCGGCAAGCAGGCGGAACCTTTTCTCGCTGGCGGCGAGGGCAGATCGTTCTCGTTGCAGTCGATGGAGGCCGGTGACGTTTTCGAGCGTTGGCGGTAATTCAAAAAGATAACCAGGATGCTTGACGACGTAATCGGCGATACCCAGCCGCATTGCTTCGGCGACAATCTCTTCGTTGCCGTGACCGGTGACGAATACGATGGGAAGGTCGAAGCCCGGCCGTCTCTGCAGTTCCTGGGTCAGAATCAGAGCGTTTTCATCGGGCAGCATAAAATCGAAAAGCAGAACATCATAGGAGTTAGAGGAATCAAGCGCCTTCAGTACATCCCTGCCTTCGCGAACGACGTCGATCGTAATATAAGGGGCATGCTGTTTCAGATGTTCTCTCGTCAGATCGATATCGTAAAGGTTAGGCTCGGCGTAGAGAACATGAAGGGGGCGATTGATACGGTCCTTGCTTCTCCTGAAGCGTTTTAGAGCGTTCGACATCGATTGCGGTAGAAGGGCGAGAGATTCGGCGTTCTTAATGAGATAGTCGTCAGCTCCGGAACGGATCGCCGATATGGCCGCCCTCTGATCTCCGGCGCCCGTCATGAGAATAAACGGCAGGGGCAGACCCCTCTGCCGGATGTCTACAAGCAGATCAAGCCCCACTCCATCGGGCAGGTGAAGGTCGCAGAGGATGATGTCGGGTAGCGAACTGAGTTGTTCGCGCGCTTCAAGCAGGGACGAAGCGTATACGGTTTCAAAACCGACGAGGCTGTTCTGAATCAGCTCTGCGTCGAAGGGGTCGTCTTCGACGAATAATACTTTTAATGGCTTCTTTGCCTCACTCATGTTCATGTCGCCTTTGTATGAAGACGGAGCGTGAAGGTCGCTCCTTCACCGGGCTTGCCCTCAGCAGAGACCGTCCCTTCCATTCGGGTCATCGCCTTTCGAACGATGGCCAGGCCGATGCCCGTTCCAGGAAATTCCGACTCTGAATGCAGACGCTGGAAGATCTGGAATATCTGTTCGTTGAATTTGGGATCGAAGCCGATGCCGTTGTCAGAGAACTGTATAATACAGCGATCCCCTTCTGTATGCGAACGGATGGCGAATCCCGGGATTCGATCTTTTGTGAATTTTAAAGAATTTTCGAACAGGTTTCGCAGAACGAGGAGCAATCCGTCGGGATCGGCATAAACCTGCTCGCACTTTAAGTCAACGTCGATGCGCACGTTAGATTGCTCGATCTGTTCTTGCTTTTCTTCGAGCAGCTGGTCGATCGTGCGGCGCAGATCAATCGGGCGAAGGTTGAGTTCACGTCGTTCGATGCGAGAGTAAGAAAGCAGATCTTCGATAAGGCGGTTCATCTGCGCTGCCGCCTCGCGCATGCGTGTTACGAAATGCCGCGCCCCTTCGGGCAGGGAGTCGCCGTACTGACTTTGCAATAAAAATCCAAAGCCGTCAATGCCGCGCAGCGGAGCCTTCAAATCGTGTGATACCGTATAAGAGAAGGACTCGAGTTCCTGATTTACCTGTTCGAGTCGACGGGTGCGTTCAGCAACGCGTTTCTCGAGATCGGTGTTTAACTTCTGAAGCTCGGCCATCTGCTGTTTTACGAGAAAGTAGAGCAGCAGCGCGGTGATGGCGATAAAGAGCCATCCTTTCACCGTTTGCAGTTTGATCAGGATCTCTGCGTTTTCTGTGAGCAGCTGGAGGGCACGGTCTGACAGTAGAATCCATAGAGCACCGAAAATAGCGTACAATCCGACGATTCGAGAGGGAGCGCGCATGGCCCGTCTATTTGTTCAGAAAAACTGAATCCGGGCAAGCCTTTTTATCAAAAAACGACCTTTCAGGGCCTATTTCTTCGCTACAAGAGTCTTGATGCGCTCGAGATCGGCAGTCTGCAGTTCTTTCAACAACGTGCGATACTCTTCATCGATAACCATGCGGTCAAAAAACAGGGCCGCATCAATGAGAGCCTCAAGCGCCTCATCGGAGTCTCCGCGAGAGTGAAACTCGCAGTGTTCGATCGTATAAAGATCGACTTTTGTTTTTTCTGCAATAGATTCTGCTAACAGATACTGCATTGCGATATCGAATATGTCGCCGATGCTGTTGCCGATACGAAAGGTTCGGAAGGCAAAGTGGGGGGTGGTTACCGTCGCCGCTGTCAAACGTTCTGCAGTGATCTCAGGGACGTTTCGCCTCTGAATGGCCTGTTCCAGTCTTTCCGTCTTTTCCATAGTTTTCTTCCGTCTCGCTGAATAAGAATGATCGGCGTTGGATACTCCTGAATTATTTCGGGGCCTTCTCTTCCAGCCCGACAATGCCCACGATCTCGATAGGCTTCTCCTTGCCTTTGACCTTGATCGGCTCAAGTTCGCGAAGGCGAAAGGGCGTTTTCGTAAGCCCGAGCATGTGTTTCGTTGTGACGATCTGGAGCGCTTCGGCGGCCGAGCAGAGGCGGGCCGAGAGATTGACCACGTCGCCGATGGCCGTGAAGTCCATACGGTCGTGTGATCCCATGTTGCCCACGACGACTTCGCCGCAGTGGCAGCCGATGCCCACGTTAAGCGCCGTTTCTTTGCGCGCCACACGCTCATCGTTATATCTCTTTAACTCGTCGATGACGGCGACCGCTGCCTGAAGGCATCGATCTTCTTTATCGTCGCCAGTGAATACGGCCATGATTTCATCGCCGACGTATTTATCGATGTCGCCGCCGAAGCGTTTGATGATCTGCGTTTGAAGGTCCAGGTATTCATTGAGTACGGTCACGACGTTTTCCGGAGTCGTTTTTTCAGACCATGCAGTGAAGCCGCGCACATCAGAGAAAAAGAACGCCGAATCCTGCCGTGATCCGCCCAGCTTCATCTCGCTTTCTCCACGACTGGCCTTGATCATCTTTACGGTCGAGCCTGAAACGAACTTCGACATATGCAGCTTTTCTTTCAGCTCGTCAACCATATGGTTAAACTGATCGGCCAGGATTCCCAGCTCGTCATGCGAACGTATATCAAGCCTGACGTTCAGATCTCCTTCTCCGACTCGACGAGAGGCGTCGGCTACCTGAAGAATCGGACGGGCGACTGAGCCCGAGATGAAATAAACGGCGGCAAAGCTCACGGCGAGCGTTATCAGAGCGACCAGGAAGGCAATAAGGCGAGCACGACGGATCGGCCCGCTGATGGCCTCTTCGTCATACACGATGCGAGTATAGCCTATGACTCTCTCTTGAAATCGAATGGGCGTCATGAACTCATAAGCGTCGCCGTCCTCGGTTTCAAGACTCTCGCGCTTAACGCCGCTCTGAACCGATTGTGCGCGGCCGATGACGTCGCTCTCGACTGATTTTCCCCGACGATCGTTCTGCGAATGAACAAAGTAGCGACCCTTGAAAATAACGGAGATCTCTTTCAAGCCTTCTACGTTTTCGTTTTTGATGGTACGGATGATGTCTTCGAGAAGCAGCGACTGGTCGGTGAGAAGGGCCTCGCCGGCCGCTGACGAGATGCTCAGGGCCGAAACCTCGCAGACATCGAAGGCCTTCTGTCGAATGGAGGCTTCCTGTAGTGGGAATACGACGGCGCTAAGCACAAGGGCGGTGCCGGCAACAAGGCCCGCAATGATCAGCATCAGTCTCAATCTGATGCCGCCCTTTCTCAGAAGCTCTTGAAAAAAAGATGAGACTTTCATCGTTTTTTAAGTTGAAAGCCTGCCTGCCCCCGTCAATTTAAAAATTGTGAAAACAAGGCAATTCCTACTCAGTTTATCCGTCGCAGCACTTTTGCTTGCTCTTTTCCAGCCCGTGAGCTGCGCTATGATTTATCGCAGCTATCGCGATAAATTGCAAAAAGATTACAGAATGGCATCTGAGCTGTATCGCAAGAATCGTCTCCTGGAATCTCTCGAATACTATGAAGCGGTGGCCGATGTTGACCCCGATTACGGCGGAGCCGGCGCTCGTGTGGAAGACCTGAAACATCGCCTGAACTATATGCGCGAAAGCTACTACAATACGGCCCTCAATCAGCAGCGAGCCGGCCAGGCGCTGAACGCTCTCATGTCCTACAGACGGTGCGTGAATCTCAGTCCGAACGGCGCGCATAGGGACGCGAAAAGCAAGATCAGCGAGCTGCTCGACCATCCTCAGGTTAAAGCGGCATTAAAAGGCTATCTCGACCGGGCCGCCGCCTATCGCAAAGCAGGTAACTATCAACAGGCGAGGGGCCAGTATGAGGCCGCTCTGCTTATCGATCCGGGGCTCAGCGAGGCCAAATCGGGGCTTTCGGATGTCGACGATCATTTGCTTGCCAGCGCCCGTCCGCGTTATGAAGAAGGGCAGAGGCTGTTTCAGGCGGGTAACTATGCTGCAGCCGTTCAGAAATACCAGCAAGCGATCACTATTTTTCCGGACTATACAGAAGCATCCGACGCTCTTGATCGTGCCCGCGCTCTTGCACGCAACGACCAGAACTATCAGCTCGCTCTCGCGGCGGCAAATTCAGGTAACCCGCCTGGATGTCTTTCTTATGTTTCGCGGATCAGCGGCTATCATCCTCAGGCCGGTGCGCTGAAGAATCGCTGCACGGAAGATCTTAAAAGCAATGTGGATCGATATTTTCAGCAGGCCGTTTCGCTCTATCAACAACAGAAGCTTGAAGAGAGTCGCGCTCTTTTTCGCTGGATCCTGGTCGTGCGACCCGACCACGAAGAGGCGGCAAAATACGTAGAGCTTGTAGAAAAGAAGATCGAAACTCTGCGTCAGATCGAAGAGTGATCACAGTCCGACGATCTGCCTCTGTCATTCCCGCACAATGACCGATGTGCGCCCTCTTTGTTAAGGGGCGCACTATTCGATACGGCATCCCGCCGTGATGCGTCTCAGATCGTGAATGCCGTTTCGGTCTCGTCGGCGGTAATCATGCCGGCAGCTACCGTGGCGTTATCCTGCGCCACAAGTATAAAGCTGCCCGTCTTTCGATTAATCGCATAGGGGTCTGTGAAGATCGGTTCTGAGAGGCGGATCTTTACCCGACCGATATCGTTCAGCTCGAATTGGTCCGTCTTCTCACGGTTCAGGGTCTGGATGTTGACGCGATACTCGATTGATTGAACGATGGCCCGTACCTCTCTCGATGTATGCCTTAGAGTTAGCTTCTGTCCCGGTAAAAGAGTATCCGTGCTCATCCAGCAGATGTCGGCTTCGATTTCCTTTCCCTGTGTGGGGGCCGAGTCCGGATGCACAAGCATGTCGCCGCGGCTGATGTCGATATCGTCTTCAAGCAGGATTGTGACCGCATGACCTGCCGGAGCCTGCTGCACTTCGCGGTCATGCTTGAGAATGCGGGCGATGCGACTGCGGCGATTCGAAGGCAGCGCTACGATTTCGTCTCCTTTTGTAAAGAAGCCCGAGGCGACGGTGCCTGCGTAACCGCGAAAGTCGTGATGTTCTTCGGACTGCGGGCGGATCACCCACTGAACGGGAAAGCGAGGCAGCGTGTAGTTGCGGTCTCCGCGCACATCGACGTTTTCGAGTACCTGCATCAGCGTAAACCCTGAGTACCAGGGGGTTCGCTCCGATCTTTCGACGACGTTATCGCCATCGACAGCCGCCAGCGGTATGCAGATAATCTCACGAAAGTTCATGTTGTCGGTGAAGCGGCGGTATTCCTGTTCGATTTCGTGAAAACGTTCTTCTGAGAAATCGATCAGATCCATCTTATTGACGGCGAGGATGATGTGGTGAATGCCGAGAAGGTTCGCTATATACGTATGCCGTCTCGTCTGTTCGACGACGCCGGTGCGCGCATCGACAAGAATAATGGCGAGATCGGCGTTGGACGCTCCTGTAACCATGTTTCTTGTATACTGAATATGCCCCGGAGCGTCGGCGATGATGAACTTGCGCCGATCAGTCGTAAAGTAACGATAGGCGACGTCGATGGTAATACCCTGCTCGCGTTCTGCGCGAAGGCCGTCGGTTAACAGGGCCAGGTTCACCCTCTCTGATCCGGTTTTGCGGCTGGAGGTTTCGATGGCCTCGATGAGGTCGCGGGCAAGCGCCTTTGAATCGTAAAGCAGTCTACCGATGAGGGTGCTTTTTCCGTCGTCGACGCTGCCTGCTGTGATGAATCTTAGAATTTCCATGTTAAAAATAGCCTCCTTTTTTGCGGTCTTCCATGGCCGTTTCGGATCGTCGGTCGTCGAGTCGGGCTCCGCGTTCCGTCAGGTTAGCCGACTTGATCTCGTCGATGATCTGATCGATGGTGATGGCGTCGGATTCTACGGCTGCCGTGCACGTCATATCGCCGACGGTGCGAAAGCGGACCTGCACCTCTTCGACGACCTCGTCATCAAGCTCTACAAAAGGAGAGACGGGAAAGAGCAGCCCCAGCCTGCGAACGCACTGACGGCGATGCGTGAAGTAGATCGACGGCAGATCGAGATTTTCCCGACGGATGTAATTCCATACGTCAAGCTCCGTCCAGTTGCTGATCGGGAAGACGCGAACATTCTCGCCGGGTTGAATCCGACCGTTATACAGATTCCACAGCTCCGGACGCTGTAATCGAGGGTCCCACTCGCCGAAGTCGTTGCGAACAGAGAATACTCGCTCTTTAGCCCGGGCTTTTTCTTCGTCACGTCTTGCGCCGCCGATGCAGGCATCGAATCGAAACTCTTCGATGGTATCGAGCAGCGTCACCGTCTGTAAAGAGTTACGGCTCGCCCATTTACCCTTCTCTTCTTTTGCGCGACCCTTGTTGATGGAGTCCTGCACGGAGCGCACGATCAGCTTCTCGCCAAGGCGGCGCACAAGGCTGTCGCGAAACTCGATCGTTTCGGGGAAGTTATGTTCGGTGTCGACATGAACGAGAGGGAAGGGGAATTTCGCCGGGCGAAAGGCCTTCTCGGCCAGCCTCACAAGCGTGATTGAATCCTTTCCTCCTGAAAACAGCAGAGCCGGGCGCTCGAATTGAGCCGCCGTTTCTCGCAGAATATAAATCGCCTCGTCTTCGAGCTCGTCGAGATGCGATCGGGTAACGGTTGCTTCTAACATGATGCTTGCTCCTGATTCTGTAGCGATGGTTTCTTGATGTGACGAATTCATTCCGCCCTGACCGGAGCTTTGAGCAGCGGAGAAAGCAGCTCCTGCAGCGCCTGCGTGCCTTTGCGATGTGCGAAGTCGCCGAAGGCCTCATCGGCATGAATGCGCTCCTGCTTCCATGCTGAGAAGAGCATGCGACCGGCCTCTTCAAGATGTTCGGCCTTCAGAGAATCGGTGATCTCTGAAGCAAGGCGCGTGCCTTCGATACTGCCACCCAGATAGAGGGCATACATACCGAGGGAGCGACCGACGAGACCGATCTCGGCGCTATAAGGCCTTGCGCATCCGTTGGGGCACCCTGTCATGCGAATCGACGGAGCTGGAAGCCCCAGTTCGTCTAACGGTTTTTGCAATGTGTCGAGTACCGACGGAAGAAAGCGCTCGGCCTCGGTAATGGCCAGACCGCAAGTCGGCAGCGCCGGACATGCAAGCGCTCTGTGATACAGCGATCCTTTCGGCGAAAGCGAGATGCCCTGGCCTTCGAAATGAGCTTCGATGGCCTCTTGATGTTCTTTTGAAATGCCTGTTAGAATCAGATCCTGATCGGCCGTTATCTGAATGTCGGGACGGTACTGCGCAACAACCTCGCGTATGGCACTGCGAATGGGTTTTCCATCGAAGTCTTTGATGCGACCGGCAAGGATGTGCAAGCCGAGAGAGAGGGTGCCGTCGAGAGCCTCCTGCCAGCCAAGGTATTCGGGGTTCTTCCATACCGGCTCTTCGCGGAGCTCGAATGTATAACCCGAACGTCGTTCGACCTCCGAGCGAAACCAATCCACGCCCTGCTCTTCGATGAGGTATTTCAGGCGGGCATGCTTGCGATCTTTGCGATCTCCGAAATCTCGCTGCGTCGTAATGATGGCCTCAGAGACGGCGATAAGCGCCTTCTCGGGAACCCAGCCGAGCGGGCTTGCAAGACGCGGATACGTATCGGCGTTGCGGTGCGTCTTACCCAGTCCGCCGCCGGCGTAAAAGTAATAACCGTCGATCGTTCCGTTTTTAAGAGTCGCCGCTATGCCCATGTCGTTTGTGAACAGATCAAGCGTATTATTTCCGGCGATGGTAACTCCGATCTTGAATTTGCGCGGAAGATACTGCGCCCCGTAGATCGGTTCCAGCTTCTCTTCGAATTCAACAGGCTCCCCGTCCAGCCATACCTCGGCATAGGCGCCCGATTGCGGCTCGAAATGCGACGAGATACGGTCGGCGATCGCATCGATCAGCGCCAGCTCGGGATCTTTCGTCGGATTCAACGCCTGGGTAACGTTCCGCACGACGTCTCCACATGCGGCGATCGTCGAAAGCACCACGTCACGGATTCCCTTGAGCAGCTCTTTCGAGTCGCTTTTAAGCACGCCATGGTACTGGATGCTCTGTCGCGTCGTCAGGCGAAGCGAACCCTGGCCATACAATCCTGCTAACTCGTCGAGCTTCAAGTATTGCTCAGCCGTCAGACGTCCGCCAGGAATACGGCCGCGGATCATCAGGCTGTGGCTCTTCTGCATCTTGCCGTCGGCGCCGCGCTTGCGGTCGTCGCGGTTATCCTGCTGGTACATTCCGTGAAACTTCAGAAGCTGCGTCATCGGTTCGCTGAACGCCGATGTCGGCTCGGCAAGCTCTGCCGAGAGGCTTCCGCGCAGTCCTCTTGAGTCACGTTTCAGTTGCTCGACCTTGGAGAGGTCGTCGATCTTCACATCGGGATGTGACAGGCTATGGGGAAGTACAGGATTGTTCATAGATGCCTCTTCTCAATTCACGGGAGTTGTTATGCAGTTTGATTTTTCAGATCGTTTTAGTATGATTTAAGGTCCGAAAAAACCCGGCCGAAGCCGGATTCCGATAAGGAGATCAGAGCCCGTAATAGGCCTTATTTTTTTCGATATAAGAAACCATGTCGGAAGGAACCTCGTCCTCCGGAAAGATGGCCTGCACCGGACAGGCAGGCTCGCAGGCCCCGCAATCGATGCATTCCTCTGGGTTGATGTAAAGCTGCTTGCCAGCAAGGTTCGCAGGGTCGTATCCCTTCGACGGCCACTCTTCTTTAGTAGGGTGAATACAATCGACGGGGCAAACATCGACACAGGCCGTGTCGCATACGCCTTCACAGGCTTTAGTTATAATAAAAGGCATGGAATCCTCCTGATGGGCCAACCTTTTCCGGCCGTTCTCAATTTCCAGCGGAAATCAAATCCGAGCAAAATTGATTTCTGATCAAATTACTAAGAATTGTTCTCCTGTCATTCTTTTTTCCTTGCCCTCCTATCCGCCGTATCTTTTTTATTCATACCGGAATGATATGGAATCTGCCATGGACCTGAATAATGTGATTCTCTTAAACAGAGAGGCGACGGAGCAAGCAAGCGATGCCCGTGCCGTGCTCGCCCGAGCCTATGATTTACTCGGGGATGAGCTGGTCCTTGCAAGTAGCTTCAGCGTCGAGGACATGGCGCTCATCCACATTGCCTGCTCCATCGTCGAACGCCCCCGGGTCTTCACGCTCGATACAGGGAGGCTTCATGAAGAGACCTACCGTATAATGGAAGAAGCTCGTAAAAAGTATCCGATTCGCCTTGAGGTGCATACGCCCGATCGAGCTGAGCTCGAGTCCCTGCTTCGAGAGAAGGGTCTTTATTCTTTCTATGAAAGCATTGAAAATCGCAAAGAGTGTTGCCGCATCCGAAAGGTCGTGCCCTTGCAGCGCGCCCTTTCCTCTTGCAGGGGGTGGGCGACCGGGCTGCGATCGGCACAGTCGAATACGCGCCTTCGCCTGGCTCCCTTTGAGCTGGATACGGCGCACGGCGATCGACTGAAGATCAATCCGCTGCACGCCTGGTCCGATGACGAGCTCTGGTCGTTTATTCGTGAAAATGGCATCCCCTACAACAGCCTGCACGATGCCGGATTCCCGAGCATCGGCTGCGCTCCTTGCACGCGTGCCGTTCAGCCTGGCGAAGACATCCGTGCCGGACGCTGGTGGTGGGAGCTGCCCGAACATAAGGAGTGTGGATTACATCAATGAACGCTCTTGCCACAAATCGACAGGGAGATTCCGCTGGAGCGGAAAACGGGGAGGCAAAAAACTGGCCTATGTCTTCCCCGAAGCAAACGGAAGCAGGGCGCGCGGAGGGATTCCTCCCCATCTTTCTCGATGTTCGAGACAGACTCTGCCTCGTTGTCGGCGGAGGGCCGATGGCTCTTCAAAAAATCAGAGATCTGCTCGATTGCAAGGCGCGCGTGCATCTCGTCGCTCCGGCGGCGGCCCGCTGCATCGAAGATATCGAGTCGCATCCCGGTTTTCGGTGGTCGAAACGTCTTCCCTGCGAGAAGGATGTGAGCGAGAGTTATCTCGTTTTCGCGTCTGACGAGCCGGTGGAGGGCGAGCAGCCCGTGCACTACCGACATCTTGAAGAGCTGCGTGAGATGGCCGATCGTCATGGTCGATTGTATAACGCACTCGATCATAGAGAGCTCTGTCATTTCACGAATCCTTCGGTAGCCCGGAACGCTCCGCTTGTCGTCGCCATATCAACAGGCGGAAGCTCTCCCGTGCTTGGCCAGTTTCTGAGAGATCGGATTCGTTCAGAAATCCTCACCGATACGCATGCATCCTTTGCCCGTTTCCTGGGGCAGTATCGCAAGCGTATTCGTTCGCTGATTCCCGATTATGGAAAGCGAAGGGAGTTCTATCAGAGTCTGATCGATACGGGATTCATCGCCTTTCTTCGTGACACGAACGAAGAAGAGGCGTTATCCGAACTCATCAGAAGAGTGGCCGAGTACAGAAAGGAGAAGGGCTATGAAGAAGAGGCCGTCAGGTAAAGAGGGATTCGTTCAGATTGCCGGCGCCGGTCCGGGCGACCCCGATCTGTTAACCGTCCGCACGTTGCGCGCTCTGGAGAGCGCCGAAGTCGTACTCTTTGATCGACTTGTTCATCCCGATATACTGAAAATCGCCTCATCGGCGACGCTGATCCCCGTCGGCAAGAAGCGCGGACAGAATCAGGAGCTGCGCCAGGATCGTATCCATCGCCTGCTTGTTCGCTATGCACAGGCAGGCTTCAGGGTGCTGCGACTCAAAGGCGGCGATCCCTTCGTTTTCGGTCGCGGCGGAGAAGAGGCGCTCGCTTTAAAAGAGGCCGGCATTCGATATGAGATACTTCCCGGTGTCAGCTCTTTTTATTCCGTGCCCGAGCTGTCGTGGATACCGTTAACCTACAGAGGGGTGTCGGCTTCGTTCGGCGTTTTCACGGGGCATGAGGCGGAGCGTTCAAGCGGCTTCTCCTGGAGCTGTGCCGCCTCAATGCAGACGGCCGTTTTTCTCATGTGTAAAGAGAATCTGGCCCGCATCGCAGATCGCCTGATTTCACACGGGCGCGCTCCGTCAACGCCGGCAGCCGTGATTTCAAAGGGCTCCACGGCCGAAGAGCGAATCGTCGTCAGCACGCTTGCTGAGATTCACGGCGACGCTGCATCGCTGCCATCGCCGGCCATGCTTGTCGTTGGCGAGGTTGTCGCCCTGCGAAGCGTGCTTCATCCCGGGCTGACAGACGGACATCTCGCTGACAGAGTGACAGCCTGACGCAGTGCAGGCGGGCCTGAATCCTCCGTCGGCCGTTGCCTGGCCTGGCACAGCCTTTGCTATACCTCCTCTGTAGGGCATTCTCTGTGTGGGCTGTGGAAGCAGCCTTATAATACCGGGAAGGCCACAGACTATGCTGCCGGGTGCAGCCATTCTCAGGAGGCTACTATGTGGAATACACTCTTTCGTGACACCTTACTTGACGGTCTTACGGACTTCTATTCATCGAGGGCGGATCTGATCCGTCATAGTTATCCAGGCGTTCGCTTTCATGAAAAAGAAGAAGGCCTGACCATGCGAGCCGAAGTTCCGGGCGTGCATCCCGAGAATATCGACGTGCAGGTAAAAGAGGACGTTCTCACGCTCACCATCGAGAAGAAGTCAGAGGTAGAAGGCGAAGAGAAAACGAAGGCCCTGCGTCATGAACGCCGTCAGGGCAAGTTCACCCGTTCGTTCCAGCTGCCGTTCCGCGTCGATGCCGATCGCGTTCAGGCCGAATGCCGGCTGGGCGTACTCACCGTCGAGCTGCCGAAGGCCGAGGTCGAGAAGCCGAAAAAGATCGCCGTATCGTGAGGCGATTCCCCGGCCTTCGGGCCGGGGCCGCCATTGGCGGTAAACATTTTCTTGATCGATGCTTTTTTTGTTTGCATTGCCCCGGTCTTTCCTTATGGTTACTGCATGGGCAGAGTGACAATATCGTCAAAATATCAGGTGGTGATTCCCAGAGATGTCAGGGACAAGCATCTTATCAAGCCGGGTCAGGAAGTCCAGGTCTTCTATTACGATGGCCGCATTGAGATCATCCCGCTTCAGAGCATGAAGAAAATGCGCGGTATCGCTCGTGATATCGACACTGCAGTCCTTAGAGAAGGCGACAGGGTGTGAACGTCGTAGACTCATCAGGATGGCTGGAGTATTTTGCCGATTCCGACCGAGCGGATCTGTTCGCAAAGCCGATTGAAGACACAGAGCATTTGATCGTTCCTTCCATTTCAGTCTATGAAGTCTTCAAGAAACTCCTGATTGAGTTCAACGAAGATACCGCTTTGACTGCCATAGCTCATATGCAGATAGGAAAGGTCATTGATCTTGATCAGGACCTGGCAATGACCGCAGCCCGTATCAGCGTCGAAGAGAAGATTCCAATGGCTGACAGTATTATCTGGGCGACCACTCTTCGGCACGGAGCAACCCTGTGGACCCAGGACGAGGACTTCAAGAATATCAAAGGCAATGTAAAGTATTTCTCGAAATAATGATTTTCCGGAGAGCGAAATCTTTAAACGGTAGCTGGAATGATCGGTTTCTAATATCAAATGAAGAAAAATGGAAAGGGTTCAGCGAAAGAGCATACTCAAGTAGATGAAGACTTGCTGGCGGCGATTCTCAGTATCCTGCAGGAAGATAAACTGTCGGCCGATAGGACCAACGCGCAGATTGGTGATACTATATACTTATGCACTGGCGGCGACTACGACGGGATGTGGAGAATCGACGGGAAGTTGGACGGAGAAGAATCCTTTGTGTTCATAGGTCTTGGAAAATCTCGCGATAGCAAACTAACTAACTGGATGAGGGAAGACCGCCCGGAGATTTTCATTTGATTCGGGAATTCTTGACTTCTCTATTCGTTGGTTTCTAATTGGATTATGATGAAAGCGAAGATTGTCTACGATGAGAATCACCAGCCCGTTGAGGCTATCATTCCTTACGAAACGTATGTCCTCTGGCAACAGCAGGAAAGGGATGCTTCCGGGTTGATACCGACTCCGTGGTCCGATGAAGAGCTGGCTAGGATTCGAGAAATCATGGCGCGGCTTCCTGTGTCGGGTTTTTCGGAGGCTATCATGGCTGAGCGTGAAGAACGCCGATGATCCGCCCGCTCTATCTTGATACCTCGGCGGCGGCGAAGCAATCTCCCTCATTCACTCCGATTTTTACTCCTGCCTTGCTCAATGCCCTCCGCGCCCTCCGTGGTTAACCTCTTCTTGAGACAGCACAAGGCCCTCGCTCGCTTAACGATCTTCTATTGATAGCTCTTCAAAAATTCCGCAAAGGGCACCGGCGTCAGTTCCTCGGCCGTCGGCATGTCGGGTCGCTTGAAACGTTTTGATGCATGGATGTCTTCGGCTCGTCTAATGTGATCGCCTTCGGGTTTGCCGCCGGGCACACAGCGCTCATGGGCGTCACGGGCCAGTGCAAGCGATTCATCGGAGTACCAGATCATCTTATTTTTAAGTTTCGAAACAAACGTTTCATGTGTGAAGATGTCATTCCAGCGAAGACCGAAATACTCATAGAAGATATCTTCGCGTACCTTTAGCCGGCCGGGGTTACATTCTTGTGTTCGTTCGATATTCAACTGCGTTTTCGCGCGATTGCCGTCTGGATCGACCCAGCGAGCGTCATAAGGAGCGAACGAACAGAACGAGTCCACCCAGTCGATCACAAGCTCGACCAATCGATCCCAGCGATCTTCAATGGCCTTCCAGCGGATCAACGCCGGTTCATGCTGCCATTCGATCTGCTGTCGGGCAAGCTCATATTCAAGCGGGTCGGCGTACCCGAAAGGCGAACGGGCCACAAGCTCTTTCCATTTCGCCTGGATAGAAAGAAGCATGGGCAGACGTTCGACCGTGCGCATGCGCTCGGCGCAATAGATGTCATAGGCGATGACCGGCCCGGCATGCGGGCTGTTCAGTCCCATAAAGGCTCCCTCTTCTTCGGCCATGCGCAAGAATACCGGATAACTGACTCCCGATCTGCCCAGATCGACGACGCGCTGCACGACGGGAACGATGTGCGCATGCTCGGGCTGTTGCTTTAAATAGTTGAGAGAGTCTTCGTAGGCCTTGAGAGAGCGGGCCATGAGATCTTCGTCTGAACTGGAGCCGGACGACTGAGAGGCTAACGCTCGTCCGTACCATTCGCTGAATTTAGTGAAAAGTCCATCGTTGGCGAGCTTCGTACTGTAAGAGGCAAGGTCGTCCATCTCTTTCGCAAGGCCTTCCATCTGCGCGAGAACGGCCTTCATGTTATCGACGGCGTTACCGGTGATTTTCTTTCCCTCGATCTCGGCGACCATGTTGCGAAAGGTGCCGAGAATCATATCTACCATTCCAGGATCAACGGCCATTGTCGGTGCCTCTGTATTTTTTATGATCTTCAATACGGCGAGCGAGCGTGGAGTCGGGAAAGGGTAGCTTGCGCCGATGTCTCGTCTCTGATAAAAGAGCGTAGTTCATCTTCCAGTTCGGATCCCACTCTTTTGCGGCGGGTAGATCGATCTCCTGCCACAGCTGTCTGCCCTTCGCGCGATCGGCCTCAGCGGCGGATCGATGTTCGGCCTTCCAGCGATCGGGTACATCGGCACGTTCCGACACCTCAATATTCTCAAGGGCCGTGAAATCCGACCAGAAGTGATCGACAAGCAAATCGACGGCGATCTCGATGCGGTTTGCATCGAGGATGCGGTTAACCTCGGATGTGAGGTCCATGACATCGCTGATCGTCGACTCCATCTGTGAAACCGTTTTTAGAATGTTCTCAGGGCCTCTTGCTCGCACCGTTTCTTCGATTGAGCGAAAATGTCTCAGGCGGGCTGCTTCCTGATCTTTTACAAGAGCGACCGCCACCTTTACATGCAGATTGCCGGCAAAGAGCCGATCCCTGAATTCGTTCAGATCGGCGGCTGTTTCGATCGCTTCGAGCATCGCCCGCTCGGCAGCCTCGGAATGAGGATACATCGGATTGCCCTCATATTTTTTCAGACGGGCCCTGTAGTATTCGATGTATTCCTTATGCCGCTGTTCCATGCCGCATTGCATACGGCATGGATAAGAAAGGCAAGCAAAATTCCCGGGGATGTGCTCGTTCCCTTATTACATCAGTCCGTACTTTTCTGCGAACTTTCGCGCCGTCTCTTCGCTGGAAAAGTAGAGAGCATTGCTTTTCATCAGCGCAGACGTCTGCGCAGCAATTGAGCGTTCAGGGCGACGACGACCGTACTCAGGCTCATAAAGACGGCGCCGATAGCCGGACTGATTGCGATGCCCGGTATAAACCCCGTGGCCAGAGGAAGCGCTATGACGTTGTAGCCGGTCGCCCAGATAAGGTTCTGTATCATCTTTCGGTATGTTGCACGCCCGTAGGCGATGAGAGCGGCAATATCTGAGGGGTTGCTGTTAACGAGAACGATGTCGGCTGTTTCCGCAGCGACATCAGTGCCCGCTCCGACGGCGATACCTACGTCGGCTTGAGCCAGCGCCGGGGCGTCGTTTACTCCGTCTCCGGTCATGGCAACGTAATGGCCGGTTTTTTGAAGATCGGTAATGATCTCTACTTTTTGATGCGGTAAAAGTTCGCTGTAAACACCGTCAAGGCCAAGTCGGTTGCTGACGGCGTCGGCCGTTTTCCTGTTGTCACCCGTTGCCATAAAGACCTTTACGCCGGATGCTTGCAGGAACTGTACTGCATCTTTGCTTTCCGGTCGGATAGCATCAGCGAGAGTTAGACGTCCGACCAGATGTTTTTCTCTGAGAAGATAAACGATGGTTTCTGATCCGTCGGTTTCCACGGCCGGTACGGAAATACTCTCAGCCTGTAAATAGCCGGGACTCACCATTCGGAATACATCACCGTCAAGTTTGCCTTCGATGCCTCTTGCCGTTAACGATTTAAAATCGGTTACGTCGATTAAAGGAAGGCCTTGCTCCCGAGCGGCCGCTACGATTCCTCTCGCTATGGGATGCTCGGAATGCATTTCCAGTGAGGCGGATAAACGAAGTATTTCGGCCTCGGCAAAGCCCTGCGACAGACTCTCGATGCGTTGAACACGAAAAGCGCCTTCGGTCAGAGTGCCGGTTTTATCAAATACGATGGCATTGATGAGTCTTGAATTCTCAAAGGCCGTTCGGTTTCTTATGAGAAGGCCCTTTTGAGCTGCTGCGCCTGTTGATATGGCAACAACGAGAGGGATGGCCAGGCCGAGAGCATGGGGGCAGGCGATTACCATAATGGTCACCATTCGTTCGATGGAATACTCCAGGGTTGCCCCCGTTCCCATGGCGATAGCGAACGTCACAGTGCCCATCCCGATGGAGATGAAAGTCAGGTAGCGGGCGGCTCTGTCGGCCAGATGCTGGGTTTTGGATTTGGTGGCCTGCGCTTCCTGGACAAGGTTGATGACTTTATTGAGATAGCTCTCTTTTCCAGTACTGGTAACGCGAGCTTTCAGCGACTGTGCTCCGTTGATCGAGCCGCCGATCAATCGATCGTCTTGCTTTCGTTTTACAGGTCGGCTTTCTCCGGTGAGCATGCTTTCGTCGATATAACTCTCCCCTTCAATGATGATCGAATCGGCGGGCACCTTTTCATTTGCCTTGATCAGAATCAAATCGCCGGGCTTTAACCTGTCGATGGCAACATCCATAATATGGTCGCCGTGCACCATATGGGCCTCGGCCGGCAATAATCTGGCCAGGAGCTCCAGTGATCTTGATGTTGACTGAACGGAACGCATCTCGATCCAGTGACCGAGCAGCATAATGGAAATCAGAGTGGCAAGTTCCCAGTAGAAATCGTTTCCGTCCAATCCGAATGTGATCGCCACACTGTAGAGAAAGGCAGTGGTTATCGCAACAGCGATCAACGTCATCATGCCGGGCTTCAATGATCGGCTCTCGGCTACGATGCCTTTTAAAAAAGGCATCCCCCCATAGATAAAAATGGCGCTACCCATTGCGAAGAGTAGATAATGTCTTCCTGCAAAATCGATTGTATAACCGATCCAGTGCTGGATCATATCTGATAAGATAAGAATGGGAATGGTCAGCGTCAGAGAGAAGAAGAAGCGACGCCTGAAATCGTCGATCATAGACGAATGGTCGTGATGCTTATGTGGCTCGCTCGTTTCCGTCGAGCCGGAATGCGACTGATGTTCAGCATGATGCGTATGGTCCATTTTGGTAACTCCTTGTCGTCGGGCGTGTCCTACTTCGTGTATCTGAAGGGAGCCGAATTGTTATATGATTCGGCGGTAGCAGGGAAAAAGGCGGAGATCCTCTGGATCTCCGCTGAGAGAGTATCAATGTGCGTGGTTATGCTCGTGGGGCATGTTAGGCATGCACTGCTCGTGAGATTTGCCAGCTTCCATGCACTCCTGCATCTTCTTATGCTCGGCCATGCACTGCTCGTGTGTTTTTCCGCTTTTCATGCACTCCTGCATTTGTTTCGCGTGGTCAGCCTGGTTCTTTTCTTCGGGTGTGCCTTCAAGTTGGACGACGGCGAACAGCGCCGCTAAACCAATCGCTGTCAATAAGCTTGAGTTTGTTAACAATCGTCTTTTCATTTTCATTTCCTCCTGAATTATTGTTTGTCCCGGGGTTTCTTTTTTCTGGCCTTTGCTCTATTTTCGTAAAGCGACTCTGAAATCGTGGGCGTCATATCGAGACCGGTAGCCGCGGATCGAAGAGCGTTATGCTCACCTTTCAGCTCGCGCAGGCGCCACATCTCATAGAGCACGGGATAGATCAGAAGCTCCAGCACAAAAGATGTGATCAGGCCTCCGACCATCGGAGCGGCGATGCGCTTCATTAGATCGGAACCCGTACCATCGGACCAGAGGATGGGAATCAGCCCCAGAAAGGCCGAAGCGACGGTCATGATCTTCGGACGTACGCGTTTTACGGCGCCGTGAAGAATCGCTTCGCGCAGATCGGCCTCGTTGCGCAGCATTCCTTTCTTCTTTGCATCGTTGTACGAGAGATCGAGAAAAAGCAGCATGAAGGTACCCGTCTCTGCATCGAGCCCCATCAGAGCGATCATGCCCACCCATACGGCGATAGAGACGTTGTAATCAAGCAGCCACAGGAACCAGATGGCGCCGACAAGCGAGAAGGGTACGGCAAGCAAGACGATCCCCGTTTTCGGCCATGACTTTGTGTTGAAGTGAATCAAGAGTACGACAAGAAAGAGCGTGAGCGGCAGAACGATTTTCAGGCGCTGCTCGACTCTCTGCATGTTCTCGTACTGACCGCTCCACGAGAGTGTATAACGATTCGGAACGTTTACATGATCTCGAACGATCTGCTTCGCTTCTTTTACGTATCCGCCGATGTCCCGGCCTTCGATGTCGACGTAGACATACCCCGTTAACAGGCCGTTCTCATCTCTGATCATCGATGGGCCCTGCACGACGTGGATGTCGGCGATCTGCGACATCGGTATATGCGCTCCTGAGGGCGTGGGCACAAGGATGCGCCGCAAGGCGGCCAGGTCCTGACGGAAGGCGGGCTGATAACGCAGATGCACCGGATAACGTTCTCTGCCTTCGACGGTAACGGTGAGCGTTTCGCCGCCCAGCGCCAGTTGAAGGATCTGCTGGGCGTCATCGACCGTTAAGCCGTAACGGGCGAGATCTTCGCGACGCAGATCGAAATCGAGATAATAACCTCCCGTTACGCGCTCGGCAAAAACCGAACGTGTTCCCGGTACGTTTTCGAGAGATTTTTCAATCTGTCGACCGATCTGTTCGATCTCTTTTAAGTCGGCTCCCTGCACCTTGATACCGATCGGCGTGCGGATGCCCGTCGAGAGCATATCGATGCGTCCGCGAATGGGCATGGTGAATGCGTTCGTCCATCCCGGAATCTGCATCTTTTCGTTCATTCGGGAGATGAGTTCGTCATAGGTGATGCGATCGTTCCAGATCCAGCGAAACAGAAAATGTGTGAAGTCGGGCAGGAAGCTGAACCAGCGTTCTTTCTTGCTCCATTCTTCTTTCGGCTTCAAAACGACGACCGTCTCGACCATGCTGAACGGCGCCGGGTCAAGAGAGGTGTCGGCGCGACCCGCCTTGCCGTACACGCGCTCAACCTCGGGAAAGCTTTTCAGTATCTTATCCTGCAGCTGCAGCACCTTCTTCGCCTCTTCGACCGAGATGCCTGGAAGTGTTGTTGGCATATAGAGGATCGTGCCTTCGTTAAGCGGAGGCATGAACTCCGAGCCGAGCGATATATATACCGGCACCGTAGTGGCCATGAGAATGCCGGCCGCGGCGAGAGCCTTTTTCGGACGTTCAAGAACGTAGCGACAGGCCGGTTCATAGAGGCGAAAGAGCACCTTACTTACGGGATGCTCTTCTTCGCGGTAATAGCGACCGACAAAAAGTACCGTGCAGATGCGAGCCAGCCAGGCCGGCTTGAACTCAAATGGCGTTATACGCGCATAGAGCATGCGAATCGCCGGATCAAGCGTGATTGCCAGTATGGACGCGATGGCCATGGCCAGGTTTTTCGAGTAGGCAAGAGGCTTGAACAGTCGTCCTTCCTGATCGACAAGCGTGAAGATCGGCAGAAACGAAACGGCGATCACAAGCAGCGAAAAGAAGACCGATGGCCCGACTTCTTTCATGGCGCTGAGACGGACGGCAAAGAAGCTTTCGCGAAATCCCGGCCGCGACGCCGTTGCATGATCGACGACGCCGTCGCGAATGCCCTGATCGTCGAGCCAGTGCTCGATCTTTTTATAGGCGTTCTCGACCTCGACGATGGCTCCGTCGACAAGAACGCCGATCGATATGGCGATGCCGGCAAGCGACATCAGGTTCGACGTGATGCCCATGAAATACATGGGCAGAAAGGCAAGGAATACGCTGACGGGGATGGTGATGATGGCGACGCTTGCCGAAGGCCAGTGCCATAGGAATAACAGGATCACCAGGCTGACGATCAGAATCTCTTCAAGAAGAGTGTGTCGTAACGTGTCGATGGATTTCTTGATCAGTTCCGATCGGTCGTAGGTCGTTACGATTTTCATGCCCTCGGGCAGATAGGGCTCGATCTCTGCGATGCGCTGCTTGACGCGTTCGATGACGTTGAGCGCGTTCTCGCCCTGTCGCATGACGACGATACCGCCCGGCGCATCGCCGATTCCGTCAAGATCGGCCGCTCCTCTGCGCATATCGGGGCCGATTTCGATACGACCGAGCTGTTTCAGCAGAATGGCCGTCCCTGTTTTCGGGTCGGAGCCTACGGCGATATTCTCGATATCTTCGAGGTTCTTGATATATCCTCTTCCGCGAATCATATATTCGCGCCCCGACATCTCAAGCAGCCGGCCTCCGGATTCGTCGTTAGAACGCCGTATCGCCTCGGCGACTTCGGGCAGCTTCAAATCGTAGGCCAGAAGCGAAGCAGGGTTGATATGTACCTGATACTGCTTTACAAAGCCGCCGATGGACGCGACCTCGGCGACTCCCTGAAGGCTCTGCAACTGATAACGCAGATTCCAGTCCTGATAGGAGCGCAGCTCGGCAAGGTCATGGTTACCCGACTCGTCGGTAATCGCATATTGATAGATCCAGCCGACGGCCGTCGCATCGGGGCCGATCTCGGTCTGCACGCCCTGTGGCAGGGTCGGCAGAATCTTCGACAGATATTCGAGCACGCGGCTTCGCGCCCAGTAGATGTCCGTTCCATCTTCGAAGATGACATAGACGTAGGAATAGCCGAAGTCCGAAAATCCGCGAATGGATTTCACGCCCGGAGCGCCGAGCAGCGAACGTATGATCGGATACGTTACCTGATCCTCGATGATATCGGGGCTGCGATCCCACTTTGAATAGAGGATCACCTGTGTATCGCTCAGGTCAGGCAGAGCGTCCATTGGAATGTTCTTCATCGCCACGTAGGCGCCGGCGCTGATGACAGCGGCCAGGATGACGACAAGCAGGCTGTTATGCGCGCTGAAATCGATGACTCTTTGAATCCAGCTTTCTTTCTGTTCCTGTGTCTGCATCGTTATTCTCCGCGCAGCCTGGATTCGGAATCGATCAGGAACGTGGCCGAGGCGACGACGACCTCGCCCGCCGACAGCCCCGACAGGATGGCAATGCCTTCGTCGGCCTCACGTCCGACCTGGACACGACGCGGCGAGAAATGCGTACCGTTTCGCACCACGTAAACAAGCTGCTCCGTTCCCGTATCAATAAGGGCATCACGCGGAATCACAAGACCGCGACCCGCTTTCGACAGGATCGAGACGTTCACATACATATCGGGTTTGAGATCGGCCGCATTCTTTACTTCGATACGAGCCTGAAGGTTACGCGTTTCAGGATCGACGGTCGGGCTGACCGATCGCACCGTCCCCTCCCAGCCTTCGCTGCCGCTTCCCGGCAGTCGGATGCGGGCCTTCATTCCGGGTTTAACCGATGGCAGATCGTTCTGATAGAGCGCCGCATAAACCCACGTCGTATTGCCGCCTCCCTGTAGATACAGCGATTCGTATTCTTTGCGTCGGGCCGGTAACGTGCGAATTTCTTCTTCGCCCATGCCGAGCATCTTCAGACGTGTGATGGCATATTGCCTGAGGCCCGGATCGCCGGCTGCAATCGTCAGATACTCGCGAATCGCTACGGCAAGCTCGGGATCGAAGGCCACACGCCCCGTCGTGCGGATGCTGGTATGCAGCTCTTTCTCTTCAACGGTGGCCGTCTTCAATCCTATGAGCTGCTGTCGTTCGATGCTGACCTCAACGTTGCCGCCCGATTCCGTTTCCATCTTCGAATGATCATGCTCTGTGTTAACCCCGTTGTTCTCAGTCGACTCCGTCTTGTTCTCTGCGATTGGCTTCTTCTTCACAGGAACAAGATCCATATGACAGATCGGGCATTGCCCCGGGCCGTCCTCTTTGATCTGAGGATGCATGGGGCATGTCCAGTACGAGACATCTGAAGCATGATCGCTTTCGTCATGCAGCACAAGCCAGAACGATGTGGTCGCTATAACGGCGATAAGCAGAGCGATGATCGCAATCGTAACCCGTCGGCTTCGTGTCTGTAGAGTTGAGATAATTGCGCTTAATACGTTCATAAATCCTCCTTTTTTTCGCTGTCTGCCCGGGGATCAGGCTGAATCAAATTCAGGATGCGAGCAAGTTCGAAGATCTTCTCAAAGCGTTCCGCTTCCAGTTCTACAGCCTCCATTTCCAGGCTGTAAAGAGTCTCCCAGACGCGCAGAAGCGAGTTGAAATCCGTGCTGCCGGCCTGGTATCCTTCGCGAGCGGCAAGCACGGCTCGGTTTGCCTCGGGAATCATGCGGCCTCTGTAAAGTTTGATGCGTTCGGTGGCGCTTTCGATGTCAGAGAGCAGGGCGCGACGGCCTGCCTCGGCGGCGAGATTGAGATCGTCGTATTGAAACCGTGCGGCGTCGGTAAGTCGGCTGGACTCTTCAACGTTGTTATGGTTATTCAGCGCCGACCACAGCGGAACGCGCATGGTGAATCCGAGCGAGATGCGATTGTCGGGTAACGTTTCGGGCGGTTCCATATTGCCCGGTCGACTTCGCAGATACTTCGCAAAGATCGTAAAATCGGGGGCATAGTCCAGCTTATCGATCGTCGTGCGTTTCTCTTCGATCTGCGAATCAAGAGAGGCCATCGCAAGCTCGGGGGAAAGCTCGGCCACTTTGCGCGATTCTTTCTTGATCGCCACAAGGAGTTCTTCGGCGTAGCCGGCGACGGCATCGAAGTTATGCATCGTCTTTATGTCCGGAGCATAATATGACAATGTCGCCTCGGCCGCTTCATGCTGCTTTTCGTATCGTTGCAGCTTCTCTTCGAGGTTGCGCGATGAGAGCCGCGCCATCGAGATGTCGGCTAATCCTCCCTTGCCCAGAGCATACTGCGCCCCCGAAATGGAAAGGATCGGCTGGAATCGGCTCAGATACTGTCTCGTCAGATCCAGATGATGATGGATACGCCATGCAGCCGTTACGTCTCGTAGAAACGAGGCCGTCAGCTCGTTAGACGTCGCCATCAGGCGCAGGCGCGCCTTCTGTGCTTCGAGATCGACGATATCGGATTCCAGAGACAGCCGTCCCGGTGTGGGAATGGCCTGACTGATCATCAGCTCCGTTTCCATAAAGGCCTTCGGCGAAAGATCGGCCGGATCTTTCTTATACGGGGCTTCCATGTAGGTGAAGCCGATCATCGGATCAGGATAATACCATCCGCTGTAGCGCGCCTTTGCCAGAGCGGCGGCCAGTCGTTCGGCCGCTGCCTTTGTGCGCGGATGATTTCTCGTTAATAATAGCAGGCGTTCTTTGAACGACTGTTCCGGCAGATCAGCCGGTGCCGCAACAACAGGATGCGACAGAGCTCCTATGAAAAAGAGCAGGATGAATCGACGGTATTCCCGTACGAATGCAGGGCGCGTTATTCCATGAAACATAAAACCTCCAGAGACTCAGAAGAGAATCTCTGGAGGCTATATGCGAAGAACTCTTAACCTCAAGAAAAGGCGAAGAGGAGGAGACGTGGCAGGATCGAGTGAATGACGGAAGATATCGGGAGCTGCAGGCTCTTTAATAAGCGGCAGAGAGGCCTCGTAGAAAGGCAGGGCAACCTCAGTCGGCTGAAGCTGCGAGGCCTTTTCAGGAGCAACCTTACTATCGGAGCAGCCCGGACAGCTATTGCCATGATCGCCCCGGTCGTTATAGGGATCGTTCACCGGCTGCCCGGAATGCATGGGGCAATCAGCTGCCGGCGTAACGGGCGCGGCCCCAACTTCACAGGAGGCGGCACAGTAGAGGTTACCGGTAAAGGAAAGGGCCATAAAAATAGCCGCCGCAGTGAAGATCCTGCGTTGCGATGTGCCGGCTTTTTTAGAGTGCAGCCCGTCCATGCCTGTACCGGTTCGACTCTGGCATGTTTCGGGTTACATGTATAGCTCTTTTTTTCGGATTTGTGGATCAGAAAGGCAGAATTTCAGTAAAAATGAAGCGGCTCTGAGGTTCGAGCAGGCCTTCAGGGTAAGGGTCAGTCGTGGAAGGCCAGCAGCTGGTCGAGAGCCTGGGGAAGATGGAAGATGTCCATCGGCAGAAAAAGCGTTTTGCAGCGGCAGCAACGGATGGGATTGGCATCGGTCGTTTCGTTTCGCAGAAGCAGGATGCAGGGCGGAATTCCGCCAATCTCGCGCAGTCGAAAACCGATCTCGGTGGCGCTTTTATCGGGGCCGGCGATGATCAGGCAGAAGTTGATGTCGACGTCGTCGTAGCTGTCAGAGGCCTGATAGCGAAGACCGCGCTCCAGCAGAGAGGTGCTCAGAATATCTCGCAATGCGGGATCATCGGTGAGAACGAGCACGGTCGGTGATACGCAATGGCCTGGCATGAATCTGTTCCTGAAAGGGTGCAGCTTCTGCACCCTGCCAAGATAGAGATTGAAACCCGTCTGTGTATTATTTTTTTACATTCCGGGATTTTACGGCGTTGACGAAGAGTACCATCTCCTGAAGCGACCGGTCATAATCGGCATCCACCCAGCGGCTGAGCAGCACATGATTGCCCCGTTCGATGGCGACGGCGCGGTTGAGCGGATTGGGTTTGTCGAGCATTCCGAACTGGTGAAAGGCGTCGAGCATGGCAGGAACCGATGCCGTCTGATCCTTATGCTGCTCATCTTTATAATAGTAGAGTAGAAGCACGGGCATGGTCAGGCGTTCGTAGGTACCGCTGTTGGCTGCGTATTCCCGCAGATTCTCAAGGGATTTTATGGCCTTCAGATATTGTTTTGTGTACCAGAAATCCTGGTATCCCTCAATTCGTTTGTCGTTCGGATCATCCGGACGCTTCTCGGTTTTGCGAAAGGCGCTGCCGTTGACGGTTTCGAGCAGATACATGGCGCCGGGTTCGTTGGCAAGACGTCCCAGCCAGTCCTCGAAATCATAAAACGGCGAGGTGAGGATCAGGCCGTCGATTTCAGGGTGTCTGGAACCCAGATACGTTGCCAGAAGGCCTCCCATACTTGTGCCGACGATGATGACGCGATCGCCGAGCAGACGCGTCATCTGATAGGCATCTTCGACCTCGTTGATATAATCCGAGAAGGTGGCCTGAGCATGATCCTCTGGATTCGTGCCGTGGCCCGGAAGGCGCACGTAGTAGGTGTTGGCCTTGAATTTCTCGGCAAGCTGGTCGACGACAAGCTCCCCCTCGGCGCGGGAGGCACCGTATCCGTGAATATAGAGAATGGCAAACTCGGTCTTATCGGCGTAGCGGATCAGGCGCTCTTCGTTTCCAGGGCGTGCGCCCTTTTCGTGCGAGATGCGCAGTTTTTCTTTCAGGTATTCATCGAAGGTGGCCGGTAGCGTTCGCTTTTTGGAACGATACCCCGGAGGCAGAAGTACGGCGAGCGCCAGGGCGCCAGCGCCGACGACAAGGGAGAGAAGCAGGATTCTATTTCGCAGTTCACGACTCATGATGATCAGAAACCGGAAGCGGCCCGGAAAAGGACAGGAAAAAAAAGAGAGGCAGGCCGATATTGAATCAGAAACAAAGGTCTTTTTATACAAACCCATGCAGAAACATCAGAAAGAAGGCAGCTTCCGGGTCTTTGCGTATTCGGCCCAGGTATTCCGCATTTGCAGATTGATCGATCCCGCCGATTCGGTGGACGACCTGCCAGGCATCCCGCTATCCGGACGCAAGGAATCCCTTCAGATCGTTAAGGATAGCGAAAGCAAGATCATCGCCCGGCGCAAGAGCTTTCGCTTTGTGCTCGATCCTCCGACCGGAAGCTTTCGTATCGACCTTGAGGGGCAGACCCTGCTGAAAGGGCGCATGCAGATGGACGAGCAGAGATTCCTTCTGCTGCGTCTGATGTCGACCATGGAGGTCTACGGGCTCGGCGCCTTCGAGGGCAAGAGAGATCGAAACGAAGGCCGTTATTTGCTGCGCACGATCGATACTCTATTTTATGAAGTGAAGGACCAGTCTTACTCCGCCTTTCCCTTTCTGTTTTTCCGGTCCGAAGGCCAGTCGTTTGGATTGTTGCTGAACAGCTCGTACCCGCAGCAGTTCGATATTCAAAGAGATACGAGGATTGAAGAAGGCCTCGAGATTCACGTCAGCCGCCATCTTCCTACCTCCGTTGAAAAAGAGCCGGCTCCGATCGATCTTGTATTATTCACCGGCTCGCCAGCCGACATCCTGCGTTCCTATGCACAGTTAACAGGGCAGCCGTTTTTGCCGCCTGTCTGGGCGCTCGGCTATCATCAGTCCCGATGGTCGTATCGCAGTCAGAAGAAGGTGCTTGAGATAGCGAAGACGGCAAGACAGCACCGGCTTCCTCTTGACGTAATCCATCTTGACATTCACTATATGGATCGCTACAGGGTGTTCACCTGGAATCCCGAAAAATTCGCCGAGCCCGAACGATTGCATGCGGAGCTTGCCGAGCAGGGCGTGCGTACCGTCGCTATCATCGATCCCGGCGTCGCTGCGAAAGACGACTATGATGTCTACAGAGGCGGATTGGAAGGCGATCATTTCTGCCGCAAAAGCGACGGCTCGCTTTACATCGGCAAGGTCTGGCCCGGTCTGTGCGCCTTCCCGGATTTCGTGCGGGAGGATACGCGCTACTGGTGGGCCCGTCAGCATAAGCCTATCTTTAATGCCGGCGTGAGCGGCATCTGGAACGATATGAACGAGCCCGCTTTGAAGATGGGCAAGACGACGGAGCCGCTTGACGAAGATATCACACACGTCGACGGCTCGCATCTGCGCTATCGCAATCTTTATGGCAACCTCGAAGCGAAGGCCACCAACGAGGCCTTCAACGTATGGAAGCCCGGCCAGCGTCCGTTTGTGCTGACGCGCTCGGCCTTCTCGGGCATCCAGAAGTATGCCGCGCTCTGGACCGGCGATAATCATTCAAGCTGGGCGCATCTTCGCGATAACCTCTATCAGATCGTTAACCTTGGATTGTGCGGCGTGCCGTTCAGCGGAGCGGATGTCGGCGGTTTCGGTTCGAGATCGGGCAAACTCGGCGCTTTGAAGCTGCGCCGGCAGCCCGAGCTTTTTCAGCGCTGGGTGGAGCTTGGATCGTTGATGCCGTTTTTTCGCATCCACACGACGCTCTATTCGTACAGTCAGGATCCGTGGAGCTACGGGCCCGAAGTATTACAGAACGCACGCAAGCATATCAATCGGCGCTACAGCCTTCTGCCGTACATCTATTCGCTCTTCTGGGAGGCCCATCGCACGGGCATGCCTATCGTCCGGCCTCTTTTTCTTGAATTCCCTTCGGTGGAGTATGCGAGAACGTCATCGCAGTTTATGCTCGGTCCGGCACTTCTTGCCGCACCCGTCATGCAGCCCTCGCTCAGGGAGCGCGTCGTCGAGCTTCCTCCCGGCGATTGGTACGAGTTCGAAACGGGCGATCTTTATAGAGGAGGCCGCGTTCAGATTCCTGTTTCGCCGGGTTATTATCCTCTTTTTATTCGTTCGGGTTCGATGATTCCGTTCGCCCGCCCCGGACGCAATGCAGAGGAGACTCTGGCTAACGATATCTTTATACAGGTGTATCCCGATCAGGAGGTCCAGGGTACGCTGATTCTTGACGACGGCCTGAGCCTCGATTATGCGCACGGCAAAACCTTTGAGGCCCGACTGAAAGGCAAACGAGACCGCAACGGCGATGTCTCTCTGGAATGGACGGTGACGACTCGAGAATATCAGCCGACGCAGTCTAAGCTAACGCTGCGCCTGCCTCTTCCTTACCGACAGATGAACCAGAAGAATAAGAAGATACAGGGCTCTGTGAGGACGCTCGGCAGCGAAGATCGCTCCGTTCAGGTTATGGAATACGAGCTGCCTCTTACGCAGGACTGGACGGCGACGTTTGTGTATCGCAATATCTTTCAGGGAGAGATTTGACTATCCTATTCTGCCAGGAAGAAGCCAGTTGACCACAGAGGGCTCCGAGGACACGGAGGAAGAGACAGATATTTGTTAACCGATCGCCTGTTTCTTCTGTGCTGGAATCGGGTCGGTGGCGGGAAAGAAGTCAATCCTGACGATTCAAGAAATCTTCGGCAGCCTTCAGGATCATCGGAGAGACATTTTTTCTGTTCCCCTGATCAACGGCATATGTAAACAGCCTGTTCCCACGAACCATCGTCCTTTCTCGTTTGAACGCCGTAGCCGCAGCCTGTACCGCATATTCTGGCTTCTCATACACGACTAACCGATAAAGCACGTTTCCTTTGTAATGAATGAATTCGCCAGGGATCTGTTCCCCGCCTGCGTTTATGAACGTAATGCAAACCAGGCCCGGGCCGTAATCTGGCCAGTCGCCAGAAGCAGTTCTTTCGCTATAAGATGCCTCCCAGAGAAACATCATTCCTTCAGCTCCAGAAAACAGAGTTAGAATGCTTTCGTTGAATTCAATACAGTCCTGTGCACGATTCTGAGGGAGTGTTTCTTGCCTGGCAATAATTCCCTGGGTGTGACACAATATCAATGAAATGAAAAGCAGTATCGTCATGTTCCTCATCTGCCTATCCGCCTCCTTTTCGCTATGTTGCCGCCTGCGTTTAGTCGAGAGGCGGTGCCTCTTCGATGACGCGCATCTCTTTCCAGTGGCCGAGAGAGAAGCGCACGAAGAAGCCAAGGGCAAGGACCAGGCCGTACACCGTCGCGATCGTCCAGACCGTGTAGATATTCGCCTGAAAGTAATACACGGCCAGGCCGACGGGTAGAACCAGACCGAAGATGGCCATCGTCGTTAACATGAACATAACGAAACGCGTATCGCCGGCGCCCTTTAACGCCGACGAAAAGATGATGTTCATTCCGTCAAAGAGGGCGAACAGAGCGAGAAAGCGAAGAAGGATCTTCGCTTTCTCGGCGACCGGGGCGAATCGTTCAGGGTCTGCGCCTAACTCGAACGGCAGTAGAAAAAGCGAGGGCAGGGCGATATAGCACAGCCCCATGAAGCTCATGTAGGCGAACGAAAGATGAAAGCCCGCAATAGAGCTCGACTCGGCCAGCGGCGGCTTCTCGGCGCCGAGGTACTTGCCGACAAGGATCGAGATGGCGAAGCCAAGCCCCATCATCGGCATGAAGGCGATCGTGTTCACGTTGAAGGCGACGTTTGTCGCGGCCAGGTCTTCGGTTCCGAGATGGCCGACGATGAGAATGAAACCCGTGAAGCCCGCCAGATCGATGAAGAACTGCATTCCGCTTGGAAGTCCGAAGCGAATCAGACGCTTGAACAGTTCGAGATCGAGGCGCCACTGCCTGAGAGCGTTGTCGTTTTCGGCGAAGCCCGGAATATAAAACAGGCCGACATAGAGAATGCAATAGACGACGGCTGCTGCCGAGGTGGCGATGCCGGCGCCTTTCATGCCCATCTCGGGGAATCCGAATTTGCCGAAGATCAAAACGTAATCAAGCGTTAGGTTGAAGCCCGTCGCTACGAAGTTGATCCACATAACGGGCCAGGTGCGACCGATGCCGGTGAAGTAACCCGAGAAAGCAGCGGATGCGATATGCGGAGCGGCACCCAGACAGAGCATCTGAAAATACTCGGACTCGAATCGCTGCACGGCAGGTTCATGGCCGAACAGGGCGAAGATCTGCGGAGCAAAGGGAATCAGAAGCAGATGAATAAAGCCGCCGATCAGAGCAATATAGATGCCCTGCCACATCGCCGATCCCATACGTGAAAAACGGCCTGCTCCGTAATACTGAGAGACGAAAACGCTGACGTATCCGGCTGTGCCGGCGAAGATGCTTGTCGTCGTAATATTGAGAATGCCGGCCGGCAGCGAGGCGGCAAGGGCTTCAGGCGAATACCAGCTGAGAAATGTGCGGTCGACGAACATCTGTAGCGACCATGCCGACGTACTGAGAATAAGCGGAACCGAGATGGCAAGCACCTCGCGGTAGCCGCCTTCTCCTTTCCAGTGGCCTCTTCTGACGATCTGCCTGAGAGCTGACAGCACGGTATTCATTGGACCGATTCTGGAATACCACGGAATTAGTAAATTCAGAAACCACTGAACGATCAGGCTGTCTGTGTTCTGATTGACCTGTTCGCCGCGCAGAGAATACTTTCTGTGTGTCTCCCTTTGCGCATTGTCCGTCCTGCCGTACGCCATCGCCGACCTTCACACACGGAAAGCGCCTGCATTGCGAGCAATGCGGATTTGAATTCTTCCAGAATACGGCCGCCGCCGTCGGAGCGCTGATTCGCAGCGGCGAACGCATTCTCTTTCTCAGACGTGCGCGCGAACCCGGATACGGTTTGCTCGATGTTCCCGGCGGATTCGTCGATCCGGGAGAAACGCTCGAAGAGGCATTGAGGCGCGAATGCCTTGAAGAGATCGGTGAAGAGCCCGTACATCTGACATATTTCTGTTCGCTCTCGAATACCTACCTCTATGCCGGAGTCGAATACACGACGGCCGATGCCTTCTTCTTTGCTGAGCTGGATCGTCCGATTGATAACGACGATCTGTTGCGGTTAAAGATCGATCGATCCGAAGTGCTCTCGTTGCATCTGCTCCATATCGCCGAAATCCGTTCCGAAGATCTGGCCTTTCCATCTCTACAAAAGCTTCATGAAAAGCTGATGGTCGGATCGCTTTCCGCTTGATTGTGGGCCGCTTTTTTGTTTACTGAATCATGGCCTTCCGTGTTCTTCCTGTTACTGCGTTTGCACAGAACTGTACCCTCTTCTGGTGTGAGAAGACGAAAGAGGCTGCCGTCATCGATCCAGGCGGCGAGGTCGATCGCATTCTCGAAGCGGCTCAGGCCGATGGATTAAAGATAACGAAGATATGGGTGACGCACGGACATCTTGATCATGTAGGCGGAGTGGCCGAGCTACAGAAGAAAACGAAGGCGATCATCGAAGGGCCGCATGAAGCGGATCGTTACTGGGTGGAGAATCTTTCAGGTCAGGCGCGTATGTTTGGCTTTCCACAATCGGGCGATTTTCAACCCGATCGCTGGCTGTCTCATGGCGAAACGGTCACGCTCGGTGAAGAGACCCTGCACGTTATCCATTGTCCGGGGCATACGCCCGGCCATGTCGTTTTTTATGATGAAAAAGCGCGCTGGGCTCAGGTCGGCGACGTTCTCTTCTCGGGCTCGATCGGGCGAACGGATTTTCCAGGAGGCAGCTACGAAGCGCTCATCGAATCGATTCGCGGGCGTTTGTTTACGCTCGGCGACGATATACAGTTCGTTCCGGGCCATGGACCGATGTCGACCTTCGCAGAAGAACGCCGTTCCAATCCGTTTGTCGGCGAGATCGGATAACCCTTTTGCTGCGCCACCAAACAGATCCCTTACCTCTGGCCCGACCGGCTCTCATCGCCGTCGGCGATCTCCTACATGCGCACGTTTACCTGAGCGGCGCTATTACGGGCCTTCGCTCGCGCCTCATCGATCGTAGCGCCAAGAGCGAAGGCGACGCCAAGTCGGCGATGCCCCTGAATCTCCGGCTTGCCGAAGATGCGCAGCCCCGTATCGACTTCGCGCAGAGCGGCATCAAGATTCTCGTACACCATGCTGCTGCTATTCCCTTCGGGCAGAATAACGGCCGAGGCCGCCGGTCCGAACTGGCGAATGCCCGGAATGGGCAGACCGAGAATGGCCCGCACATGAAGCGCAAACTCGCTCAGATCCTGCGAGATCAGAGTCACCATGCCCGTATCATGCGGACGGGGTGAGACCTCGCTGAAATAGACGTCATCGCCTTTTACAAAAAGCTCCACTCCGAAGATACCGCGTCCACCCAGTCCCTCCGTAAGCTTCGCCGAGATCTGCTTTGCCTTCGCAAGCGCCGCCTCGCTCATCGGCTGCGGCTGCCACGACTCACGGTAATCACCGTCGATCTGCAGATGCCCGATCGGCTCACAGAAGGACGTACCGCCTTCATGGCGCACGGTTAACAGAGTGATCTCATAATCGAAGGGAATAAACTCTTCGACGATCATGCGGCCCGCTCCGGCGCGACCTCCACTCTGCGCATAATCAAAGGCCTTATCGATCTCGGCTTCCGTGCGTACGATACTCTGCCCTTTGCCCGAAGAGCTCATCACCGGCTTCACGACGCAGGGCAGGCCGATCTCACGCACCGCCTGCGCATACTCTTCGCGTGTGCCGGCAAAGCGGTATTGCGAAACGGGCAGAGCGAGCGTCTCGGCGGCAAAACGACGGATGCCTTCGCGATCCATCGTAAGGCGTGCGGCCTTTGCCGTGGGAATAACCGTCATGCCCTTTTCTTCGTATTCAAGCAGAACGTGCGTGGCGATGGCCTCGATTTCAGGGACGATCAGGGCCGGCTGCACCTCTTCAATCGTGCGTCTGAGGGCCTCTTCGTCGAGCATCGAGAAGACCCGCCTTTCCTGCGCCACCTGCATGGCCGGCGCACCTTCATAGCGGTCGCAGGCGACGACATGGATTCCAAAGCGAATCGCCTCGATGGCGACTTCACGGCCAAGTTCGCCCGAACCGAGCAGCAGCAGCTTGGTGGCGGTGGATGAGGACGGAGTTCCGACTGAGATCATAGGCGAAGCTTTTTCGCCGATCCGCTGCGTCAATCAGAGGCGCTGTAGCGACCGATCCTTCGATTGAATTCGTCGGCCTGTTCTCCAAGCAGCGAGGCCATCTGACTGAGCTGAGCGGCCAGCTCCGCAGCGTGGCCTTCGATCTGCCCCAGTTCTTTTACGGCATCGCGCACGGTGGATTGCTTCTGTGATTGTTCTTGCGTGGCCTGCGAGATGGACTCGGCAAGCCTTACAAGCTCGGCGACGTCGCTTCGCATCTCGGCGTTTTCTGCGGCATGCTTCTGCAGTCGACGCACCAGCTCAGTGGAAAACGTAGCATAGGTGCGGATGAGAGACATGCCTTCGTCAAAAGACAGCGAGAGTTCGTCAAGCGCCTGAAGCCCTCGCTCCGTACTTGATACCGATCGCGAGACGGCCGACGATATTTCCTTTGTGCTCTCCTGTGTGCGATCGGCTAATTTCGAAACCTCAGAGGCGACGACGGCAAAACCCCGGCCATGTTCTCCGGCGCGGGCCGCTTCAATCGAAGCGTTCAGCGAGAGCAGGTTAACGCGATCCGCCACTTCGCCGATCGTCTCTATGATGCTTCTGATTTGATCGGTGCTCTGCCCGATTTCGTCGATAACATGACGTGCCTGCTCAAATAGCTGCTCTCCCTTTTCCGTTACATCATGAGCCGTCTGCTCCATCAGGCGATTGGTTCGTTCGCGCTCTTCTGCTTCCTGAGAGGCCTTTTGCATCTCTTCGCTGAAAAGCCCGATGCGGCGGTCGGTTTCCCGTATGCGATCCGCCTGCGATCGCGCAGAGGCGTCAATGCTCCGTCCGAGTTCTTCGAGGCGAGCGAGATCGCTCAGAATACGGCCGCTCTCGGTCGTCGATCTCTGTGTTCCCTGTAAAAGCTGTTCCCCTTCGTTGCGTAGCTGTGTGGCGTAGTGAAGTTGATGTCGAGATTGTTCCTGCACGAAGCCGACCACCTTACGCATCTCTGAAGCCAGCCCGTCTGCATAATGGCTGAGAAGGCCGATCTCATCTCTGCCCGTTACGGGTAATCTGATACTCAGGTTACCGTCGCTGACGCGCGCAAGGCCGTCTCCCAGCGATTGCAGGGCACGCCGCGAAGCTGCCGTTGCCAGGCGAATCATGTAAATGACAGATATTCCGTAAAGAGGAAAGATTACGGCAAGATGCAACAGCGGATGCGAGATGGATATGTGACCGCTTGCAACGATATACAGCAGGATTCCCAGCATGCCGGCCGGCGTGAATGCGACAGCGCCGGCAATGAGAAGCGTGCGCAGAAAAAAGGAATTCGTTCGAAACTCAGAGGCCTGCAGCCGCGGATCAAGCAATGCTCGATGGGAAAGAGTCTCGCGTATCTGCTCTTCGGCAATGTGATAGGGACCGAGCACGTTGATGGGCAGGGTAAAGGGAAGAAAGCCGAGCACGGTCCAGGCCTGAAACGGAGTAAGGCCTCGCAGTAGATGGATGCTCAGAACGGCACATCCAAGGCCAAAAATCCAGCGAAAGCTGAACAGGCCAGCCTCGAAGGCAGGGACGCGAAGCAGAGAGTAAAGAACAGTGCCGGCCTCTGCCTGACCTTCGACAAACCGGCGCAGTCTGGCGTTAATGCGCTTCGAGTACAGATATCGGCTGAGCACACCAATCGTGGCCGCTATGGTAGCGCCGATAGTCGCTCCAATACCAACAGAGATAAGAAAATCCGGATCGAAATCCGATGCAAGCATCGCATAGTAGGTGTAGATCGGGATGGGAAGAAGGTGCGTGTAGATTTCTGTACGGATGGTCAGCCTGCGGAAGTCTATCTGCGGAAAATCCATATAGCTCTTATCCTGAAGGAAGATTCAAATAAAACGAAGGGGTAGGTCGATCGTTTTTCCCCTTTACTGGCGTTTTTCTTTTCCGGTCTCAGCCGACTGTTTTCCAATCTTTTTTCTGCGAACATTTTTCATCGGACCTCTGCAGTATTGCCCATCAAAGAGCCGATAACAGTTGCAAAGCCTGCGAAGTGCGGATTTCCTGTCTCAGAATCCAGGCGGGTCGGATGTCAGAATTCCTGAATAAGCTACACAAATATGCACCTCGCCTGGTTCTCGAACATCTCGTCGAACATCCGGCCCCTCCCGAGCGTCCTGTGGCCGAGAGCATCGTCGGAGCAGCGCTTTTCGCCGATATGGCCGGCTTTACCTCTCTGACTGAGAGGATTATGAAGCTATCCTCCAATGGCCTGATCGAACTCGCCGATATCGTAAACCTGTATCTCAGCCGCCAGATCGACATCATCGACGAATTCGGCGGTGATATTCTGAAATTTGCCGGTGATGCCCTGATCGCCGTCTGGCCTGCCACCTCAGAAAAGGAGCTGGCTCAGATGACCCTGCGCGCCGCTCATTGCGGCCTGGAGCTACAGCGCCAGCTCGACAGAACGAAGATCGGTTCAGGCATGGAGCTTTCTTTGCGTATCGGAGTCGGCGCCGGACCGCTGCTTGCCCAGATGGTTGGCGGCCTGTACGACCGCTGGGAGTTTCTGATCGGTGGCGATGCCGTCGACCAGGTGGGCCGGGCGCAAAAGCAGGCCGAGCCAGGCCAGGTCGTGATCTCGCCCCAGGCGGCGCGTATGATCCGCTCAATGAAGGCGGGGCATCGGGAAGGCAATCGACTTCTTGTCGAGCACCGTCCGGAGGCCGAAGCACCGGGTCCTCTTGCCATCCCCGCCTTACAGCCCGGTTGTGAGAAGGCGTTGCGTTGCTTTATTCCGCGACGTATCATCAATCTCATAGAAGAGGGCCGCGGCGGCTCCGCCGCTTTCGAGGTGCGCACGGTAACCGTTCTTTTTATTCGGATTCTTGAATGGCATACGGCCGAGCTGCCGATTGAAGAGGTCCATCGCGTGATGCGCAAGGTGCAGGACGGTCTGTACCGTCATGAGGGAGCCATCAATCGTTTCGGGATTGAGGAAAAGGGTACGGTCATTCTCGCCGCCTTCGGATTACCGCCTCTCGATCATCCTGACGACGCCGTGCGCGCCCTGCTTTCGGCTCGCGATATCTTCACCGAGCTCGGCGAGATGGGGCATAAGGCCGTCATCGGCATCGGCACCGGAGTCGTCTTTGTCGGTCCGATGGGTAACGAGATTCGCAGCGAATACACGATGCACGGTAACGTCGTGAACCTTGCCGCCCGACTCATGCAGGCCTCTGATTCGATTTATTGCGACCAGACCACTTACGAAAAAGTTCTGACGTTAGCCGAAGGTGATCCCGGTGCCGCTCATGGTTTACGATTCGAGGCGCTTGAACCCATGAAGGTGAAGGGTAACGATCAGCCCGTAAGCGCCTTTCGATTGCGCGTGTGACGGCTCGCTACGTCAGTCCGAAATGCTTTTTATATTCTGAATTCCCCGATGCGGGAAAGAAGATCAGAAAGAAATCGATGCTTCCGAATACCCGATCGCAGGCCGGAGGGCCCGCAATACAGGCCCCTGCTCGCAGATAGCCTTTCATCAGCGGTGGCATACGTCTCATCGCTGCTTTTGCATCGTCAGGTCTGATATCGGTTCGGAATCCGGGCAGCGCCGCCTCGGGAACCGGACGAACCGCATTGCCCGAGATGACGCGACCCGCATCACGAAAGCAGGCGTATGTGATCTCGGCAAGCTCGACATCCTGACCTGTTAATGAGCCGCAGCCCATAAAGCAGCCGACGTCGGATTCCTGCATGAATCGAACAAGGCCGCTCCACAAAAGTCGGATAACGCTGCCGTCGCGAAAATCAGGATGAACGCAGCTGCGTCCGATCTCTGCTTTGCGTATGGGTAACGCTCGTATGCCGCTCATATCGAACTCCGTCTCGGAGTAGTAGCCCGGCCCGGCCTCGGCCACGTCTGAAAGAAGGATGCGGTAGGTGCCGATCACGGTATCGGCTCTATCGGGATGTGGCACGATAAGATGCTCGCAATGGTCGTCGAATCGGTCTCGATCAAGGCCGTCTTCGCCCCCGCTTGTTCCTCTTCCCTGTTCGACGGCGAAAACCTCATGACGCAGTCGGCTGGCGGCATAACGCTCCGCTTCGGTTCGCGCAATATATGCCTGTTTCAATTCTGTTTTCATACACTCCTCCTGAGAGCCGGTCCTGCAATCCTCCCTGGGTTTTGGGCCCGGGCGTCAGTCCGATGCCGCCGTGAATTCTCTGTTTCTGTAGTAATGTAGCGTTTCCCGGGCGATCCGGATTATGCTGACTCCGGGAAGGCCTCGTCTGCGATTCTTGCGAGCGATCGTAAAAAGAGCCTTCCATTGCTTGAACAATATGGAGTATGCCTGCAAGAGAGAGAACGAAGGATCGTACAGATTCGTGGACTCCGAGGTGACGCCGTTTGCTTCGACGACGTAGAAGTCCTGCCCTGCTTTCAGGGCCTGTTCCGATTCGAAACGAATATCAAATCGCCCGAAGTAGAAGCCGTTCATCGATCGGGCCATAGCATCGACGGCCATCGTTAGCTCGGGCGTGATCAGATCGCTGCGATCGTAGAAGAGCGTGCCCTGACAATGGTTACCCACCCGCCCGAGCGAAACCGTTATGCCGTTTTCGGGAACGGTATGCAGACGGTCCTTGAACCGCTCAAAGAAGACCGACTTCTGAAAGCGATAGCGCTCGTGCGATTCGATGAGTTCGCGCAGGGTCTTCTGGCCGTCTCCCTGGATTGAGGGAAAGATCTTACCCGTGATTGAAAAGATGCTTCCCGATTCGTGGTCGGGATCTCTGATATAAAAGATACCCACCTCTCCGGGGCCGGCATGATACTCCTGAATCAAAACGTCTCCCGGCGTAGTCTTCACATAGTCGATCATCTGTTCGCGATTCTGTAGGATACGTACGGATGCCCCTCGCTGTGAGGCATCGGGTTTCATGATCGCGGGAAAATCAAAGGCCTTCGAGGCGATCGCCGTATCGATAGAATTCTCTCGATCTGCATCGGCTGCGATGAAATGAGCTCGAAGGGAGCGATGTTCGGGAATCAAAGACAGAATCTGGAATTTAGATTCGCCGACGATGCCGCCTCCCGGAATAGAAGGGTTAGCCGCTGCGACGGCGCCGAATCCGCCGGAGCGTAAGCTCTGATATATGATGTAGGGAACGACGGGAGCATAGAAGATCCATGCAGGCCAGAACTCAAATCGCTTCCAGCTGGCGATGCCTTTGCGAGAAAGACGGACAACAGGAACGATTGCGACAGATAGAAGCGGAAGAAGCGTAAGATACGAGTATCTCTGTAAAGTTTCGGCCGCAGCCACACCAAGCATAGCCGAAAGTCCGACAAGCAGAGGCGTCCAGAGCATCACTGCGAGTGCGGCAAACATGATAAATGATGAAAGGCGGCCTTTCTTCCGGTCGTTTGCATGTAAAAATCCCGCCGCAAGATATACGGGAAGACGCAATCCCGGAACAAAGCGTGCGGCGAGAATCATCTTGCCCGAATGACGTGCAAGCATCGCCCCGCCTTTTTCAGATGCCGTACGGAAGCTCTGCCATCGTTGAAGCATGCCCGTTTTTTGTAGAAAGCGCCCCGTTACCCAGAGGCCCGTATCGCCAAGAAGGACGCCGGTGAAGGCCGAAACGAGCCCCGTTACAGGCGAGACGATGCCCGAGCCGATGGCAAGGCCGACGGCGATTAACGTAGCGTCTTCGGCGATGAAGGTCGCAAGAATGACCGAGAGGGCAAAGGCCCATTCTGACGAGAGATCAGGAGGCATACAGCGACTCCTTTGCATTGCGTAATCTCAGCTGAGCCCGAACGGTAGATCCGTCGATATCAAAGTAGTCGATAGAGGCAGTCGAAATCTGTACGTTATAGGAGGTAATGCTGACCGTGCGTGCATCGTCGCGCATCATCATAACGCTCTGGGCGGGATGCCGCGGATCATGATGATGATGGAATTGCCTCTGTGTCTCTCTGTCGGGATGATGCGAGAGAAGCCGGGCAAACAATGACTCGCGGTAGGGATGCACAAGAGAGTCGCCGAGTCCCGAGGTCGTCAGTAGCAGAGGGCTGGCTATATCCATAAGTCGGTGTGTCAGGGACTCTCCGTTGAACGAGAAAAGGCGCTGTTCCTGTCGGTCTCGTAACAGACAGTAAAAGGGCCTCATGTCATGCAATGGAATACGATGCCACTGATCAGACGCATCTTTAACCGAAGGGGCCTCAAGCAGCGCCGGCAGAATGCTACCTCTGCTGACGCTGCCGCTGTTCAATCTATCGCCTTCTTCCGTGCGGTTAAGCACGAATCCTATGAGCCCGCTTTCGTTAATGGCGGTCCAGGTCCCGCCTGCATCGGCGTCGCAAGGGGCGAGTATGCCATCTCGCAAGAGAGGAGGCAGCGCCTTTTTCCGTTCATTCAACTCGTCCCGATTCATCATGGCCGAGAACCGAATTCCGTCTTTTGATTCGGGCAGTATCGTCAGCGTACACATCGTTCCGTCTCAGGAAAGCACTTCAATCGTTGCCGGGGCAAAGCCAAAAAAGTCGGGAATGTCGACTTCCAGATTACGCAAAAGCATCGCAATGATGGCATTGTGATGGATGGCATGATGCATTACGAAGGCCAGCTCTCGACCGATCGTCGATGTCGTCCGGTAGCGTGGATGAAACGGCGAGAGAAGAAGGTGTAGCTCTACCGTTTTATTGAGATCCTGCTCTGAAAGTGAGTTCAGGTCTTTTATGAGAAGGTCGATGGCGTCGATAGCCGACATGCGGGAGCGTTCTACTGTAGTATTGCGTTCTCGGGTATCGTAGTCGATCGGATTTCCGTTACGGCCGGCGAGCAACGCTTGAATATGATCGAGAGTGTGTCGAATATGAGATCCTGTTCCCGACTGAGTACTGGCGGTGCATTTCGTGTATTGCTCGTCTGTGATAAGTGAAAGCAGATCGCGTGTCTGACTCAGCAATGTTTGCAGAGAAGTAACGGGGGATGTTTCTTTAAGAGAGCTCATCCTGCACGTTTCGTGCACCATCGACATTGGTTTCACCGTCACGGTGTTTTTTCTGGGAATCGTAAAAAATGCAAAAAAAAGATACTTACGAGGTGAGAGCGACGAGGAAGACCGGAGTTTATTTTTTAGTTGAGAGGGCCATTTTTTATCGTTATTCTATGTCCTGCATGCAACCAGAGATCGAATGTTGCGAATCTGCGTAAGATGCAGCCTCGCAAAATCGTTATCCTTGTTCTGCGAATGATCGTTGCCGGAGTCTTTCTGCAGACTCTATTTTTCAAATTCACCGGCGCTGCAGAATCTATCTTTATCTTTGAGACGGTCGGTCTCGAACCGGCCGGTCGCTATGCTACAGGCTTCGCTGAATTGATCGCCTCCGTTCTTCTTCTCTGGCCGTCTCAGTATCGCAGGGGGGCAATGTTATCCATTCTGATCATTGTGCCTGCGATTATTCTGCATCTGACCGTACTTGGAATCGTCGTCCATGACGACGGAGGGCTTCTTTTTGCCCTTGCCTGTTCAGTTCTCGCAGGAAGCGCCACCCTCTTGATCCTCGGGCGCAAAACGGAGCAGGGGGGCATTTCATGAAGCCGCTTCTGCGTTTACTTGTGCGGCTCATCGGTGATCCGCGTCTTGATCCGCTTTCGGCGCGTCTTTTCAATTCTGTCAGCATTGTGAACGGTGTTTTGAATCTGCTCGGATCGTTTGCCGCTCTGACCCTACCCGATCCTGTGCGTCTGTTTCTTCTGCATTTCATTTCAGGCTCGCTCTTCCTTCTGTATTACTTTATTTCCAGGTTCCGGTCGCAACACCGCTCTCTCTTCTGGCTTTTTAACCTGACCATTCTGGTTTTTTTATCTTTCAACTGGTTTTGGAATGGCGGATCGGTCGGCGGCGCTCATTATTACTTTATTCCGGCGCTTGTCATCGCGACGATCCTGCTTGATGGGCGCCGTCCGTATCTGATATACGGCATCTCGCTGCTCGTCGTCGGATCTCTCTTCTCTATCGAGTATCTGTATCCGGAATGGATCACGATGTATCCTTCTCGAGAGGATCGCCTGATGGATGCCGGCGGCAATTATCTTTTCGTTCAGCTGCTGACCGGCATCCTTATCTTTATACTTACAAACAGCCTGGAATTCGAGAGATTGAAATCCGATCGGTTGTTGCGTAACATTCTACCGCTCACCGTGGCCGAAGAGCTGAAGAAGCGAGATCGTGTGACGCCTCGTGGTTACTCATCGGCGACCGTGCTTTTTGCCGATCTGACGGGATTTACGGCTGCAAGCGCCGATTTGAATCCCGAGCAACTTATCAAAGAACTCGATCAACTCTTCGCATCGTTCGATCATGCCGTGCGGGCCACAGGTCTTGAAAAGATCAAGACGATCGGCGACGCCTATATGGCAGCCGGTGGAATCCCCGATGAGAATCAAACACACTCTGTGGACGCCGTTCTCTGCGCTCTTCGCTTTCAGAAGCTGATGAAGCGGCATTCAACTGCAAGCGAACCGGCGCGGAACTGGCGGCTGCGCGTCGGCATTCATTGCGGTCCGGTCATAACGGGAGTCGTAGGCACTGATAAATTCGTCTATGACGTCTGGGGAGACACGGTGAATACCGCCAGTCGTATGGAATCGGCGGGGCTTCCCGGTGAGGTGAATATTTCTAAGGATATGTATGAGCGGGTAAAGGATTTTTTCATCTGCGAAGATCGAGGACTGCTGCCCGTTAAAGGGAAAGGCGATATGGCCATGTATCTTGTGAAGGGCATCCGCCCCGAGCTTGAGGATCGACCGAATCATCCGAACGCAGAATTCAAAGCTCTTTATGCCAGGCTGAAAGGCCTGTAAGTATCATTTTGAGAGGTAGAAAACGTATGAAACGAACCATCTTGTGGCTGGCCCTACTTTTCGCAGCGTCACCGTTAGCCGCCGAAGGCCTTGTGCTTGCAAAATTCCATGCGGACTGGTGCCCTTCGTGTAAACGCTGGGATAACGTCAGTCCGGGTTTTTCTGATCTGAAGCGTTATGCCGAATCAAAAGGAATCACGGTCGTCGTCTTCGATTTAACCGACGATGAAAAGACTGTCACAGCACGCCGGCAGGCGGAGCGGCTTGGCGTCCTCAAGGCCTTCGACGATCAGAAGAATGCAACAGGATACGCTCTGCTGATCGACATTGCATCGGGGGCTATCGTGCAACGGCTCGAATCGGGCAGCGCCAATCTGTTTTTCTTTGATTCCTTTTTTTCTGAAGATGCTCAGAGGGCCTTTGAGACAAACAGACAGAAGATCGACGCCGCCGTAAACCGATAGGCCTGGAGGCGACTTCGATGTTAGCAGGTTGCTACCCGCCAACCGATTCGGCTGCGAGTCACGTCTACGACTTCGCAAGCAGGGCAAGCGAGGTCGACGGTAGACCGGCATGAGCGGCAACGCGGACAAGGCACTGATGACAGGCCTCGGGAATCTTCAGCGTTTCCGTTCTCTCTTCGGATCTCTCTTCAAAGCGAATCGGAAGCGCAACCTGTGTGGGCAGATCTTCAAAGAAGGCAAAGCGACCGCGTCCCGATGCCTTGGCCCTGTACATAGCACGGTCGGCAAGCTGAATCAGTCGATCCGGTCGCGGATCATGATCGGGATAGAGCGCGATGCCGACGCTCGCTCCTATGCGGCAGATCGTGTTATCGACAAAGATGGGTCGTGAAAGGATGTCGATGAGCTTTCGAGCCACGCCTGTGGCCGCCGCCGGATGTCGTATTCCGGGAAGCAGGATGATGAACTCGTCGCCGCCCTGTCGGCATACCGTATCGTCTCTTCGCAGAACGCTTTCGATGCGCGATGCGACCTCAATCAGAACGGCGTCGCCGATGCGATGGCCGTGAACGTCGTTCACCTGCTTGAAACGATCGAGATCGACGAAAAGAAGAGCGAACTTTTCGCGTAAACGGTCGGCTCGCAGACGGGTCTGATGCAGTCGATCCTCAAGGCGGCGACGATTGGGAAGGCCGGTTAACGCATCGTGATAGGCATGAAAGGCCATCGCCTCTTCGACGTGTTTTCGCTCGGTGATGTCGAGCAGAACGGCTACGGCTCCGGCAATCTGTCCGTTCTCGTCGTGGTGGGGCGTTACATGTATATCGAACCATTTCGGAGCCTCGCCGTTCTCTGCAAGGGCGAGCTCCTGTCTGTGGGTGCTTTGAGCGTGCAGGGTTTTCCAGATCTGAACGGTCAGGCGGCTGAGACCGGCTCGCTTCAGATACGGAATGACGCTCATTCCGGTAGAATCGGCGCTTTCTGCGCCAAAAAGGGCGGCAAAGCGATCGTTCATACGAACGATGCGTGCCCGCCTGTCGAGCACGCAGATGTATGAGATCGTTTCAAAGGCCTCCATAACGGAGCGTATCTTCCTGAGAATCGACTTTTCCTGTGGATCGAAGAAACTGCCTCCCCGGCCGCGAGCAGGCTCGAGAAACATAGTATTCATGCTTTGACTCCTGTAGGCTCGGGATCGGTTTCTTTTTATGTATGTTTTGATGATACGCGATCGAACTACAGGCCGACCCTTCTTTGCCGATAGGAGATGTCAATTTTATTTTGTAAAGAAGCTTTAAAGAGCCTGGGAAAGAGCGGCAGTGATGTACTTGAATGGTGGACAATCAGTGAGGCTGAGCATGCGATGCGCTCCTGCCAGGATAAAAACCGATCAGTCTGTTTTTGGATCCTATGTATCGTGCGTGATGTGTTAACCGTGCGCGCATCGGGAATGGTCGTGATGGTGAACAGGAGTCGGTTCTTTTACATAGATCGTACGTTCCGCGCAGCAGCGGCACTCAAACTGCAGCGTGATGTGGCTCACACCGAATTGATCCTCAAGCAGCCGTTGAATACGCTCGCGAATCGCCGCCGTCTGTGAAAGAAGCATATCTTCCAGTTCGATGTGGGCTTCGAAGTGGATGGTTCTTTCATTGGCAAGCCAGGTATGAACGTGATGGATGTTCTGCACTCCGTCTATGGCTTCAACGGATCGTTTCATCTCTTCGTAATCGAGCTCGGCCGACGACTGCATGAGAATGTCGACGGTACGCAAAAAAATGTCTTTCGATTCTTTGATGATATAGAACGAGATAAGAAGCGAGACGACAGGGTCGATCCAGGTAAGCGTCGGGAAGAAGATGAGAATGACGGCTCCGATGACGACGCCGACCGAGGACAGCGTATCGGCAAGAAGATGCAGATAGCCCGAGCGAATGTTCAGGCTGTGATTGGCATGCTGATGAAGAAGCATGACACAGACCAGATTGCCGACGAGTCCGATGACGGCGACGATGAGCATCCAATCTCCCTTGATGGGCTCAGGTCTATAAAAGCGGGCGATTGCCTCGTAGATCAGATACGCCGAGATCAGAAGCAGAAAGAGAGAGTTCAGAAAGGCGGCGAGAATCTCAGCCCTCTTGTATCCATATGAACGCCGGGGAGTGGCCGTTCGCAGGGCAATACGTAAAGCGACGTAACTGAGCACGATGGAGATCGTATCGCTGAGATTATGCGCCGAGTCTGACAGCAGGGCAATACTGCCCGTGACGATTCCGCCGATAACCTCGGCGATCGTAATGACGAGGTTGATCAGCGTCACCCAGAGCAGTCGCCGACCCGATATCTCTCCGTGATGGTGCATCTCTTTCTATGAAAAAGAAAAGTTCAGTCGCGTCAAGCGGTCATGAATGCAGCTCGGAGCGGGCCTGAAGCATCAGTTCGTCGATCTGTGACAGCCTGTATTTGCAGCGCGACAGCAGCGACGGATGCCGGTTGCCCACGTCTCGATAGAGTACTTTTACCTGATTCAGATCGCGGATCAGGTCAGAGGCGCGACGGCGTCCAGGTCGCACCGAAGCCCTGTAGCGGCGGACGATGCTCTGCAAGGCGTGCTCGGCTCGCTCCAAGAACTCCGCTCCTCGTGAAGGCGGAAGCTGGCCAAGCGGCTCCAGCAGCCGATCGAAGACGCTTTTAGGCGCGGCGGCCACGGTCTTAGAGATGATGTCATAGATACGCGCATCGGCATAGCTGCCGTCGCGATAGAGCGATTCATAGGTCTGCCGGCCGATATCATCGGCCTGTCTGTAAGGGCGGGGGATCGCTGTTTTCTTCTCTACCCTGGGAACGCCGTTCTTCAGCTCCCTGTAGGCCTCGATAAGAAGCCGGGCCTCTTCAGAATCGCCGCTTTCCCGGTCCGGATGCACCTCTTTGATGCGCAGGCGAAAGGCTTCTTTTACGATCTCGGCGGAGTCTCCGGCCTGCACTCCGAGAATAGAACAGTATTTTTCAAGGTCATCCATCTGCTCGGTTTGCATACTCTGCTATGATCATCGGGCCCGGCATGCGACAAATTTACCGGCAGGGCCCGATTTCAGCGCGGTTTGCCGACGACGTCGCGATAGCGCTGCAAAGAGAGCCGGACGACGATAAAAAAGACGAGAACGGCTACCCAGGCAAGCAGGAAGGCGCTTAAAGCTGGATTCTGTAGAAAGTCATCGAGAAATAAAAAGGCAGAAAAGAAAAGCAGCACAATGACGGCCACAAGCAAAACGACGGCCGTTACAAAGAGAAGGGACGCCGACATGGCCGTCCCGGCCCGGCGATGGTATTCCTCTCCCACAAAGGAGCGAAAGGCCTTGAAATACCCGGCCGGGTCAAGGATGACGGCGGCCAGGTTTTCGAGGATCGGCCTGTACTTCTCCCGGTTACGCTCGTAATGTGTGCGTGCCCGGACCGAGCGACTCATAGATCAACGGCGTCCGCGAAGAAGAAGGCCGGCGATCAGGCCAATGCCAAGACCTGCGGCACCTGCAATCATGGCAGAGCGCTGCGGATTCTCTTTAATATAACGGCCGACAGAATCGATGAATTCATCGGCTCCTTCGCCATACACAGAGAGGCGATCGCGAACATGCTCCCATTCTTCGCCGGCCTTCTGGCGGGCCTGTTGAACCTTCTCTTTCAGTTTACCGGGGCTTTCCTGTTGCATCGTATCTTCAGCCATATCGTTCTCCTGTTAAAAAATGACGGGAATTCGTAGTGGAGCAGTCGCTCCATTGCGCATCCTGTGAGGTTGCCGTAGTTCTTGAGCTTAGCGTCGTTTCCTGACGCTGTCAAGACAAAAGTACGCGCCTTCCCTCGATCGAACAGAAGGCGCCGTTCTCTCTAATGGCGATCAGCCTTCGCGGTTCGTCAGAATACCGCGCTTGCTTCGCTCAATAAACTGAATGATGTTTGTTACCTCTTCGGTAGCAGGCAGCTGCTTCAGTTCTTCAAGGCCTCTCTGAATGTTGAGTCCGCGCAGGAAGAGGGTTTTATAAGCGTTCTTGATGGCTCGTTTCTGCTCTTCTGAAAATCCCGCTCGCTTCAATCCGACGGCATTCAGGCCTGTGATGACAGACGGATTGCCATCGGCCATAGAATAGGGGATGATATCTTTCACGATTTTCGAGCATCCGCCCAGGATGGCGTAATCGCCGATCTGGCAGAACTGATGAACGGCAACAAGCCCTGAGATAAAGGCCTTATTGCCGACGTGAACGTGGCCGGCCAGAACGCATCCCTGCGTGAAGATGTTGTTGTCGCCGACGACGCAGTCATGCCCGAGATGCACGGTTCCCATCAGATAGTTCCCGTTCCCGATTCGGGTGGGACGTTCCGGAAGCGAGCCGCGGTGGATGTTCGTGTTCTCGCGAAACGTGTTGTTATCGCCGATGATCGTAAACGTGCGCACCGAGCGATCGAATCCAAGATCCTGCGGATCTCCGCCGAGATGGGCGCCGGCGCAGACGACGTTTCCTTTACCGAGGCGAACGCCGCTGTGGATGTTTACATGATTACCGATTTCCGTACCTTCGCCGATTTCCACATCGTCGGCAATGATCGTGTAGGCGCCGATTTTCACCCCGTCGGCGATCTTCGCTCCGGGATGAATGATGGCTGTAGGATGATGCATGAGCAGGATTTCTTTCGGGGGGGCAGGCAGGCAAGTCCGATCAGAAGGCATGCACCAAATACATAGCGGCCTTTTTTTCAGATGCGATGCAGTCCGGATTCATTTTTCTGGACAGGTGATTGATACGCATTGCCATCTTGACCTGATCGCCCGCGAGGGACCGTCGGCCGAACAATGCCTGCTTGAAGCGGAGCAGGCCGGACTTGAGGCCGTTGTGCAGATAGCAACCGATCTTGAGTCGAGCCGCTTTAATGAGTCGCTGGCCGCATCGTGGAATGGCAGAGCCGATACAGAGCTACGACTTTACTGGACTGCGGGTTTACATCCTGAGAACGGCGAGCGCCACGATCTATTGCCCGGAATATTTAAAATCGTACGCGAAAACAGGGATCGCGGCGACCTCATGGGAATCGGCGAAACGGGACTCGATTACTTCCATACAAAGCAGTTTGTCGAAGAGCAGAAAGAGGCGCTTCGACAGCATCTCAATCTCGCCGTCGAGTTGAATCTGCCCGTCGTCATCCACACAAGAGACGATCGACAGTATGTGAAAGGAAGCTGTCAGGCCGTGACCGATACTCTTCGTATGGTGCGCGAACGCCCCGGGTTAACAGGGGTTCTGCACTGTTTTACTTACAGTTATGAAGAAGCGATGCCTTTTGTCGAGCTGGGCTGGAAGATCTCTTTCAGCGGAATTCTAACTTTCAAGAATTCGCACACGCTGCACGAGGCGGCCATAAAACTGCCGCTCGAATGCCTGATGGTCGAAACGGATGCCCCTTATCTGGCCCCCGTTCCGCACCGCGGAAAGGGCAATATGCCGGCTTACGTCGCCTCTACCCTGCATTTTCTTGCAAATTTGCGAGCAGAACGGCTTGGCGAGTCCCCGGAGCGGGTGATCGAGAAAATCCGAGAAAATTCGCTTGCGTTCCTGCGATCGAAGGATAATATTATCCCTCGGGCCCCGGCCTGATAGAGACGCCAGAGGGCGTTCTTACTCTATGATCGAGGTAATGACTGATATGACTAAAAAAATGTTCCTTTCCGTTGCAGTTATGATGCTTGGTTTCGGTCTCACAGCCTGCCAGAGCGGTCAGACGACGACCGATTCAACGGACAATTCCGGAGACAGCTCTACAAGCCGCAACTTCGTAATTGACACGATTAACAAGAGCCTTGCTGAAGTGTCCTACTCACCGAACAACCAGGGATGGGAGTACAAAGCCACTGCCGTTCCCGCTGCCGATTTCCAGAAATGGGCCACTTCAAACAAAGCTCTGATCGAGGAAGCCCTTTCCAAGATCGATACCGACTATGTTCTGCAAGTAACAGGTCACACCTGCTCCATCGGTCCGCGTGATCGTCAGGCTGATGGCCGTCTGGGTAACCTTTACTACTCAAAGGCACGTGCTCAGCAGGTTCTGGCCGCTCTGAAAAATGCCGGTATCCCTACCGACAAGATGAGCGTAGCAGGCGTTGCTGACGACGAACCCGCTCGCGGCGTTGATGCAAAAGATCAGCTGAACCGTCGTGTAACGTTCAAAATCGTTCCGAAAGCGAAGTAATTCGTTTTTTCAGCGAAATATGAATGCGTAAAGAAGGCGTCCTCCGGGGCGCTTTTTTTTGCCCTGAGAGTGCTACAGCCGGCAGGAATTCAAGCCGTAGAAGGATAGGTTAGGCAAGCGTTATTCCCATCCAACCTTTCTGTTCGCCAGGCAGACGCCCGAATCCCGCCTGCTCCCCCTGTGCGCGCCGAGATGACGCCTGCATGCATCAATTGTCTTACCCTGACCGTCACACCCGCACCCGCTCGAACCAGGCCTGGTGCTCAACCAGACAGCAAAGCACCACCCGCGTGGTGAGAGTGGGTGCGGGTGTGATTTAACGCTTGCAGAGGCAGTTGCCCGGGTTTCTCTGATTTCATCCCGGATGTCTGAAAAAAGCGATACTCCCGTCTATCTTATCTCTGGCGCCGGCACGGCTGCCGGGCATCTTGTTGTACAGCGACTGCTTGCATACGATGTTCGACTGGTTCTTCTTTCAAGATATGGTGATCTTGAAAAGACGATTCAAAAGACGGCGACTTACAATGCAGAACGGATGCTCTTTTTTCGCATGGATCCTTCGCGGGCCAGCTGGTTGAAGCTCATCGCTCGTTCGGTCGCGGAGCGTTGGGGCCATATCGATGGCATCGTCAGCATTGCGGATTTTGAAGGCGGAGCTTCTATCAAAAAACTGTCCCATCATCAATTGCAGATGCAGTTGCGCAGGAATCTCTTCGCTCCGGCGGCGCTTGTGCATGCGATGCTGCCCGTCTTCACACCTCAGCCCCTGATCGTTCTTGCGCCGTCTGCGGATCACGCCTCTCCGGGATCGGCCATATCAACGGAGGGCCTGCGCGGATTTGCCCGCTCTCTTGAGAGTGAAATGCCGTCGGCCCGGGTTCGCTTTCTCGAACCCTGCGACGCTGCGCAGATGGCCGACGGGATCATGGATCTCATAGCGTCCAGACTGAACGCAGGTTTGTAAAAAGCTCTCTTGTAAGTCTCTCTGAAAGGAAAATAAGTATGAAACTGCATCTGCAACGATCGATCGCAAGAAGGGCCTTCTCGGCTCTTTTCACCGCCCTGATTTCAGCCAGTCCGATCGTCGGTATAGCGTTAGCCATGCTTACGCCCTCAGCAGCCCGTTTGCATGCGGCGCCGCGAAGCCAGTCGGCCGACGATGTCTTTAAGAAGTGGAAGGCCTGGCAGTATGTATATGGAGACCAGCGAATGGATCAGGTCGTCTTTGCCGATCAGCCGCTAAAGATCCTTGCAGATGAATTTCCTCCCGAGATGCGGTCGCGCGCAGGCTTCCTCGGTTTGAAGGCCGAGGATTTTGCCGTCTCGGCTGCCGACCAGAAGCGACGCAGCGACGCCGAGCTTCGCTTCAAGGCGGCCATGAAAGTGATCGTTCAGGAACTCAGCGACGATATGCCGGCCTTTGTTGCAAGGCTTGAAAAAAGCGGCTTCAGCTCGCAGGAGATCAACACCGCCGAAAAAGACGGTGGAGCCTCGAAGCTGGGAGCCCTCTATCGTAAGGCTCTGATCGTTCCTCTTGACGTGGCCGGACAGGATAGCGAAGACCGGCTGTTTGGAATGGCGAACCGTATGTTCGAATACGCATTCGGATCGAAGCATGGCGCCCGGTTCCAGCAATTCCTGAATAGTCCCGAGAAATATCCCGTCGCGCGCCTCTTCTACGCCAACATCTGGTACAGGCTTTCGGGCAACGGATGGCGCATCTGGCATAAGGATGTGTTATCCGCCCTGCGCGAAGAATCGAAGCGCGGGCGTGAGGTCGTGTATATTGCAGGCGGTACGGATTTCTATCATCTGATCAAGGCCGGCGTTTACCGAATACGTATTATTGATCCGATCTTTCCGTCGCAGACGAAATACTACTCCGAGGGATGGCAGTATCTCATCGATTGTTCGGCCGGCGATGAGATACGCTTTGCCGAAGAAAAGCTGACGCTTCGCCGCGGAGCCTGCAAGAAACTCGGCAGCTTCACAACCGATGAGCTGTCCGATGGCGAGAAGCATACGATTCCGGGCGTGATCGTCGAATGGAAGATTATCGATGATAAAGGTAAGGCAATCGGCTCGGTTATTTACGAACGACGCTTCGCCACGCAGAAGGATTTTTCAGTGAAGAAAGACCAGGTGCTTCTTATCTCTTTTAACGAGCTTGCTTACGTAACCGATGCAGGTCCTGCGGGCTGGGGGATGGACGCAGAGAAGTGGCCTTCTGATATCAAGCTTTATGTGAAGCAGCTGCGCCGATCGATCGGAAAAACGGAATGCGTCAATATGAAGAAGGCGGCAAAGGCTCCGTTTTCGTTCATCAGGCTCGGGACTTCGATCGATTGAACTCCGGCCACAGAAGCTTCAACCCATTGAAGTTTCGAGCCGCTGAAAGCTCAGGCTTCTGAAGCCTGAGATCATCCATCTTCCTGCCGGCCTGGCGCCGCATAACGATAGTAGCGCCCTGTTAGCCAGTCATCAAGGCCTTTTGTATAGAGATCCGAGAAGCGGCGGTCTGAGGGGCCGCCTGGATTATTGATAAAGGCCTCATCCGTTCCCATGTCGGTAATAAATCGGATGCTCGGCGCAAAGGACGCCTGTCGGCCCATCAGACGAAAGACCTGCGCCTGCGGAATCGTCGCCCGGCTGCCAGGGAGCGGCAAAGGACCGGCATCGAATCCAAGGAAGCGCGGAAGCTTTCCGCCGAAGAACAGGTTTTCGATATAAAACGAGTGGCGCTGGCCGTAACGGGCCTCGGGCATGCTGAGCGCCCGTTCGATGGCGATACGCATGATCTCTTCGCGTTCCCTGTCGCCGAACCACCGCGAGCGTCGCTTCAGAAGCACCCTGTCGAAGAATCCGTGCAGCATGGCAAAGAGCGAGCTCTGTTCGATGACGGCCTGCATCTGCTTCGTGCCGAGAACGGTTCCGAACACCTCGAATAGAAGCTCGCGATAGACGGCCTCGAAAAGCGTGGCGCCGATACTGTCCGCTTCGTAACACAGATTCCATTCAGCGAGTAGCTTTCCCTTTCGCGTATCGGGAAGCAGAGGGCGCAGGATATGCATGAACTTCTCGGCCTGTAGAGAAAGCCGATCGTACTGCAGTTCCTTCATCTCATCGACCGTCCAGTGTTTGCTCTGCTTGAGCGCTCTCGTTATACGATCCGCCCTGTAAGAGGGCATGGGCAGCGTGAAGACGTCCGCCTTTGCAAGATGACCGAGATCGTTGTTCGCGGTAACGATGTATCCCTCCGGAGGGTTATACGACTGCGGCATATGCTCGGGAGCGACCATGCCCGTCCAGGGGCGCTTTTTATTCCACATGACGAAAGGCAATAGACCCGAGACGCCACGCTGCCGCTTCGGAACGACTCCGCTCATCTGGTAGCCGATGTTGCCCTCGCGGTCGGCGCACACCCAGTGGAAGGCCGCGAACGGCATGGCGGCGAAGGTCTTCTGCGCGGTCTTCACATCCTTTACCGAGTAGAGCTTCAGGAAGGATTCGACGGTCTCGGCCGAGACATCTTTGCGTCCCGTCCAGGCGTAACAGAGATAATGACCGTCTTCAACGACTTCGCCTTCGATCAGACCGGCGTCGGTTTCGTAGAAGCGCAGCTTCTGCGCCTCTTTGCCCTTCGGCTTGAGTAGATCTTCGCGCGGCTTCAGCGGCAGCCAGCGGTTGCCGCGACGATACCGTCCCTGCCGGATTTCTTCGATGGAATAATCGATCGTATCGGCCGTTCCATAGGTGACCGTCCATGAGAGATCGGCCGTGCGTCCGAAAACGGGAAGAGGGGCGCCTGCCATCGTAGCGCCGATGAAATAGCCGTCGTCGAATTGCATGTTCACCGGATACCAGACAGACGGCAGAGAAAGCGAAAGATGCGGATCGCCGCATACGATGGCCTGCTCGGCTTCGGTGCGCGAAGGGCCGACGACCCAGTTATTGCTCGCGCTGACGGCAAAGAGCGAGCTCAGCCTGGATAACCCACCCGGCGCTTCGAAAGAGCGAAGCGAGCGCAGCGTCTGAAGATAGTCGGGCGTCACCTTATCTTTCAACGCCGGGAATAGTTCGCGAAGCAGGTCGACCGGAATCCCCTCGCGAAGCAGGTGAATGATGAATTTCTCGGAATCGCCCTGCGTCTGGGTCAATCCGAGAAATCCGATCATCTTGATCAGTGCGAGGATGTCGCGCGGCTCCCATGCCGGACGCGGATGACGCACCAGTCGCATCTCAAACGGAGTACCGGCATGGCGAATGCCGGCATTTACGCCGCTACAGTAGGCCTCAAGCAGCGCCTTCGTTTTCGCGCCGAGCCTTTCGTATTCTTTGCCCGCATCGCCGTAGAAGTCGATCCAGCGCAGAAGGCGATCAAGGGCGATGAGGTCGGGCTCGGCGGCCAGCCATTCTGAGGCACGGCCCATGCAAACGGTTTTCAGCATCCACATCTGCATCTGACGATCGACGGCGTGTATAAACCCGAGACCGAACAGAGCATCGGCCTTTGCTCCGGCGCGGATCAGCGGAAAGCCGTCCTCCTGTCGTTCGATGGATATCTGCCCGTAGCGACCGTTCAGAGAAAAGGTAGAGGAGGATTGCATTGAGGTTTCAGCACAATCCTCTGGAAAGAGGCTGTCAATAAGGTTCTGCAAAAACCGCGTGATTCTCAATACAGGGCATGCCGAGAACTGCTTGACCTGTTTCGGATTCTGCCGATACGGAGAGTATGCAGATCCGGACGACAACTGATAGAGACGTAAGATTACGTCGCGATCGCAAACTGCGCCCGGACGGCAGTGCGGTCTCAGCGGCTGCCGTCGAGAGCGAGGTCTCGGGATTTCAGGAGATCCTGAACACGGTTCTACCTGCCCACGAAGAAGAGACCCGCGATCTGCACAAGCTCTGGTCGTCGCTGCCGGGGGCGGAACGCCTGCTCATTGAAAATCCGTCTCCTGAGAATCTGAGCAGCTATCGCGAGCTTGTGAAAGGCATCGCACGCGAAATCCTCAATAGCAACATGAAGGTCGCGAAACTGAAAAGGCGGGTTCGCGGCAACGACGTTGAGCTGAACGTCCTGCAGATCATCGACGACCGGCTCCATCGCATGATGATGGCCCTGCAATCGAAGTCCAACACAGGCTTTCAGATCCTGCGCAACCTCGACGAGATTCGAGGCCTGCTCATGGATCTTCGCAGCTAACTCGTTTCTGAACCGCTTCCGGCCGACTGCACAGCCGGTTATCTCTCCGCTGATTCCTGGCCGGCCAGAAACTGCGCCACGCGCATCCGCTCCTCATCAGACCATCGTTTTGCGATTTCCAGTGCTGGTTGCATCGCCGCAAACCGCGCCGGATCGACCCGCGGCCGCCTTTCGCCGCGAAGAAAGGCGGCCAGTTCCTCGGCATCGCCGCTATAGGCCTCCTGAATCTCCTGGATCGAAGGGCCTGATCCCGACGGCGTGTTCAGATGGCAGGCCTGACAGCCGGCCGATCGGAACTCCGACAGGCCGACTGCACAGGACGCAAGAAGCAGGCATGCGGCCAGCAATCCGCTTTTTATGCTCACGCCTCTCTCCGCATCTGAAAGATGGGGGCAAAGCGATTCCAGTGTTGTGTTGCCAGCGTAATGCCCGCCGTTAACAGAAAAACGCTCATGCCATAAGCCATCGGATTCTGCGCAAGAAGCACGAGATACAGCACGATGTTCGTCACGATCGGCGCAAGCAGAAGCAGTGCCAGAGGGATGAGCCGATTTGCCAGCAGCAGAGCGCCGGCTGTGATTTCGATGACTCCGATGAGTGACCAGAGATAGCCGGTGGCGACGAGAGCGCCGATGAACATGGACGCCTCTGGCGGAACCGGAGGCGTCGGGATAAAGGGAATGAACTTCGACCAACCGAAGGCGAAGAAGACCGCTCCGAGCATAAGCCGGAAGGTGGTGAACAGGTATTTCATAGGATGCTCCTCCAAGACGGATAATTGATAGATAAGTAAATTTAATTGTCTGGACAAGTAAAAAAATGAGATAACCTCCTCTTTTTGTTCTTAACAGACCTTCAAGAGCGAATGCATTGAAAACAATTGACAGCACGAATCAAGGGGTTCAGCGTCCTTCTTTTCAAACTCGCCAGGCTGAGAAAGTACAAAGAACACAGGGGCGTCTGCACGAACTTGAGAGTGATATGATAAATATTATGAATCGCCACCTGCTTTCCAGAGGGTTCAATCCGCTTGATCGCAGTGCTGTCGTTTTATTGCTCAAAGAGCATTCTTTGATGAATACCGGTTTGTATGATAACTCAAAGAGCCTACAGATTGGTCGGCTTGCAACAGCCGATGCCGTTCTTGTCGGGTCGCTCCGGGTTAATGTTCAGGGCGCCGATATGCCATCCTACGAAATCGTCTTTTATGGTAAGATGCTTGCAGTGGAATCCGGGAAGATTCTTGCGCTTGGAGAATCCCATACGACAACGACTGAGTTCACAAGAGATGCAATCAGGTCCGTTATCAGCGCATGGTTTGATGAGCTGGATGAGCTTAATTGAACCTCGCTTTGTCCGACGGTAGCAGGCGCCGTGGGACTGCTTCGTTTACTCTGCAAGCTACAGATAGTAATCGCTTCCGGGTATCTGATCGGGCGAACTCTATTGCCTGAGAATCAATGGCTGCTCTTTCTCTCAAATATTCAGGCCTACCTTTTATTGCCCTCCGTAATCTCAGCACTTATTCTGCTGGGGCGTAAGACAGGGCTTTATTTCCCGCTTGCCCTTTTTGCATTTGCTCACGCGCCGTTTTCGCTGCTATCCGCACCGGAGTACTGCCTGTCCGGGAAGGGTGGAGAACTCGTTCTTCGAACCTACACGGCGAATCTGGCCGGTTCCGTCGACAGAGGTCGCGATTTTGCCCGCCTTGCTGCCGAGCTTGAGCTGGATGTCATGGTCTTTCAAGAGACCTCACCGTTATTCCTGAAAACCGAAGGTGCCGCTCTGCAAAGAGAGTTGCCCTTTGCATTTTATCTACAGTCAGAGGAAGGTTACTGGACTCAGGCGATCTTCAGCCGCTATCCTCTGGCTGAACTGCAAACCTATGACCCGGGGCCAGGTTTTTCTGCGCCCGATGCGCGGGTCATTCTGTCGGCACAGGTCGACATCAGGCATCGTAAATGGACCATCCTTGTCGCTCACGCCGGAATCCCCTTTGTTCGAAACCAGGATTGCCGCGGATTGCATTGCCTTATTGGGTTATACGATCAGCGCTCCCGCGATTTGCATCTGCGATTTATGAAGGATCTTATCCGTCTCGATAGAGACGTTGTCCTTCTTGGCGATATGAACCTGAGCGACCAGAATCCGGCTTACAGCGCCTTTGTCGACGGATTGATCGATGCAGGAAGATGCCCGCCGTTTCAGAGAACCTGGCCGGCCGACCACACCTTCCCTGTCCCCTTCATTCGGATTGATTATACGCTTCTTCGTACGGAAAGCCCGATCGTCGTGCAAGCGCGAACCATTCCAGTTTCTGGTTCAGATCATCTTGCGGTTTTAGTTGAAGTTGCAGCCAGTGAATCAGTTTCTGAACAACTCCCGCAGAGTGTGCGTTAACCTATCTTCACTCCCGTCATCGAAATGGCGCCGAAGAGAATGGCGTCGTTGAAGAATTCCATAGCCTCGCCTACTTTCGATGCGCCCAGTACGTAGAGCAAAGGCCAGAAGTGATCGGGTGTTGGGATGGCCTGTTTGAAATCGCCGCCCAGCTTCTCGCAGTCGATCACAGATCTATGGTCTTCGGCTTTGATCCATTGCTTCACCTGCTCGTTTACGCTCTCGGCCCAGTCGAAACCCTGTCGGCGTCCCCAGTCCATGCGGCCGAGGTTATGCACGATATCGCCGCTTCCGAGAATCAGGACGCCTTCTTCGCGAAGGGGCTGCAGTCTGCGCCCGAGATCGTAATGCTCTTGAGCCGAGAGCTGTATATCAAGGCTGAGCTGGATGACGGGAATGTTCGCCTCTGGATACATGTGAACGAGCACGCTCCAGGTTCCATGATCGAGCCCCCATTCCTGATCGAGAGCCGTTGATCCGACGAGATCGGCCACGCGCCTGGCTAACTCAGGGCTGCCTGGAGCCTGGTATTGAACCGAGAAGAGCTCTTCGGGGAAGCCGTAGAAATCGTGGATGGTCGCAGGTTGCGTCATGGCTGTAACGGCCGTGCCGCGACGCAGCCAGTGTGCAGATACGGCGAGAATGGCGCGAGGGCGCTCGATGGTGGCACCAAGGCGCTTCCATTCTCTTGAAAAATCGTTTTCAGAAAGGGCGTTCATCGGGCTTCCATGGCCGACAAAAAGAGCTGGCATCATGGAACAAAGAAAGGGGGAAACGGCATCGTCGAAGAACCTTTTTCTGGCCGATCCTGGCCTCTCGTTCGCTGAAAAAAAATCGCGCACGATCGACCGAATTGCCACCAGGAATAACATGAACCCTGAAAATCTTCCCGCTGAATTGCGACGCCTGCTCGGAGAGCAGGGAACGTCAAAATTCGTTGACTATCTGGGCTCGGTACTGCTTACTCTCAAAGAAGAGGTGCTTGCCGTGTCACATTCCCGTTCCGAACATCGCCTCTCTGAAGAGACTGCCCTCATACGCGTCGAGATGGCCGGAATGCGGGCCGACATGGCCGAGATGCGCACAGAGCTGAAAACGGAGATGGCGGGCCTGCGTTCTGAATTCTATGAGATGCGTTCTGAGCTGAAAGCCGATATGGCGAATCTTCGCACAGAGCTAAAGACGGAAATGGCCGAGCTACGTGCCGACATGGAGACCGGGATAGCCGAGCTACGTGCAGACATGGAGAGCGGGATAGCCGAGCTTCGTGCCGACATGGTGACCGGCCACAGTCGCCTGCAGGCGGATTTGAAGGGTGGCCTGTCGGAGCTTCGAGCCGAAATGAAGGCCGATTTCGCCGTCGTGCATCGTGAGATCAGCAGTTTGACGCGGTGGATTCTCTCGGCGATCGTCGCTTTCGCTGTCGTGTATCCGGCTGTAACGGCTTTGATCGAGCGTTTTCTTATAAAGCCCTGATAATCCCTGATGGCTCCGCCTGGTGTCGGGTTAGTCAGCAGGCTTCATAGATAGAGAAATCGGGAAGGCCACCGCGGCCTTCCACTCCGTGTCACTTTTTTCAGGCCTGTTTGCTTAAAGCCCCTTCCAGCAACGTCGTCACATTCCAGGTTTTCTCGAAACCAAAATGATGCATCTGCGATTTCGGAGGAACAAGCGACATCGCACGCTCGGATAACGCCGTAATCGTCAGGCTCGGATTGACGCCAAGATTCGCCGGCACCATCGAGCCGTCGCAGACGATGAAGTTCTCGTAACCGAAAAGGCGATTCTGCAAATCGATGACGCCTTCTTCGGGCGTTTCACCGATGACGGCACCGCCGAGAATATGCGCCGTCGTCGGAATATCGAGCAGCACCTCGTTGATGGAGCTGCGTGCATAGCCCTTCATGCGGCGAGCGAGGGCTCGTGCGAATTCGTTTGCAATCGGAATATACGACGGAAGATGGCCGCCTTTTTCCATTTTCGTCGTGAGAATCTTCGACCAGGGCCAGAAGAAGGTCCTTTTATTCTGGATGCTGATGTAGTTATCCACGCTCTGCATGACGAGCAGGATGATCGAGCGTTTCGCGAATCCGACGGGCCAGGTGAGACGCAGACCCCGGATCGGATGAAGCAGCATGGCGAATAAAAATCGGATCTGACGCGGAATCCAGCCTCCGCCGTCCACCATGACCGGAGCGGCCAGGCCGTTCATGGCGTCAGATCCTTCTGGATAACGCACGGGCTCGATATGCGTGTCGGGATCGGGAAAGACGCTCGATGTGATGGCGATGCCGTGGCTGTAATCGACGTTCGAGCTGCGTGCGGTGACGCCTATAATCGATTCGGAGTTCGTCCGCACCACATGACCGAGGCGATCGGAGATGCGCGGCATGCGTCCTTTCTGCTTCATCGACCATAGCAGCTTCATCGTTCCAAGCACGCCGGCCGAGAGCACGATGCCCTTCGTTTGAAACGTGCGCTTCGGAGCGGAGCCTGTCGACGACTTCGTGTAAATTGTATAACCCTGAGAACCATCTTCATTCTGTGGAACGATGTCGACGACCTTCGTTTCGGGAATGATCTCGACGCCGAGCCGTTCGGCGAAGAAGAGGTAGTTCTTGTCGAGCGTGTTCTTTGAATTGTTGCGACATCCGACCATGCAGCCGCCGCAGTAGTTGCAGCCGACGCGCTCGGGGCCTTCGCCGCCAAAATAGGGATCGGGATGCGTCGTGTCGGGAGTGCCGAAATACACGCCGGCCGGCGTCGATTTAAAGGTATCGCCGAAGCCCATCTCAACGGCCGTGTCACGCAGCATCTCGTCGGCCTTGAAGATACGGGGAGTCTGCTCGACGCCGAGCATCTTCTTTGCCAGTTCGTAAAACGGCAGAAGCACTTTATCTCCCCCCATCTTTTTTACGATAGGATTATCGAAAAAGGCCGGCAGGGGAACGTAAAGCGTGTTGGCATAGACGAGGCTGCCTCCGCCGACGCCCGCCCCGGAAAGGATCAAAACGTTTTTCAAGAGATTGATGCGCTGGATGCCGTACATGGCCAGGCCCGGAATCCAGAGGAATTTTTTCAGGCTCCAGTTCGTGCGCGGAAATTCTTCGCTGCGATACCGTTTGCCGGCTTCCAGAACGGCGACAGAATAGCCTTTCTGAGCCAGTCGAAGGGCCGATACGCTTCCGCCGAAGCCTGAGCCGATGACAATGTAGTCGTATGTTTTTTGCATGAATCGAAAACTCCCGGAGAGATCTGTTTTTTCTGACCCTGAAGCGACTTCTGGGTTGCTTCAATTCTGAACAGAGATTCAGCCAGAGCAAGAAAAAAAGTTTGCGGGGCGGCTCCGTTGAAAAAAATGAAATTGAAAAGCCACATGTGAGCGGAAGAATCCGCTTCCTGAGCTCAGGACTCCTATGAAATACCTTCAGCCGCTGCGTAGCCGCATCTCCCGCCTGATCGACCGGTTTGAGGCCGAACCGCAGTTCCGTCTCTATCTGCTTGCGTGGGCCGTTTTTCTGATCTTCATTTCGGGCAGCGTGCTGACCTCGTCGAATCCGTTTCGCCTGCTTGTTCCAGGCCTGAGCTATTCCTTTCCCGCTCTTGATTCTCGCGAAGATATTCCGTATTTCACGCTCTCCCGGCATGATCACAGCATCTTGCAGCTGCACGAGCAGATGGAAAAGACGGGCGATCTCGAACAGGATGCACGACATCTTGCCTACGTTGTGCGTTCTCCCTTCCCTCTTGTGCAGGGCAAGTCCCGCCCCTCCGCTCCGGGCTATTTCTTTCCGTCACTTGATCTTGCCGTCAGTCGCTTCTGGATGCGCGAAGGGGATCTCTATATCGACGTCGACTCGGCGTATTTGAATAAGGTGCTGCATCGGCATCGTCGGTCAGTAGGCGGAGAAAGCGAGGAGAACGTCATCCGCATTGCGCGCATGTATCAGATATGCCTGACGCTCACGCTTTTCGAGAATTTCAGTGAAGCAAAGCGCATCGTTTTCTTGAAAGACGGGCAGCGTCTGGAGTCGGGTTATATGACCGAGGCCGTCGATACGGAGTCCGTGCAGAAGCCGAAGGCGAATCTAAAAGACGCGAAAACGGCCCTGCCCGAGCCCTTTGATTTCACGAAGATATACGTACGATAACGTATGTCGCATCGACATACGGTTTGCTATTGCTACGACTGAAGCAGGCGCCGGCTCTATCGCATGATCCAGAGCGAGGCGATATTGGCCGCGCTGTGAACGGCGATGGGCCAGAGCAGATTGCCGCTCAGGATGCGAAGCAGCGATAACGTAGCCGCTGCCATCAGATAATAAACAAACTGCCATCCATCGACGGGCAGGTGAAGCACCGCAAAGAGAACGGCCGATCCCAGATGGCCGGCGAAATGCGGCGACCGCCCGACCGAGCCCGGCAGGAGCTCGCGAAAAAATATCTCTTCAAGCAGCGGAGCAAGAAGTGCGCCGAGGCTCAAAATGCTCAGTTCAAAAAACGGAAGTCGGGCAATCGGGATGTCAGAGGAGGTATTGATCAAGAAGAGCAGCCAGAGAAGCGCAACAAAGGCCGGCGGAGCGTAAAGGAAGCCCGACGGCGAGAAGAGGCCGACGCGACGGTAGGCCGGAAGCAGATAGAGCATGAGCGGTGAGATGCATCCGATCAGAAGCGGTCCGAAAAGCGAAAGCAGATAAAGAAAAGGTTGTTCGGGGCGCAGGGCGGCATGTGCGACGAAAAGGGCGGCCGCCAGAACGAACAGGCCGGCACTGAGCGCGGCCGGCCAGGAGTGCTCACGTTCGTTCGCGAGAACCCTTCGTACCGTATGCAGCGCCTTTGCCTTATCGCGCGAAGAGGCCGCTTTATAGGCCCTGCCGCCTTCTGCCAGTTCGAGCAGCTCGTCGGACGATAGCCGCGTCGCAATCGTTCGCCGTTCAGCGCCAAGCAGAAGCCAGAGCAACCCGGCCTTCATCGGGCCCGCGCCGGTTTTTCGGGAAACCTTCGGGGAGTCGTGCGTCATTCCTGTTCGCGTGCTCCCGTTTGCTGTACGAGGCGGTGTGTTCTCGGGAACTGCGGCCATACTTCATACAGAAAAAGCGCTTTGCCCTGTAGCCGGAAGCAGAAAATCGGAGCCAGAGCTTCAGAAGTCGCCCCTCAAAAAACAACACGGACGTTGGTTTTTTGAGTAAACTTGTTGTGACATTCTATTTCGGAAGCAGGAGTCTCCCATGTCGAAGAATTATGCCGTCGTTGGGGCGACCGGCGCCGTTGGCGTCGAGATCCTCAAGGTTCTTGAAAACCGTAACGTTGATGTCGGTCAGCTGAAGCTGCTTGCTTCACCGCGCTCGGCCGGTAAGACGATGACGTTTCGCGGCAAAGAATATACGGTTGAGGCTCTTTCAGAGGATTCCTTTCATGACGTTCAGGTGGCGCTTTTCAGCGCCGGCGGGTCGATTAGCAAGCAGTACGGTCCCGTGGCCGTATCGTCGGGTTGTGTGGTCGTGGATAACTCAAGCGCCTTTCGTATGGATCCCGAGGTGCCGCTTGTCGTGCCCGAGATCAACCCCGAGGCCGTAAAACTGCATAAAGGCATCATCGCCAATCCGAACTGCTCGACGATCATTCTGCTGATGGCCGTTTATCCGATCTACAAGTTATACGGCGTGAAAAAGATCATCGTATCGACCTATCAGGCCGCTTCGGGCGCAGGCGCCGCCGCGATGCAGGAGCTTGAAGATCAGGCGAAGGCGCATCTGGCCGGAACCGAGGTTCCGACGAATATTCTGCCGCATCAGCTGGCCTTCAACGTCTTCAGCCATAACTCTTCGATGGACCCCGAGTCGGGGTATAACCAGGAAGAGGTGAAAATGGTCAAGGAAACGCATAAGATCCTCGGTGATGCGAATATCGCCATCGCTCCCACCTGCGTGCGTGTGAGTACGTTTCGTGCTCACGCCGAGTCCATTCATCTTGAGCTTCGCGAGAAGGGCGATGTTGAAAAGATGCGCGAGGCGCTCGCAGCCTTCCCCGGAGTAAAGGTGCTGGATAACCGTCAGGCCAATCGCTTTCCCATGCCGCTTGAGGTTTCGGGCAAAGACGACGTCTATGTCGGCCGCGTTCGTATGGACTATGACGATCAGAGCGGAACAAACGTACAGCTATTCGTCGTCGGTGACCAGCTTCTGAAAGGCGCCGCCCTGAACGCCGTGCAGATCGCCGAGCTGCTTTGATCTAAAAAGGACGAACGACATCGACATGACGCTGGATGGCGTCGAGCAGGTCAGTCTTACGAACGGGTTTGGTGAGGATCTCATCAAATCCCGTCTGACGCAGACGGTCCTGATCGGCATCCATGGCATGAGCGGTGAGCGCCAGTACAGGGGTATGATGTCGGCCGCTGGCGCTTTCGAATTCACGAATGCGAACATAGGCCTCATAGCCGTCCATGACCGGCATGCGGATATCCATTAAAATAAGATCAAAGGCTGTGGACGAATAGGTCGTTACAGCCTGTTCGCCGTCTTCGGCGAAGATAAGCTCACGTACATGCTTTCTTAAGTATCTGTCGAAAAGGAAACGGTTTTCGGGCTGATCCTCTGCCAGAAGGATTCGAGCGTTTATGAAACGTTCAGCAGCCGGCGCCGTGACCGGCTTTTCCTGCACCGTTCGAAAGGGCAGAGTCAGCGTAAACTGCGAACCCGATCCGATGCGGCTCTCGAACGTCAGCGTTCCGCCAAGCAGCTTCGTCAGCGAACGAGCGATGGATAACCCCAGACCCGTACCCCCGTAGCGTGCCGCCGTACGCGAGCTGGCGGGCGAAAACGGCGAGAAAATGTAAGCATGATCCTCTTCGGGTATTCCGATGCCTGTGTCGATAACCGAAAAACGAATACCCACCTTGCCGTCTCGCTCCTCCGCTTTGCTGACGATCAGCTGTACCGACCCCTGTGACGTGAACTTCACGGCATTCGAGAGCAGGTTACCCAGAATCTGTGAAGCGCTTGTGGCGTCGCCGATCAACCGATCGGGCACGTCATCGATCTGTGTTTGAAAGGAAAGACCCACCGACTTCATACGCAGAGCGAACGGAGCGCAGAGGTGATCGAGCCACTCGCGAAGTAGAAAGTCCTGCTGGTTAACGTTAACCTGTCCGAGTTCGAGCCTGGAAGTCTGAAGAACGTCGTCGAGTATCTGTAACAGCGAGACGCCGGCCTGATGCATGGCCCCTAACAGCTGGCGCTGATCTTCTTTCAGATCGGGCTGTTCTCTGAGTAATTCGTTCGTGCCAAGGATAACGTTCATCGGAGTGCGTATCTCATGCGAGATATTGGCAAGGAATTGCGTCTTCGCCCGGTTCGCCTCTTCGGCGCTTTTCTGCGCTCGCGTTCGTTCAATTACCTCTTCCCGGAGCTCTGCGGTGCGCAGCCTGACCTCGGATTCCAGTTTGTCGTGCGCCTCCTGGACCTCGCTGCGAAGCCCGTCGAAGCAGTATCTGAAGAAGGAAAGAGGCGTCTACGGCAAAATCAACGTAGGGGGGAATGGATGACATGCCCACGGTAAGAAGAAAGGTCGTAATGATGCTGACGGGAAACGTTAGAACGGATAACCCAAAATACAGCGCCGGTCCGTAGCCCATCCGGGCGGCCGTAAAGCCGAGAAGAATCAGATAAACGGAATAGGGCAGGGCCATGAGATACGTAAGCTGATTCGCAAGATACGGCGTGAATGGAACGGCCACGAGCAGCGCGGCGGTTATGATGACCGAAAGCTGAGTGAGGTACCGCATCGCCGGACCGAATATGAGCGGCCTCAAGAAGTGGTTCGTCCAGAGCAGCAGGATAATCGTCGCTCCGAGAGAGAAGAAAAGAGCAAGAGGCAGTTGCAGATGCCCGTTATCGGGCTTGAGAAGCGGCGTCAGCACACCGTGATACGTGAGTCGATGGAGCGAAACGAAAAGCAGATACGGCAAAAAATACAGCGATGAACGATCGCCCGTCCGGCGCCAGAGCAGAAAATAATAAACAAGCAGCGTCAGAGTCGCCCCGCCAACGAAGGCCGGTACGATGCCGCTCAGTCGCTCCGTATTGGTCCATTCCGATTCGGGAATGATCTCAAGCGGAAGCCTGTACGGCGTTCGCGAATCGACGCGGATCAGAAGCGACCGCCCGCCGTCTGTGTCGAGCTCAAACGATGGAAAGACGGCCCGTGAACGGCTGCGCACGCCTTCATGTATAACGGCGCCGGTCGCCGGATCGAGGAAATCCACATTCTCGAGGTTGGAGTTGCGAAAGCGGATGCGGTATTTTCCGTTCTGGCTGTCGGAGAGGGTTAGTCTGATATAAAGGCGACCGCTGTAAAACCCCTGATGCAGCTCGCTGTTTGAATCGACGGCCTGCCAGAGCAGGGTGTGCGATGGAAAGTCGGGATCCGTCACGGGATTTGATCCGCTGAGATGATGGAATTCGATGGTGCGATGGTCGTCGAGCAGCAGCTCAAGGCGCGCCGGCTCCGCCTTGCAGGCCAGCAAGGAGAGAAGCATTGGAACGATGAGGATCTGAGCGCGCATATACCGACCGGATATAGGACGAAATCGACGTTAAATAGCCGAATAATGTCCGGAATTTTTCTGAAAAAGTTTCATAGGAGGCGGAATTCCTGAACCGATGCCTGGCAGTCAGAGGGCTGCTTGATTGTGATTCTCAATTTTCTTTATTATCTCAGCAACAAAAATCCGCATGACTCGAGCCCGGTGCATGAGAAAGCGAGCCATGGCTTTCGCTCAATGGGAATATGGGGGATCAACTTTCGTCCACAGAAACTGGTCTGTGTTGGTCGGAACTACGCCGCCCACGCACAGGAACTCGGGAACTCCGTGCCCGATGAGCCGGTCCTATTTATCAAGCCCGGAAGCGCCCTTTCAAACAGGCTTCTCGCAACCGACCGTATCGGAATCCGTTTTGAGGGCGAGATTGCTCTTTTGATCCGGGGAGTCCGCCCTGTCGCCGTTGCCCTGGATCTGACGCTGCAAGATCTTCAGAATTCGTTGAAAGAGAAGGGCCTTCCCTGGGAAAGATCTAAGGCCTTCAGAGAATCGGCTCTTCTCGGTCCTTTTGTGGCGTTACCCGATGGGATGGAGCATCTTTCACTTGAGCTTTTCATCAATGAAGAGCTGAGGCAGAAGGGCGGTGTGACCGATATGCTGTTTCCGCCCGATCGGCTGATCAAAGAGATCGACCGGGAGTTCGGGCTTGAAGACAACGATGTGATTCTGACGGGCACTCCGGCTGGAGCTGCGGGTTTTAAGGCAGGCGATCGCTTTGATGGGCGTATTCTCTATAAAGGTGGAGTCATTGCTTCGGCCTCGTGGGTGGCGGAGTAGAGGGCCAGGTTGGAATAATGCACGATGTGCCGGATTATTCGAGCAACCGACTCCTGATATGGAATCGCACCCCTTCCGAGGCCTCAAGAGAGAATCCGCCTTTTCCCGGCACGATATCGACGGTCAGGAAGGTATGCTGCCAGTATTCGAACTGCCCGGCACTCATATAAAACGGCGTCTCTTCGATAGTACCGAGCAGAACGTCGTGTTCCGAGATAAGAAATTCGTCCGCTCTGTAGCACATCGGTGCCGAGCCGTCACAGCATCCTCCTGATTGATGAAAGATGAGATTGCCGTGCAGGGAGTGCAGCTTCCGAATGACGGCTGCCGCCTCGGGTGTAACATCAACGCGTTGTTTAGCCTCTGCCATGCTATCCTCCTGAAAAAAAGGGCGCCGGAGCGCCCGTACAAAAGGGGATCAAAAAAAGCCCAGTGCTTTCGGGCTGTAACTGACGAGCAGATTTTTCACCTGCTGGTAATGAGAGAGCATCATATGATGCGTTTCCCGGCCGATGCCTGATTGCTTGTACCCTCCGAACGCCGCATGGGCCGGATAGGCATGGTAGCAATTCGTCCAGACGCGGCCGGCCTGGATTCCGCGTCCCATGCGATAGGCCGTATTCATGTCGCGAGTCCAGACTCCGGAACCCAGACCGTACAGCGTATCGTTTGCAATGCTCAGCGCATCGTCCATATCCTTGAACGTCGTAACGGAAACGACAGGACCGAAAATCTCTTCCTGAAAGATGCGCATGCGATTGTTTCCTTTAAAGACCGTCGGCTTGATGTAATATCCTTCGCGCAGATCTTCTGAGAGCTTCGCCCTTTCGCCGCCGATAAGGCATTCGGCTCCTTCCTGTCTTCCGATATCGATGTAAGATAGAATCTTCTCTACCTGTTCGCTCGAACACTGTGCTCCGATCATCGTAGTCGTATCGAGCGGGTTACCCTGCGTTATCTTAGCGACGCGGTCGACGGCATGATGCATGAACTCTTCATAGATCGATTCATGGATCAGGGCTCGCGACGGGCACGTACAGACCTCTCCCTGGTTCAGGGCAAACATTGCGAAGCCTTCAAGCGCTTTGTCGAAGAAGTCGTCCTTCGATTCCATGATGTCGGCGAAGAAGATGTTCGGCGACTTACCACCCAGTTCCAGCGTGACCGGAATGATGTTAGCCGAGGCATACTGCATGATCAGACGACCGGTCGTCGTTTCTCCGGTGAAGGCGACTTTTGCGATGCGGTTGCTGGAGGCCAGCGGCTTGCCGGCCTCCAGGCCGTAACCGTTAACGATATTCAATACGCCCGGTGGAAGTAAATCGGCGACGAGCTCCATCCACACAAGAATGCTTGCCGGCGTCTGCTCGGCCGGCTTCAAGACAACGCAATTGCCCGCCGCAAGAGCCGGAGCCATTTTCCAGGCGGCCATCAGCAACGGAAAATTCCACGGAATAATCTGACCGACGACGCCCAGCGGCTCTTTGAAATGATAGGCGACCGTATCGTTATCCAGTACAGATAACGTTCCTTCCTGCGCCCTGATGGCGCCGGCAAAGTAACGGAAGTGATCGATGGCCAGCGGAAGGTCGGCGGCCAGCGTTTCTCTGATCGGCTTTCCGTTATCCCACGTTTCGGCCACTGCCAGCAGCTCCAGGTTCGCTTCCATGCGATCGGCGATTTTCAAAAGAATGTTGGAGCGCTCGGCAACGGACGCCTTGCCCCAGGCATCGGCCGCTTGATGAGCGGCGTCAAGGGCCATGTCGACGTCTTCGTGCGTCGATCGGGGAACCTCGCAGAAAGGTTGTCCGGTCACGGGACTGATATTCTCGAAGTAGGCTCCCTTGATCGGCTTCTTCCATTCTCCTCCGATGAAGTTGTCATAGCGGCTTTTGAAGCGTATCTTTGCGTTCGCTTCGTTCGGTCTTGCATAGATCATATTCACTCTCCCTGATGGTTTCAGTGGTCGAGAGAATGCAATGGACGTGCCCGCAAGATCTGTTTCAATTTGTTTCATCGCAGTGGAGGGTAACGATACTGTGTTTCAAAATGAAACACGCTACCGCATTAAAGTTTTCGTTCGTTGCTTATCCCGTGATCACGAGATATGAAAATTTCTTTACAATTCCGCGTGCCGATGCGAGCCCTGTTAGGGGGAGTCGTTACATGAGAATGCTTGCTGTAAAGCAGATGAACATACTGCGGCAATCGTGGATACGCAGTCGCAACTACGGTTTTCAGAAGGCCGATCATCCTGAGGGGAATATCTTAACAGGGAGGGCCTTGAAACAGAAGGTTGCCGAAAGGAAGTCGTTGATTCACCATACTCTGTTCGCCTTTGACGGCCTGTCGTCGGCTCTGCGTCAGTGGAACGCCCACGCCTTTTTAGTCGATGTTGACGGTACGATAATCGAATCGGTTGGGCACCGGGACTTTGAAAGGCGAGCCGCTCAGGTCCAGCTACAAAACGGGGCGAACTGGAGCGAGCAGCAGCGCGGAACAAACGCCATAGGTACAGCGCTCATAGAGAAGAAACCCGTCTCTGTGTTCGGACGGCAGCACTACCTTGCCGTCAACGGTTTTCTTTCCTGTGTGGCCGCTCCGCTTTTCTCCCCTGAGGGTGAGTTCATGGGGGTCATCGACATCAGTGCGCCGCGGGACATGATGCCGGGCATGGCTTTGCAGCTTGTTATGATGACGGTAGAGGCCGTACAGAATCGCATTCTATATGAAGATGCGCGTCGCAAGAATCTGCTTATGGTGGAGGAGCTGGAACATGCGGGCAGAATGCACGGAGTAGCGTTGATCTCACTTGATGCGGATCGCCGGATCGTGCGAGCCAACGGGCAGGCGCAGCGGCTGCTGGGGCGTCATTGTCTGGGGCAGCCGCTGTCAAGGCCGGATCTTTTCCGATTGGAGTCGGTATATGATAATACGGCAAAACAATGGTCCTTCGTCGGCTCAAACTCGAAAAACGATCGCGGCAGAGCGTTATCCGAAAGTCTGTTCGAATTCAAAGATATATATGGAAGCTGCCGGAGTATCGAGAGAGCCGTCGCTCTCGGGCGTCGCGCCGCCGCGGTTGATCTGCCCGTATTGCTGCATGGAGAAAGCGGAACGGGCAAAGAGCTGCTTGCGCAATCGATTCACTCTTACGGGAGCCGTGGGCCCTTTGTCGCAGTGAACTGTAGCGCCATCCCGGAATCCCTGATCGAATCGGAGCTGTTCGGCTATGTACCGCATGCCTTTACGGGTGCATCGAAGCAGGGTTCACGCGGGAAGTTCGTCGCCGCGCATCAGGGCACGCTTTTTCTCGATGAGATCGGCGATATGCCGCTCCGAGCTCAAGCGGCTCTTCTGCGTGTGTTACAGGAGAAATGTGTTTATCCGGTCGGAGCGGTTAAACCTATTCCGGTCGACGTACGCATCATAGCGGCGACCCATCGAAACCTTCCCGCCGAGATCGAAGCAGGCAGGTTCCGATCCGACCTCTACTACCGATTGAAGGTCATCTCGATCGAGCTTCCTCCGCTGCGAGAAAGGTCGGACCTTGAAGTGATCGCCCGAATGATGTTGATACGGATGGAATATCCTGAAACGGATCTTTCTGCCGAAGTGCTCAGGGCCCTGCATGCATATAGCTGGCCAGGTAATCTTCGTGAGCTGCATAACGTGCTTTCGCAGGCGGCCTTTCTGGCAGAAGGCGGACCTATCTGCACGGAGCATCTTTGTATCGAATGCCGCGAAGAGTCCGCTGAAGCTCTTTCCCTGCAACAATCCGATGCCCGGGCAATCATCAGGGCCATTCAGCTTGCAGACGGCAATATAAAGAAGGCCGCTCAAATCCTGGGCATAGGCCGAACGACTCTCTATCGCAAGATGAAGCTTTACAACCTTCAGGGCGAGTCGGCCGACGGCGCAGTCTCGTAAAAAAGACTTGTCGGCCACGGGACGAGCGTTACATTTTCCCGTTCTTGAACCAGAACCGGAGGACTCTCTATGGAACTTTTTAATCGTTTTCGCAGGCCGATACTTATCGCCGTCGGTATACTTGTGTTTCTCATGTTCTTGAATCCGATCGTGCTGATTCCCGCCGGTCATCGCGGAGTTCTCCTGAATCTTGGCGCCGTCAGCGACCGCATTTTATCTGAGGGGCTGAACTTTCGTGTGCCCATCATGCAATCGATCGTCAGAGTCGATGTGCGCATTCAGAAGCATGAGGTCGTAGCAAGCGCCGCATCACGAGATTTGCAGGAAATCAGCACGGTCATCGCCCTGAACTATCACGTAAATCCGGAGCAGGTCAATCTGATTTATCAAAACATCGGCGAGGACTACAGCGAGCGCATCATCGAACCGGCAGTACAGGAAACGGTGAAGGCAGTAACGGCGCGGTATACTGCCGTCGATCTTATTACAAACAGGCATGTCGTTACCGATGAAATTGAAAAGACGTTGCGGGAAAGGCTTGAACCGTATTATATAACCGTCGATCAGGTTTCCACCAAGGACTTTGACTTTTCCGAAAAGTTCAAGGCAGCTATTGAAGCGAAGCAGGAGGCCGAGCAACTTGCTCTGAAGGCACAGCGTGATCTGGAACGAATCCGAACGGAAGCGGAGCAGCAGATTGCAACGGCCAGAGCTGAAGCTGAGTCCTATCGTCTGAAAACGACGGCACTCAATCCTTTACTGCGAGACATGGAATGGATAAAAAAGTGGGACGGTAAGCTTCCCCAGGTGCAGGGAACGGGGGCTCCTCTGATTCAGATCCCCTTTCAGCAGCGTTAGAGGCTTTTTGCTTGCATCTGACGTCTCGGTTGGACGGATTGGATTCGATGGAAATGGACGTCCGGCCGATCTTTATCGCCTTTACCTGTATAACGATCTGGGGCATTTTCGTTTTGTTGATGGCCTTCCGGAAGCTTCGCGTATTCCCCGGCGCTCTTGAATGGATGCTTGGCTATCTGTTGTATGGGTCGGGAGTTCTGTTGATGGCGCTTCGCGGCTTCATTCCTGACGCCTTTTCGATATTTCTTGCTAACGCTCTATTGTTGATGGCTCCGGCATGCCTCACTGTAAGCATGAAGCGTTTTTCGGGAAAGGAGCGCGGAAAATACGCCATTCTGATCGCCGGCGCTTTCAGTGGGTTGATCTTTGCAGTCGTCGCCCTTGCCGGTGATTTAAAGGACAGGATCATAGCGTTTGCCCTGCTGCATGGCATGCTCTGGATTCCCTTCCTCGTTATCGTCATGCGCACACGGCTGGATTATCGGGCGTCCAGGGTATTAATGGGAATCGGTGCTTTGCTATTCATCGTATTCTCCTGGATTCGCATCATCCCATCCCTCGCGGGCCCCGTAACAGAGAAGGATTTTTTCACCGTTAGTGGATTGTTTGGCATATCGGTCGTCAGTATGCTGTCTCTTCCCATGCTTTTGCTTGGCGGTTATCTTCTTTTGATTTTAGAGCGTCTGATTGAAGATCGGCAGTCATTGGTGACCGAACTGGAAGAAACTGAGAAGGCTCGAGATCGTTTCGTAAGCATCGTATCTCATGACATCGGCGGACCTCTTGCCGCCGTTCAGATGGGACTGCACGTCGTGAACGAAGAGCTTGAGATAGGGCATAAACGAATGAGCGACGCAGAGCTTCGCGACGTTCTTTCCATGTTGAAAAGCTCCATCGAGCGAGTCCTTTCTCTGCAGCAGGGCCTTATCGAATTGTACCGGATGCAGCGCAAGCAGACTCGTTACAGTATTGAATCTGCCGACGTTGCGTCACTGCTTTCGCCTGTAGTTGAGTTCTTTAGGAAGGAAATGCTCGAAAGGAGCATCCAGTTCAATCTCGATATGCCGGCCGGCTTTTCTTCCATTCACTGTGACGTGAACAGTATGCGGGTCGTACTTCGCAGTCTCATCAGCAATGCCGTAAGATTCACGCAGAACGGAGGAAGTATATCGGTCCGCGTTTATGAATGGGAGAACTGGATCGTTATCCGAATTTTTAACAGTGGTTCGACGATTCGTCGCGAAACGATCGAGCAGATTCGTACGGGCATGAAGGTCGTCCCCATGAGGTCGGCGACGGGAGAATCGGGAAGCGGAATGGGACTTTTGCTCGCCTACGAACATATTAAAGGCAACCGTGCCGTACTTGAGATTCAGAACGTTACCGACGGCGTCGAATGTATGGTTCGCTTGCGAAGCCGTCCGGCGTGAGCATCGTTATATCTCTGCACATGAATTTGCTAAAATGGCTTGACGTATTTCTACAAATCCTGTTTCTTTCGAATATAGTTCGAAGAAGCGTCTGCTCTCAATACATAACGGCGCTCTCAAGCCCTAAAATGCCGACTCAGGTCGAAATCGGAGTCTTACATGCACAGGATAATCCCCTTTGCCGCCGCACTGATGCTGGCATCCTGCTCTTCAACAGTGATACAAAGCCCTTCGGGTACGACACCTGTTGCACTGGGCGGCCAGCAGAGCAATTGCACGCTCAAGAAATCGCAGAAGCAGTGGGGATTGCTTTTTGGCGTATATCCCTTTAAAAAGGCCGTGCTCGACGACTCTGTGCTGTCTCCCGATCGCTCCTACCGTATTAAAGAAAGTTATTCATGGCAGGATGCAACGCTGAGTATTCTTGGCGGTGCAGTGATGTCGTTGAATGTTAAGACCATTGACGTAGAGGAATGCGATCAACGCTTTGTGATCCGCACGCCCGCAGAGATCGAGAAAGAAGAAGAGCAGATCGTTCAGGCCGGCCTTGATCTTTATATGAAGCTGTCGTCAAACGATGGCGGTGAGACCGTTTTGATTCTCAAGTCCGGTGAAACAAAGATCGGACGTATCGAATCCCTTGATGAGCGCAGTATCGTCCTTCTAACAAAGATGAAGCCCGTAGAGGTCGAACCCGTCGATAGGATCGTGCTTCGCGGAGGACAGACCGTACTCGGCACTGTATTGCGTCAGAGCAAAGATGTCGTCGTCGTGCGCACGTCATCGGGCCTCAAGCATCTCAATAAAAAGGACATTCAGACGATCCTTTATTATAAGAAAAAGGCATCTGCTGATGAGAAGAAAGAGGATGAAGAGGCGATTGAGAGAGTTACGATAGCCCGTAACGACATACGCAGGATCGTATTGCGTGAGCCCGCAGCTGCCGCCACCCCATCAAGCCAGGATAAAAAGTCCGAAACTGCAAACTAAAGCAGGAGCAGAGCAAATGAAACGCATCGTGTTATTATCCCTTTTGTTCGGCTTGAATTCCTGTTTGCTTTTATGGAATGAGGCCACGGAAAAAAAGATGACATCTTCTGAATCCAGTAAGGCTCTTGCTCTGGCGGTGATGTCAGGAGTTGCCTGCACGGCTCCCACCGAAAGCGTGTTTATTGAGGACATCATGCCGCAGCAGGGAGACCTCCTGTTTCAGATATCGGGAACTGTTCCATCGGCTACCCATTATCTCTTTTTCGGAAAGACACTGCAAGCAACGAACTGGATTCTCTTCTATACGATTTCGGCCGCGGACTTTGACTCAAACGAGGGAACAATCCCCACACCTAATCCCGGGCTGGATGATTATATGATTCGCGCCGCTTCGAATGGATGCATTGGACCGGATTCAAATACCTTCTCACCGCAGGGATGAAGCGAAGAATGACGGTATTCCAGTCAATCAGACTCAGTGCGTGGATTCTTGCAGTTGTGTACCTCGGCTCCTGCATCCCTCTGTATAACTATATGGACGAACAATCAGGATCAGAAGCGGGCCCACCGTTTGAGCTGCTTCTGCCTGCCTTAACGCCGGTAACCTGTCCCGAGTTGCCGCCGCCGACTGTACACACTTATGCTGCGGGCGGAGATGTGAATCACTATATGCTCTCTGTTTACATAGATCCGGTTCCTGCGGCAACTCTGTATGCAGCATATGGTTCGTCTGAACAGCAAATGACTGCACAGAACAGCTCGCTTATTGGTGTCTTTGCCTTGCAGGGTTCGGAGCAGAACCGGTACATCCCTATCAACGGTCCCCAGCCGGAGCCTGCGCATCTTGCCGTTGCAGCGCGATCGGGCTCATGTGAAGGCGAATGGGCTCAGGTGAAATAGGCAGGCTACGGTTATCAGGAGGATCGTGATGATACGGGCTTTGTCCGTAAACTGATCGAGACGATGGCCACCCGCTATGGAATCGATCGCAGTCGTGTCTATGTAACGGGTATTTCGAATGGCGGCTTCTTCGCGAGCAGATTCGGATGCAATGCGCCCCTTTCCACAGTCCTGTCTGTCAGAGTTGGAGACGATCCGACGCGTGTAATCCGTCATGACTGGCAATGCCCCAGGTCGAAGCTTCAACTCTATGAAGTTCATGGCGGAGGCCATACCTGGCCAGGAGGAGTGCAGTATCTGGGAGCCGGTCTGATCGGACGAATCTCGAAGCAACAGTTCGTAGCCTCACGCTCTTTTCTTCATTAGCTTGATATATAGATTGGGAAAGATATTCCATACAAGGCGCGCAAGACGTGCCTGAAAAGGCATATAGAGCCGACGCCTGCGATCGATGATGGCATCGACGATACGGGCAGCGGCCGCATTCGCGGAAAGCTCGCCGGCCTTATGATGAGCGGCCGTATCGTTAACAGCCCGACTGCGAATACCTGTTTGCAAAAACGACGGATACACGACAAGCACGTTCAGGTCGGGCTCTTCGCTGCGCAGGGTTTCGAGAAATCCTGCGAGTGCATGTTTCGAGGCGGAGTAGGCCGTGCGATTCATCAGAGGAGCGAATCCGCTGACGCTTGATATGCCGACGATGACCCCTTCAGTAGAACGCAGGGACTCGATCAGCTCTTTTGCGAAGATGACAGCGCCGAAAACGTTCACCTCGAACACTTTAACGAACTGTTCGAAGGGCATTTCGCGAAAAGGCAGGATGCGCGTAATACCGGCGTTCAAGATCAAACCGTCGATCGGCTGCACGTCGAGGCCTTGCAGCGCCTGTCTGACTGCATTTGCATCGGTGATGTCGAGAAGCTGCAGGTGATGGTCTATGCCCTCTTGCTGTAAGGCCGCCGAGGCCGCTTTCAACGCCTCGGGATCGGCGTCAAAGCCGATGATGCGAGCGCCCATGCGGCCGAGCTCGGCACATAGAGCCAGCCCGAGCCCGCCGGCCGCTCCGGTGATCACGAAGCGGGCCCCGTGCAGCGTTCGTTTTTTCGTCTTCATTCGATGAATTCCTCTGGAATGGGACCGGATTCTAAAGCTATCGTTAGCCGTTTGTGCCGCTTGTCCCGTTCGTCCCGTCAATCTGCGCCTTGCAGAAAAAGTCAAAGGCCTCAGCGCTTGTTTTCTGCGGCACATATCCGAATACGCCTTTAAGTCTTGCGTTATCCAGTACGGGCCTGTACTGTAAGAATCGCACTTGTTCGGGGCCGTAACGGCTGACACCGATGGGTTTCAGGATACCGAAGAGGATTTTAAGAAGAAGCGGCGACCATCGGCGCACTGGTTTTTTCAGTCGGGCCGCTATCTCGTCGATGGTCATCCAGCCATCACCGGCAAGATTGAAGATGCCGGCCGGCGCGATAAACCGACCGGCCGGGTCGACTGTCAGGGCACGGCGGATCGCTCCGATGACGTCTTGATCCCAGATGAAAACAAACGGGCTATTCGAACCTTTTACGCCGGGCAGCGCCTTCTTCTTGAAAAGCGCCGTGATCTGGTTGTTCGTCATCTGACCGAGTATTGTGCCGACGCGAAAGATCACGATCTCGGGTAGCCGCTTCGTCGCCGTATGCCGCGCAAGCATCTCTTCGACGAGTCGCTTGTGATAGGAATAGGCGAATTCATAGTTCCCGCGCACGGGATCGCTTTCTTTCAGCGGCACGGGATTGTCGGCATGGTAGCCATATGCCGCTCCGCTTGACGTAACGATCAGTCGTCGTACTGCGGCGGCGACGCAGGCATCGAGCACGTTTTGCGTTCCGGTAACGTCGACTTCATATTCGAAATCCCTGCTGCTCTTTTTGCCCGGAGTGACGATCGAAGCGAGGTGAACGACGACATCAGGCCTGAAATCCAGAAACATACGCATCAGGGCGTCACGATCGCGCACATCGCATCGCATCTGTCTGCGTCCGGCGTGAGAAGCGTCTTTACCCGCCACCGTCACGGCGTCCTCTGCCGCTGGCGACTCAGGATGCGCAAAGCGAACGTCTGTTGCAAGAACGTCACAGTCGGTGAGGCCGGCGATCAGGTTTGATCCTGTATAACCACCGGCTCCCGTTACGAGCACCTTCATGTATGCTCCTCCGGCGGGCGCCGTGACCAGAAGGTGCCGAGCGCCATGCCCGAGATGATATGCCAGATGCCCCACCATGCGGCGATCAGAGCCATTCCGCCAAGGCCATGAAAGAACGTGAAGATGAGGGTTAGCCCGAGCCCTGAATTCTGTATGCCGACCTCGACGGCGACGGCGCGCCTGTCCGTTTCGCGAAGCCCGGCAGCAAAGGCCGAGAAGTATCCCGTTGAAAGGGCGATGGCGTTTTGCGCGAGCACATAAAGAACGACGTAGCCGACGTAGTTCAGGAAATGCGTCCAGTTGGCGGCCAGCGCTCCGAGAACGAACAGACCGAAAACGGCCATCGAAAAGATGCGCATCGGTTTTCGAAGCTTTCGGGCCACGCCCGTCGCCTTATGCGAGATCAGAAGCCCGAGTATCAGCGGAACGCCGAGCAACAGAAAAACGGAAAGCAGCATCTCAAGCGGATCAAGGGCGATTTCGGTAAGAAGCCGATCCGTATCGGGATTCATCGAGCCCCAGAACGTCAGGTTGAAGGGCGTCATAAAGATCGCCACGGCCGTCGAGATGGCCGTCATGCTGACGCTTAACGCCGTATTGCCCCTGCTGTAGTGCGTTATGAAGTTCGATATGTTTCCGCCCGGGCAAGCCGCTACAAGCATCATACCGAGTGCGATGCTCGGCGCAGGCCTGAAGATCATCGTCATTACCCATGTCAGCGCGGGTAGAAAGACGAACTGAGCGACAATTCCGATGATCACAGGCTTCGGAGTCACAAGCACGTGCCTGAAGTCGGTGAGGCGCATATCAAGCGCCACACCGAACATCACAAGGCCGAGGATCACGTTCAGGAGCATCAGCGAACCCGGGTTGAAGTTCAGCTGAATCTGATCGATGGGCAGCATCTCATTTCCCCTTCGGTTCGAGATGCATATCTTTGAAGTAACGTAATCCCGGAGCCCACATGTGTGCGACAGGATCGACATCCACATGGATGACGGCCGGGCGTCCACTACGGAGCGCACGATCGATGGCGGCTGCAAGATCCTCGTTTCGCTGAACGTGCTCGCCGTGAGCGCCCATCGCTTCGGCAAGGCGATCGAAGCGAATCTCGCCTAAATCTGCCGAGATATTCTCGCTCGGGTCAAGCTTCTTATAAAGAAGCATCTTCCACGGACGCAGCGTGAAGGACTGGTTCATCTTGACCATGCCCCACTGCCGATCGCAGAATACGACATAGAGAACGGGCAGGTTATGCCTGACGGCCGTTTCGATCTCTTGCGGATGAAATCCCATCGCCCCGTCGCCGATAAGGCAGCATATTTTCTTATCGGGACGTGCGACGGCGGCGCCTAACGCCTGAGCCACGCCGGCGCCGAGCATGCCGAATTTGAAGGTTGAAAGGATCGTGCCCGCCTTGCGTACCGGCCAGTAGAAATTCGCCCAGATGGCCGTGTTGCCGCCGTCGGCTACGAGAACGGCGTCATCACCGACGGCATCACGTACGGCGGCAACGGCTCGCGCCGGATGCACAAACTGGCTCTCTTTTGCAAGGGCGGCGTCGAGTTTCGCCCGATACTTCTCGCGGTATTTCGCGAACTGTTCGAGAGATCGCTTGCGTCGCGCCACATCGATGCGGGCGACGTTCTGACGCAGCTCATCGGCAAGCAGAAGTAGAAACTGCTTCACATCGCCCAGAATAGCCAGATCGGCCGGCTTGTTGGCGCCGAGAATCATGCCATCCTGATCGACCTGGATCATCTTCTGCTGCGAAGGATGCTTCCAGTAAGGGGCCTTTCCCCACCAGTCCGTTTCGCCGATGCGTGAGCCAAGCGTCAGCACGACGTCGGCGGCGTTGCGGATGCGATGGTTAAGCTGTACGTCCACCATGGGGATGGCCAGCTCGGACGTATCGCGAAAGGCGCCGCGGGCCGCCCAGCTTGTCGTAACCGGAGCGTGCAGCAGCGCGGCGACGGTCTCCAGTTCCTCAAAGGCCTGTGCATGATAGATACCGCTGCCTGCATGAATGATGGGCAGCTCGGCAGAGATAAGCATCTCGGCGGCCTGTTTGATCTGCTCGTCAGATGGCATGATCGGAGTCGTGCGTCGATAGCGATGCGGCTGTCTGAAGTCGGGTGAGGCCTTCACCTTACCGTTCATGATGTTCTCGGGAATATCGACATGAACGATGCCCGGTCGGCCCTCATAGCAATGACGCAGAGCCATGCGCAGTATCTCTGGAATGCGATCAAAGGACGGAACGGCGACGCTGTGCTTGGCGATCTTGCCGATGACGCCGACCTGATCGAAGCACTGATACGTACCTCCGCGATCTGGATACATGATGCCCGTCCGTCGCGCGCTTGTGATGAGCAGCACTCGATTGCCTTCGGCCTGCTCGACGACAAGGCCGGGTAGAATGTTCGCCACGCCCGGACCGTTCGACGCCATACAGACGCCGAGCTTGCCGGTTAACCGTGCGTACGAGGCCGCCATATGCGCGGCGCTTGTTTCGTGGCGAGGAGTAATGAGCTCCATCTTCTCTTTCACCACGGATGAATAGAAGCCGAAATAGGTTCCGTCGATAATACCGAAAACCTTTTCTACTCCTTCCTGTTTGAGGATCCGTGCGACGACGGCTCCTCCGCTCCACTCTTCTGCACTCATCGTTTCTCTCCTCTTTTCTTTTCGTTACGGATCATTTCAACAATGGCTTTGCACACAGCGAACATAGAATCCACTTGAAAATCAGGGATTCTATAGAATATTGCAGCGTCAGATTTACACAAGAAGCGCTCCGGCAGAGAGGGCAAGAAGGCCCTGCAGCGTTATGCGAAACGAGCGTTCCGATACGCGGCCATGCAGCCACTCTCCGGCGCGAAGGGCAAGCGGGATGGCGGGCAGCAATAGAAGAAACTGCCGGCTCTCTTCGCCGGCGAATCTTCCGTTCGCGAAATACAGGCCGAGCAGCGCTCCGTTCAGAATCAGCCAGACCGCCGTTAATGTCGCGCGAAAGGCCTGCCGTGTCATCGCCATGCGGCTCAGGGCATGCACAAGCGGTGGGCCTCCCGATGCATAGATGCCATGGATGACTCCGGCGATAAGAATCCAGAATGAGCCGATGACGCTGCTTGCATGTGTTTGCGTTTCGTCGGCCTTCATCTGCTCCTTTTTAAAGAAAAGCAGATACAGTTCTCGCAGCGAGAAGCCAAGAATAAGAACGCCGAAGACGCGACGCAGTATCGGACCTTCAAGCTGTTCGTCGAGCAACACCCCGACGATCACGCCCATGCCCATCAGCGGCAGGATGCGCAGAAGTAAGAAGCGCACGTCGATCTCGGAGTGCCTTTTATAAAGAATCCACAGACAGAGCGGGATGTTCAGGGCAACAAGCACGGGCAGTATCGTGCGAATCGGGAAAAAGAGCGAGCCAACTGTGAGCGCCACAACGATGCTGCCAAAGCCTGTCATGGCCTGTGCCGTGTAAGAGAAGAACACAAGCGAGCCAAGCAGCAGTAGATCCACGTAAGAGAGCACGGGATTATTATAGCAAAGGTTGTGCCAGCCATGAGCGTAACGAGAAATGCGCTGATTTGAGATTTTCAGCCCAGAACAGCCCCCAAATTGAGAATAGAGCGCTCATTTGCACCCTCTGAACCAATCCCAGTAGCGCAGCTGATCAATTTTGATCGATCAAAAATCTCTTTGACGAATTTTGATCAGTCCCCACCATGAGCCCGCTCTGGAATTCATCGAATGAAAAGACGATTGCGCAACTGGATGGAACGATTGATCCTCGGCCCGGATCGGCTTATCGAAGACGATCTACAGCAGCTGCTTCAGGCTATGCAGGTCATCGGGCACGCCTATGAAGATCCCGAGAGCTTCTTGCGTCGGGTTCTTGAACTGCTGCGCCGTCGTTTTGATTTTGAAAAGGGTGGGATCGTTCTGACCGAGGCGAACCATCCGCCTATTATCGTCGGTGACCTGACGGAGCTGCCCGGCGAGGGACGGACGTTAACGACAAGATATCGATTGCCAGGAGAGCGTTACAGAGCGCTGAAAGACCTCTTTGAACAGATGAGCAAAGGCGGCGGTCCGGCGTTTGCCGATCCGGCCATCGATCTATGGCATCGCTTACTTGCCGATCTACGAGGCGAAGGCTTTGTCTTCTTTTTTCCTGTTTTCTTTCAACGTGAGCTGTTTGCCTATCTGTTTCTCGGTCCGAAGCGCGGCTGGCGCTCGTATACCGATGCCGATCGGTTCTTTCTTGAATTCGGCAGCGTCGCTTTTGCTCTTGCCGTGCGCAATGCGGGTATTCGTATCGAAAACAGCCGTCTGCGCCTTGCAGGGTTATCCGAAGTCACGACCGATCAGGCGTCCTCTGACGCCGATTCACACAGAAATGAGAGTCCGGAGGCCGACCGTTCGATTCGCACGGAGATACCTCTTGAGAATCGGCTGCTTGTTTTTTCGGATGATCGGATGCGCGAAACGGTGGAGCGTTCCGCACGTATTGCGGGACCAGATCTTCCGGTGCTCATCGTAGGCGAAACGGGAACAGGTAAGGAGCTTCTGGCTCGCTGGATTCACCTGCATTCGCGAAGCAACGGACCGTTTGTTCCGGTTAACTGCGCCTCCATTCCCGCCTCTCTGTGGGAAAGCGAGCTCTTTGGTTATGCGAAGGGCGCCTTTACCGATGCGAAAGAGAATCGTCCCGGCCTTGTCGATATCGCTGCCGGCGGTACGCTTTTCTTTGATGAGATCGGCGAGATGCCGCTTGAGATTCAGCCGAAGATTTTGCGCCTTCTTCAGGAGAAGAACTTCATTCCGGTCGGAGCACGGAAAGAGCGGCCGGCTCTCTGTCGCATGGTTTTTGCCACGCACAGAGACCTGAGCCGGCTTGTACGCGAGGGGCGATTCAGACAGGATCTCTATTATCGCATCTGCGTTTTCGAGCAGAGGTTGCTGCCTCTGCGAGAGAGGCCTGCCGATATTCCCGTTCTTTTCGAGCACTTCTTACATCGTTATGCGGAGGAGTGGCAGCTTGAGCCGGCTCGACCACAGACTGAGCTGCTTGAACGAATGCGACGCTACGACTGGCCCGGTAACGTTCGGGAACTTGAGAATCTATCGGCTCGAATCGCCCTTGAGTATCCCGGAAGGGCCGTCGCTGCGTCGGTTCTGATGTCGGATGGGACAGGCAATGTTGGTGTCGGTTTGGAAGATGATCTCCAGGCCGAGCGAGACGCTCAGGAGAGCCTCGGTCTTGCTTCGGGGGTAACGCTTGATTTTGAGGGTATGATGAACGCCTACGCAAAGCGGTTACTGGCCGAAGCCATCCAGCGAAGTCGCGGGAACCGAAGTCGGGCGGCTGAGATGCTCGGCATATCAAGGGGTAGATTGAATTATCAGATTCGCCAGCTGGGATTGAACGATGAGATGTTTGATTGACAGATAACGTTCTCATTCCGCAAATGGAAGAGCCGACGGCCGGTTCAGCCCGGCCCGATAAAGATAGAGCTCCGGAGTGTTACATGTCGTTGAAAGAATCGCCGACAGGCGGATCGTCGTCAAACGGGAAGGGGTTACCGCCCGGTTTCATCTCTGCAAAGCAGACCTTTCGTGCTAACCTCAGTCGTCGTCCTGAAATGATCGAATGCCTTGACGAGCATATCGTACGCTGGGCCGAGAGGCTGCATCGTATGGCCTATTTCCCGGGAGCGATGTACGACGTATATGTGCAGGGGTATGAGAACTTTCCGCAGCGTAAAGAATCGGCTCCTATTGTCGCCATCGCCCACAAGAAGCTGCATGACGTTTTCTCGGCTCTTGCCTTCATGGCCGGCCGACCTCTTGAACGTTCTCATGACATCACGCTTGTAGCGCAGGCGGGGCTATTCTATGGCATCTATACGTATCGCGACCTCGTTCCCGAGCTTCTGAAGCGTGGCCCGCTTGTGCGTCCTCTGGCTGCCTTCTCACGACTGGCCGGTCGGCTGACGAATCGCTTTGCGCGCTCCTTTCATGCCAATCCTGTTTTCAGAGAAGGCGTCGATCTTCCGCCTGAAGACATCTACTACGATCACATCTTCGCCGGCCCGCACGTGATGAAGATGGACTACTCAGAGTTTCTGAGGCATGCGGGCCGCACGACGATGTCTTCTGTCGTCGCCGTGCAGAAAGAGCTGATCGAGCTCAATCGATCGTTTGTGATTTTTCCTGAGGGCAAGTACTGTCATGACGGCGGTATTGCCGAGATGCAGGATCTTGCGGGCATCGTCGCTCTGAGAAAGGAGCGAGCCCTTGTTCCCGTATCTCTTACCTATGACGAGCTCTGCACCGACCGCTTCGGTCGCATCACGGCCTGGCTTAAAGTGAGCGAACCCATCCCGCATCCGACCGATAAAAGACAGCTGCCCGATTATCTGGCGCATCTGCGCCATACGCTACAGAAAAGCAGCATCATCACGGCCAGCCATCTGATCGCCTCAGCGCTTCAGCATATTCGTTTAACGGAGCAGACAAGCTTTGATCTTGTGGATTTCAAGAAGCGCTACGAGGATTACTGTCTGGCCGCGGTTGAATCGGGCTTTGCCATCGACGAGCGCCTGCGTGACGAGACCTTCCGGCATCATCAGCTGGGCAGTTTTTTGAGGCGCAAAGGAAAGAGGTGGCTGCGTCGAGAAGGGCATCGCTATTATCTCTGCGAAAAATCGATCAGCAAGTTCGCTGAGTCGGAGCGTACCGTTGATGATATCGCATGGAACGCGAATAATATAAGGCATCTGACTCTGAAGTAACGCCAGAGCCCGCAAGAAAACGTGTGACGAGAGAGGCCGAAGCAAAAGACTCGACTCAGTGTTATAGTTCTTATTGCGGCAGCTCATATTATGGAAAAGATAGTTCACAAGATTCTTCAGATTTTTCAGGCGCACGGTATTCGAGCGGGCGGCGTTCTATCAAAGAAGCTCATGATGGATGAGATCAAGGCATGGCCCGCCGATGAAAAGATGATGGTGCGCGATGCCTGGCACACACTTGTCGGGCATGGATTGATACAGGAAGGTCATCCGGAAGGACCGACGCTGACGCCGGCCGGCGAACGGTCCATCTATGGCGGCTCATAGAAGAGCTCGCAAAGCCGCGCTTGAAATTTGAGTCGGCAGCATCGAAGCTCTGATAGATCGTGCCGCATGCGTCGACCTATCTGGATGCTGTTTGTTGCCCCTCTGTTGTTTCTCGGATGCTCGCCTGAGCGTACCTCGTACAAAGTGCAGGATGGCGTACTTGACCTGAGATCGGCGCAGGTGGATTCGTCCTTCATTCTCAATCTCGATGGCGCCTGGGAATTCTACTGGAAGCGTCTCCTGACTCCCGGGGATTTTCAAAAAGCGCCCGCCCCCGATATCTTTCTTGATGAGCCTGATGCATGGAATGCTGCACGCATCGCCGGTCATGAACTCGGTGGCACAGGCTATGCTACCTACCGTCTGCGCATCTTGCTTCCCGAAAATTCGCCTCCGCTTTCATTGAAGCTTCTGGATTCCGGTTCAAGCTATCGCTTCTGGGTGAACGGACAGTACTATGGCGGAGCGGGCGTCGTTTCATCGAATCCAGACGAGGCTATGCCTTCGTATCGAACGGCGCTGTATGATCTGATCGCTCCCGGCGAATCCGTCGAACTCGTTATACAGGTGGCTAACTTTCATCATCGCAAAGGCGGTATATGGGAGCCGATCAAGTTCGGCAGCTACGATGCCATCCATTCTTATCGAGAATACATGCTGATTTTCGAGGGCTTTCTTGCCGGAAGCCTTGTGATCATGGGCTTCTATCATATAGGCCTGTTCCTGCTGCGCAAGAAGGATCGCTCCACGCTCTGGTTCGGTCTTTTCTGTCTTGATATCGCCCTTCGCACCATGGTAACCGGCGAGCGCATTCTGCACGGCGTCGTGCCCTTCGAATACTGGGAGGCCCTGCTCAAAGTCGAGTACATCTCGATGAACGTCGGCTTACCGCTTTTCCTGCTCTTCCTGCGCTCGCTTTATCCGAGCGAGATTCCTCTGCGCATGACGCAGATCTTAATCGGCATCGATCTTGCCCTTGTGTTGCTTGTGCTTGTTACGCCGGCGCGCATCTATTCGCATTCCGTCGATTTTCATCAGCTTGTTATCGTCGTCGGCGTGCTTCTGTGCACATACGGGCTTCTGAAATCCGTCGTGCGACGCAGAGACGGGGCCGTCGTCGTCTCGCTTACGTCGTTTATCTTTATCCTGACCGTACTCAACGACATCCTGTATAACCAGCAGGTCATCTTCACGTTTCAGATGGTCGGATTCGGTCTTTTTATATTCATTTTCTCACAATCGTTTATCCTGTCGTTGAAGTTCTCAAGGGCCTTCTCGACGATTGAGGCGCTCTCTGAAAATCTACAGAGGTACAACCGGGCCTACAGTCGTTTTGTGCCGCGCGAGTTTCTTCGTTTTTTACAGAAAGAGAGCATTCTTGATATTCATCTCGGCGATCAGGTGCAGACCGAGATGACGGTGCTTTTCGTCGACATTCGATCGTTCACGACGATTTCAGAGCATATGACGCCGAAAGAGAATTTTGATTTTCTGAACGATTATCTCGGTCGTATCGGACCTCTGATTCGAAAGAACAACGGCTTTATCGACAAATACCTCGGCGACGGTCTCATGGCTCTGTTTCCCGAAGGCGCCGAAGACGCGCTTCAGGCCGCTCTTGAGATTCAAAAGGCCATCAATGTATTCAACGAAGAGCTGACACAGTGGGGACGCCCCGCCATCCGCGTTGGGGCGGGCATTCATACGGGCCGGCTGATGCTCGGAACCGTAGGCGAACAGGAGCGCATGGACGGCACCGTCATTTCTGATGCAGTTAACCTTGCCTCTCGTATCGAAGGTCTGACGAGAAGCTACGGATCATCGATCGTCATCAGCGAAGAAAGTCTGGTACGTCTTGAAGATCCGAACAAGTTCTGTTATCGCTTCCTGGGCAAGGTGCGCGTGAAAGGTAAGACGGAGCCCGTCTCTGTCTTCGAGGTTTTTGACCTTGATCCGACAGAGATGCGAATCGTGAAGCAGGTGACGCGTACGGAATTCGAGAAGGGCATCATGGCCCTGCATAGAGGCGAATATGACGAGGCTCGCAAGCTTTTCGAGGGCATTCTCAGGGCCAATCCCGAGGATGAAGCGGCCGCTCTCTATATTCGCAAGCTCGATAAGCTTGTGCCGCGAAATGAAGGACGTTCAGCCTGAGATGGTATAGGCAATAGAGCAACATTATTGTGCTTACCGAACCTCGAAATGTGTTGTATTCTTACGACGTCATCATATCTTAAACGTATGGGGCGCTCATTGAATCCTATGTTATCGAGCCGTGTTTTTATCGCGACGATGAGCGTCTTTTCTGGATTGTTCCTGCAATGCTCGAAACCTTTTCCCGAAGGCGGAGCGGTTAGCCTGCTCAGTCTTGCCAGTACCTTTGATCATTACATCTTTGCGACTTCGGCCACCTACAACGGCAATCTACTTATGGCCGGTGGGGGGGCGACCGGCATTGAAGGGGCCGATAGTCTCTGCGCTCAGGCAAAGGACAGTGAGCAGCCGGCGCTTCCTGGAACAGGATCAGAATACAGAGCGCTTCTTATCGATTCTGGCAATCGAGTCGCCTGCACGTCGATTAACTGTGCAGGCGGCAGCTCCGAGCATGTAGACTGGGTGCTGCGCGCGAATACGAGCTACAAACGCCCCGATGGAACGGTCGTCTTTACGACGAATGCCTCAGGCATCTTTCTAATGACGGCGGGCTTGAATGCTCCGCTTGCTGCCGCAGGCCAGTGGTGGACGGGAATGGATAGTGATTGGATGGAATTGGGACCATCTACTTGTACCGACTGGACGGATACGGTGGGCAATGGCGCTTTTGGCGTAGGTGCCGTGACGGGGCCGGCGGCTTTTGCTGATGGCGGTTTTGGTGGGGACTGCTCAATACCTCTTTCCCTTCTCTGCGTGCGTTAAGCGCAGCAAGCCGTTCGCGCAACGATAGCCGCTCAGCCTTCGATTAACCCTGTACGCACCGCATAGCGCACAAGATCGGCCGTTTTATGAAGGTTGAGCTTCTTCATGATATTCTGTCTGTGAACCTTCGCCGTATGAGGAGAGATACGCAGCTGCGTTCCGATCTCTTCGTTCGTCTTGCCTTCGGCCAGCAGCTTGAGTATCTCTCGTTCACGGTTTGAAAGCAGGGAAAAAAGGCCCGTATCGGCGTCCGTTCCGGCCTCTTTTTCGCGCACGAGCATTGAAACCATGCGCGGACTCAGATAGGTTTCGCCGCTCATAACGGCATCGATAGCCCTTATTAAGTCGCTGCCCGCCTCATCTTTCAAAACATATCCGTGGATCTTATATTTAAGAAGCTCACGCAGATACTCTTCGTTATCGTGACGCGAAAGCATGATGATTCTGATGTCGGGATGATATCGGCGAATCTGCCGGGCGATCTCAATACCCGTCATGCCGGGAAGCGAGATGTCGAGGATGGCGATATCGGGCTTGATCTCTTCGATCTGCTGCAAGGCGATCGGTCCGTCTCCTGATTCGCCGACGATTTTGTAATGGGGCTGCGAGCTCAGGATGAAGCGAAGGCCTTCTCGGACGATGGCATGATCGTCGGCAAGATAGAGTCTGGTTTCTTTCATAGAGGAGCCGTCCTCCGGCGAACAGGCAGGCGTATCTGCACGCTGCTTCCGCCCCCAGGAAATGAAATCAGCTGCAACCATCCCTGCCAGTCGGCGACGCGGCGACGCATATTCTGAAGCCCGAATCCGCTCTCGGCGCTTCGTCCCGTGTCGAAGCCTGTTCCGTTATCGTCGAATTGCAGATGAAGCAGGTTGCGGTTTTGAAAGATATGAACGGAAACCGCCGTCGCCGACGAATGCTTCAAAGTATTGGCGATCAGCTCTTGCAGAAGCCTGTAAACCTGGACCTCAAGGTCTTCGGGTAAGGCGCGTTTAATATCTATATCGGCATCCACATGAATCGAGGCGCCTTCAAGGGCCTTCAGAGCGGCTCGAATCGCCGAGGTCAGACCGAGCTCCCGTAACACGGAAGGATACAGATTCGAATAGATTTCGCGCAGTTCGTCGCTTGATCGATCGATCAGTTCGACGGCCATCGTAAATCGGGATTCGTTCCGGGCACGGTCGGCGTTATACGCCATCAGGTTGATCTTTGCGGCGACGATGGTCTGCCCGACTCCGTCATGCAGTTCGGCGGCAAGGCGCTGTCGTTCTTCTTCCTGGGCGCTGAGAAGACGCGAATGCAGATTCTGTACCTTGCGCTCCAGGCGGCGTATGTCGGTAATATTTTTGAGTATGATGCCCTGATCCGCTCCGACCGGGAATACTGTATAACCATAGATACGGCGTCGAAAGCGAAATTGATGGTTCACGCTTTTGCGTCCGCCCTTGCGCTGCAGAGCGTCGAGCATCGCCTCGCGATCGAGTACGGGAAGCGGCAGTATGTCGAAGATGCGTCGGCCGAGTACGGTCGCCGCTTTTATTCCGAATTCTTCTTCGAACGGCCGGTTTACAAAGCGCAACTCCTGCCTTTGATTGATCGTGAAAAGCGGCGAGATGCCTGATAGGATCTGTTCTGCATAGGCCGGATCAAGCTTCACTCCAGTGAAGAATGCGACACGGGGTTGCCGGTAAACAAAAAAAAGCCGGCGCATTTCGCACCGGCCCCCTCAGCCTTCCAGCGGATGTTGGAAGTTCACTTGTTGAAGACGAGATTGAAGTCTGCTGTTTTATACCATTCCGCAGCTTGCTGTCCCGCCGTTTCGTACCAGCTCTGAAAGAGCGGATACGCCTGATGGATGTTGTTACGTTCGAGAGGCCAGCTCCAGTCTCCTGGAATCAACAGGGCCCACGGGAATCCGTTCGCATCCATATAGGGATCGCTTCCGTCGCTATTTGTGTATTTGCCGGGGAAGTGAATCTCCTTCTTCGTATTCTTCACATAGAGATACATGTCATAGGGAAAGGCCAGTCCGGTCAGCGGCGTCTCGAATACGGCTTCGAATTGCGCCGTCATGCCCGTAACGAAGATCTGTCCCGTCGCAGTGTTGGATTGAGCAAGCGTCGTTTCGCTGGAGGGCAAGATCTCGACTCCGGCATCGGTAAGCGGAAGGGTCGTATCAAAGGCGACGGTTCCATCTGCCGCTGTTCTCTTCAGCGTATATTGTCCCGTTCCTGGTAACTTCATATGGAAGGTATGGTTGTAGCCGGCTCCTTTCGCCACGTGTGTGAACTCGCTGCGCATGCGTACGACCTTACCTTGCGCATCGAGGTCCTGCTCGCTTTTCACTCGCACAACATAGTCATTAAAGTCGGCGTCGCCCGGAGTGGGGAAGAGATCTTCGAAGGCGATGGTGAAATAGTTGTCGGCCGGAATCTTAACAAGCGTGGCGCGACCGGCATCATCGGGATAATCGTCCAGCTCGTCGGCAATACCGTCGCCGTCGCGATCGCTGATCTCGATCTGCTCGAGGTAGCCGTCAACGTAGATGTAGCGCTTGATTTCGCGGACATTTGTCAGGTCGATTTCGAAGCGATACTCTTTACCGAGATATGTGAGTTCCACCGTAACCCGCGGTTCGGCACGATTCTCTATCGTGAAGCTACCGCTGACATTGCCCTCGGCATCGGTGACCGCGCGGAAGGAAACGCGCGGACCGCCCGACGTATATTCCATAATCTGAACAAGGGTGCTGTCTACCGGGTTCACGCCGTCGATCACGGTTACCCTGACCGGGTAGGTCGTCGTATTCTCGAAGATAAAATCCGTGGGGCCGTTCACGTCTTCGACATCCATATGAAAGGGGATGGTTTCGGCCTCCGTCGTCGGTTCAATGTCGGCCAGAGGGTCGGTGACGGCAAGAAGCCATGCAAGATTTTCATCCTCGCGCGTACAGGCTGAGACCATGAGCATTCCCAGGAATGCGACGAGGATCTGCAGGCTGAGGTTTGTTACGATGCGTTTCATGATGATCCTCCTATCTTTCTACATCAGAGGATTGCATTTTTATTACCGTCGGTCAATACACCGGATGGTGTAATTTGATAAGGAAAAAGGATTAGTTTTCGTCGCATACCAATCCGGTGCAGGCTGAACGCTTGATCTTATGGTTGTAGCATAGCCGTGATGGATTTTCCCTGGTAGATGGGTCGATTTGATTTGTAGTGTGCTCTGACGGGGCCGCTGATTTTCTGGATGGATCAGAATGGAGAAAGGTAGAATTCGATTTCGAAGCGGCTTCGCTCTGTATCACGATCCTTCGCTTGACGATAAGTTCTCGTCAGAAGGAGCGGATGGTATTGCGCGTCGCGTTCGTCGCTGGAAGAGGAATCAGGTTTCTCTTCTCGTGCTTGCTCCCGATCTGAAGTGGATGGGATCTGACGAGCTGTCCGAATGGCACCGCATCTGTCGCGAAGAGGGCATGCCGATTCTTCTTGCATCGGTCGCTTCGCTTACGCGTCCTGACTTCTCTTATTTCCGTCGCCTCAATCAAGAGCTGCGCACTCATCTATGGAAGGGGCATGTTCTGTTTCTTCACTCGCAGGAGGCCTCGGCCGCTGTAAGAGGATTCCTGCCCACGCTGCTCATTCATCCGGTTGAAATCTCGCCCGATCGCGCCGCCGAAGTCGTAGACGGCCCTGAAGCTCCCGAAGAGGTGCGCAAAATCGTCGCCGAATATGCGCGAAGCATCCATCCGTATCTTCCACAAACGGCGAAGACTATGATCGGCAAGCCGGGCGGACGGTTCTCGATTCGTCGTAAGCTGCTTTCGATTATTACGGGTATCGTCGTGCTTTCCAGCGTCGTGATCATCACGCTGACGGGCGATCTTTTCAAAAAACTCAGCACGGTTCTTATACAGGATTATAACCTGAGCCTTTCGCGTATGATCGGCGATGCACTCGATTCCGATCTGGATAACGTATATGCATGGGGGCGCCTGCTCGGTTCGGGTCAGGAAAGCCCGCAGAGCTTTTTTGCTAAGAACGCTTCGGCCGTGTCGGTGGCCTTACTCAAGCGTGATGGCAAGACCGATACCGTAAAGGCCGAGTCCATTCATCTAAACGAGGCGTTAAGCAAAGACTACGGAGTTACCGAAGCCGAAATGATTTCGCTTCTTCAGTCCGATAAATCGGACGAGTTTTTCAATGCTTCGCCCGATGTACCTGTTTTCAGCCCGTTTGTGCGAGCGGATGGTTCTCTGCTCCTTATACTTTCGCTCTGGCTTGACTCCGAAGATACCGTTCAGTTGATCGTTCTCTCACCCGAGCGGTTATTCGCGCGCTACCGCAGCGCCAGGCAGACCGAGATATTCAGGCTTCTACTCGTCGACGGGCAGGGCCGGCTGATTTCGGCCACCGATGGCGCCATTCAGAAAATCGAGGACCTGCCTATCGTACAGTCAATGCTGCGCAGTCCCGTCGACAACGGCTCTCAGCTCTTTGAATCAGAAGGCCATGAATATCTCGGCTCGTTTCGCATCTTGAAAAACGGATTCGGCGTGATCTCTCTTGTCCCGGCCGATCGGGCCTTTGAGGCCGTCTTTCGCGTGCAGCGACAGAACATCCTCATCGTCGTGATGATTCTCACGGTCGCCTTCATCATCGTCTATCTCTTCTCGCGAACGTTGACACTGCCCATCGTCGAACTTCTTCATGCGGCGCGCCGAATCGAGCAGGGCGACTATGCCGTTCAGATCAAGCCGAGCACGCGTGACGAGATCGGTTCGTTAACCGTGGCCTTTATACAGATGGTGCATGGACTGCGCGAACGTCAGAAGATCAAAGAAGAGTTCGGTAAGTTCGTGAATCCTGAAATCGCCGAGCGCGCCATTCAGGGTAGTCTGCGTCTCGGTGGCGAGAAAAAGCACTGTACGGTTCTTTTCACCGATATCAGAGGGTTCACCCAGTTCTCAGAGTCCCGTCAACCCGAAGAGGTCGTGGATTTTCTGAACCGCTATTTCACGGCGATGGTCGATAGCGTGACGGTTACGGACGGCGTCGTCGATAAGTTCATCGGCGACGCGATCATGGCTCACTGGGGAGCCCTTCTTCCGCAGAAGGATGAGGCGAAGCGCGCCGTCAATTCGGCTCTGCTCATGCGACAGTCTCTGATAGATCTCAATCATTCTTTCGCGCTCGAAGGCATCCCGCATATAAATTTCGGCCTTGGCATTAATACGGGGCCGGTGATCGCCGGCCAGGTCGGATCAGAGAAGCGCCTTGAATTTACCGTCATCGGCGACGCCGTTAACCTTGCATCCCGTATCGAATATTTGAATAAAGAATTCGGTACCGACATCCTCATCTCTGAAAGCACGCGACGCATACTCGGTGACGATTATCATCTCGTCGCCATGCCTCCCGTACCCATTCGCGGTAAGGCAGAACCACAGTTAACCTACGCCGTTCTGGGGCGAAAGAACGACTCCGAAGCGCCCCGATCGCTGGAACAGCTCAGAGAACAGTTGCGAATCGCCTATCGTCCGGGCATGCCGGAGGGCTCCAATGAACCGTAAGCTGAGCCGGACAGATATCGTCGTTCTCATTATATGCTCTGCCATACTCGTCATGAGCGCCGTTCTTCTCTATCTGGAGATGACGCTGAGCTATGGCGAAGGGACTGGACGTCCGGTCGGTGATGTCAGCTATCGCAATCGCATCGTACAGCGGCGAGATCCTGCTCAGGTCGTGTGGCAGCGCCTGAATCCAGGAGACACGGTCTTTGACGGTGATTCCGTTCGTACCGACGAAACGGCAGAGGCCGTCATCGACCTGAAAGACGGGTCTAAGATCGAGCTTGATCCTGAAAGCCTCATCGTTCTTCATCTGCGCGAGAAGATGACGGTCACACTCGTAAAAGGGTCGGCGATTATCAGGCCAGGCAGTCAGGGCGTCGTTGTCGAGCGGTCCGGAAGACGTTTTACGACCGAGGCCGGCCCGACACGCTTTTTCGTCGATCCACTGAACGATAAAGACGGCGAGATCGAAACGGACGGCACTGCCTCTGTGCTTGCTGACGATGTGACCGTAATTCTGCGCCCCGGCGAATCGTTGCAGACGAAAGATGGCAAAGACCGCAGAATACGAAGAGGGATCGCCGCTATCAGCCCCGAGGATAACGCTCGCTTTTTTTATACGGGCGATTCCATGGAGGTTGAGTTCCGCTGGCAGGGGGCGGCCGGAACGACGACCGTCGAACTCTATGCAGGCGCTCCGCTTGAAAAGAATCTACAAATTTATGACGTCCAGAACGATTCAAGGCTTGTGCTTGAACTGAAGGCGGCTAACTATTTCTGGAGAGTGCGACAGGGCGACGAGGTCGGTCCGCTGCGACGGCTGCGTCTGCGTCGCAAAAGCAGCCCTCAACTATTGATGCCGCGTCCCGAGGCGAAGATTCGCATCGCATCCGATCCTGGTTACGTGTCTTTTCGCTGGAAAGAGGAAGAATCGGCCTCGTCGTATTTTATCGAGCTGGCAAGAGACCGCAGCTTTACCGATCGCGTCGCCTATCAGGATGTGCGTCGAACGGGTTTGTCGATACAGCTCTCTCCTGGCCGGTATTACTGGCGAGTACTCGCAAGGGGAAGCGTTCCAGGCGCCGACTCTGAAAGCTCGATCTCCAGCTTTGAGGTCGTGGCCGCCGCCCCATCGCCTTCAGGCGAGGCCGAGAAACCTTCGGGAAAAGACGGGCAGCTCGATACCGACGCACCGGCATCAGAGAAAGCGCCCGGGCCCGCGGCCGAGCCGCTCACGCTTCTTTATCCGACCGGCGTCGTCGACATGACGGGAAAGAATTTCCTGCTTTTTCGATGGAAGGGCGTCCCGGCAGAGCGAACGCTCATGCTTCGCGACGCCACAGGAACGGTCGTCTTTCAGACGAGGGTGACCGGCAATGCATTTACGTTAACCGATCTTTCCGTGCTTGATACGGGCGTCTTCAGATGGACGCTTGAATCGGCGAAAGACAACGCTCAGGCAAAGTTCACGATCGTGCTGCATGAGAACCTCGCGCCGCCCGAACTGGAGATACGATGATGCACCGACGACGGCGAGTAATCTGCTCTGCGCTCCTTCTGTTCCTGTCTTCCGTCATGTTTGCCGAGAAGACGGAAAAAAGATCCATGTCGATCCGCTGGTCGGGCGTACCGGGAGCAAGCGGTTATGCCGTCGAATGGACGGGAAGCGATGGTCGCGTCGTGCAGCAAAAGTCGGCCACAAGCGTTGTGGAACTGAGTCTCGAGGCGGGCGAGTATCGCATTCGCGTATCGGCTCTGAATCGTTTCGGTAAACCTGCTGGCTGGTCGGATTGGAAGACGTTTCGCGTCGAAGACGCCGCTCAAAAACAATCGCTCGATTTGAATCGGCCCGAAGAGCCGGCAAAGAAAGAGACCGTATCGCAAACGACTGCTCCGCCGCTATGGAAGCGCTCCGTTCCCGGATGGGTGCAGATCGAGCGTCAGCAGTGGCGCGGATGGGCCTATCCATCGGCGCTCGGTCTGCTGGCCGTGTATGCCTGGGATCAGAAGCGACGCGGAGATCTCATCGCATCCGATGCTCTGAACGATCCCGATCTTATCATGCCGCTCAGTATCTCTTCGTATGCTGCGCTTGGTAATGCTCTGTGGATCAGGCGTTCACAGCAGAGAGAGCTTTATGATGCGCATCAGCGCAATCAGCGGCTGGCCGGAATGGCCGCCATCGGCGTCGTAGCCCTTCACTGGATCGATATATCTTTCTTTGAGGATGATCGGTCGGCCGTTATCGTACAGGATGGGACGATATCATTCCGCATGCGGTTCTGAGGCGCCTGCCTCAATCAGCGTCGTGCGCAGCTGTTCATGAACAAAGCCGTTCGTCGCTACAAGCATCTTTTCTTCAAGGCGAAAATGTTCGCCTTTGAGATTCGTCGCCGTGCCGCCTGCCTCTCGCAGGATGGTTAACGCTCCGCACGTATCCCACGGCGAAAGATTCCATTCGTAGTGGCCGTCAAAACGTCCTTCGGCCACCCAGCACAGGTCAAGAGCGGCCGAACCCGTGCGGCGAATTCCGCGAGCGTTCAGCAACACTCCGCGAAGCGATCCGGTGAGGATGTCGATCATCTCCTGACGTCTGTAGGGGAATCCCGTAACGATCAGGGCCGATTCAAGATCCGTGTTCGGTGAGACGCGAATCGGGCGCCCGTTTTTTGTCGCTCCGCTCTGCACCGCTCCTCTATAGGTGTCGTTCAATGCAGGCAGAAAAACAAGGCCTCCAACCGGTTCGTTCTCAAAGAGCAGGCCGAACGATACGGCATAAAGCGGCAGCCCGTGGGCGTAGTTCACGGTTCCGTCGACGGGGTCGATGCACCATGTCAGTCCCGAAACGGGCACACTGGATGAAAGGGCCTGATGCTGGCCCGATTCTTCTGCCAGTATGGCGTCGCCTGGAAAGAGGCTACGCAGAAAATGCAGGATCGTCTCTTCTGAGGCGACGTCGGCCTTTGTAACGAGATCGCGGCGCGTCGATTTGGTGCGGATCTGAAGATCCTCTTCCTGCATCGTCGTCAGAAGACGCTGTAGCTCGGGCAGCAGCCCCTCTACAGCGTCCAGTCGACGGTTAACTTCGTTCTGTAGATCGAAACTCATTCCTTCCAGCAGGGCTTCAGGAAACGTCCCAGCATGAAAACGGAGGGACAGAAGTTCGTGAAGGCCCAGAGAAGGAGCATGAAAACGACGAAGCCAAGGATGGCAAGCCCGATTACCGAACCCGTATAAAGCAGGTAGGCTCCAATAGAAATAACCGATGCCATCATAATTCGATGAACTCTTTCAATACACATTCTAAACCTCAAGTAGTTGTTTTTTTCCGGGCTATACGGCAGACCTTCGGGCAGTTTTCAGCAACCTGCTAATTGCCCGGAAAGCATCCGCAGGCATGGCCGCAGGGGCCGGCCTCTGCGCGTCCGCCTGTTGTGATGGCTACATTCAGGAAGGCCTGCTCGGTTTCTGTAGAACCGCAGGCCTCACAGCGGACAACAAGACCGGCTTCCTTCTCTTCGATGGAAGCCTTGATCGACGTAACGGAGTGGCAATCCCGGCAGCTGTAGTCATAGTACGGCATGGCTACAGAAAAGCACAATATACCCCCCGGGGGCAAGCAAAATTCAGTTGCCGTTGATCCGGAATCCGCTTACAAGCTGCTTCAGATCTTCGGTGATTTTGTGCAGTTCTTCGGCTGCCGAGGCGACGCCGTGGATGGATTTTGAAGTCGACGTCGTCAGCGTGCGAATCTCTTCGATGCTGCTGTTGATTCCCTCGCTTGAGCGGGCCTGGTTACGCCCGGTTTCGGCGATATCGCGTACCGCTCCGATCAGATTGGTCGTGAATTCCGACACTTCTTGAGCAAGCGAAGAAACCTTCTCTACCGAGCCGATGGTCTTTTGAATCTCAGATGATCCGGTTTCCATGGCGCCGATCGCCGCCTGAATATCGTTCTGGATGGCCTGTATGATGGAGTTCGTTTCGCGCGTCGCATGCGTCGTGCGATCGGCAAGCTTGCCGACTTCTTCGGCGACGACGGCGAAGCCGCGACCCTGCTCGCCGGCTCGAGCGGCCTCGATCGAGGCGTTCAAAGCAAGCATGTTCGTCTGATCGGCGATCTCGATGATGGCCTTGATGATATCGCCGATGCGCCGACTCGATAATTCGAGGTTCTGCACTTTTGTTGCAAGGCCCGACACGATGGTGTCGATGCTTTTCATGCCGCGCACCGCCTCGGCGACGCCTTCGCGACCGGCAAGGGCACGCTTTTCGCCGGCCTCGGCCGTATGGAAGAGTCGCGTCGCTTCTTCGGCATTTTCGCGAATCTGATTGGCAAGCGCCTTGATCGTTTCGACCGACTCTTCTGCCTGAGCGGACTGTTTCTCGGTACCTTCGGCCATCAGATGCGTATGGTCCATGATCTGCCGCGCATAGCCTTCGACGTTGTGCGAAGCCAGGGAGATCTGGCGTAATGCGTTCTTTAGATCCTCACGCATCTTCTGAAAAGCAGAAAGCAGCGTACCCGCCGTGGAGCTGAATTCGAGGTCGAGATTCACCGTAAAGTCTCCCGAAGAAAGACGTTCGGCGGCCCGTGCAAGCTCGGCAATCTCTTCAGTCTGTGACGCATCGGCCTTCTGACGTGAGTCGTACTCTTTCTTGACGAGGTCGTAGCGCAGCCAGCTGATCACCGATACGATCAGAGCCGTAGATGTGAGAAAATACAGATTGTTGATGAGAATGGTCCACTGAAAGGGCTGCGGCGTAAGAAGGTTAAGCGCAATGTACATGAGAAGAACGAGCAGGGCGTTTGCAATCGTATGAACGTACTTCCAGGGAACGACGAGGTTGACCGCTATGACGACGAGATTCAGACCGGCGTAATATCCGCTATCGAATCCGCCGAGTTTTACGGTCATCCAGGCGATGACGCCGCCGACGACGATCGTGAACAGATATCCGTACAGATGATCGATGGCCGAAACGGGCGAAAAGTGTACGACTAACGTAATCACTATAAGCAGGGCCGAGGCGGTGAGGCGGGCGATCAGGAACGGAAGGAAAAGCCCCTCGGGAACGGTGAAGTAATCGAGAATGCTGTAGAGCGGAATCAGGAAAATACCGAGGAATAGAAGGATCTTAATCCATCTATGTATAAGTGTTCGTTGATATACTCGGAAGTCGCTCATCGGGTTGCTCGCATGTTGTAAATTCGCCTTTTATATGTGGTCGGTTCGGTTAATGTTCGAGGGGTTATCAATACGGCACGCTCGCTGCTCACCGAGGTTTTCGAAGACGGTACGAAAAACCTTCAGAGTTTTCGCGCGAAGCTCAGATTGGACTGGACGTCTGGCATATACGGTTTCCTTTCTGTAGAAAAGGATCATCAAGCAACCAAACGCTGTCGGATTCGCGAGACAATTGTTTTTTTATCAGAGGCCATTTTTGAGATGGCCAGTAGTGAAGCGGTTTCACGAAACTCCGGGCTGTGGAGAAAAAAATGGAAGTACAGGAAAAACGCAACACCCCCCGCTATCCGGTAGGAGATCGGGAGAATATCTTGATTTCGTTCACGCATAAAGGAAGCGAACACCAGGGCTCGCTCTGGGATTATTCTCGATTTGGACTCGGTCTGTGTATGGAGGCTTCGATGTCACTTCCAGGCAGGGGTTCGCAGGTACAGGACATTCGTATTCAGGCCTACGGCGACAGCCGGCATCTGGGCGATGGTAGGATCGCTCGTTCGCATAAAGAGCTGGGCAGTCATTTCGTAGGTCTGATGCTTGTGGAGCAGTTCATCGACCTCGATAAGCTGCTTCAGAACCGTAAGTTTCATCTGCAAGACGACGAGATTAAAGGCATCCGTTCGCTGCTCAGCGACTATGAAAAGCTCGATACGCGTGTTCGCGAATATGCAGCCGATTTCGCTGCCGGTCTTGCCGTGTTCAAGCAGCGCCTTGACGCTCTGGATGAAGGGATTCGCAAAGAAAGCTCTTCAATGAAGAAAAGCATCTTTCAGGTCATGGAGAACGGTATCGGCGCCGAGCTATGGCAGTTCATGGACGCGAAAGTCGCCTATCTTGAGCGCATTGTCGCCGATCGCCCCGAAGAAGAGCGTCAGAGCGCCGCATCGTATCTGCGAAGCATCCTCTGGCCGTATCTGGAAGGCGCTCCGTTCTTGCGTCGCGTCATCGAAAAGCCGCGCGGCTATCCGGGCGATTCCATGATGATGCAGATGGTCTATGAAGACGGCTACCAGGGCAATTCAAGCTTTGCGCGATTCCTTCATCGTCATCCGCTACGCATTCCTTCGGCACAGGCCGTCCGTAATCGCCGCGGGCTGATCTGCGCCGAGCTGGAGGCGTATATAGCGGCGCATCCAGGAGAAACGGTGAACGTGCTCTCTGTGGCCTGCGGTCCGGCGTGGGAGATGAAGGATTTCTTCTCGTCCAGCGCCTATAAGGACCGCATCCGCATTTATCTTCTCGATCAGGATCAGGAGGCTCTGGACGAGGCCAGGCAGAGCATCATTCTCGGAGGAGGCGATCCCGACTCGCCAAACGTGCGTTTTGTTAAAGAGTCCGTTCGAACTCTACTGCGTCGCGATGCGTCCGCCCTCTTCGACGATGTACGCTTTGATTTTGTGTATACGATGGGATTGTTTGATTATCTGACGATTCCGGTTGCACGGGCCCTGGTGACGCGCCTGCATGAACTCTCGGCGCCCGGAGCACAGCTGATGATCGGGAACTACACGTCAGAAAGCCCGGATCGGCACTACATGGATCATCTGATGGACTGGCCGCTTCTGTATAAATCGCCCGAAGATATGCTCAGCCTCGCTTCAGAACTTCCCGATACGACGGAGCGAAGCATCGGCTACGAGGATTCGGGCGTGCAGATGTTTCTCAAACTAAAGAAATAAAAAAGGGGCGGGCCCAATGCCTGCCCCTTCGCCGGATGCTTAACGACCGAGCCAGTTGTTGCGCTCAAAAAGACGCGCGTATGTGCTCCAGTAGGCGCTGGCCGCCGTGACGTGCAGCACGAGTATCACGACGGGCAGAATGATGTTTTCGATGCCGGGCGTGAGAAAGGCATGCACAAGAAAGATGTTGATCGAGATTGGCGCAAGAACGACAAGGCCGATGCGGGCATACACGCCTGTGAGGATGAGAAGTCCGCATATCGTTTCGGTCAGCTTCAGAAACTGAAAGAAATAGCCCGTGGCTGCCAGTCCTTTGTTAAAAGCGATCAGCTTCTCGGGAAGATCGGGCGGGGGCTCGGGATTGGCAAGCAGGCCGAACAGCCCGGCTGCCGTGAAAAGCAGGCCAAGCAGTATGCGGGCCGCAAGGGTTACGTTGTGCATGTAGTGACTCCGTTGGAGAGTTGATTCACGCGAAGAGCGCTGAGATTAAAGTATGCAGGTTTTTGCGAACGACAACGAAAAACATGCGACAGTGCAGATCGGGCACACAGCGGAAGCGCCGGGTAACGCACCGCCCCTTATTTTTTCAGCCAGATGCGGTATTCGCCGGGTTTTTCAAATGCAAGGGTGAACCCTGCACCGGGATCGGCGAAATCCGACCCTATTGAGAGGGCGAGGCGTGGGTCGCCCGATTCATCGTGCACGAAGGCGGCGAAGCCTGAGTGCCTGTCCGTCAGATCGGTCCAGTCTGAAGAGGCTACTATGCCGGCCTGCTTGCGAATCTGTATGAGGTCACGGATCTCATGCAGCTGCCAGTCGAAAAGATCGGGCCAGTAGATACAGGGCGTACCCGGCATCATGAGAATAAAGGCGTAGGCCCGCGACTTCAGATGAGGAGCACACTCCCAGACCTTCTGACCCCAGCCATTCGCCGGCGAATACGGCGAGGCGCCTGTATCATGGTTATCCACAAGCGTCACGGAAGCCGCCCTCAGTTCGGGCGATGGATCGCAGTTGATGCCGTATTTGAAATGAGCGGGATTGCCCGTATTCAATTCCCGTTTCAGAACCATGTCGAAAACGCACGATCCCGTTTCGAGCGCCCATCCGATAAGACGGCTTCGCTCGCAACCGCCGTAACGCATGAACATCGGATCATCGGGAATCGAGCCGGCCTGCCAGTATTCGCCCACGGAAAGATACTCGGTCTTCTCGGTATCACGAATCAGCGAGAGCACATCGCGCGGATGATAACCCCAGACGAAATCCCAGCGCCAGCCATCCACATGGACTTCATCAAGAAGCTCCGTCAGGGCTCTGTGAAAGGCATTATACACATCGGGATGATCGAGCTTCAGATCGCTTGATCCGTCAAGAAAGGCGCCTCCCGTATCTCTACCTGCAAGCGAGCGCCACTGCGGTCCTGGGTACGGCCAGAGATCTTTTTGCATGCGAAAGCGATCGCGGTGATTCAGAACGATATCGACGATGACCTTGATATTGCGGGCATGCAGCTCATAAACGAGGGTCTTCAGCTCTTCCTTGCTTCCATAACGCGAATTAAGATCGAAGTCTCTCCAGAAATAGCCTTCGCCTCCGCCGTGCCGGCCGTCCTTCTCCCAGAGAGAGTCGTCGATCCACGGCGGCGGTAAATAGACGACGGTGAATCCGGCGGCGGCAATGTCGTCGGCCCGGGCCGCAAGCGTCTTATACCAGCTGCTGCCGCTTCCGTCGACGGTACCCGTCCCCTTTGTTTTTACAAGATTCCAGTGGAAGGCCTGCAGGATAATGTCGCGTCCGTTGCCGCGCGTGATGACCGATGCCTTTTCCGTATTCACGAAGATCCCTTCCTTTTCGGTTCTGAGTTTTTCTTCTTTTTAGCGGCCGTATCTACAGGTGGATTCAACAGAGAAGGCAGGATAACGCAATCGATCAGTGATACGAAAAAATCGCGATCGGCTGTTTTGCGTTCTATGAGGCTTCGATAGGACGTCATGGCCGAGATGACCTTGCATGCCTGATCGACCTCGGCCCGATCCGAGATCTCCCCCCGTTTGATGGCCCTCTGGATCAACTGACGGTTGGCCTCGGCCCATGGCTCGAAGATCTCTGTAACACCGGTCTCGGCGATCTCTTCCTGTTTCCAGAAGGAACCGAGGCCGGCCAGTACCTGGAGCTTACGCTGTCCTTCTTGAATCGATTGCGGCTTTATCAGGGCGAGCAGATCGTTACGCAGGTTGCCAGTGTCGGGCAGGCTACCCGGAAGCAGATGCTTGCGACTCATCCAGATCAGAGCGTCTTTGACAAGCATTGTCTTAGAAGGCCAGCGTCGGTACAGGGCTGCCTTTCCTGCTTTACCGCGAGCGGCCACCATATCCATGGTCATGCCATCAAAGCCCAGATCGGCCAGGGCGTCCACCGTCGCCTGTAGGATCTTCTCATCAAGCCCGGGATCCCTTTTTCGCCCGACCGCTGCCGGCTGGCAGGGCTCAGAATCCTGTGTGGAGCTTCTTGAGTCCGGGTCTGTTTTTTTTTGAGTCATCTGGCTCTTCGCGTAATTTCTTGTGGCCGGAACCGGACAGTTCCGATACTCTTGAGTATCGTAATTGCTGATTCGGATAGGATCAGCATCAGATACATACAGGAGAATTGCATGTCTAATAAAATTTGGTTTATCACGGGCGCCTCCCGCGGCTTCGGACGGGTTTGGACCGAGGCTGCGCTGAAGCGCGGCGACAGAGTGGCTGCGACGGCTCGATCGCTCGAAAGCATCGCCGATTTCAAGAAGAGATATGGCGAGAACGTGCTCACGCTTGAGCTGGATGTTACGAATGCAGAGCAGGCAAAAAGCGCCGTCCAGCAGGCACATGCACATTTTGGCCGGCTTGACGTCGTTTTGAACAATGCCGGCTACTCTCTTGTCGGCATGATTGAAGAGGCCGAGGCCGATGAGGTGCGTGCCATGTACGAGACGAACATATTTGGCACGCTCTCCGTCATCAAGGCAGCTCTGCCGCTTCTGCGTTCTCAAGGCGGAGGGCACATCGTCGGCGTCTCCAGCACGCTCGGCCATGTGACGATGCCGCTGATCGGCTATTACTGCTCGTCAAAATGGGCGTTTGAGGCGATTCATGAAAGCCTGGCCCTTGAGGTGAAGGGCTGGGGCATCAACGTATCGATTATCGAACCGGGCGCCTATGCTACGGAGTTTGGAAGCGCTCAGTCTCTGAAGTTAGCCGCAGGCCTCGATATTTACAATGGACTTCGTGACGAGATTATGGGTGGTATCGCAACGCTTGAAAAAGGCGATCCGGAGGCGACGGCAGAGGCGGTCCTCAAGCTCGTTGATGCAGAGAATCCTCCGCTGCGTCTTTTCCTGGGCAGTCATGCCCTGCCGTGGGTGCGCTCTGTTTACGCAGATCGTCTGAAAGTCTGGGAAGAATGGGAGTCGGTTTCAAACGCCGCTCAGGGGCGCTCACGAAATAGTTAACAGAGCCTCAGCGCAGTCTTCGCCATCCTGTTCGGGCACGGGCGAAGCTGTGTTCTGGTAGGTAAAGTTATCCGGGTGGAGCTATCCCAGCGGATTGGGAGGCCGCCAGAATAAATACTGAATCGGAAAGGTAACGACATCGAGCAAAAAGGCGACCGGATACAGAGGGTAGAGATAGTAGCGATCGGTTCTATGTCGAACGCCTGAGACATTGTGAATGGGAATGATGCGATTCGGCCCCTGCTGCCGAACGGCATAGATCTGAATATCATCGGATCCGGCCTGATGGGCTGCGCCTGGATTGTAAAGGAATACGACCGTATCGGTCACTCTTTCTCTGCGCGCCGTGACGAACGTCTTTGTCGAAATCGCTCGCTCACAATCGTTGAGGAAGAAAAAATCGTTTCTTTCATATTCAATCCTCTGATGATAACAGATCGTTCTGCCTATCAGGCGATTGTAGTGCGTTATCATCATCTCAGTTCCGTCCGTTGAGATTCTGATCGCGCTTGGAAATCCGAATTGCGGTTCACTTTTTAGAAAGACTTTGTTCAGGTAAGGGCTTTTGAAGACAAGGTTACCGTCCATGTAGTAGATGGCTTTCTCGTTCCCACCAGCAAGAATATCGGGCAGGCGTTCGGCGGGCCCGAACTCGTTCGGACATCCGGTCAGTCGATTACCCGAATAACTCACACACCGTTCATAGATTGCATCTTCATGCAATCCCTCGAAGACCAGTCGTAACCAGCCCGCATCGCCCGCCTCTACGTCGACAATACGCTCGGGTTGGTCGAGCCGAGATTCAGCACCTGGACTGACCACGCTGTTGAGAACGAACGTGAGGCAGGATGAGAGCAGGCACAGGCTGACGATCGGTAAAAGGACAAGCCTTGAGCAAAGGCGAGCGGTTCTCAGTGAGAAGTGGATACGACTGCTTTCATGCAAGCGCCTCATGATCAATCTGGATTAGAGCCGGGGATGGCTTCTGTCAAGTATGAATATTGAAATTTATGGGAGTATTGCTTGAAATGGTCGCGCCTTTGCGGTGGTCCCCTATGAGCTGAAAAATAACGCTTCGCTTGCTTCTGAAAAGGCCGGCCGTATCCGCAAAAAAAAGCACGACGGACCGGCCTTTGCTCCGTCTATCTGAATAGCTATGAAACATCGTGCCCTGGCCTGTCTGCTCATAACGATAGCGTTACTACCGCCGTCTCTGTCGGCGCATCCGCTTGATGACGTTTACAGAAAGCACTCTAACTTTGCCGAGAACGCGCCGCCGGGCGTTCTTCTGCGGCGCATGTCGTTGCAGATTCGCGGCGTGATTCCGACCGCTGAAGAGGTGCGCGCCTTCGAATCCGCCAATCCCGATACAAGAAACGAACTGTTTGCAGCTCGCTTTTTACGCGACGCCGACTACGCCCATTACTGGTCGGGCGTACTGGGCAGCATGCTGCGTGCGCGAAGCGATCAGCGTGACGCTCCGTATGACGCCTATCAGGCATGGCTTGCAAAGTCCCTTCACGAAAATCGTTCGTATCGACAGATGGTGCGTGATCTGATTACAGCAAAAGGCCCTGTCGATCAGAACGCGGCCGGGCTTTTTTATCTCAGGGATAACGCCGATCCGCTTGAGGCCGCCGAATACGTTTCGCGCGTCTTTTACGGTCGCCGCCTATCGTGTGCTCGTTGCCATGACCATCCGACAGATCCGAATTACAAGCGTCGCGATTTTTACGGACTGGCGTCGTTTTTCAGCCAGACCTTCGTGCGCAAAAACAAGCTCGATGAGATTCCCTGGAATCGTCGCGAAGACCTGCCCGTCGACGCGCGCAAGAAATACGAAGACGAGATGCGTCGTCTGCGTGCGCTGATGAACTGGGATAAGCTGAGCGACGCGCAGCGCAAAAAGCTGCGCGAACAGAACGAGCTGCCTTTCGCACAGATCGACGTTCTGCCCGAGCTCGGCCTGCGCTTTCCACACACCGACGACAGCCCGGGCGGCGACCTTGTGAAGCCCGTCTATCCTGACGGAAAGCCGGCCATCATAGAAGCGGGAGCGGATCGTCGCGAGGTGCTTGCAAAGTGGCTGACGGCGAAAACGAACGACCGCTTTCGCAAGGTCATCATCAATCGTATCCGGACGCGTCTGATGGGATGGAGCTTCTTTACCCCGCTGGACGACTGGGGACCTGAAACGAAGATACGGTCTCCTGAGATTCTCGATCATCTGGATGCCGTGTTCGTCGAGAAGGACTATCGTATCAAGGACCTGATCCTGTATATCGTCACATCGGACGCCTACAGGCGCCGTGCCCCGGCTCCCGGAGAATCGGTTAACGGCGATGAAAGCGCCCTTGCGAGCTTTCCGCCTTCGCGCATGGACTATGCCCAGCTTTTCAATTCGATGCTGCGCGGCACGAATAACGCCTCGGTGCCGCACGTCTGGGAGCGCAGCGCTACGACCTCGCTTGATCTGACGGGACAGGGCGCTCTGAAACAGGCGGTAAAAGACAATAAAGCCGGATTCACAAACGCCTGCGAGGTGCCGAAGCCTGTGCATAGCTCGACGTTTCTTTCGATCTTCGGAGCGGGACGACGCGAAGACGTCGACGATGACGAGATACGTCCCGACATCGATCAGGTGCTGGCGCTCATGAACGGGCAGCTGACGTCGCGCATCTGGCGGGAATACGGCGACCCGAATAAGAATTCCTTCATCTTACAGGAATTCGAGCGCACGAAACGCATGGATGATCTCTTTGACACGATCTATGTCAGTCTGCTCTCGCGGCATCCGTCCGAGAAAGAGAAGGCGGGCTTGCAGCGCGTTTTTTCGAGCCGCTTCGAGGCGCAGGGAGGCTTCCAGCGAGATCAGGTACAGGATCTTGTCTGGAGCATCTTGCAGAGCCGTGAATTCATCCACATCTATTGATTCTCGTAAAGGTATCATTATGAAACGCAGCAACGATTCATCACATAAAGGGTTATCACGAAGAGACTTCCTTGTAAGGGGAGGGGCCGCTATGGCCGCCCTCTTCGGGACGAAGATCCATCCTCTGCAGGCCGAAGGAAACAGTGCCGATCAGCTAACGCTGCCGGGCGGCGTCAAATCCGTCGTCTTTCTGAACATGATGGGAGGCATGAGTCACGTCGATACCTTTGATCCGAAAAAGACGTCGATGTTTCGTTCGGTTCCGTCAAGCATTCCGGGCGTCAGCGTCGGCGAGCCCTTCGCACGAACGGCAAGGGAGCTGCATCGCGTTAATCTAATCCGAACGGTTAACTCTGATGTCGGCGACCATGACGGGGCCCAGCATCTTCTGCATACGTCGCACAAGCGCATCGCCGGTTTCAACGACATCCCTTCGTTTGGCGCCGTGATCGCCTTCGCGAAGCAGAGTAAGGGAACTTACTTTCCCGAGCATATTACGATCGGCGGCAAAGGCGGATTGGTCGGCGAGGGCGGATTTCTCGGCAACCGCTTCGCTTCCTTTCACGTTTCGAACCTTGATCGGCCGGTGTCGAATCTGAAACCGGCATGGGGATCGGTCGATTCGGCCCGCATGATGCGTCGCGAGATGCTGCTTGATCTGATCAACGGGGATTTTTCTGCACGAGTCCAGGGAGCCAATGTTGCGGTCTACGAGCAGCTACAGAAATCGGCCCTTGATTTTATGAATTCCGATCGTCTGTCGGTGTTTGAGCTGCAGAGCGAGCCCGAAGCGGTGCGCAAGCGTTACGGTGAAACGATGACCGGCAAGGCGCTTCTGCTCGCCCGTCGACTTGCTGCCGTCGAAGTCCCCTTCATCGAAATCAGCATCGGCGGATGGGATACGCATGATAATAACCGCGATCGCATCGCTAAGATCGCCTCGGAGCTTGATCCCGCACTTGCAACGTTTCTCGCCGATATGGATTCGTCGGGCCTTCTGAAGCAGACGCTTTTCGTTTTATCGAGCGAATTCGGTCGCACACCCGATGTTTCGTCTAACGGGGATGGACGCGATCATTATCCGAAAGTGTGGACGACGCTGATCGGCGGCGGATCGCTGGGGCGCGGACGCGTGATCGGACAGACCGATGAAAAAGGCGAGCGTCCGGTCAAGGACGCCGTCTCCGTTCCCGAGCAGATGGCGACGATCTATGCTGCGGCCGGTCTGAAAGGCGACGCCGTCCTTACGACATCGTTTGGACGGCCGTTTCAACTCGTGTCGAAGGCAAAGCCCGTTCAGGCACTGTTCTGAGGTACGATCAGGGGCGAAGCGTCAGCGTATGGCGCATCTCTTCTTTTGCCTTCTCTACGTTCAGGATCATTGGACGATAGTCGCCTCGCAAGAAGTCCTGTACCTGATCGTCGAAGTACGGGCTCATGAAGTTACCCGAGTTTCCCGAAGGCAGAATGGAAACGGCCTCTTCGGGATTCGAAAAATCGATCAGCCTTCGCGTCGATGGCGTGGAGCTGACGACGTAATCATGCTTGCCGAAACTCGATTTCATTCGGTTCACAAAATGAGCCTCGGCCGGCGCCGGATGAGGACCGATATTAAAGATCAGGTTCAACGGCTTCTTTGACCCGAGCGGATGTTTGTAGACGATCTGATGCAGCTCGCCCCATCGCCAGGAGTCGATGCCGCCCATGCGATCCGTGAGTTCATCGACGGCGGCGATAAAGGCGGTCTGTACGATCTCTTTGCGCGTTTCTTTCTTTTCCGTCGTCACGTCGTCCCAATAAGCCGAGCCGTCGTTGCTGATGACATTTTTCAAGAACGACCAGTAGTCCATCGAGTCGGCATAGACCTCGAATCGCTCCGGCCCCAGCTCGTCCATGACGAGGCCTTTCAGTATGTGATAGAGCGTTACGTGATAGATCGTCGCACCGATAGAGTCGATACGGGCGTTGCGATCCCAATTCAGCAGCTCATCGAGTGCACGACTCTGCTTTTCGTCAAGCGTCGCTCTGTCGATAAGAGCCTTGATCTGCTCTTGAAATGCGGCGCCTGCCTGTGCATGTACGTCCGTCTGCACCGCTTTCAGCGACTCAAGATCCCATTTCTCGCGAGCCGAAAGCAGTTCCGTTAACCGTGCCGCACGATCGGTCGGAGCCCAGTATCCTTCAAGATCACGAATCGGCCCGACCGGTGCAGAGGTCGACTTGTTGTTCGCCGTGACGATAATACCCGACGGCGGATTGATCAGTTTAGGATTCAGGGCAAAGGGTAAGAAGGCCGTAATCTCGTCGCGCCCTGAAGCTCCGTCAAGCACCTCACGGCTGTGGATGTGCGGCGGGCGGATTGGTAATCGTCCGACGGCCCACCAGGCGATGTTGCCGGCGTTGTCGGCATAGGAGATGTTGAGCCCGGGTGCGGCAAGCAGGGCAAGGCTGGATTCGAATTCCTGCATCGAACGGGCATGCAACATGGCATGCGTGAAGCGAATGATCGGATTCGGCTGTTGATCGATGATCCACCACATAGCCAGTGGAGGCCCTTCGTAGCCTTTCAGGTAATCGCTGATAATCGGACCGTGCGCCGTTATGCGTATGGTTAACTCTTCATCGGCCGCTCCTTTGACTCTGATCTTTTCATTAATCGTCGTCACAGGTACATACTGACCGCGATACATCACAAGCGACGGATCATCGGCGTGAAACGTCTCACGGTAGAGATCGATGTCGTCGTTCTCAAACATCGTTAATCCCCAGGCGCGCTCTCGATTATGACCGAGCAGCGGAAAAGGAAAGATGGGAATATAATATCCGTAGTTCTCAAAGCCGTCATATTTAATATGAGCCTCATACCAGACGGCGGGATTGGAAAGGCTGATATGCGGATCGTTGGCAAGCAGAGCCGCCCCCGATGCCGATCTGGACGGGGCGATCACCCAGGAGTTGCTTCCGTGGAACGAAGGAATCAGGGCATCGAGCGAATCTTCAGAGAAGAGAAGCGAGGCGAGCGATAGAGAGTCCGGTATCGATAACTTAGATGTGAGCGGCGATGCAAGAACAGGGCTTTCTGGACGGGCTTTGCCACCCGGGTTATACGTCACCTGATTCTCGATAATGGTCACCGGTCGTTCGCCCGTGTAGCCGGGGAAGAGCTCGCGCAGATTACGGTCAGGATACTTCTCTTTCAGCAGACTGAATAGCGAGTCGGTCGTATGCCCGTGAGCGAACGAGAACGACATATAGGCCATCATGGACATGACGTCGATGCGCGTGAAAGGCCGGGCATTGGCTCCGATCAACGTGTATTCTACGGGTAACTTCTGTGTGGCGATGAAATGATTTACGCCGGCTAAATAGGCGTCAAGCAGCGCGAGCGCCCGCTGCGAGGCCGGCGATTGTTCTTCGGCAAGCAACTGCTTCTCGGCGATGCGCTTATAGCCGAACGTCCGGAACTGGCGATCGATCTTCACGAGAGATGGACCGAGGATCTCGGCCAGCTCACCCTGTGCAAGGCGGCGCTGTAGCTCCATCTGAAACAGACGATCCTGGGCGACGGTAAAGCCGAGGGCGAAGTAGGCGTCTTCCGCCGTGCGCGCCTCGATATGAGGAACGCCGTAGCGATCACGTCGGATAACGACCTCCGATTTCAAAGGCGCCTGGATAGCTCCGTCGATTTCAGGCAGGCGGCTACTTGCAAGCCACCAGCCCGATGCGACGGCAAGGATGAGCGCCGTCGCGATGACGGCTGCAATCTTACGGATCTTTCTCATACACTCTTCCTGAATCTGCGGCCATGCAGATCGTTATTTTTTTTGAATGCAATCAATCCGGATAAAGACCGAGCAGTTGCTTTATCGAATGATAGATCTTACCTGAGCGGCTGTGATACGGCCGGATCGGATGAAAGACCGTCCATCCTTTCGCGCGACCTTCGTCGATCAGCGATTGCTTCTCGGGATGTACAAGGCGCGCATGTTCCGTCAGTCGAAGCATGGGCAGGTCGGCATCGCTGTCAGAGTACGACCATGAGTCCACAAGCACGGCTGCGTCGGGATAGTTCGGGCGTGAGGGTTTATGGGGCGGCGTAGTGCGCAGAAGAATCTGAACGGCCGACGGCAGAATATCCATCATCTGCTCGATCTTCGCGTAGCGCTTATTGTTCTTGCCGTCGATGCGGCCGATAAGCGGAAAACGATCGGGCAGAACGACGGGAGTTCCGTATACATGATCGAAGCCCAGTTCTTCACCGATATACTTCGCGTAGAAAAATGGAGAGGCAGTGTTGAGTACGGTGATGCGTCCCTCTTTGCGGTGACGATCGACCTCGGCGCGGATCTCAGGATAGATGCGCGGCAATACGCTTCGTCGCACAAAATCCTGAGCGGCCGACTCTATGTATTCGCGACGCAATCCGAAGAGGAAGCTGAGGAAGAAGCGTTTGAGGCCTTTTGATCCGACCAGCTTCAGGGCGACAAGCGGCAGGATCGGAGCGAAGACGAAAATGAACAGGATGCGGGCGCGGTGTCGGCGCAGGATGTAATTGCAGAAAAGAAGCAAGGTGTCTTGCGGGATGAGCGTGTAGTCGAGATCGAAAAGGGCATAGCGCTTTGAGGGCATATTCGAGGCTCGCGGCGGCGTTTTTCGGGTCAAGATCAAAATCTGAGCGAGGTTCAGATGCGCATACAGTCGGCCAGATCGTGAAAGACACGTTTTGACCGTTTCGTAGCCCCTTCCGTAAAGCGCTTTTATGATTTTTTTGAATGCGACGGTAGGTATGATGGTCCGAAAATAAAAAAGATTGATAAAAACTACGTAGTTTATATTGTCTGCGAAAAACGGAAAAATTCATGTTCCTGACGAAATTGAAGCGATGGACGATCAAGGGGGTGGCGTTAGTTCAGGGGATCTCCATTCGCCGCAAGGCGATGGCCACCTTCAGCATCGGTTTTTTTACCCTTACCGTAATCCTGGTCGAATACATGTACATGGCGACGCGCGACTCCGCCGTGCAGCGACTTGAATACATGGTGCAGATGACGACAACGAACGCCTATAACGAGATCACGGCCTCCTTCGAGCGCGTCGACCGCAAGGAAATCACGACCGAAAAAGCCCTTGATGAGATCCGCAACCGTATTGCGGGTCCGCTCTCTGAAATCGTGTTGCGTACGCGCAGCGGTGGAGACAATGAAGCGCAGTTTCGAAAGATGATCGGCCTTCTGGACGCGAAAGCGCTGAACGGCATAGATCTGCGATCGGGGCGGCAGAAAGAAGGGACTCCACTTGAATTCTTTACGGGCGAAGGAAAGGGGCGACGGATCATTGCAGTAGTAGAAGAAGAAGGGGAGGCCATCCGGTTTCGCGTTAAAGACGCTGAGCTCGTACGAAAGCTGTACGCAGGCTACTACGACCTTTCTCCGGAACGCAAGAATTTGTTTCGCGACGTCTTTCAGATTCGCATCATACGGGATTTATCGGGAAGCTCCATCAAGATCGGCACCGACGGCTATGTATATGCGCTCCGAATGTACACGCCCGGCTGGTTGATCCCCGGAACCAAATACCCCGACGATTATACGCGCGAATCCATCATGCACCGCTATGATACGCACTTTGCCGGCACAAGCCTGAAGGGCGAGGCGCTGGAACGGTACACTGAAAAATACGGACGAAACGGCGAAGCGAATCTGAAACTCATCACGGCTGACGTAACGGAAGAACACAAACCTCCGCGCGGATTGATCGCCGACGTGCACCCGTATCAGGAAGATCAGGACCTCGACAACTCCGAGTACGACGGTATACGAGTCGTTCGTAACATAATATTACGTAAAGAGGGGCATTATCGCTACGCATGGAAGAACCCGGGAGAAAAGAAACCGCGCTACAAAGTCGTCTATATGAAGACCTTCGAGCATCCGTCATTGCCGGCCACCTGGGTCGTCGCCTGCGGAGCTTACGAAGACGATGCTCTTGCTCAGGTGGAGCGTCTTCGCGTGAATATTTACATCATTGCCGGCGCCGTATCGCTTATCATGGCGGCGACGGTTATCGTATTTTTGCGTATGAACATCATGGATCCGCTGGAGTCGCTGCATGAGGCGATCACCGAGGTGAATGCAGGTAAGCTCGATACGCATATCAGGCGATCGTTCAACGATGAGATCGGCTATATCGCAAAGAGCTTTAACAAGATGTTGCGCAACATCCGGCGCAGTAATCTGAAGCTACAGGAATATGCGGCGAACCTTGAGCAGCGAGTGAGCGAGCGCACACAGGAACTGGAAAATACCCTTGCGACGGTTCAGGATCTGAAAACAAGACAGGACGGCGACTATTACCTCACCTCTCTGCTGCTCAAGCCGCTCGGCGCCAATCACACCGAAAGCGAAACCGTCGACATCGATTTCTTAATCAAACAGAAGAAGCAGTTCGTCTTTCGTAAATGGGAGGGCGAAATCGGCGGAGACCTCTGCATCGCCCGGTCCATCCGACTGAAAGAGCGGGATTACACCGTCTTTATGAACGCCGATGCAATGGGCAAGTCGATCCAGGGAGCCGGTGGCGCCCTGGTCATCGGATCGGTATTCGGTTCGATTCTCGAACGAACGGTGTCGGCCTTCGTGTTCAAGGATTATTATCCGGAGCGCTGGCTGAAGAACACGTTTATGGAGCTGCGCAAGATCTTTGAGTCGTTCAACGGAGCGATGGGAGCCTCGATCGTTATCGGTCTTGTTGAAGATGCGACGGGTATGGTGTACTACATCAACGCCGAGCATCCGTTTGGCGTTCTCTATCGCAAAGGAAAGGCAAGCTTCATCGAAACCGAGACCAGGCTGAAACGGCTGGGCGTCGATGATCCCGACGACGTGCTTGCCATTCAAACGATGCAGATGCGAGCGGGCGATATGCTCTTCTTCGGCTCCGATGGGAAGGACGATATCCGCTTCGATGCGGCGGATTCGCTTGCCATGAATGAAGACGAGACGCTTTTCCTTAGAACCGTCGAGAAGTGCAAGGGCGACCTCGATGCCATTTACGAAGAGGTAAACGGAATGGGAGAGCTCACCGATGACCTCTCGCTTCTTCGTATTACCTACCGACCTGCCGTCGATCAGGAGTCGCGACATCGCATCGTCTCTCTTCTCGATTCTGCACGAAAGGCTCAAGAGGCCGACGATACACAGGGAATGCTCGACAGTTACCTGTCGGTCTTGCAGATCGAGCCGACGCATCGCAAGGCGCTTTCAGAGCTGATCAATTATCATCTGAAGCGCGAAGAATACGATATGGTCCTGAAATACGGCGAGTCATATATTGAAGCGAATCCGGCCAACCTTGAGATCCTCTATTTGCTTGCTTACGCGTATCGCAAGAAGCGTCAGTACAGTCGAGCCATCGACCTCGGAGAACGTGTGTATCTGCGTGAGCCCGGTCAGTTGAAGAATCTGCTCAACCTGGCCTACTGTCATTCCAGGGCCGGTAACATGGCGAGAGCTGAGTATTTCATCGAAAAGGTCTTCGCCCTTGATCCGCAGAATCAATCGGCGCAGCGCCTTGTCGAACTGCTGTCGAAGCCGCAGTAGTCCGATTGTGCATACCGAAAACGGTTGACGCCAGAGAGGGCCTGCGTACAAGGGGCACAGTAGTAGCTGCCTTAGCTCAGTCGGTAGAGCAGCTGATTTGTAATCAGCAGGTCGTGGGTTCGAGGCCTACAGGCAGCAAGCGAATGGGTAGGTGGCCGAGCGGCTAATGGCACCAGACTGTAAATCTGGCACTCGAGAGGGTTACGGAGGTTCGAATCCTCCCCTGCCCACATCTCTCAAATTGTTTAAGAATTGAAAGGCTCCGTGAGGGGCCTTTTCTTTTTCTGCTTGTAAGCACGGCGATGCTCATAGCATCATCCCGCTATGGCAATCAAGAACATCGGTATCATCACATCGGGCGGCGACTGCGGCGGTCTGAACGCCGTGATTCGCGGCATCGCCCTTACGGCACAGAATAGAGGCCTGAAGTCTTTTATCATCCCCAATGGTTATGCGGGGCTTTATAATCTCGTCACCTTCGATCGCATCACCGAGCTCACGCAGGATCGCATCGAGCAGATCGACATCTGCGCGGCAGGCTCAGAGGCCGGGAACTCTCGCGTGAAAGTTTCAAAGATTCAAGACGAGCATAAATACGAGCGCATTCGTGACGGACTCAAGAAATTCAACATCGACGCCCTGCTCATCGCCGGCGGCGACGATACAGGCTCTGTCGTTGCCGATCTGAGCGAACAGGGAATCAAGTGCATTCATATTCCCAAAACGATGGATCTCGACCTGATGACCTACTCGGTCGGCGGTGATAGCACCATTCAGCGTATCGCCGAGTTTGCACGTGATCTGCGGACCACAGGCAGAACGCATAACCGCGTCATCGTCATGGAAGTCTTCGGTCGCTATGCAGGCCATACGGCCTTCCGCGGCGGCGTCGCGGCCGGCGCCGATGCGGTGCTCGTTCCCGAGATTCCCGTTGATTTTGATTTTCTCTATAAGTTCGTTCGTGACCGTCTTTTTGATCGCATCGGTAAAAGCGACGTGCATGCCGGCACGGTTATGATCGTCGTCGCAGAAGGCCTGCGCGACGCTTCGGGTAACGAGCTGGTCGACCCGAATGCGCCGCTTGATTCGTTCGGCCATAAGAAGCTGATGGGAGCGGGCCGTTACGTCGTAAAACAGATCGAAGATCGCATCAAGAAAGATCCCGAGATTCGTGAATTCATGAAGCGCACGGGCCAGTTCGTCGACGGTGTGTACGAGATTCCCGAGGTGCGTGAGCTTCGTCCAGGCCACCTTGTGCGCTGCGGCTTCACCACGCCCGTCGATGCCTGCTTCGGCCTCGAAGTCGGCGCCGGCGCCGTGCACCTTGCCCTTGAAGGCACCTTTGGCGTAACCGTCGCCGGTTCGCGCAACGGCATGGTGCAGTATATGGATATCAAAGACGCCATCCAGCAGCGCTTCATCGACGAAGGCGACGTGAAGGTCTATGAATCGCTTGGCCTCTGCTTCGGCCGTCCGATGGATGCGCACGTGGCGATGAAAGGCGAGAAGATCAGCGGACGACCGCATCGTCCGTACTGAGAAGCGAACGCAGATGCCGTCGTGCGGCATCTGTGTATCGGTTCCGTTCGATGTCGGCGACAAGCCGACCGTCTTTGATGAAAAGATAGCGGTCGGCGACGTCGAGAAAGGGAGCGTCGTCATGCGTGATGATAAGGGCGGATGCGCGGCGTTCGCGAACCGGGCGCAGAAGTTCGATCAATCTTTTGATGCCTTCCTGATCAAGTCCCGTTAACGGCTCGTCAAGAAAGAGCATATCGGGATCATGCAGCAGGCAGCGCGCAAGCCCCAGCCTCTGTCGCATTCCGCGTGAGAAGATACGAGCCGCATCATTGGCTCGACGTTCCAGTCCGACGGCGGCAAGCAACGCACGCAGCCTCTCTTCTGTCGGGCGGACCGTGCAGTGGAAGTCGGCGAAGAATTTTAGATTCTCAAGGGCGCTCAGATCATACATCAGTCCGGGTTCGTGGCCCAGATACGCGCAGCGAGAGAGGAAGCGATTATGCGCCTCGATGCCGCGAATCTCTTCGCCGTGAAAGAAAAGCCGGGCGCCGGCCGGACGGTTATGTGAAAGGATAGCCTCGACAAGCGACGTTTTACCGGCTCCGTTCGGTCCCATCACACAGACGATCTCGCCGTCTTTCAGCTCGATGTCGATCTCATGAAGGACCGTATGATGCCCGTAGGCCCGACTGAGCTTTTCGAGCCGCAGCATCTTATTTCTCGTCGCGCGTCAGTCGGAACTTCGATCCCGTGAGAATGGAGAGAAAGAGCAGCAGAATGGTCAGACCGAGAAGCACTCCGATGCCGCTTTTCCAGGGGTGATCGAAGATCGGATTTTCGTCCGATGCCATCGGATTCTCAAACCAGATGCCGCCGGCCTTGAATTCGTAGATCACTTCATCTTCGTCGTATACGACCTGCATGGCCTTGCCAAGATTCGGGATGTCAAGCTCCGTTCCATTGCCTCCCGTGATTGCGGGGATGGCATCGGCCGGTCGCCAGATCAGCACGCGAAAGAAGGGCCGGCCGTCGCCGCGGTTCACGAGCAGATCCTTCGTGAAATCGACGCGGTCTTTGAAGATATGCGTATCGGTGACGAAACGTATGGACAGCTCAGACATACCGGGACGTAGCGCCCGCTTGAGCCGGATGCCGCCAGTTACGGTCTCGGGTTCGAGAGTGACGGGCATACCGCCCGACTGATGGGCGACGCTGACGCGCAGCTCTTTTGCGTCGGCGGGCACGGGAAAGGTCAGATCAGATATGTCGAAAGAGCGCCCCGGCTTTGAGTTGTTGTTGATGGCATATACAAGAGTGACGTCGAGGCCTTCTCGCAGCCTGGAGATCTGCAATCCGGAATGGAACTCGATATCGTCGATGCGAGCTCCGCGTTCGTAGACGGTGAGGTCCGTTTGCAGCGCTTCCTGTCCGGGCCTTTCAACGGGTGGGATCACCGATATGAAGCTATCGCCCGCATAGGTCGCCCGCACAAGCAGCGGCGCTCCGGCCTGTTCGATCGGTGTGAAGCGAAAATTCGGCCCGGCCGCTTTTAGCGTTTCGACGACCTGCATGCCTTCCTGGATCTTCAGAAGCTCAAGCTGCTCTACGCGAGCCGGCTGTCCGGTTGTTCCGTTGATGATGCGGCCTTCGACGGCGACTGGAGCTGCATGAAGCGCCGGTGCCAGTGCCATGCCGGCGAAGAGAAAGAGCAATGCTACGGGCGTTCGAGTGCGTCCATCGGTTTTGCCAGCATCCGCACTTTCGGCATCGGCACGAGCGGCGCCGACGACGGCATCAAGCTCTTCGCGAAGCGGGCGGATCAATTCTGCATGTTCCTCGGCGCTGAGCTTGCCGCTATCGCGATCGAGATCGAGGTCGGCGATGCGGCGCAGCAGAAACTCTTCGCGCGTCTGGCGTTCTTTCTTCTTCGTGATGCCTGTGCGATAGAAGTCGTTACCCGAGCTATCTCGAAGAACGGGCCAGAAGAGAAAGGCGATAAGAATAAGGATGGCAATAACGCTGAGAATACCGATCAGTTGAGTCATGTATGGTTTCCGGAATCTCCGGCAGAATCGTTCTTCGATTGTGTCTCTGAATCAAGGCCGCCGAAAGGATCTTTCTTTTTTAGGAATCGAAGACCGGCGAGAACGCCGGTCAGAATAAACAGGAAGATGACGATCCAGAGGACCATCAATACCGCTCTCCCGTCACGGGCTTTCCTGCCGTAGCCTTCTCAGCGGCCTCTTCAATCACATCCTCTTCGCGTTTTTCACCGAACGGAAGAAGAATGAGAAGGCCGGCAAAGAAGAAAAGCGTCGTGCCCAGCCAGATGAATTTCACAAGAGGATTCACCCAGTATTCGAGGTCGGCGACGATAGACGGAGGGAAGAGCATCTCGTAGCCGCGCGGATCGCGCTTGAGTTCATACAGGTAGAACTCATACATCGCGGCCAGATCGGGGTTCCGGTTGCGCATCGGATCGTAGATGGCGCCGAGCTGAATATAGAGGTCTTCAGACCAGCTCGACTTCATATCGGGCTCCGATGTGGCCATGCGAGCGCTGATGCCGTTCTGGTCTTTCTGTACCTCACCCGTGTACGGATAAATCTGCGGATAGAAGCGCCGCTCCGTCGTCATGCGCCCGTCGGGAATAAAGCCCGAGGTGAACTTGATCAGACGGTCGCCGAGCGGCGCCGGCTTGTTGGCGAAGGCGAAAGGATCGCTTCCGTCAGAAGGATATACGGGCAAAAGATCGCGCGGATTGATGCGGTAATGCGCCTCCTGCGATACGGTCATATCGCCCGGATTCTCGGGATTGCCATGTGGCTCGAAATGAGGTCGCAGAAAGAGCTCGCGGGCCTCGATGATGTAATTATCGAGATAGGCCTTGTCGCCCGAATAATAGTACACGTAAGGAGCGCCTTCGGGCACATCCATGCGATAGTAGTGGAATTGCAGGCGTCCGGTCGTCTTGAAGGCGCCGCCCGAATAACCGATGAAGAGAAAGACGACGGAGAGGTGAATCAGATACCCGCCGTAGCGCCTCTTGTTCAGCAGTAGGAGCTGCACGAAGGCGCGGCCGAAAGATTCGCCCAGCCTTGCCCGTCGCGACTTGATGCCGCGATGGTATTCCTGCATGATGCCGACGATTAAGAAGACGCCGCAGCCGACGGTCAGCACCGAGAAGATCTCGGCGAGGATCTGCGGCCCCCAGGGGCTGTTGTTTTCTCCGTCAAAAGACGTAAAGAACAGACCGTAAAGTGATCCGTAGAGGATCGTCGCAGCGATGCCGGCCAGAAGCGGAATGCGCAGCGTGCGGGCGTAGATGACGTCGGCCGATTTACGCCATGCAAGCAGCGGAGAGGCTCCCATCAGAAAGAGAACGATCAGACCGATCGGAACCATCAGCTTGTTGTAAGTCGTCGGCTTCCATTCGGCCTTGAAGCATTGCAGGCCGCCGTTGAACGAACAATCCAGCGGCACAAGCGGAGAGAAAACTCCCACAAGGATGATGACCACCGAGATCAGCATCAAGAAGTTGTTGAGCAGCATGCTTCCTTCTTTGGAAGTTACGGATTGCAGCTGATCGTCGGGGCGCAGCACCTTGCGCTTGAAGAAAAGGAAGCGCAAGAAGTAGACATAGCTGGCGCCGATGAAAATAATCATCGGCGGTCCGATGGCCGATTCGGCAAAGGAGTGCGGGCCCTGCAGCACGCCCGAGCGCGTTATCCACGTGCCGAGCAGGCAGAAGTGATAGGTAGACGTGATCAGGAAGAGGTTCCAGAAGCGCAGCATGCCCCGGTGATGCTGCACGATGAGCGAATGCAGGAATGCCGTAGCCAGCAGGAACGGCATCAGCGAGGCGTTCTCGACCGGGTCCCAGGCCCAGTAGCCGCCCCATCCCAGCTCTTCATAGGCCCACTTACTGCCGAGCAGGATGCCGAAACCGAGGAAGAACCAGGAGAACAGGCCCCAGCGACGGAAGATCGCAAGCAGATCGTCCTTCATGTTGCCCGACATCACGGCGGCGGCAAAGACGGCAAAGGGAATGGCAAAGGAAACGTAGCCGACATAGAGGATGGGCGGATGAATGATCATCGCCCAGTGAAGCAGAAGCGGATTGAGTCCGCGTCCGCTTGTCATCGGCATGGCAAACGTGCGGAACGGCTGAGCGTCATCGAAGAAGACAAGCAGCATGATAAAAAGCAGCTGCAACACGCCCAGAATAAGGAAGAGCAGGGGCAGACGGTTATACAGCCGGAATCTCGTCTGGTAAAGGATGATGGCAGTGAAAAGCGTCAGAAGAAAATACCAGAAAAGCAGCGAACCGCTTGCGCCGGCCCAGGCCGACGTCATGCGATAGAAGATCGACAGCGTCGACGACGAATGCATGACGACGTACTGGTTCGTCATATCGTTCAGCATCAGAGCGCTGACAAGAAGCAGCATGGCAAGGCTGGCAAGGCCCGTATTCACATAGAGGGATTGACGGGATAGCTCAAGGGCCAGGCCTCCGTTACGAATACCGGTAAGTGAAAGAAAGAAGCGGCGTAAAGGCACCCAGATAGAGAGCAGGAAGCGGTAATAGCGCACCGAAATGGCCCGGCGTCCCGTATTGCCCATGCGCAGATCGATCACTTCGAGCACCATGGAGCGAATCAGATTGCGGACGCTGCGCAGCGGTAACCCGACGGTGGCCATGATGATCGAGAAGATGATCGTGGCGCCGGAAAGGACAAGGGTGATCGCACCCAGCTCGTTGAGGTTCATGCTCTCTCCACTCAGGGGCTTTTATTTTTTTTGTAGTCGTTATACTCAAGAGAAATAGACGCCGGATGCGCCTTGCCTTCGGCATATTCGGCATCGTATTTTGAGGCGCACTTCGCCTCGACGCGGGTCGATACAAGCTGGCCGTTCTCCAGATGTCCGTCGGCGCGCACGGGAGCGGCATCGGCGAACGTATCGGGCAGCTGAGTGCGACCGGTAAAGAAGACAGGCAGCTCTTTGCCGTTATGTTCGATGACAAAGCTGGCCTGGTTGGCCGTGCGAACGATGGAGCCGGGCTTCACAAAACCGCGAACACGAAGCTCACGGTCCTGATAACGTTGCGGATCGCTCGCAATCATGTCGGCATCGGCGATGACGACGGATTCCTGAATGAGCGAGCCCGAGAAGAGGTAAAGACCGCCGAGTCCGGCAAGGATGAGGACCAGGGTCAGAGCAAGCTTCCGATTCACAATCCCATAAAAATGTAGAAACGGCGCAGGGCAACTGATAATCGCCGCGCAATCAAGGCACCGGTTCACTCTGAGAATCACATACAGGAAGCATTCCCCCTTTCCAGGCCGGCGTTATGAAAAAAAATTTCTTCCGGAGCGCATTCTTATCAAAACAGAGGGAAAAATTCTTGAATCCGGCGAATCGTTTACAGAATGGGCAACATGGCCACCAAGAAATCCGCCAAAAAGTCAGCCAAGAAAGCTGCAAAGAAGACTGCTAAAAAGGCAGTCAAAAAGTCGACTAAAAAGGCTGCGAAGAAGACCAGCTCGTCGACCCGTAGCCTTGAGGCCCTGCAAACATCCGTATTTGACTCTGAAGTTTCAAATAGATACGAAGACAGCGACATCTACAGCTCATCGATGCGCGACGACAACGTATCCTATGCATCTTCTGCATCGGAAGAGCAGGGTGGAGAATCTTCTCGCTTCCGCATGATCGGCATTGCCGTCCTTGCCATCGTTCTGATCGTCGGGTTCTACCTGATCAAGGGACAGTGTGGTAAAGATAAGGCTCCGACGAAGCCGGCTATCAGCGAGCCTGCAAAGCCGCAGCAAGAACCTGCGAAACCCGAGCAGGCAAAGCCAGAGCAGGAACCCGCCAAACCCGAGCAAGCTAAGCCAGAACAGGAAAAGCCTGCTTCCGCTGAGACGACCTACACCGTTGTCGCAGGGGATTTGCTCAGCAAAATCGCTCAGAAAACCGGAGTACCGGCTGCTGATATCCAGAAGGCAAACCCGAAGGTTCAGTGGAATAAAATCCGTCCGGGTGATGTTCTTAAGATTCCTGCGAAGTAATTCAAAGGAACTGTTAAAACAGACTGAGAAGGTCGGCCTCAAAAGCCGGCCTTTTCTTTTGTCCAGAGGCCAGCCTTGAGGTCAGGGTGATCAGGGGGCTGGCTTTGTCGTCGGGCGCAACGGACAGCTGCGGGCGATCCGCCTGTCCGTTCTCGGTCTCATTGCGCTAAGACGGTTACGAGCGTTCAGGCTGGTTCAAGCAGCCGCTCTACGGGCCTTCAACATATCGGTATACCGATCCTTCCAGATCATAAACGGTCGTTCGGCTACAAGATGGAAGAGATAGGCGAAGAAGAAGATCACCAGCCCGATTGGAATGAACCAGAGGAAGATGTGGTAGTAGTGAAGCTCGCCGCCGCCAAAGATCTTACGAGAGAGCGGGATCATCACTACGATATGAATGATATAGGCGCAGTAAGAGAGTTTGGCCGCGGGAATAAACCATTTCCATGAAAGGACACGGTTCACCCATCCGCCTTCGGGAATGGAAAGGATCATAATTAAGGCCGAAAGAATCGAGAACACCGGAAACCGAACGACCATGCCTTCAATTGTCGGCAGATACTCGAAAACGAAGATCGAGTAGGCAAAAAAGAGGATGACGGACGCACCCAGCAATGCGGACTTCAGAGCCGGTCTGTCGTAGACATAGTCAACCCAGTGCCTGCGGAATTGATAAATGTAAGCTGTGATGATTCCGATGATGACGGAGTCGATGTGCCCGTGAAATGGAAAATAGATCCAGGCCTGATACGGACCGGAAGGGTGCGGTTGCGCCGCTATGGCAGGCAGAATGTACAATCTGTAAGCCATCGGCAACAGTACAAGCACCCAGAGTGACGGAAGCTGGAAACGCTCTGGAATGCGGTGGAATACGAGCATCAGGAAGAGCGGGAAGATCATGTAAAACTGTTCTTCGAGGGAAAGGGACCAGCCGTGAAACAGAGTTCCTGGATAGTAGTTGCTGATATAGGTAAGGTCGAAAACGATTCGCCAGCGAGTCGACATGAGCATCTCGCCGAACTCCCCTCCGCCTCTGGCGAAAAAGGGAATGATCAGGAAGAACTGAAGCGCAAGAAAGATGTAATAGGGCGGAAATATACGTAAAGACCTTTTTATATAGAAGGCCTTCAGGTTGATCGTTCCCGATTTACGCAGCTCTTTTAAAAGCGGACCGGCAATGAGAAAGCCGCTCAGAACGAAAAACATGTCGATAGAGGCCGAACCGTTATGCAGGAAAGTGCTGAGGAAAAAGTTCTTCTCGATAATCTGCGCCTCATAATTGCGAAACAGATGCACATAATAGAGCATAAAGATCGCCACGCCGCGAAAGCCGGTCAACGCCGGAATCTCGCCCGGCGAGCGTATAAAGACGGAGTTCAAGTATTCGCGAACGGTCATGGGTTTTCCTGGACGGTAAAGCACAGCGATACGGAATCAGGTGTCAATGAAAAAAGGGGAGTATGAACGGAGCGCGAAGTGCTTGCCTGCTCTGACGTTTTGTTTTCGATTGAGTCCGGTGTTCCGTTTCAGTCTCAGTCGCCAGGCAGGCGTTCTTTTTTTGCTGTTTTTCAGCGCTCCGCTTTTCGCGCGTATGCCCGACGCCGTTTCAGGAGAGGCGCCGCGAGACTACTTTCAGTTTCTGTTCCTTTACGAATCGACATATACGCCGGGACAGAAAGAGTTCATGATTCATCCGCTTTACGGGCGATATCGTAACGACGAGCGTGCTTACAAGCACTCGGGCGTTCTGTATCCCGTTTATTACAGCGCCGGGACGAACTACTGGAACTATCGCACGTTTCTTTATCTCTTCACGTTTGAGAACAAATACCACGAAGATGAAAAGCGGGACGATGAGTATCTGCTCGCTCCGCTTTTCTACTGGGGCAGCGGCGACACAGAAAAAGAACAGTACTTCAGCATCTTCCCGTTCTATGGAACGATCAAAGACAAGCTGGCCTGGTCTGAGATCAGCTTCGTCATGTTCCCGCTGTATTCGTCATGGTCTTACAAGGACTATAAGGCCCGCTCGCTACTGTGGCCTCTGATTATGTGGGGCGGCACGCCCGAAGATGAGAATGGCTTTAAGAAGCGAAGCGATCTCAGGATCTTCCCGTTCTATTCCAGTAAAGTGCATTCCGGTAAGTACAATCACAAGACCGTACTCTGGCCCTTCTTTCAATGGGGGGCTGATGATCTCGACAAAAAGGATCCCCGTCATTTCTATTTTTTCTTCCCGTTTTATGCTCAGAAGCGATCAGAATCGGGTACAATGCAGTCTTACAGTATTCTATGGCCTTTTACGCTTTTCGCCTGGGGATTCGATGAGCGGCGTAACACCACGGAATACAGAGCGCTCTGGTTTCTCTTCCAGAATATGAAAAGCGGCGATCCGCATATTCGCAAGCTTGTCATATTTCCGTTTTATGCGCATTACCGTTTCGGCGATAAAGAGGAAAAATATTATAATGAGATGAACTTTTACCTCATTCTTCTCGGGAATCTACGCACGAAATCCGCCATCGTAGAATCATCTTACGATTTCTTTATTCCGTTCTATTATCGCCATCATCGCTATTATCCACAGGAGAGAGAAGAGGTATGGCAGTGGAAACTCTGGCCTCTTGCAAGCGGCTACCGACAGTCCGACGGAGCGAACGGGTGGCGTGTACTGGCACTGTGGCCGCTTCCCGACGACTATCTTGAGCGAACATGGGGGCCGCTCTATTCGCTGGCCGAGTGGCGTCGTGAATCAAACGACGACGTTTACTTCTCGCTATTGTTTCGATTCTTTTCTGTGTATCTGGGGGAGGATTCCAGCCGGTATTTCTTCGCCGGCTTCCATTATACGAACTCCCCCTATCTCTTCGAGGTCGGATTTCTCGGCGGCTTAATCGGCTACTCGCGAGAGACTCAGCTTGTAGACGGCACTCCTCTGCGTTTCTATCCAGGACTCTATAATCAGGGCCGGCCTGAAACGGCCGAAGATCGGCGATACCTGCATCTATTCTGGATGCGGTTTTAATCGCACGACTTCTCTGCAGACTATCGAAAGAACATCCGTACCGGTGTTTGATATGCCTTCCGCTACTGGCGCTTCGTCGCCGGTGCGAGCAGGATAACGTCGGCCTGTTTTCCCTGAATATGGACTGCGTCTGGGTAACGCTTGCGGATCAAAGCGACATCGCGCTGCGCCGATCGAATGATCATGAGAGTGGCCCGTGCAAGTTCCGAATCCTTTCCTGCAAGGTTGGCCTCGGCGCTTCGGGCGACCTGTTCGTTCAGAGTAACGATGGCGATGCTCTTCCCGTCACGCGCACTGTGCAGTCGTTTCGTGAGATCGAGTAAGCCCGCATCGGTCGATGCGATATAGCTTTCATATCGCACCGTGTCGAGACCGGCGTAATAATAGAGAGACTGGTTTGGAAAGATCCAGATATCGGCCCTAATTTTCGCGTAATCCGAATAAACCGCCTTCTGTTGAGCGGTGCCCTGCTCCTGCACTTGATGCAGTAACACAGGCAGGGGAATGGAAATGACCGTAAAGAAGAGAACGAGATACTTCGTCTTCGAAGATGGTCGCCGCTCCATCCAGTTTTTGATCAGGATGAATCCAGGAAGAACGGCAAAGATCAGATAACGCGGGCCGAATCCTCCGGCACCATCGTTTGGAACAATAAGAGGAATGACGGCCAGATAAAGAACCGTGGCAACGAGCGTAATCCGTTCAGAGAAGGAGCGACCTTCTTCTTCGCCCCGCCTCTGGAAGAAACGTAGAACAGGCAAGAAGAGAGGGATCAGAAGAAGCGGCATAAAGACAAAGAGGCCGAATTTCAGTCCTCCGCCGAAATACAGCACCATGTAGCGACGCAGAGTTTCGGCAATCCCCTGAAACTGAGTGGCCTGATTTGCAAGGAAGCGAGGGCCCAGAAAATGCCCGTAGTCGAGCTGATTCGAGGTTAGCCAGAGGAAGAGAACCGATATTGAGCCGGCCACAAAGAATCGAGCGCGCCTCATCTGATTGGCCGGGGGCTTCTGACCGCTCAGTTGAAGAAACAGAAGGGCTCCGATGACCGAGGCGCTGGCAACGATGGCCTCATGCCTGAAGAAGACGGCAAGCCCGAAAATCATCCCCGCAAGCAGATGATGGAAGTCTCCCTTCTGCCGGTATCTTTCATGCAGAGAAAGGGTATAGCCGAGGAAAGAAAGAAAAGTGGCAAGCAGGTATTCTGAGAATTCAAAGGATTGCAGCCAGAGAAAATTCCCCCAGAAGGCCATGATCAGGAGAAGGGGAGGCAATCTCCAGTACAGAAGCAGCGCCCATATTCCGAGAAGCGGGAGCAAGCTCAGCAGAGCCGATAGTTCAAGGCCATACCCGAACTGATTGTCGATCAATATAAACGGAGTGGCAAGAAACGAAAAGGCAAGCGGAAAGGCGCCCACCTTCCGGCCATCCTTCAGAACTACCGAATGGGGGATGGGATCAAAAAGCCCTTCGGAGTCGATGTCCTGCCCGGCATATACAAGCGCCTCGGATTGGAATCCGTTCTGAACAAGAGAGTGCGCCTGGTAGATCTTATTCTGTGAGTCAAAGTTGAAGCTGAACTGTCTTTGTGAACCGATCCAGGCGAAGACAATGATAATAACGGAAAGAGCGAAGATGCTGTATCGAAGGATGCCGGGTCGGTTCATGGAAGCAACCAGCAGGTTATAAAAAAGAAAAACTCCCGTAAAGGAGTTTTTCTAAGTCTATCGGTTTGCTGTATGAGTGCTGTGTGGCACCGTCCTGCTCTCCCACAGAGCGAACTCTGCAGTACCATCGGCGATGAGGGGCTTAACTTCTGTGTTCGGGATGGGAACAGGTGTATCACCCTCTCTATTGGCGCCAGCAAGAACCATGTATGGTGAGCGGTTCTTCCGGTCAAACACAATTTATATCAAGGGTGCAGAAAAAATGGGAAAATTCTCAATTAGAAAGCCCTGCCGCGGGCACCAGAAGCCGCGGCTTCAATCTCCTCGGATTAACAAAGCGCCACCCGCACGGGTGAGATTGGGGGCGCGCCGGACTTAGAGTTTTGTTACAACGCCGAAGTTGAAACCCCAGAAACCCAGCTGTCTTCGTTTTTCCGCAGAAGTCAGTTCGGCGGATGAGCTCACTTCGCTCCATGTTCCATTGGCATAGTAGAATCCTTTTGGAACGCCGTAATCGATATAGGCCAGTTGATAATAACCGCCGCCCCTGATGCCGAAAGAATCCGTGAATTTGATGATCATTCCCAGCTCCATGCTCATCAGCATACCCTGAAGGGTCGGGAAGTTGATGTAGGTGAGCTGCGGTTGCTCCGAAATGACAAAACTCGGGACGGCCGAAGCTGGAATGGATGTGTCGAGCGTATGCGAGGTTAGAGTCAGGCTACCGCCGATAAACTGAAAGTCGCCGAGCACGTAGAATCCGAAGATATCGCCTGTGGAGCTGGCTCCGAAGTTTAGCGAGAAGGCTCTATGATGAAAATCGATCGTTCCGTTACCAAAAAGCAGAGACAGGTCGGTAAAACTGCTCGTATTGGAATCGTACCTGGGCAGGCGAAAGCCCGTAGTCATATAAGGGCCTTCCTGTCTGTTCTGTTCATAGCCGATTGAAAATTCCGTAGATTCCGATGCCAGGTAATCCAGCGGACCGGCACCAAAACGGATGCCTGCCTGATACTGACGCGTTTTCGTCTTATCCTTGATGTAAGCTCCCTGGTTTCCCACCGATGTGCGGTCGTAAAAGACGTCCGCTCCGCGAGTATACGACAAACCGACAAAAAAGCTATCTGTGAACTGATGACTGTAGCGGATGCGCGGAGTATAACCAGAGCCCCCCGATTTATTCGTCTCGCTGAAGAACTCTTGCGTATTGGACGTGAGACTGTTTGCAAGACGGACGGAGCTGAGAATGGAACCGATCGTTTCAGGCCCCTGTTTCGATGTGTTTCCGTAGGTGGCGGCCACTTCAAGCAGGCGCACCAGACCGGAGTCCTCTGCAAGAAGCGAAGTGGTGGGAAGCAGGACGGCAAGCGACGCCGTTAACAGTATTTTTTTCATGACTAATCCGTCTGACGGAAAAAACCAAAATAAGGAGAACTTTTTTTACAATTCGGTTCGTGCCCCGCTTTCGAACCTGCTGAGCAGATGTCGATAGCATTCTCCGTTCGAGGGCGGTCAGGGCGGCCGTGTCAGGGCATAAAAAAACCCAGCCGAAGCGAGGGTCTTTTGATTGCTGTATGAGTGCTGTGTGGCACCGTCCTGCTCTCCCACAGAGCGAACTCTGCAGTACCATCGGCGATGAGGGGCTTAACTTCTGTGTTCGGGATGGGAACAGGTGTATCACCCTCTCTATTGGCGCCAGCAAGAACCATGTATGGTGAGCGGTTCTTCCGGTCAAACACAATTTATATCAAGGGCATAGAAAAAATGGGAAAAATTGAAAAAATAGAAAAAATAGAAAATGGGAAAATCCGGAAAAAGAGAAAAATGCCACGGCGGCGTGCTGCTTTTCTCCGGATGGACGCGGGCAACCTTTACGTACGAAAACAGTTGCCGTATACGAAGGCCTCTTTAGAATCCGGGCAATGAATATGAAAGATGCGTTCTCTTTTCAGGATCGCGTGATCCTCATTACCGGCGCCAGCCGCGGTATCGGACGGGCCATGGCCGAAGGCTTTCGTGATGCAGGCGCCATCGTCTATGGAACGGGCACCCGCGAAGACTCCATCGCATGGATGCAGGACAACGGCGTAAACGGTCGGCTGCTTGACGTTGCCTCGCATGATCAGGCCGCTCCTCTTATCAAGGAAATCGTCGAGAGACATGGGCGACTGCACTGCCTCATCAACAATGCCGGTATTTCTTCGACGACTCCGGCATCTCATTATAAAGAGGAAGAGATGCAACAGATGCTCGAAACGAATTTCAAAGGAGCGATGCGTCTCTGCCAGGCCTACTACAAGGCACAGCGTCGACATGGCGGGGTGATCATCAACGTATCGTCGGTCATGGGCATCGTTGCTACCGTTCTTGCCTCGGTCTACTGCGGAACGAAGGGCGCTCTGATACAGCTTACAAAGGCGCTTGCCGTTGAATGGGCCGGAGCCGGCTTTCGCGTCAATGCGCTCTGCCCGGGATTTATCGAGACCGACATGACGTCGCATATTCAGTCGCGCGAAGGTCTGATGGGCCGCATGATCGATACCATCCCGCTCAAGCGTATCGGACGCCCCGAAGATCTGGTCGGTCCGGCGATGTTGCTTGCCTCTGATGCCTCGGCCTACATGACCGGGCAGTGTATCGTTGTCGATGGCGGCATGACGGCCATGTAGGAGAAAAGACCGGAGGGCCAGGCCCGATAGGCGGCCGCCACAGATGCAATGGACCATGATCACGCTTCAAAAATGATTACGCTTCAAACAAATCGCAGCCGGGCGTTGCTACAGCCAGAGACGGGAACCGTCCTCTCGTTTCGGGTCGATGGCCGCGAATGGCTGTGGTGCGATGAGTCGCCTGATATCTACCGTAGCAGCCGGTCTCTTGGAGGCATTCCGCTTCTTTTCCCCTGGGCGAACCGCCTGCAGTCCTGGCATACGATAACATCATCAGGCGCGCATGAGATACCGATGGAGGCGCGACGTCGTATCTGGACGGACGGCAACGGACTGCCTCTGCATGGCACCATGCTGAAGCGCGCCTGGCAGCCTTTTGAGATGCAGCGCGCAGAACGCGCCGATACGCTGCATGGGCGTCGACCCGGCAATGGATCGGATCAGGCAATCCTGTGCTTTCAGCCCGACGACCTGGATCTACGGGTTTTTCCGCTGGAATACCATCTACAGCTGGAGGTGACGCTCAGCGAAACGGCATCTGCCACGACGCTTGAAGTCGCTCTCATTATTGAAAACGGTGAGCGGCCGCTTCCGCTGGCGGCCGGCTTTCATCCGTATTTCAGGCTGGATGCGCTCTGTCATTCTACGGATGAATTGCGCCTTGAGCTTCCTCTTGCAGCTCATATAGAAACCGATGAGCGGCTGATCCCGACAGGGCAGCTTGTCGATGCAGAGCAGTTCTGGCCCGGAAAGCCTCGTCGCTGGCGTGCGCTGGATGATGGCTTTTTGCTGGTCAACGAACCGGAGCATTTTCTCGCTCTTAAGGGGCCGGTCGGTTCGCTTCGCCTGCGCTGGGGATTGGAGTTTCCTGTGGCCGTTCTCTACGCGCCCGGGCCTGACTTTATCTGTATCGAACCGATGACGGCGCCGACGAACGGCTGGCACCGGGCACACGTCGGAGGGTGGAAGCTGCGCTGGCTTGAACCCGGGGAGCAGTGTCGCCTGGGCTTTGCTCTTGAGGTTTCTGAACGCCCTCGGGCATAGGTCTCATACCGCTCACACGATAGAGATTTTCCATTTCGGCCGAAATTTTCCATCAATCTGGCCTTCTTTCGACCTACTGAGTGTATGGACGAACAGAATCGCGTGGATCGGGAGCCCTATTATCGCTCCCGCTCAACGCTGCTAATTCCAGAAGAATATTTCAAGCGGTTCTTCTGGCGGAGCCCCTATGTGAAGGTGGAGCATTGGGCCCTTGGGGCCTATCTGGGCATGCTTATGGACGATCCGCTGCTGGATTATAAGCTCAGGTTCCTTGAGAAGACCGGCAAATGGAAGAAGCAGTATCAGGAAGAAGGGCAGGGGCTTGTGCGCGTGAATTTTTATCCGGACGATCGGGACTGGGGGCGGCTGGCTGCGATTTCGAATTCTACTGGTTTCTCCCGTTGTTACATCTTCGTTTACCTGATGCTCGTTGCAATGGGGGTAATCTGTCTGGAGAATGGAGGAACTCAACCAGTCTGTGAGAAGGGCCACTGGAATCCGGTTGTGATTTGTTTCATTTCTGTCGATGCAGTCACCAGAAAGCTCGCGAGAGTATTGCAAACATAGCCTCGCATCCTCCGGCTTATAAAAGAAATACCCGTTTTCGGATTGCCTGGAGGGGCAGTCGTGTATATCGTTGTCTCGCCCTCCATGAATCATTTGAAAAAGCTCGTTCTTGTTTATCTGGTCGATCCTTTCATTGGAGCAGGCGAAACCCTGTTCCTCCTGCTGCGCACCGCTCTTGTGCTGCCACACCTTTTCTTCAAACGTCAGGAGACGCTGACGCAGATGTATCTCGCCGGATTCAAATCCCTGTTTGTCGTGAGTATCGTCGCCACCTTTACCGGCATGATTATCAGCCTGCAAACCGGGCTCGCTCTGCTGGACTTCGGTCAGCAGGATCTGATCGGACAGGTCATCGTCGTCACACTGACGCGTGAGATGTCTCCTTTCATGACGGCGCTCATTCTCAGCGCCTCTGTGGGCTCGGCGATGGCGGCCGAGATCGGCACCATGAAGGTTTCTGAAGAGATCGACGCCCTTGAGGTGATGTCGATTGATCCGATAAAATATCTCGTTCTTCCGCGCGTCATCGGCTTTACGATCATGATCCCCGTTCTTGCGAACTACGCCTCGACACTCGGCATCGTCGGCGGCAGTCTGGTCGCCAACACACAACTCGGAGTGGAATTCGATACGTATTATACGCTTGTTCTTGAGATCCTGAAAAGCAAGAACGGTTTGAAAGACATCTGGGTCGGCAACTTCAAGGCCTATATTTTCGGACTGACCATATCGGCCATTTCGTGTCATCAGGGACTCTCAGCAAAAGGCGGAGCGATCGGAGTCGGTATCGCCGTAAGGCAGGCGGTCGTACAGTCTTTTCTCTTTGTAATCATTTTCGGGTATTTCCTTTCGGCAATCTTTTACAGGTGAGGGCATGCGAGAGAACTGGAAAGAAGCGGCGTTTGGTATGTTTTTCTGGGTGGCGATGATCCTGCTTTTCGTGCAGACGATCGTTCTTCCTGCCGAGAAGGATCGTCTTGCGCGCATCTACATGCCGGTCATTCTCAAAAGCGCTCAGGGGCTTCGCGAAGGCAGCCGGGTAACGGTGCTTGGCGTTGATAAAGGGACTGTTCTTCATCTAACCTATTTACCCGTCGATCGTATCGGACGCATCATCACCGAAGAAGATATTGGGAGCGGCAGACAACAGGGGCAGAAGGTGCTGGCCATTCTTCATATGAATGATCCCGTCGAGCTGCGGCCTGATTATCGCATAAGCACACGTTATACGACCGTCATTTCAGATAAGGTCGTCGATATACATCCGGGCAATGGACCGGTCGCCGATATCATGCCAGTCAGCTATCTAAGCCCGAACGAGGTGTTTTATCTGATGAAGCACGGGCGCATCTCGCTCGCCGGGAAAACGATTCCCGAGGCCCAGAATTATGATGATCCTCTGACGGCCGTCGCCGACGTACTGGCCGAGAACAGGATTGCTCTGCGTCATGTCATCCGTAATACGAGAGAGATCACCGACAAGATCAACAACGGACACGGGACGATTGCAGCTCTGATCAACGACGACAGACTGATGCTGGGGCTTGAAGAGACCCTGCTTGAAACCGACGGTCTCGTTCGTGACGGTCGCGACCTCTATGAGAGCCTGCGCGAGAGTCGCGCCTCTATTGATCTGATGGAGGGATATCTTATTCCGGTCATATCAGTCGCTGCAGGAGCTCCTTGATGTCAGCAGGATCGACAGAAAAGGTCATTGAAATGATAGACGTCGAAAAATCGTTCGGGACGCGGCACATCCTGCGCGGTGTCAGCCTGAACGTGCGTCGCGGCGAGGTCATGGTGCTGCTCGGCGGATCGGGTACCGGCAAATCGGTGAGCATTCGGCATATTACCGGACTTCTCAAGCCCGATAAAGGCGACGTACGCGTTTTCGGACAGTCTATTCTTCACGGACCGCGCCGCACGCTTGAAAGGACTCGTTCGCGTATGGGAGTGCTCTTCCAGAGCGGAGCGTTGATCAACTGGTTAAGCGTTTACGATAACGTCGCCCTGCCGCTACGAGAGCATCGCCTTGCATCAGAAGAAGAGATCGAACGCATCGTACGTGAAAAGCTCGAATGGCTCGGGCTTCTTCCTGCCATGCATCTACTTCCGTCGAACATCTCCGGTGGTATGAAGAAGCGTGTCGGTATCGCAAGAGCTCTGACAACGAATCCCGAAATCCTGATGTACGACGAGCCGACGTCGGGCCTTGATCCCGTCATGAGCCAGGTCATCAACGAACTCGTGCGCCGCTTGCAGAAAGAGCTCGGAGTAACACAGCTTGTCGTAACGCACGATATGAACTCCGCCTATTATATCGCTGATCGTATTACGTTCCTCTATCAGGGCCGCGTTGAATTCGTCGGAACGCCCGAAGAGCTTCGGAATTCAGAGAATCAGCTCGTGCAGCAATTCATTCACGGACGTACGGAAGGACCGCTTGAAATCGACGCAGGCGATCCGACGCGAAAAAGACGTCGTTAACAGGGCCGCTATGGAAAGACAGAGATTGCTCGACTTCTTGAAGAATCCCGCTTCTTATAAACACGGACCGCAATCGGTTCGCATCATCGAAACGCATATATCAATCGTCGCCCTTGCAACGCCGTCTGTCTATAAATTTCGCAAGCCGGTTAATTTCGGATGGGTGGATTTCTCCACCCTGGAAAAACGCAAAGATGATTGTAACCGGGAGATTGAGCTGAACAGTCGTCTGTGCCCCGAAATATACATGACCGACTCTGCCGTGCCGCTCTTTGAAAAAGATGGTCGCCTTAATTTTGAAGAAGGAGAGATCGTCGAGTATTGCGTGGCCATGCATGAGATCGACTCCGATCGATTTCTCGGGAACCGCATGCTCGATGGCGGTCACATCGACGATGCCGATTTCCCTCTGACTCAGCTTGTTGATCGACTCGCTCCTTTCTATAAAGAAGCGTCATCGCTTCATTTCGATCCCGATACCTACTATCAGAATGTACGCCAGCCGATGCTGGAAAATTTGCCGCCGTATCAGAGCTATCCGATTGAGGTGGCGGTTGAAATGCTCGATCTGTTGCGATATTTCTTCGAAACGTCGCTGGAGAAGCATCGCCGTTTATTGATGCAGCGCATGCAGGACGGTTGTGTCGGCGATTTTCACGGCGACCTGCATCTGCAGCATATCGTTCTACCTTCACAGGAGCATCCGTCTCTCTGCATATTCGACTGCATCGAATTCAACGACGCCTTCAGGCAGATCGATCGTGCCGCCGATATCGCCTTCCTGTGCATGGATCTCGATTACCGGGGATACCGAAAGCAATCCGAGGCATTTTGCAAGGCCGTTGCCGATGCCCTTAATGATAATGGCCTGATCGCTCTACAGCCGCTTCTGCGTGCTTACAGGGCCTGCGTGCGTGCGAAAGTGAACGTGCTTACATCGACTAACGAAGAGCTTTCGCCTGAAGAAAGATCTGCTTGCGTTAACACGGCTCGCCGTTACGTGAATCTTGCGCTGCGGTATGCCCTGGCCGGCACAGAAAAGAAGGCCATCGCCGTCGTCGGCAAGGTCGGCAGCGGCAAATCGGCCTTTGCGAGATTTGCCGCCTCCTGTCTTGGCGTGGAAGCGCAGTCCTCGGATCGTATTCGTAAAGAGTTATCCGGCCTGCCGGTGCTTCAACCCACTCCCGACGTGATGAAGCCGCTCGTCTATGATGAGGCGACCAGCGAAAAGACCTACAATACGATGATGGAACTGGCTCTGCATGACGCTCAAACGAAGGGTATCGCCATACTCGATGCCACCTTCTCGTCGACGCAACGTCGCGCAGAAGCGATCCGACGTTTTTCAGCTGGTGGCATAGAGCTTCTCTTCGTCGAGGTTTCGGCGCCGGATCGCGTCAGGAGGGAGCGCCTGGAGCGTCGACGCTTTCGTCCGAATCAGAGCGATGCGCGGACCGAGGATCTGTCTTTCCTTGACGCGAAGTATTCGGCGCCCGACGAGCTGCCGTCGAACCGCATCGTGCGCATCGACTCGTCTAAAGGCACGAAAGAAGAGACGGGAGTCGCCGCCATGAAGCAGCTCATGGACTTACTGTTTTGACGGTGAAAGCGTCTTTCGCGTGAGCTCGCGAATCAATCCATCACGTACATCATAGAGCCATCCGTGAAGTCGAATCTCTTCACCGGCGTCGACAAGCTCTCCGACAAAATACACGCTTTCAAGATTCTTCACCTGTTCCTGCACGTTGATCTCGCAGAGGCGATCGATGCGATCCTCTTCGGTGGGCAACTTGAGTAGCTCCGCGGCGTGGATGCGGCTGATGTTGCGGATGTGGCCGATCCATCCTTCCATGAAGCCGAGGTTCTTCGGATTCAGAGCGGCCGTTACGCCGCCGCAGTGATGGTGGCCGACGACGATGATGTCCCGGATGTTCAGAACATAGAGCGAATAATAAAGCACGCTGAGCAGGTTGAAGTCCGAATTCAGAACAAGGTTGGCGATATTACGGTGAACGAAGATCGAGCCGGGCAGCTGGTTGGTGATCTCGGTGGCCGGAACGCGGCTGTCAGAGCATCCGATCCAGAGGAACTTCGGCGACTGCCCCTGTGATAGCTGAGAGAAAAAATCCGGATGCTCTGCCTTGATCTTCTCAACCCATTCTCTGTTGCCTTCCAGCAGTTTCTGAATCTCTTCCATAGACTATGTGGCTCCTGTATCAGTTCATCGCTTTACGACAGCTTTCTGAAAAGGGAGCAGGGCGCAATTCTGATCTACGTTGACGGCTCGCTTTGCCGCAGAAAACCGGAGGCATGGAATCTTCTTATTATGATCAAACACGCCGTCCGCGACGGAATCGCAAGAATGAATCGATACGGCGCATGGTTCGTGAAACGAGGATCGATCCCTCCGACCTGATCCTGCCGCTTTTTGTGAAAGACGGACGTGCGGTGCGCGAGCCCATCCCCTCCATGCCTGGAGTCTACAGACTGAGCATCGACGAGATGATCGTCGATGCAAAGCGCGCCTTCTCTCTCGGCATTCCGGGCATTGCGCTTTTTCCCGTGATCCCCGACTCAAAGAAGGATCGTCTCGCAACAGAGTCGGCCAATCCTGACGGACTTTACCCCGAGGCCATCCGCGCCCTGAAAGAAGCCGTGCCCGAGCTTCAGATCTTCACCGATGTCGCTATGGACCCATACAGCTCAGACGGACATGACGGCCTTGTCGCCGAGGACGGTCGCATCCTGAACGACGAATCGCTTGAGATCCTGCGTCAGATGGCGCTCACACAGGCCCGTGCCGGCGCCGATTTCGTCGCTCCGAGCGATATGATGGACGGTCGAGTGGGTTATATTCGAGCCGCCCTTGACGAAAACGGATTCACCGACGTCGGCATCCTCTCTTATACGGCGAAGTACGCCTCGGCCTTCTACGGGCCCTTTCGCGATGCGTTATCCAGCGCTCCGAAGTTCGGCGATAAAAAGACGTATCAGATGGATCCGGCGAATGTGCGCGAGGCCGAGATCGAGCTTGATCTCGACGTAGAAGAAGGCGCCGACATGGTTATGGTCAAACCGGGCCTGCCGTATCTCGATGTCGTGCGAGCTCTTGCTGAGCGCAGCCCCGTTCCCGTCGCCGTGTATAACGTATCGGGCGAGTATGCCATGCTTCGCGCCTCGGCCGAGCGCAACTGGCTGGATTACCGTCGCTGCGTGCTTGAGGTGCTCACCGCCTTCCGTCGTGCGGGCGCCGACATCATCCTCACGTATCATGCGCTTGAAGCGGCGGAATGGATGAACGAATGAATTGCGAATGGGGCGAGTGTGACCTGATCCCCTAAAGCGCCAGCTCTTTCATCAGAAGATTGATGTCGCAGGCGACGGTTCCATCTGCGAGTACAAGACGGCTTGGTTCTGTAGAGACGATTATTGATTTGAAAACATCGGGGTAATATTCGCGAAATCTGTTTAACCCCCTGATGTCTGCGGCGTTTACATGCCCGTACTTCGCCTCTATGGCATAGATTTTTCCGCGAAGCTCTACAATGAAGTCAACCTCCGTCCCTCCTCTCGTGCGAAAGTAAGAGATGTTGACCGGAGTATGAGCTGCCTTTGCTGAATTCAAAATCTGGGCGTAGACGGCGTGCTCGAACAGAGTGCCCACACGATCGAGGGAAGCGGTAAAATTCTCCAATAATCCGTTATAAACCCCCGGATCAAAAAAGAAAAGCCTGGGATGTCGTATAACGTCTGCGTCCGTATCTGTGAAAGAAAAGACCCGTCGGGCAATCAGGGTATCCTCAAGAATATCCAGGTAGCGATTCAATGTCGACCGAGATACATGAGCTTTTTTTGCCAGTTTGGATGTATCCAGGATGAGCCCTGATGCAGGGGCGATAATCCTCAAAAAACGGCTGAAGCCCTGGATATCTCTCGTCAGTGCCTCGGCCTGGATCTCTTCCACAAGGTATGTCGTCGCATAGTCCAGCATGAGATTTTCGGCAAGAGCATGATCGGTTTCCAGATACGGCTGAGGGAGGAATCCGACGCTCATCCCCTTCTGTATGTCCAGGGCATAGTCCAGCTCAGCAGATGACAGCCCTCCCATCTGATACGTGAGAATCCGCCCTGGCAGAAGGTTTGCCCCGCCTCGCCGGAGCTTGCGCGCACTCGATCCGGAGAGGAAGAACCTGGGCGGAGAGGGCCAGTCATCGAGAATAGCCTGCACGGTATTCAAGATCGAAGGGAGGCGCTGGACTTCGTCGATGAGAACGGTGGTTGGATCAGAACCGCGGATGAGAGAAGAGAGCAGATCGGGGTTGGAGGAAAACCGATAGAACTCTGCCTCGGAGCTCAAGTTGATAGCGAGGTCGGGCTTGAGATTCTTAAGAAGAGTCGATTTCCCAACCTGCCGGGGGCCAATGAGCAAGACACTTTTTGGGCTCTGAGCAAGGGACTTCTCTAAAATTCTGCTCACCATGTGGTCAAAATTGCATAAAAAATGGCCAGTGTCGATACATTTTTACATAAAATATGTTCGCGTAGGTGCTTTAACTGTGGATAGCTGAGATATTCCCCTTGCTACCTCTTAATTCCCGCAAGCAGCATCGTCGCCGTTTCTTCGGCAAAAAGCTCGGACTGCTCGGGTAGCTGCATGATCTTCTTCGTCCAGGATATTCCCGATTCCTTAGCGGCGAAGTGCATCTCGACGCAATTCAGAAGCATGAGGATTACGGAATAGGCGTTCACCGGACGCAGGACTCCGGCAGAGGCGGCCTGTTCCAGAAGCATGGCAAGGCGGTCGGCCACCCTGCTGAACGTCTCGTCGTAGCTATGCTGTGCATGCGGCAATCCGGCAATCCACTCTCTCTGTAGAATACGCGAGAGCTCGGGAAAGGCCATGCGCTGCTCGATCAATGCAAGCAACAGGCCTTTAAAAAGAGCATGCAGCTGCTCCAGCGTCGGTTCGATCGTTTCCAGGTGCGCAAGCAGCGGTCCGGCACCGGCGGCGCTGATCTCGGCATAGTCGGATAACAGTCGCCTGTATAACCCTTCTTTGCCTTTGAAATAATACCGGATCAGCGATAGATTGACGCCGGCACGCTCGGCAATCTCACGCGTCGACGTCGCATCATAGCCCTTTTGCGAGAAAAGCTCCGTGGCCGCGCGCTTCAGTCTTGCGGCGGCGTCGAGTTCCGATTGTTGTTCTTTCAGGCGGGCCATCCGAGACAGTAGACCCAGCGAACGCCTCGCTCGTCTGAGGCAAAGCCCTTTTCCCATCGGCCGGGCAGGCCATCGGTCAGAGCGTTGAGGTCTTCGGGCATGTAGGTGCGCAGACAGGAGACGAAGCCATCCCACGCAATCATCAGAGGCATGACGGGCACGATATACGTGAACAAGAGCCGTCGCACCGAAAACGGCCGGATCAGCGGCGTCATAAAAACCACAAGCAGCGGCACGATCAGAATCATCGCAAGAAGGGATTTCACGCTACGCTCGTTCGCCTCGAAGATACCGATGGGCTGCCCGTCACGCATCGCCGCCTCAAGCACACGACGGGCCTCTTCGGGGCGTAGATGATGGAATACGTTCAGCATCGTGCGCGGACCTTTAAGATGAGCGGGCACGCGATCGGCGGCAACGGACTCGTCGAAGTAGGTCGCATCTTTGCCGGTTGCGGATCGCATATGCGCTGGCACCGGTTGCAGATCGGTGAAAAAGAGATGGAAGTGTGTGCCGTCCTGTGCCAGCTCTTTCTGCAGGTCGAAGGCCGGTCCGCCACTGCCGGAACCGAGGTCGATGAGGCAGGGACGAGCGGCGTGCGACTTTTCGAGGAGGCGCTTTACGTAAGGCACGATCGGGCGATGCAGGCGCAGCTTCTGCGAAACAAAGAGCAGGTAGTCCGTCTCAAAGGCCTTGAATAAAGCTGGAATAGACGGAAGGTCGAGGAATTCAAATAGCTGGCGTCGCTTCATTTTCAGGGGAACCTCTTATCCGGGGATCTTATGGTACTCAAACGGGCAATTTAATCAATCGTTTGATTTAAAAATCGAGGGCTGGGCAGTTCTGTCAACTTTTTTATCGCGCGGCGAATCTGGCAGATTCAATTGGTTTGACAGAGGCACCGGCGCAAAGACTCTGTCCTCCGAACACTCCCCTGTAGCTCAGTCGGTAGAGCAGTTGACTGTTAATCAATTGGTCGTAGGTTCGAATCCTACCGGGGGAGCAGCTTCCTTTTTCCCTTTATCTTCCGTAACCAGTGTTGGCGCAAGAGGCGTGGGGCTCTTACGAGAAAAACTTGCCACGCCGTATGTATCGGGCGATGTCAATTCCCATGCCTCGACCGCAGCTCTACAACGCCATTCTCCGTTACGGCATCGTCATGCTTCTGACCGTCTTTTCGAGCTGCGTGGCTTTTTATCCGACGGCTCGACTTGAGCGTGATCAGTTGGGTGAGCTGCATATCGTCTATCCGTCGGCGAAAACAAGCGGATTGCACACGGCCTGTAACGCCGAGCGGTGTGCCGTTCTGTTTTATGTGCAGGATTATATCAGCGTTTCTTTTCCTCCTCCCGGAGCTATCGTCGATGATAGACGGATGCTCTATCTTGCCGTCACCGATGCAAAGAGGCAGTCGCTTGAGGGACGCCAGCGAAGGATTGATGATTTTGCGCGAGCGGAATCGGGCCTGACGGGCGACGGTTACGGCATCTTTGCCTATCGGGACGGTTTTCTGGTCGTGTACCGTATCGATCGCTCTTTTTATATGGGCACTTTTGACGCCGATGGAAATCCGCTGATTCGTCGCCGGCATTTTTATACGGAGCAAGAGCAGATCGGTGAACCGGGTCGCATCATGGATGTTCGGATGGTTAACGATCGACTGTTCCTCTTCTTTGTGCAACCGCCCGACGATCCTTATTCCGGAGGCTGGCAGCTGCGCGGAGTGAGTTATGACGTCGGCACGCAGACGACGGCTGAGTTTACGAACATGATCTCACGTCAGGATGGGTGGTATAACGCTCACCGAATGGTAGCGTCTTTTTATGAAGGCGAGGCCTTAATCGTCTGGTCTGAGGTGGACACCTCCCTGAACCATCAGCGGTTTCGCTACTTTTATGCGATGTGGAATGAGAAAGGCGGCTCAGAAGAAAGAGCGATACTTCTGCCTGCTGAGACGCAATGCAATGGAGATATAGAAGCCAGGCAGACGGCCGACCTGACTTCCATTCGTATTCGCTGCAGGAGTCGCTCTTACGATCAGACATTCAGACGTGGTCGGCCCGTCGGCGGGCTGCAAGAGGCCGGTGATTAACCTGGCCCTGCACGGGTTCGAAGATGTGCGCCTCGCGTCTTTTAATTGCTCCCGATTCGTCGATCACAAGCAGATGCAGCCACTCGCCGTCTACGAGCTGCCTGACCGCTTCATTCTGGTTAACGATGCGTTCGATCTCTTCGAGCGGGGCCTCTATAAAGACGCTCAGGCGGAGCGGTTCATGCACGAAGCGTTCTCCGTCATGCACCGATTGAAAGGGAAGCCCGACACGCAGATCGCCACCGTTCCCCTCGACGACTCCAAATTCGCCGACGGGATTATGAAGCGTTTTATTGCCGGCTCCGTATACCTGAGGCGCGACGGTGGAGGCATAATACTGTAAGTTGATCCAGCTTGCGACGACCATCGGTGCGGTCAGAATCAATCGCAGCGTTTGAAAATCTGTGTCATGCCGCCAGTCATAATCATGAAGAAAGAAGCGGCCGTTCAGATTGACGCCTCGCGTCCTTGATCGTGGAGCGGCAATAAACCCTGCATTACCGGCAAGGCCCCATAGAAGGGCGCACCTCTGACCAGTCGTGCGCCCTTCTATGGGGCAGAGCCGTCGGCCTTCTGGTTCGCGACGCCTGACGTTCTTTTCGAGCTGCCAGCGATGCTTTCGCAAAGACATCTTGTGCCCGCTTCAAAAGATTTCGTTCTCGCGCGGAGCTGCTTCTGCTATCGAGCAGGTAGATCTCGTCGGTGACCGTTTCATGTACGGCGGCGACGAATACGGTTTCATCGGGAATCGATACACCGCGTTCGGCTAATGAGGCCCGTATATCTCTATCGTTTAAAAGAGAGGCCAGAAGCCTTGCGTTTATGTCGCCGGAATGGCCTCCACAGGCTCCGCAGTCGAGAGAGGAACCGAATGCGTTGTTTGCTGTGACGCTGCCATGCCCGGCAAGCACGATCAGCGGCGCGAAACGACGCATTCCCATGCGGCGCAGGGCGTTCTCAGCAAGCTGCACGCGGTCAGCATGAGAGATGCCGGCTCTCTGATAGGGATCTGTATGATCAAATCCCCGGTCCCGGAAGCGCTGCGGTAAGACACGGATTCCGAACAGGCGCCGCAGGTTTGTAAGGTTGCGGCGCAGTACTCTTCCGAGGGCGAGGATGCCGAAAAGCTCGACAAAGAGAAACGACGAAATCGGAGCCTTTCGCAAGTTGCGAAAATAGCTTTCTGTAAATGTGCGAGCCCGCAGGTCATAGTTTTGCCTGCAGGCAGCGGACTCTTCAAGATGAAAGGCAGGCGCAAGCAGTGCGGGTAGCCGTGATGTCTCCCGGGCCTCCGTTGACTTCTGGTAGGCGACGGGCATACCGAAGAATCCGGCGAATCCCGACGTCTCGATGCCGGAATCGCTCAACTCCAGATGCCGGCGCAGCAGCTCGGAGCGCACGTCAATACAGAAGACGACATGCATCCAGGGATTTTCCTCTCCAGATGCGTTCGTGGTTAACTCCGGGAATGAAGGCGAGCCTGATGCCGGTAATGATGCCTGAGATGACGTAAATCCCTGCAAAAGTACGGCTGCCGTGTCCTGAAAGCTGTATTCGGCGGCCCGCAGCCAGATGCGACGCAATGATAATGTATGCAGTTCAGCCTGGAGACTCTTCTTCCAGTGGGCAATCGCCATGTCAATCTCAGGCCTTCTCTGTTTCATCTCATTTGCGGCACGAAAGCAGGCGAGGTCATAGATCATGCGCACGGCGAGAAGGTCTTCGGTCTGAATGTGGGTCGCCGTATTCGTCAGCTCTGCCTGCCATTCATGAAATCGAAAATGTGTCGCCCATCCGATTACGGTGGTGATGAGCCTTTGCATGTATAGAACACGCTCGGTGTGACTGTGAATTGCGAGCTCATGCAGCATGACAGCTATGGCCTCACGCGAACTGGCTTCTGCAAACTCTCTGGCGCAATCACGAAGGCCCTTAAGGCCGAAAAAGTCCATAGAGCGATCAAACCTGATTTCCTGCTTCCATGATTCAAAAAAGCCTTCTTTATTCCGGGCAGAAGGAAGGCCTGCGATCGCCTGACGCCGGTCAAAGTAAGCCGCTGCATGCTTACCGCATTCGTTGATGATGGTTACATTCCATCGACTCTCGGGCAGAAAGGCCTCTGCGCAACTGAGTATAAGAGTTGTCGGATGGCCTGCTTCTGCGTGGATTTCGTTACGGCTTGCTTCGATCAGTTCGTCTATCGTTTCAGGAATAGGGGCACTGCTAACCTTTGATTCATCGGCAAGGGCCCGTTCGAGCGCTGCTTCCGAAATGCGACCGCCTTCCAGATCTTTAAGATAATGATCAAGCGGCCATACAAGCGAGGCGTGCGTCGCCGATTCCAGGGACGATAGCGCTTCAATGAATGACCGGTCTTTCATAAACCAGAAAGGATTCACGGCGACCGTGTTCTGTAGCGGCCATGACGGGGCGACGCACTTAAGCGCCTCTTCGACTTCATCGTGCAATGCATCATCAATCATGCCTGTGCCCTCCGGACCGGGATTCTTTTTGTGAGAAGTGCCGTGCTCCAGTATCCGAGATAACCTCCGTTTTTTGCATGCACGTAGATGCGATGCCAGAAGTCGTTCGGTGTGCGGATCAACTGTCCGGTGGTCCAGTATCCGAGAGGAAAGAGAAGTCCAGCAACGATAGCCGCGACGTAGTTAGACGTCTGGAACTGGATCATGGACGTCGTAGTAACATCACCTTTCAATGAATGCCAGACGACGAACTCAATTGCAGAATACAGAGCGATTCCCGCCGTAAGTATGGCAAGAATGCGGAAGTGGACCTGCATACTTAAAGGCTCCTTCGATTTCGGCCGGCTCTGAACAAAGCCCACAAAGAGAGGCGAGAGATAGGCCGCTATCATTAGATAAGGAGTGTTGAAGAATCCGATTCCCAGCAATAAGAGCGTTCCGACAGTGGAGACGAGAACCATATTCGAGGAGGGCGGAAGCAGCTTGAAACCGGTCTTCTTCGATTCGTGGATCAGCTCACCGGTGCTCATAAACGCATGAGCTTTATAGAAGCTATGAGCGAAGATATGAAAAAGAGCGACGCTGAAAAGACCGAGCCCGCAAGCAAGGATCATCATGCCCATCTGCGAGATCGTCGACCATGCAAGCTTGCCTTTAATGTCGTTCTGTACCGACATGACGATGGCTCCGGCAACGGCGGTCAGGGCCCCGGCAAGAGCGGCCGTCGCAAGGGCATCGGGCGTTTCAACAAGAAGCGGGCTCATGCGAATCAAAAGAAATCCGCCGGCGTTGATAATGCCGGCATGCATCAGCGCCGAAACGGGAGTCGGCGCTTCCATCGTTTCGGGTAACCAGAAGTGAAAGGGGATCAGCGCTGACTTGATCAACGCCCCTGTAACGAGAAGCAGGCCGATGCCGATCAATCCGCTTTCCTGATCGCGCGTCAATGGCGCCTGTAACGCAGAAAAGAGTTCATCCAGTTGCAGCGTCTGGAATAAAAAGTAGATCCACAGAATCGCTGCAAAAAGCAAGACGTCGCCGATCCGGCTGATCCAGAACTTCTTCTGCGCGGCAAGGACGGCCGCCGGCCTGTCTGGAAAGTGAAGGAGCAACCGGTGGAGCCCGGCGCTGCTCATCAGCCAGGCAAGAAAGAGTTGAGCGAGGTTATTAGAAAGAACAAAAATCGAAATGGCGAAGAGCGTGAAAAGCAACCATCCGTAAAAACGCAGCTGGCGTGAATCTCCGTCGAGGTAACGTCGCGCGTAGCGTGCAATGGCCGCTCCGAGAATGGAGATCATCGCAAAGAGCATGGCCGATAATCCGTCGAACCGGAGCGACGGCGTCATTGCCTGACTGAGAAGGGGCGTTTCTGGCATGCGCCATATACTGCCTCCCTCTGCGATCGTGATAAAAAGAAGGGCGGTGGCCCCGACGGCAATGCCGCTCAGAGCCACCCAGAGAAAACGCAGAGAGAAAGAGAGTGCCATATGCGCAGTTAAAAACATGAAAAAATATTCGGCCATAACAATTTAGGAAAAATTTTTCGTGCAATGTAGAGCGTCTATTGTTTTTTATCACTTATGATGCAAAAAGAATCCCCGGTCCTGAATATGGCCGGTCGCACGTTTTTGATAACAGGGATCGCCGATCAGGCATCGCTTGCCATGTCGGTGGCGCAGACGCTCGAAATCGCCGGAGCCCGTCTTGTCGTTGCCGGACTCGGTCGCACGGAACATCATCGAAATCTCAGCGAAAAATCGACGGCCTTTCTTGATCGCACCTTTCAGGGCATGCAGGAGGCCGTGCAGGCCGGACTTTCTTCTGATGTGACTTCTTACGCGGTCGATCTCAGTCTGGATGCGTCGATCGACGATATGTGCAAGGCCCTTGCTCACAGCGGCGTTCGATTCGACGGCGTTTTGCATTCGGTTGCGATGGATAAGACGATTCGCGGCGGCACGGCCGTTCCGCTGCTTGAGACGACGCGCGAAGAATTCCTGAGCGCTATGGACGTGTCGGCCTACTCGCTGCTGGCCTTAACGCGCAGCATGCTTTCTGCCGGCCTTTTGAATAAAGGGGCGAGCATCATTGCGCTCAGCTACCTCGGAGCAGAAAGGGTGATGCATCATCCGTACAGAAACATCGGAGTGGCCAAGGCCGCTCTCGAACGCATGGCGCGCGAACTCGCCCAGGAGCTCGGCGTTTCGGATAACATTCGCGTAAACGCCGTGCGCTTTTCCCCTTACACCGGCAGCAAGGCCGGAGGAGCCATTCCAGGTCTACAGGAGGCCGTCGAGCGATGCGAACGCGAAAGCCCGCTGGGGAACGCGAAGGCCTCTGATCTTGCGGAGCTATGCGCTTTTCTGTTTGCCGCCGGTCACGGCATTACCGGACAGATTCTGCACGTCGATGGAGGGTATTCCATTCGCGGATGAGAAGTAAGGGGAAAATGGCTTATCTGGGCGTGGCCTCTCAAAAACCAACATGGCAGTCGGTTTTTGAGAGAGCATTGAATCAAATCAGTTGACGGTGAACGAAGTGAATCGTATCTTTCACGTCTGAGAGCTATGGCCTTAAAGAACGACAGTAATCGCAGTCGCTGGACATTCCTGACGAATCATTCTCACGTGCTGCTCTGTTTGCACCGTGATCCCGAGATCCGCCTGCGCGACGTGGCCGATCAGGTGGGCATCACGGAACGCGCCGTGCAGGCCATCGTGCAGGAACTCGTCCAGGAAGAGATTATTGAGGTCGAGAAACTCGGTCGGCGCAACGCCTATCGAATCCGTCATGAGGCTCAGCTGCGACATGCTCTTGAGAATCACCGACGCGTCGGCGATCTTCTGCGACTGCTGGAGTGAGGGCTGGCTTCCCCAAAAAGATCTTGCCATAACGGTCGATAACGAGGCTGGCTGTATAAGAGTATGAACCCGGCCTCGCTATACCTTTACTTCTCGGTGCTCTATCTCGGGAACGCTTTGATCCAGGGCTGGCTGTTCTGGAAAACGCGACGGCGGCTTTCGTTTTTTTTTTCGCTGATGCAGCTCGGGAACTGTTACATCTATTTTTACTACGGATTGTTCTACGCCGGATTCCTACCTGACTTCGAGATCCTATCGGGTACATCGTTGATGATGCAATTCGCAAATATTTTCTCGAGCTATTATATGATTCGCTATCTGCTTTATCCCGACGATAGCTTTCCACGGCGCAGTCTGCTCGTTCATCTTCCTTTCTTTTTTACCGTTCCTTTTATGGCCTATCAGCTGCAGTCCTCGGATTTCAGGCGTCTTGTAATGCAGCACAGCCTGGACCGGTTTGTTCCCGATTATTATGAAGACGGATGGGTGCGCCTTGCCTTCATCGTCTACGTGGGCATAACCCTGCTGGCGCTTCTCTATCTGGCCTCCCGTCGTTTGAAGTGGCTGCTCATCATGAAAGAGGTTTTTCAAAAGGGAGCCGTGCGCGACATCGCCTCGGCGGCCTTCTTGCTCGTGCTGCTTTATGCGCTGATCTTCGCCGGATTGCAGATCAGTCAGGAAGGCGGGTACAGGCTTTTTGCCAGCCTGATGCTTGTTCTCGAAATGACGGCCTTTACGGCAGGCATGGTTCTGCTTCAGTTCCTGCCCCGTCTGCTTGCACATCGTTTTGCCGTTTATGAGATCTCGCCCGAGGCGGCCCGCCGCAGTTATATTCGTGATCGGCTACAGAACGTCGATACGGAAAGGCTGGAGAGCGTGCTGACCGACCTGATGGAAAGGCGCCGTCTCTACTGCGACGAAGATCTGAGTCTGCGTTCGCTTGCTGTGCATGCGGGCGTCAGCTACCGCCAGCTATCCGAGTATTTGAATACGAGCAAACGGCAATCCTTTCAGGCGTACGTTCAGGGATACCGTCTGTCTCACGCAAAGCATCTTCTAAAAACAAGGCCCGATCTGAACGTGACGCGCATCGCCTTTGAATCCGGGTTCAACTCTCTTGCATCGTTCTATAGAGTCTTCAAAAAGGAAGAGCGGACGAATCCGCTCACTTTTCGTGAAGAAAACGATTCTCAGGTCACGACCTGAGAGGCCCTCTCTTTCTCTCTGTGCTATTTTCCTCAGATCGTCGGCATATGTCTGATTGCAGTTTCTGTGGCAGGCATCCCGGAGTTACAAACCGGAGTTAGAAAAAGGAGGAGTTCATGTCAGAGAAAAAACGCCAGTGGACGGATTGTCTCTCATCAAGAGGCGGACGTCTTTATATAGAAGAGTGTGATACGGTCGATCTTGCGAAGAAATTCGGATCGCCGCTTTTTGTTATGTCAGAGAAGCAGCTGCGCGAGAACGTGCGCGAGTTTCAGAGGGCCTTTCAGAAGCACTGGCCGCATGGCCGGGTGGAGGTGCTTCCTGCTTTCAAGGCGAACTGGAATCTTGCCACTCGTAAGATTCTCAGTGAAGAGGGAGCCGGCGCCGACATCTATTCGCGCGGCGAACTTGAAGGCGCTTTGATGGGCGGCACGGCGCCACAGCGCATCTCGGTGAACGGCGGCGGAAAAAGCGAAGAGACGATTCGTCGCTGTATCGAAACCGGAGTATTGATTACCGTCGAAGATCTCGATGAGCCCGAGCTTATCGATCGCATCGCCGGCGAACTCGGGAAGAAGGCGAAGATCCGCTTTCGCGTGAAACCCGATTTCCCGAATCTGCATAAGCGCACGGACTTTGCGCAGGAGTATGCGAGTATCGACCTCGGCATTCAGGTATATAAATCGGGAATACCGGCGCAGTATCTGCGCGAACTGGGGCGCAAGGTTCTTACGATGAAAAACGTGGAGTTAACAGGACTCCATTTTCACGGAGGACGTCATCATCAGAGCCTCTGGTACTGGAAAGGCATGATGAAGCGCTTCGGACTTCTTATCGTCGATCTCTGCGAGTACTGGGGCGAGCCCGGTCGGCCCTTCAAGCTTCAGCAGATCGATATCGGCGGCGGCTTTGCCAGCCATCGTGATCCTCATAACAAGCTCGAGTATTCCGCCGAGATCATCTTCACTTGGCTCACATGGCCCTTCGTCCAGCTCATGCGGCTGATGAACGCCGGTCTGCGCTACAGATTGTTCGATCTCATCGTAAAGACGATGGCTCGCATTCCGTATCGCGGATATGCTCCGACGACGGAAGAGTACGCCGAGGCGTCGTTAACGGCCCTGCGATCGGTGCTTGAAAAGCGTCTCGATCTGAGCGACGTCACATTGCAGCTCGAACCCGGCCGCCGAATGTACGGCAATACGGGCATCCATCTGACGACGATTAAGAAGGTGAAACGACAGACCCGGCCGATGCATATGAACTGGGTGCTGACCGATACGACCTACTTCTTCCTGACAGGGGGCGTCTATGAATACAACATGCATGATTTCGTCGTCGCAAACCGAACCGAAGAGCGTGAGACGCAGATTGCCGATATCGTAGGACATTCCTGCTATGCCGACCGGATTCTTCCTCTTGTGAAAATTCCCGATGTAACCGAAGGCGACGTCATCGCCATTCTGGAAACGGGGGCGTATCAGGAGGTTTCGGCGTCTAACTTCAATGCTCTTCCGCGACCGGCCGTGGTGCTTGTGAACGGCAGTCATGCCGAGCTGATCAAACGGGCCGAAACGATGGATGATGTTTACGGAAGAGACATCATTCCCGAAAGACTGCAATCGAAAACTCGCGTTGAAGCGGGGAACAGGGCATGAATCTTACGCTTTCTGTAAATGCGATCGTTGCCGTGGCGCAGATCGCCATGGCCATCGGAATCGCCCATTTCTGGTGGAAGTGGTTTCGCACCGAACATAAAGAACCCTGGCTGCCCGTCGGTTATGTCGAACATGAGCGCGTCTTCGTGTTTCCCGATTCGGTGATGTCGGTGTTGATGGTTATCTCGGCGGTACTGCTGTTGCTCGGGCATCCGCTTGGCGAACGCCTTACTCAAATCTGCGGAGGTATGATGATATTCCTGGCCGTCATCGATACGGCCTATTTCTATCAGCATGGCATGTTTCGTAAAGATCGCAACGGCCTCGAAAACTGGGGATTGGTGCTTCCCATGTATGTCATGAGCGCGCTGATGACGATCCCCTTTCTTCTGTGAGGAAATCGCATGGATAAGACATTGGATAAGACAATGGCGACGACAGAAACAACGAAGCAGGAGAAGATTTCGCTATTAACCGGAGCGGCCGGCGGTATCGGGCGTGAGATCGCCCGGTTGCTTGATCATGAGGGCTACAGGCAGATCCTTGTGGATCTGAACGAAGAAAAGCTAAATAGCGTGGCTTCAGAGCTGAGCATCGCTCCGCATTGCATCGTTTCGAATATTACCGACGTGAGGAACGTTGCGAGCATCCGGGAGCAGGTGCAGAGCCGATTCGGAAGACTCGATGTGCTTGTGAATAACGCCGGTGTGATCATGACGACGCCGTTCGACGAGGCGCATTACGATGAGATCGATCGTGAATACAGCGTTAACTATAGAGCCGTTCTGCATTTCATGCGCGAGTTTATTCCCGTCATGAAACGACAGAAGAGCGGTAACATCGTGACGATCAGCTCACTCGGTGGAATCCTGCCTTTAAAAGAGGCCCCAGGCTACTGCGGATCGAAGTTCGGCGTTCGCGGATTCATGCTGGCTCAGAACATCGCGCTGCGCAGGCATGGCATTACCGTATCGACGATTTATCCGACGGCGATCGATACGCCGATGCTCGAACATGAGGCACTGCACGGGGGCTCGCTTCTGAACTTTGTTTCAGATCCGCTCAAGCCCGTGCAGGTGGCACAGGCCGTGATCCGCGCGATTAAAAAGCGCAAGATGGAGATCGCCGTTCCGACGAGCGAGGGTTATCTGTGCAAGTTTCTGGGCTTTTTTCCGGGCGTGATACCGGCCGTCCTGCCTTTTGTGGAAAGGATCGCCGACCGCAATCGCTTGAAGTATATCAAGCGGAAGGGGCTTGCACCGATGTAATCTGAAAAGCCCGAGCCTGTGAAGGCGCAGGCTCGGGTCTCTGTATGCCCGGGCCTGTCGTTCTTCGCCGCCCATACCCGTATTGGCTTCTATTCGATTCAGTCGCGCCATTTTTTCACTTGTCAGATCGTTGACGCTCGGTATGTTTCTCCTGTGAACGGCTGGATTGAGTTTCGTCCCCAGCATATCAGGTTGCAGGGGATCATCGAACGATATCTTCTACGACGTCTCACGCCTCTTCGCAAATCCTACTCCGCTCGTATTCTTCCGCGTAGCGGTCCGTCGCTTTTTATTGATCTCGGCAGAACTTCGGATGTCGACCGTTTTCAGTTAAACGGACTGCATGAGACCTTTTACTGCATGCCGGTCGAAGCTGGCGTGCAGATCGATCAGATCATCGTTGAATTCACGCCGGGTGCTCTGCGATCTTTCTCATCGGTTCCGATGCCGCTTCTTCGTTCACAGCTGCTTCCTGTCTATGAGCTGTTTGGAACACCGCAGGAGTGGTCCAGCCTTGCCACAGCGTTGATACCGCATCTGCCCGAAAGACGCGTCCTGTTTCTCGAAGAGTTCTTGATGGCTAAACTCAAAGAAGGCCAGAGGACGGAGCGATTGATTTATGACATCGTCCATGAGATGAAACAAACAAACGCGTTACATGCTCGCGCAGAGCTGGAAAGGCGCAGCTCTTATGGGATTCGTACATTAGAAAGACAGTTCCTCGATATGACGGGCATGAATCGTCGTTCTCTGCTTGCCGTTTTTCGTTTTGAGCGGGCTCGGGATCAGCTGGCTTTGCTTGAAAAGGAGAGCGCCGGACAATCGCTGACGGGGATCGCCCTTGATGCCGGTTACTACGATCAAGCGCAGTTCAATCGTGATATGAAGCGGCGCACGGGATTGCCGCCGGGCCGGCTGCGCGGTGAGATTCCGGCCTGTGACGATTGCTGACGTTTCGATACAATCAGCTCGCAGGAGAATCCTCTATATTTTAATCAGGAGGATTTCTCATGAAAGATGTGTTAACGTTGACCGACGAGACTTTTGCTTCTGGAACGGCAAGCGGTGTCGTTCTTGTGGATTTCTGGGCGACCTGGTGCGGACCCTGCCGCATGCAGAGCGCGGTGATTGAAAGGGTGGCCCCGATGATGCGAGGCGTTCAATTCTGCGCCATCAACTCCGACGAGAATCCCGAGGTGTCGACCGCACTCGGCGTTTCGACGCTGCCCACACTGATGATCTATAAAGATGGAAAGCTGGTCGACCGAATAACGGGATTGCTTCCTGAGGCGCAATTAAGGCAGAAACTCGAAGCGCAACTCTGAAGCTGTGAACGGCCCTGCGTTCCGGAAGCGACGGGGCTATCTTCCCGTTCCTCTTGACAGAGGAGCGGGAAGCCTCATCTCTCGTCTATGTTCACGCGAAAAAAAAGCCTGTTGTTCTTGATCCTGAGCGGCGTCCTTGCGATGATCGCAACGGTCCTCTTTTTTACAAACCACCCTGCCGAAGAGGGGGAAGTCGATGCTGCCGTTCAACCCTATTACCTGAATTCCTACGAAGATAGCCGGGCTGCGTTCCGCTCCCTTGCCATGCACTGGAAAAGCGAGGGCGCCGTCGTCGAGTCGTTTCGCGTTCCTTCTGCCGTGGACGACGATCTTACGATAGATACGTTGTATATTCCGCCGAAGGGCAGACCCGAAAAACTTGTAATCATCGCCTCGGGTACGCATGGCATCGAGGCCTTTACGGGCAGCGCCGTGCAGCGGTATTTCCTTGAGCGCATCCTGCCCGATCTTGATCGTACGAATCTCGGCGTTCTGGCCGTACATGCCGTTAACCCCTATGGTTTTCGCTATGAAAGACGAGTAAGCGAGCATAACGTCGATCTCAATCGCAACTGGGACGTCGAACCTTCTCTCTTTCAGGCAACGAACGAAGGCTATGAAATCGTAAACGAGATGCTGAATCCGAAGGGGAAGGTCGATCTCGGCAGCATGGATAACCGTTTTTTTGCCGTACGTTCCATCATGCAGATCGTGCAGCATGGTATGCCTGCATTGAGGCAGGCCATCTTACAGGGGCAGTACGCTCATCCACAGGGGCTGTATTTTGGAGGTCGCACGTTCGAGCCTCAAAAAGCTCTGCTTGAACCGCTTTTCAAGAAGACGGCCGCTTCCTACAGCCATGTATTGCTTATCGATCTGCATACCGGCTTCGGTGAGCGCGGTCGTCTGCATCTTTTTCCAAACGCCATTCGTGATCCGGCTGTGCGTGCGCGGTTGGAGGCCGTCTTCGCGGGATATCAGATCGACTACGGCGACACCGAGGACTTTTACACGACGACCGGAGATTTCTCTGAGTATATGGGCAAGCTGCTCGATGATAAGATCTATCTGCCTATGGTCTTTGAATACGGAACGATGGATTCACAGACGACGTCGGGCTCGATTCGTTCCCTGCATAATATGATCGTCGAGAACCAGGGATTCTGGCATGGCTACGAATCTGACGATGACGAGGCTGAGGCGAAGAGACGTTTTCGCGAGCACTACAACCCGACCTCTCATATATGGAGGACGAAGGTTATTCACGATAGCGATGCTCTTCTGCGTCGCTCGATCGCAAACTTCCTGAGTCTGAAGGATTGACGAGGACATAGCAGGCTGCTTTTTCAGCAGCCTGTTAAGTTAGCCTTCTTCGTGTTCGGGGATGTGCGCATGAACGCGAACCCTGTCGCGTCCTTCCGTTTTTGCACGGTACAGCGCTCTATCGGCGGCGTTTGTAAGGTGATAGTGGCTGTAGCCGTGCAACGGAAATTGCGCTATGCCGATGCTGAGCGTAATGCGTGGAATGTTTGCCATGCCGATTCGCTCGTCATATTCGATCATCTTCACGCTGCTTCTGATGCGCTCGGCCACGTCGAGCGCGATATGCATATCGGATCCGGGAAGAATGCATACGAATTCCTCGCCGCCATATCGCCCGGCGACGTCTCCTTCGCGCACGGTTCGACGAATACACCCGGCCACCTCACGCAGAACGAGGTCTCCGATCTTATGACCGTATTCGTCGTTGAATCTTTTAAAATGATCGATGTCGATCATCAAGACGGCCATCGGATCGCTTGATCGCTTCGAGATGTTGATCATATTCGTCATATACTCGACGATATAGCGTCTGTTATAGAGGCCTGTTAGCGAATCTGTGATCGCCTGATTCTTGTAGGCGTTGAGCAGCTTCAGACCGTTAAGTGCCGTACCCGCAAGTCGAACGAAGTTGGAAAGGAATCGTTCATGAAGCAAGGGGCGCTCCTGATAGTCAGCGGTGCTGTACAGATCGCTCGTATCGAACGAGAACTGACAGATGCCGATAGCCGTCGCTCCGGCGATCAACGGCATGCACAGTATGGTTTCTCCATCGCCTTTCGGGCAGTGGCTGCAGACTTTCTTATCGACGCTCTGAAAGAGCGGATGGCCGCTTCGAAAGGCGAAGCAGAGATCGGGGTGGTCCAGGGACAGACCCGACTTCGCATCTTCGGTTGAGCTGTAAAGAAGTTCGATACGATTCGTGCTATTGCTGATTTCGTAAACCTGCGTGCGTTTGATGCCCATCTGTTCGGCGACCATGCTATGCATGATGCGAAAGATATTGCGGCTATCCGTTTCGGCAAGGGCGATGTTTGAGAATTCTTCAAAGAGACGTTTTCCACGGGCCCAGGCGTAAAGGATGTTCATGGTCTTTTCGAGGGAGTTCTTCAGCTCCGACGTCAGAAATCCTACGTTTAGCGAAAAGTCCGCCGGAAGCGAGTGGGTCGTTCCTGTTAACGACTGCATGATGGATTGAATGCGATTCTCGATAAGATTTTTGAGCGGATCTTCAATATGAGTCTTGATAAAGAAATACAGCCCGCCAACGTTGAGCAGAATTAGAATCGCAATGGCCAGCATTACATGCATCGGAGTATCGGCGACGGATCGCAATATGTCGTTGCGGCTTATTGCATGGACAAGAACGATGTCTGCGCTGGAGGAAGCGCTTACGTAAACGATGGAGTTGTTCCATTCGTGGAATGATTCGGACGCCCAGGCCTGCTCTTTAAACGCTCTGATGATGGCGTCGGCCTCATGCTCGGAGATGTTTCGCCTCAGCACAGCCGTCCGTTCTCTATTGAAAGCGATCAGGCTTACGGTGAGGTCAAGACAGGATGGGCTGTAGGAGGACGGTATGGCTGCAACACTGCCCTGTTTCTCGAGAATCAGTGAAGTACGCTCGGACGTCAGGCGTAGCTCGTTGTGGATGAGCTGTAACTGCTTTTTGAATGTGATGAATGTTATATACGATGTGAGCAGGATGGCGCTGCCAAAGCTGAAAAGAAGCAGCAGCCCGATGATTCGCTTTGCCTTCATTACTATGCCTGTGAGATCCTAAAGATTTTTTATAAATTTCCGGTCAATTGGAAACTCTGTAAACAAATATGCCTAACTCATGTTGAGACTCTTTCTTACATTCCGCTCTGGATCGCCTGGCCCGAAAGCTGGCCTGCACAAGGAAATCTCCGGGAAATCCGCTGATTGAATACGGCCGGCGTTGCTCGCTTTTCGCTCGCCTGCGCAGGGCCCGGAGCCAATTCCGTCAGTAACTATGCGTTCGCCATATCTGACCGCCTTATTGCTTGCCTCCTGTAGTCTGCCCGTTTTCGAACAGCCCGTGCCCGTTTCAGAGGCCGTCGTTCAGCGCGTCGCCTTTGGTTCCTGCGTGCTTCAGGGACAGCCTCAGCCGATCTGGTCGGCCATTGCCGATACCGACCCCGATGTTTTCATCTTTGCCGGCGATAATATCTATGCCGATACCTGGGATGTTTCGATCATTGAGCGTAAGTACCGTCAGCTTGGAGCAGAGCCGGGCTATCAGGCGCTGCGATCGCATCTTCTTGCAAAAGGTCCCGGGCGTTTGCTTGCTACATGGGACGACCATGACTATGGTGAGAACGACGCCTATCGCACCTATCCGAAGAAACGAGAGTCACGTCGGCTCTTTCTCGATTTCTTTGAGGAGCCGGAGAACTCTGCGCGCCGGCAGCATGATGGCATCTATGACGCTGTACTTTACGGACCTCCCGGTCGCAGGCTGCAGGTCATTCTTCTTGATACGCGTTATTTTCGCGACGCCTTTGATCAATCCGAAGAGGCCCTGAAGGCGGGCAAGAAATCAGGCGGACCCTACGCACCGACATCCGATACGAAACGAACGATGCTTGGCCGGGAGCAATGGGCCTGGCTGGAGCGTCAGTTCGAGCAGCCTGCCGATCTGCGCCTGCTTGTCAGTTCTGTTCCGCTTGTTCCCGACGACTACACGACCGAGATCTGGGCGATGATGCCGCATGAGCGAAACCGCATTCTCGGGTTAGTCGCCAGATCCGGGAACACCATTATCCTGAGCGGCGATCGTCATTATACCGAAATGAGTCGCATGCAGCACTCGCAGGACGGCCTGACGGCTCCGATCTATGATTTTACTTCAAGCGGCCTGAACCGTATCTGGGAAGGAGGCGCAAAGCAGACGAATCGCTGGCGCATCGAGGCGTCGCATGCCGTACATAACTTCGGAATGCTTTCTGTCGAGTACGGAGAAGATCCTGCCGTGACAGTGGAAGCGCTTGATGAAAGTGGGAAGACGCTTATCAGGCATCGCATCAGATTGGCTGATCTCAAGCAGCGATAGAGCGGGGTGGTTCTGATGGTCCATCGTCCGGAACATCATGCCCATGCCGGCCGATGCGATCATGGCTCAAGAACGAATCGAATCGGATTGCCTCTTCGCTCTTCAAGAGCATGCAAGCACTCGTTAGCCTCTTCGAGTTTGTGCACCGACGTAACGGACTTCGTCAGGTCAAGCCGTCCCGTAGAGACGAGTTCGATGAGCTCGGGCAGGGCGCGGCGATCTGAGCCGTAAGATCCGCCGACCGTGATCTGTCTTTCAATCAACAGAAACGGCATCGAGAAGTGCAGCGCCGATCGACCGATGCCGACGAGAATCATGCGTCCGCCTCTGTTCATCGCCCGCACGGATTCGGCGACGTTTTCGGCACGGCCCGAGAAATCGAGAAGCACATCAACGCCGCCCGATACTTCTTTCAATGCCTTGCCGGGATTCTTCGCTTCGCGCAGGTTAACGATTTCGTCGGCGCCGTAAGCGTCGGCGTTTGCAAGGGCGCCGCCGTCGACGTCAAGGGCGATGACGCGACCGGCACCGAGGGCTCGCGCAAGGGCGACGGCATGAATGCCGAGTCCGCCGGTGCCGAAGACGGCCACCGTTTCGCCGGCGCGAAGATGTCCGCGGTATCGCAGGGCATGATAGGGGGTGGAGACGGCGTCGGCGAGGATGGCGCCAAGAGAGAAGGGAATGGATTCGGGTAGAAGGTTCAGGTAACGCTCGTCGACGATCATCTCTTCGGCATAGCCACCGTCACGATCAAAGCCGAAGACGCCGACCTGATCACAGAGGTTCTCCTGACCTTCGAGGCAATGGCGGCATTCGCCGCAGCTTGTGCCGGCGGCGACGACGACGCGATCGCCTGCCTTGAAGCGATGGCAGCCTTCGCCGAGCTCTTCGACGACGCCCGATATCTCATGCCCCGGCACTCGCGGATACGCGCTGCATTTCATCGTTCCATGAAGAATCAGATGCACGTCGGATCCGCAAACGCCGCAGGCCTTCACGCGAAGCCTTACCTGCCCCGTGCCCGGAGCAGGAAGGGAGCGTTCTACGATTTCAAGTTCTTTTTTTCCAGATACAAGCAGGGCTGCCTTCATTGCTCGAAGAATGAAGGAGCCCCGGCTGGATGCAAGCGAGAATTCGATTCCCGTGATGTATTAAGCCGCCGTCTTTCCGTCAGAACATATACTGCGTGCGTATAAAGATCTGCCTGCGGCGGTCCTGCTTTCCGAAGAGGTCCGTATCCTTTACCGCGGCTGCGGTAATAGCGTCGGCGCCGTTTGACAGAGCGATCTGATTGGCGAGATAGTTCGGCGTATAGCCTGACTCATACGTACCCGTACCGTCCAGGACCTCATCGGGCAGACGATCGAGCGCCGTTGTTCTTATCTCTTCACCGTTGTTTCCTATCGCCGTGATCTGGCTGAAGCCGACGGCTATGCGAAAGCGTTCGTTCGGAAAGAATTCGACGGCCAGAACGATCTTATGGAACTGTGCCTGTCCCCGGTCCAGTGATCTTAAATCAGCAAGGGTGAGGCTTCCATTGGCAATGCCGTCGTCACCAAGGTCGTCAAGGAACTGTCGCTCTTCGGCGCTGACGCCGTTCGATGTTCCGAGCGTGTCATTCAAAGATCCGCTTCCCGTGCCGATGGCATACCGGCCGACAAAGCCGATCCAACCGTAGCGCACATGCCCGAAAACATAGCGGGCAAGGCCTTTAGAGTCGGCGGCCCGAATGTAGTTATTCCCGAAGAAAGATTGTGCTCCGGCTGCGGTATTCAGGTCGAGGGTACTGATGTTCTCGTCTATGATGAGGACGTTGCTGCGCCGGTCGATTCGCACGGCCGCTCCGCCTCCGACTGTGAATCGAAAGGCTCCACTTTTAAATTCGAGATCAACCTCCGTTCCGTAGCTAACGTCCTGTTTTGCCCGTCGTTCTCCTTTCACATATTCAAAGGCGCCTGTGGTCAGGTCCATGGAACTCGTTCGCTCGTATTCGTCGCGCTCGACTCCGACGACGTTATGAAGGCGAAACGGGAAGCTGATCGCAAGGATGAGCGGGCCATCGGACCCGAGCGGCATGATGGCCATATTGCCGTAAAGATCCAGGCCGTGTGAGTCGCCGCTTCCCGATGCAATGGCTGATGGAGATGTGCTGATCGATTGTGCGTTGGTTTTGCTGAAGCCTTCGCCGTTAGCAAGCAGCACCTGACCGTGAAAATACTTTTGTTTATAAAGAAGAGAGACGCCCAGATCTGTCGAACTTGCCAGACGGAACTCATCCCAGGGAGTGCGACCGTCCTCGTCAAGGTACCTGTGGCCCCAGAATGATTCCGCCGATCGACCCGATTGAGCGTCGGTGGAAGGCGTATGCTGTTGCCCGATGCGCAGCGAAAGTCCTTTTAACGGGAGCGGTGCCGTGACATAGGCGAATTTCAGAAACGTAGTTTTTGTCGTTTTCGGGTCTGAGTCGAGTGTGACGCGAAATCCCCATCCCTTATGCTCTCCTTCTTTCACATCGCCCCGAGCGGTGAGGTAGGTCCGCCCAAACCGAAACCCCGTATACTTACCCGTGGAATTGTCGTCGGGGATGCCGGCAGGATTGTGATCGGTTCGTTCGTAAGCGGCCCAGAGCGTTCCTTCAATTTTGAAAACGCTGTTCGGGATGATCGCTCCGTCCTGATCCTTTGCCACGGCAAACTTCGGATCGTTCCACGCCGTTTCATTGGCCAGAAGGGGTGTACTGAAAAGGAGGAGCGAAATAGGTAAGTTCCTCCAGAGTATCTCCGGTCGTTTTTTCATAGGATACCTCTATCATTAATTTACGATTCTGTCACAAAAAAAGCAGAAACCTATAATGGCAACAAATTCATATAAAAACGATATGAAAAGTATGATATGGCCGATTCCATCGCTGCTTTGGGCCATCAACACAGCCGAAAAGTCCTTGCCCGGAAAAATAGTAAACGTTGTTTAGTAATACAGGCTGGTAAGCCGGCACACGACTCGCGGGCTGAGTTCAAGGCCCGTCAGGCAGGAGAGAGAGATGGCCGAATTCCTTTATTCCGATCCGTATCCATTGACGAAAGATGAGACGCCGTACAGGCTTCTTACGAAAGATCATATTCGTGTTGAGTCGCTGGGCGGTCGTGAGATCCTGATGGTGGAGCCCGAAGCTCTAACCTTCCTTGCCGCCGAGGCGATGAAGGACGTTTCTTTCTACTTGAGGCCAGGCCATCTCGAAAAGGTGAGGGCCATTCTCGATGATCCCGAGGCTACCGAGAACGACCGCTTTGTCGCCCTTGCCATGCTCAAGAACTCGGCCATCGCCGGTGAGCTGGAACTGCCGACCTGCCAGGATACGGGAACGGGAACCGTCGTCGCCAAGAAAGGGCAGCAGGTGATGACTCCAGGCGGCGACGCCGAGGCCATCTCGCGCGGCATCTTCCAGACCTTCGCCGAGCGAAACCTTCGCTATTCACAGGTCATCCCGATGACCATGTTTGAAGAGTTCAACTCGGGCACAAACCTGCCGGCTCAGATCGACATCTACTCCGTCGACGGCATGAAGTACGAGTTCCTGTTCCTTGCAAAAGGCGGCGGATCGGCGAATAAGACCTTCCTCTATCAGGAAACAAAGGCCCTTCTCAATCCGGCATCGCTTGATAAGTTCGTCGCCGAAAAGGTGAAGTCGCTCGGTACGGCGGCTTGCCCTCCGTATCACATCGCATTGGTCATCGGGGGGACTTCAGCCGAGATGAACCTGAAGACCGTGAAGCTTGCCTCTGCCGGCTATCTGGATCATCTGCCGACGAGCGGCAGTAAGTCGGGCCATGCTTTCCGTGACATTGAGCTTGAGAAGAGGTTCCTTGATATCGCCCGCAACCTCGGCATCGGAGCTCAGTTTGGCGGAAAATACCTGGCACACGATTTTCGTGTGATTCGACTGTCGCGTCACGGCGCCTCATGCCCCGTCGGTCTTGGCGTCAGCTGCTCGGCCGACCGCAATATTAAAGCGAAGATCACAAAAGACGGCATATTCCTCGAACAGCTTGAGTATAACCCTGCCCGCTTTCTGCCGCCGGCCGAGAAGATGGCCATGGACGGCGAGGTCGTTCGAATCGATCTCAATCGTCCCATGGACGAGATCCGCGCCGAGCTGACGAAATATCCGGTGAAGACGCGTGTGCAGTTAACCGGTCGCCTCGTCGTCGCCCGCGATATCGCCCACGCAAAACTGAAAGAGCGTCTTGATCGCGGCGAACCTCTGCCTGATTATTTCAAGAATCATCCGATTTATTATGCGGGCCCGGCGAAAACGCCGAAGGGAATGCCTTCAGGATCGTTCGGCCCCACCACAGCCGGACGAATGGACAGCTATGTGCCGATCTTTCAGGAAAAGGGCTATTCGCTGATCACGCTCGCAAAAGGCAACCGCTCGAAGGTCGTAACGGAAAGCTGCAAAAAGAACGGCGGCTTTTATCTTGGTTCGATCGGCGGTCCGGCCGCTCTTCTTGCAAAAGAGAATATCAAGAAGGTCGAGGTGCTTGATATGCCCGAGCTGGGCATGGAGGCCGTCTGGGCGATTGATGTCGAGGACTTCCCTGCCTTCATCGTCGTCGACGATAAGGGTAACGATTTCTTCGAGCTTCTGTGACGCTGTATGCCTGCTCTGTCTATTTCAGGGAGAGCAGGCAGCGCGCTATAAGTCGGAAGTCACTGGATTCTACGCTTCTTCGCGCCCGGTCTTGATGGGCCCTGACAGGAAGCGAGTCACTTCGTCGGCCGGGACGGGCTTGCTAAAAAGATATCCCTGCAAATAGTCCGCTCCGAGTGATCGTAGCTTGAAGCTCTGTTCTTCGGTTTCGACGCCTTCGGCTATCGTTTTCAGGTGAAGGTTTTCGGCCAGGCCGATAATAGCGCGAACGATCGCTTCTATTTCGGGATCGGCAATATCTCTTACGAATGAGATGTCTATCTTCAAGTGATTGATCGGAAAGCGCTTCAGGTAGCTCAGCGAGGAATAGCCTGTTCCGAAATCGTCGATAGAAACCGACGTGCCGGCCTCGCGAAGCTGCATCAGCATACGCCTTGAATACTCGGCGTCTTCCATGAATGCGCTCTCTGTGATTTCGAGATTGAGAAGTCTCGGAGATATGCCGGTATCGTCGGTCATTTTCAGAATGTTATTGGGCAGGTCGAGCTGCTTGAATTGCAGGGGGGAGAGATTCACGGAAACCGGAACGACCGTCAATCCGCGCCGCTGCCATACGGCGATCTGCTGACAGACCGTGCGCAGGATGAAGTTCCCCACTTCGACGATCATTCCCGTATCTTCAAGCAACGGTATAAAAACGCCGGGCGAGACGGAGCCCAGTTCGTTGTTTTTCCAGCGAAGCAGGGCCTCCATTCCACCGGGCTCATGCGTTTTTGCATTCAGGTAAGGCTGATACACAAGGGTAAATTCGGCGTTATCAAGAGCACGAAAGAGCTTCTGTTCGATGCGCAGGATTTCGGGAACTATCTCTCTGCTACCTTCCAGATAGAATTCATGCAGATTGCGACCGTTCATGCGTGCGCGTATCATGGCATGCTGTGCTTTGCGAACTAACTCGTCAGGATGTCGTGCATGTTCGGGGAACCTGGCCACTCCTGCAGAAACGGTAATGACATACTCCTGTTCGCCGACGAGTATGGGGGAACGCAGCTCCTGTCGGATCGCATAGAGTAAGGCATCGGGAAGCTCCGTATCTATTACGCCCGGCAAAAGAATAACGAACTCATCGGTGCCGACGCGAGCCGCAATGTCGCCCGGGCGGCAGACCTCGGCGAGAATGCGGGCGAAGTTTTTCAGGATCAGATCACCCGTTTCATAGCCGGCGATCTGATTGATGCGATTGTAGCGATCGATATCGAGAAAAATCAGAGAACAGCCGTTGCAATGGTTTCTCTCAAGAAGATCCTGCATTCCTCTGATCAACGAGTATCGATTCGGTAGATCGGTTAACGCATCATGCCACATGAGGTGATGCAGCCGATCTTCCATGCCGCGTTGCGTCGTCAGATCCTTCGATGTTCCGATGAAGTGGCTGATCTGCCCGGAGTCGTCGCTGAGCGGCGATATCGTCTGCAACAGGTAGAGCAGCTCGCCGTTCTTTTTGCGATTGATGAAGACTTCTGAAAAGACGCGGCCCGACCGGATCGTTTCCCACATGGATCTGTAGAACTCGCCGTCGTGCATGCCCGATTTCATGATCGCAGGCGTCTGCCCGATCAACTCAAACTTTGAATAGCCCGTCAGAACGCATGCGGCATGATTCACATACTCGATGCGACCGTTTTTGTCTGTGATCATTATCAGATCGCGCGAATTCTCGACCGAAAGAAAGAGCTTTCGGATCTCCATGTCGCGCAGCTTACGATCGGTGATATCGCGCACAATACCCTGAACGGCTACAGGCCGACCGGCGCTTAATACGATGGAGCCGGCCGCCTCTACCCAGATATCTGATCCGTCTTTGCGCCGTAGCCTGAACTCGCGAATCTCGGTCTGGCGTCCGCCCTTCATGATTTCGCCGATCGTAAGGTCCATAAGAGCTATCTGCTCGGCATCGCCTGCAAGGTCTCTGATAGTCAGATGACGCAGCTCATCGGCCTGATAGCCGAGCATCTGTAGCGCCGTCTCATTGGCATCAAGAAAGCGTCCGTCAAAGTCGTGCAGATAGATGCCGTCGAGGCTGAGGTTATACAGAGAGCTGTATCGTTCTTCTGCCTCTCGTAGTTGCTTCTGCAAGAGCTGGTTTTTGCGCACCTCTTCACTTTGCTCCATGGCGCGCTGGACGGCAGGAATCAACTTCTTGAGACGATCTTTGAGAACGTAGTCCGTCGCCCCTCGTATGACGAGATCGACGGCCATCTCTTCGCCGATCGTTCCGCTCACAAAGATGAAAGGCGTATTCGGCAGGGCGGCCTTAGCAAGCGTGATGGCCTCGACGCCGCTGAACCCCGGGATATTGAAATCGGATAAAATGAGATCGGGTTCGCTGTGCAGGGCCTTCTCAAAGGCCGTGCCATTGTCTACGTGTGTGACGGCAGGAGAGGGCGAGAGATTCAGCAGCTCCCGTTGAACAAGCTCTGCATCGCTTGCCGAATCTTCGAGCAACAGAATCCGAATCGGCTGGCTGAGCATATACACTCCAGAGAAGAGGTGTTTTCTTTATAGCGACCAACCGGGCCGACGTAAATACCCCGAACAGGGTATTTGCATTCGCTCGGTTGAAAGGACCGAGCAGTAGATGGCATCACCTCAAGCAAAAGCAAAGCGTGCAGAAGAAACAAGCAAAAATATAAGCCGGTTTTGAGACGTGTTCTATGCCGGCGGCATGGTCAGAGCAGCGGCCACGGCCTTTGCATTGTCATTGTTGACGAGAACAAGGATGACGTCACCCGGTTCGAGAATGGTTCGTCCCGTCGGCACCAGATGAGACTCTCCTCTGTAAATGAGTGTGATGAGCGAATCCTCGGGCATCTTCAGCTCGAAGATGCGCTTTCCGGTGGCCGCCGAGTTATAAGGAACGATAAACTCCTGCAGGCGTGTATTGCTCGCCTCTTTGTTCTCGTATTCGAAAGGATATGATGCCTTGCGAATCAAAGGAGCCTCAAGCTTGAGCAATTTTACGGCGAGCGGCAGCGTTGATCCCTGCAATATGAGCGATGTAAGAACGGTAAAGAAGACGATGTTAAAGATCTGATCGGATTCTTTTATGCCGGCGGCAAAAGGAAACGTCGCCAGGATAATGGGCGCCGCTCCGCGAAGGCCGACCCAGGACGTCAGCAGCTTTTCGCGAATGTTCAGCCGACAGAAAGGAAGCGTGAGAAAAACGGCAAGCGGCCGGGCGACGAACATAAGAAAAAGCGAGAAGGCGATGCCCGGCAGAACGTAATCGGCCAGCCGGGTCGGATACACAAGTAATCCGAGCGTGAGGAACATCACGATCTGCATCAGCCAGGCGATCCCGTCGAGAAATCGGATCTGACTGCGTTTGTGAACGAATGTCGTATTCCCGAGGACCAATCCGGCAAGATAGACGGCGAGGAAGGGGTTGCCTCCGATCATATTCGTCGCAGCATAGATTAATAGAATCGACGACGACAGAAGAACAGGATAGAGGCCTTCGTATTCCAGATGAAGGGCATTGATTAGAAGCTGCAATCCTTTACCTGTCGCAAGTCCGACGACCGCGCCGAGGATGATCTGTTTGAAAATCGTGACGATGAGATCGATGATATCGTGATCGGGCGTCTGCATGAGGCCGATGAATCCGACAGTGAGGATGACGGCCATCGTATCGTTACTGCCCGATTCGAATTCAAGAAGGGATTTCAGCTCGCCCTTGAGGCCGATCTGTTTCGTGCGCAGCACGTTGAAAACGGCCGCCGCATCGGTCGAGGAAACGACGGCGCCAAGCAGCATGCCCGCAACGGGCGGAAAATTCAGCACAAAGATGGCGAAAAGCCCGAGCAGCGACGCCGTCAGAACGATGCCGACCGTGCCAAGCAGTGCCCCTGGCAGAAGCACGGGCCTGATCGTCGGCCAGTCAGACTCCAGTCCGCCCGAGAACAGAATGAATGCAAGGGCGATGACGCCGACCTTCTGAGCAAGCACCGCGTCGTCAAAGGGGATACCCAGTCCGTCTGATCCGGCAATCATGCCCAGCGTGAGGAAGATGAGCAGCGTCGGAACTCCGATGCGCGACGACGCTCGCAGCATGACGATGCTGATGATGATCAGGGAGGCGATCGTCAGGACGGTCAGGTCGAAGGCTTCGAGCATCGGCCTGCATCATCACGGAACGGCCCGACGGCGTCAAGTCGGGCTTATTCGTCGGCCACGCATCGAACAAACGGTGCATCAGGGATCGGTGCTCGCCCCGTAGAAGTCCCGATGCCGTTGTTTGTCGTCGCAAAATCGATTATGAAAACGGTCGGGTAAGCTCCGACGCTGAAAAGAGCGCGAGTTGTGGACGTCCAGAGCTTGTCCGCCGTAGCGTTGAATAGCGAATGCGTAGGGTTGATGGCTTGAAGGTTCCATATCGACTGCAACTCATTCTTGGAAGGCATCCGCCATTGGCGTCCACCGATACTGAGGCCGCCACAGGCAGTATTTGCTACATCCCAGTTCATTCGCGCAGGTGCAGCGACGCAGAGCGACCCCGACGAGGGCAGAGAGCATTTCGTCCATCGCAGCCCCGTCCGTTGATCGGTGATCGTATTGTCACCGTTATCGCGAAAGCCGGCAGTGGAGCGGTTGCCTGTTCCCGCCACGCAGCGGACAAGAGGAGCCGAACCAACGACGCCCTTGCTTTGAAGATGCAGTAGAATGCCTTCATCAAAGTTAGCATAGTAGGCATACGCCGGTCCTTTCGGACTGGTTGTGGCCGACCAGAAGATACTGCTGGCTGGCGTCCCCGGGAACGTTAGCAGATCTATCGAAGGCATACGAACACTATGATCCATAATCGTATGAAGTTCGTCGGCCGTTGGAAGCCTCCAGTCCGTTCGCCCGCCAAGGGCCTCCGTATTCCGTGCTGAGCAGGCAGCCTGCGCTGCATACCAGGTCATGCCTGTCGCCGCTCCCGTACACGATCCGCCCGGATCGGAATGCACATAGGTCGTTCCCTGAGGACAGGCTGACCACACAAGGCCCGTAACGTTATCGACCACGGTTCCGTTCGCGTTGCGTGTAAGATTGCGAGGTTGCGAGATGGCTCCGTCCTGGAGAGTTCCCGTACATGTAATTGAATTCCCGTTCACATCGGTGCACAGTGTCGAGCCCGTATCGACAAGAGGCAGACGACCGGAGTGGAATGAGGTCGTCGCCGTCCAGGAATAGGGGGCTGAAAGATCATTTGGTACCGAATCAAGATCTTTGAGGTAACCTGTTAGAATGTTGAACTTAAAATTCGAGCCCTCGGGCAGATGAACGGAGTCGAGCTCGAATGTAACCGTATCGTTCTGATATTTTGTCCCGCTCCATGAGATGCTTGATGTCAGTGGAGCGATGCTGGAATCCGCCCAGCTTCCATCGCTGATCTCTACGAGCAGCGGCAGAACGGTCGACGTATCCATGCTCTCGTCGAACTGAATTCTGACACGCGCCCGGCACGGAGAGCCCGAACACGGAGCGATCGTGGCTGCGTTCGTCGGGCTGGTAGCGACAACGGTCGGATTCCCGTCTTTGCTGAAAGGCCCCGTAGCTCCGCCCGATCCGCCTCCAAACAGGCCCCCCTCAAAGCTAAGGCTTCCAAGAAGCAGCCCCTGGGCGCCCGAGGTATCAAGGGAGGTCTTCTCGGCCTGCATACAGGAAGCAAGGGCCGAGAGCGTTAGTAACAGCGCCAGCACGGCCTTGATCCCTATACGGTAGAGAACTTTTGTTATGAGGACTTTCTTTGCCTTGGTTTTCATAATGAGGGCTTTCGTGAATCATTTCGAAAGTGTTTTTGAATCTGTTTTTATCGGCCTGTTTCGCCAGATAAAGATCAGACGGTCTGGACGCCGACTTTTTTCAAAAAAAAGTGGAAAAACAGCGGCATCGGACGTCCTTAAAGAAGGGGCCCAGAACTGCTTCTAAATGAGAAAACCTACAGCCGCGGAGGCCTTTCATGAAGAAAGAGACGCTGAAGGCGGTGAAGTCTGTGGCCGGAAAGCTACAGCCCGTTCCACCGCCAAAGACGCATAAAAACAAAAAAGAGTATCGCAGACACGAGAAACACCGGGTCGCTTTTCGAAACGAAAGCGGCCCTTTTTATTTATCGGGCGGCAGCGATGGCTGCCTTTCATCAAATAACTGCAGCTAAGGCTATTTTTGTTTTTGCTTAAGCTGTTCGTTTAGTTTACTCAAGGACCTTTGCCTTCACAGAGAAGGCACCTGAACTGCCGTCACTCCAGGAGACTACGGTCTGTCCCTTTGCGTTGATGGAGGCTTCAAGAGAATACCCGTCGCCTGTCGTAGCAAGTTGTTGAACGGCTCCGACTGAACCGGTAATCGTATTAATTCGAACAAAGCGGATTCTGGCAGGTGTATCTTCCACTGTCCAGAATACAAAACCAAAACCGGCTTCGTTAACAGCAATAACGGGTCCTTTTCGAATGGTTGCCCCTTCGTCGAAACTTTGCAGTGTCTGCCATCCGCTCTGGCTGCTCCGCATCCTGATGTGAATGAACTGATTGTCCGCGCATGATATCCAGGCCGCTATACTGTTTCCATTTCCGTCAATCCCTGCGCTGAACTCATTGTTGAAGGCGCAGCCTGTCGTCGTCTCGGAACTCCATGTCGATCCAGTTCGGTTTGTAGCCAGAAGATCATCATTTCCGTCACGGAACAGAGCAAAGATGGTGCCAGCTTCATTGGTCGATACAGCGGAGCCTGTATTGTCAGATTGATTGGGCGTATTAGTATTCTCCCATCCTGCGCCTGTCCATCTAAAGACCCTGCTGTTGTTTATCGAAGAGTCTTGAAACGAGGCAAGGGCAACGGAGTTTCCGGCTGTTGTCATGGAGAAACCGGTGCAAGATGAACAACTCTGGCTACTGGCGAAACTTGTTGGAATGGATTGAGTGAAGGCAGCATAGTTGATTGCAAACGTAGAAGACAGACAGGTCAGCACAGCCTGACCATTTGTTGTAACACCTGTTCGAAGGTCCGGGCAACTCTCGGTACCGATTCGGGTAACAGCACTATCCCAACCTGTTGTCGGTTCATAAAGGGCTGTGTAGACGCCGGCATTTCCCAGGATACTCGTCGCATTGATGGCAACAATGGTTTTTCCTGCTGCATTTGTTGAAAGCCCCAGATCCGTGTGACTTCCCCCGCCGCTGAAGTTCTGACCTGCCGACCATGCTCCACCGGAAAAGGTAAACTGGTAGAGAAGCCACAGTGGGTCAACCCCGGCATTCATTCTATCAAGGTAGGCGATGCGGCCGGTACCCGAACCGTCGATGCTGTTTCGAATTCGTGGTGTGGCCGTTGTATTGGCGCTGAGATTCCCGACCGTCTGCGTAGCACCCCAGGCCTTGTCGGTGCAGGCAATACTCACTCCAACCGCATTCGCTGCATTGATGGTTCCCGTGCCGCCTGTAACCGTGCATTGCTGTGGCGGATTGCCTGGCGCCGTGGCTACCGTTACGTTGAATGCGCTGCCATCGGCAAGCCCGGAGGGCAGGGTGAAGTCAGTCGCACCGGTAGGCACCGTGTAACTATCTGTGCCGTTATTCTGCAATACCATGCCAGAGCCATTATATCCGGAAATTGATCCACCGACCGTGTATGAGGGATTCGTACCAAAAAGCCCTCCATCATAGCTCAGGCCACCAATCAGCAGGCCTTCGATGCCCGACGTATCGAGCGAGAACTTTTCGGCCTGCATGCAGGAAAGTGAGAGCAGGCAGACAAGGGCTGAAAGAAGGCTGCGAATGGTTTCTTTTTCCCGGTGCATAACAGATCCCTCCAGAGAGCGGCATTGCCTGAAAAGAACGACAACGCAAGGTCGCTTTTTTTCAAAAAAGCCGTACCGCACATCTGTGCCATCTCAGAGGAGCAAGATCATTCTACGACTGCCATCGCATTCATGCTGGTCGCACCGGGCGTCGTGGCACCGGTCGTCCAGCTGAGACCATCAGACGACCAGGCAAATTGATTCAGGTCTCCATCGATGGAATAGCCACCCACCACAAATACCCCTACTCCCGAGTGATAGTCGATTCTCTGGGGAAAGAAACCGGCGGTCCCGCATAAGGGAAAAAGAGAGTTTTTATTCGCAGGAAGTATCGCCGCAACGGTGGTAGCAGTATTGAAATAACAGTTATACCGTGAGGTGTCGGTTCCTGTGGCCACGAACCGCCCATTACCATACGCGAACCCCTCAAATATATCGGCCGTGACGTCGCTGATTTCGGCGCTGGCTTCGAGAGAGCCGTCCAGGGAATACTGCCACACAGCCGGGTGGTCGTTTAGATTCACACCAGAAATTAGTATTTTGCCGGGGAGGCCCTTCTGGATTTTGACGGAGTTGGCATAACCGTCAAGAATAGCGACAAAAGTCCAGGGGTTTGTTCCATCTGGGGTTCTGTAGGCAATCCCCGCATTGGTGACTGCAATGAACTGTTGCGATTGCGTTTCGAAAATCAGAGATTTGATCTCGTTCGAACAGCCAGCAGCGAATGGGACGATTGCCGTCCAGTTTATGCCACCATCTGTCGATTTCATAGCGGTAATGTTTGTCCCATTGCATTCACCTGCAGCAAGAAAGAATCCATTCCCGTAGGCGATAGCGTTCTTTCTAACGGAATCACCGGCCGGACAGCTGCGCTGGGTCCAGTTGGAACCGTCCGGACTAGTCCAGACACCGCAGGTACCGGCAGACGTCTGGCCGACTGTTACCCAAACGTTGCTGCCAAATGCCACCGACTGAAGGTTCTGGGCGTCCATCATACCGTTAGGACTTTTTTCCCAGGAGATTCCGTCATAGGAATACCAGGTTTGAAAATTATCGCCCACTGCCACGAACTGCGCGCCTGAATAGCCTCCCTCCTCCTCCTCCTCCTCTTCTCCTCCTCCCGGCTGCCCGGACTCGAAGCTCAGGCCGCCAATCAACAGGCCTTCCATGCCCGACGTATCGAGCGAGAACTTCTCGGCTTGCATGCACGAAATCAAGACCAGGCAGGTAAGGGTTGTAAAAAGGCTGCGAATTCTGTGTATTTGCCGGTGCATGACAATTCCTCCGGGGGACACCTTCACCATAAAAAAAAGACACCTCGGGGTCGTTTTTCCGAAAATTCCTCTCGTGAGGATTACAATCGAACGACTTGACGGATTTTTCTGTCTGCTGAGATGATGTGAATAATGAAAGCATGTTCTGGCATGAATTCAAGGATTTTTCTCTTTTTTCTTTCGCTAAGGATAGTAAGTGTAAGCTGCTTCTTTTTACCGGCGTTCATTCCGTTCGGATCGGCCCGGGCCGAAGGCGGCGGCTTTGAGGCCGCTGTTGTTCCCTCAGTCGATACCTTTTTCCACGAACGATGGCGCTTCACGATTACCGAATCGATGCCCCGCGTCAGCCGCACCGATCGCGTCGTACGCGGACAGACCTTCATCCCCTACGTGCTCATGAAGGGATACCGTCGCACCGACGACGGCCGTATCGATCTCAGCTATGACATTCGAGTCGTGAAGCCCGACGGAGCGGCGCTTCTGGTAAGGCAGAACGTACCGGCCGTGCAGTCGCGCATCGAGCGCGACGATCTCGTACTTCTCAGCGCAAACAACCTGCGCCTTGCCTTTCAGCCGAGGGATGCGGCGGGCCGATACGCCGTTGAGATCACGGTGCGTGACGCCATCGGGCAGACGGTCGCTTCTGATCGCAGCTTCATCGAGCTTGCCGATGAGATGAGCGGCACGGCCCCCATCGACGATCTGAAAGATCTTGGAAACTGGATGCAATCCTACTATGAAGATCCGCATCCCGAGCAGATTAACTCCGTCTTCTTCAAGTTCGTAAAACTGTCAGAGCCCCAGGACGACGCCGGATTTATCACGCCGATCACCTTCTTCGTCGAGTTATACAAAGCGAATCGACATCTTCTGCCCGAGCTGGCCGCCCTGTATCCCGATGAGGGCGGAAAGAATCGTTTCTATATACTGCACGTCCTCTATCTAACGGGCGCCATCACTCATGAATTTGAGCAGAGCCTTGATTCGAGCGGAAAGGGCGTTCTTGAAAAGCTGCGCGGTACGCGATGGCCCGATCCTTACGATGGCATCGAGCAGCCGTTTGAGCTCGACATGCTCTGGTCGGGTTTCTTTGCCACAGGCAGCTTTCGGCCCATTGCCGTGCTTGTACGGCAGCTCGAAGGTGTGAGCGATCGCGGCGAGCTTGAGAAGTTTCAGCAGCATCCGAAGCGCGATGAGATCGATGGCGCCCCGGCGATGCGTGACGTACACTACAGGGCGGCCAAGTGGTCCATCGGCGCGAATGCCGCCCATCATCGTCTTGTGCGCGAGTACTGCCGCTTTTTGCTCGCTCACGGTAAGCTCAGCGCGGCGGCAAAGCAGGAACTGAGCGAGGCTCTGCAACCACCGAAAAGCGAGCTGCAGTCGACCGATCTACAATAATGACCCATCCCTTCGATCGCTTTCTATACGGAATGCGCTCGACCAGAGTGGTGCATTAAAAGCGCGTATAATAATACAGGCCAAGCGCCGGTCGGCCCGTCTCGTCTGAAACGGGCATGAGAAGGGCGCCCTCTGTTTTTTCGAGACGGCGTCCTGTGAACCAGGCGTGAACGATCTGTCCGGTATAGGCGACGGCAAGCAGCTGCAGGGATTGGTTGTAGGCGTTCACCTTCGACTGGTAACCGTTGAAGTTATTCGCACCGAGCAACGCGCTTAAAAGCAGGTTCCCCGTCGGATCGCCGAGTGGATTGGTACTGCCGATAACGGCGAAGTTGACGATCGTCTGGCTTTCGTAATTCGCTTTAGCCGATATCGCAGCCGAGCGTTTCTGAATGGCATAGGCGGTGAGGCCGGCAGTTAAGAAAAAATAGCCTGCGCCGGTCCACTTTTCATCGGCCTTCCAGTGTCCCCATCCGGGGATCAGGGCAGACCGACCGGCCAGGGTCCAGCGATTGATTGGCATCTCACGATCGCCCTCCGGTTTCTTCTCAGGTTCCGGCTTCTTTTCGGGTTTCTTGATCGGCTGCACAGGCTTCTGTGGAGGCGCATCGAACTCAACCTGTCTGATGTCGCTTTTCTGGAAGGTGAGGACCGTCCCGTTTACGTTGATCTTCACTTCTGTGCGGGTCTGTGCCACGATGCGGCCTTTGATGACCCGTCCGTCTTTCATATAGAGGGTGTGAGCAAGCAGAGGGCTTGCAAAGAGCAGCAGTAAAAGAACGAGAAAAACGCGTTTTATGTATCTGTTCACATTTCTTTTCACAAGGGCGATGACCTTTTTTTTCAATACTGTTCGCGGGTCGTTCCGGATTCTATGTTTTGGACCTTGATTATTCCGGAGAGTTCACAAAGATTTTTCTTGCGCAAAAGGATCAACGAAAAAACAGTCCCATTAACGCATCGGTGATTTATGAGTCAGGGGCAGGAGACATTCCGGTATCTCTATAATACGTTCCGTATGCCGATCTATGGCTTTCTGCGCAGATCGGTGGGGGACGAGCAGACCGCCCTTGACCTGATGCAGGACGTCTTCCTCAATTTCATTCGTATCTTCAAAGATAAAGAGATACCCGACGAGAATCGTTGCCGCATGTATCTCTTTCGCGCTGCCCGCAACATTCTTATCAATTACTATAAGAGCTCTTATAATCGTCGCGTGCATCTGCATGACGATCCCGAGAAGCTGGCCGCGCCCGGCTCTTCGTCGGCCGTGGAGGCCAGTGTGATCGGCGCCGATCAAAAAGAGCGGGCGATGCGCATTTTCTCTGATCTACTGCAGCACCTGAACGAGGTGGAGCGAAACGCCCTGATTCTACGCTTTGAGCATGGGATGACCATCGAGCAGGTTGCCGAGGTGCTCGATCTTTCCGTTACGACGGCCTTTCGCATGTTAAAAAAGGCGAAAGAACAACTTGTCACTGAAGGGAAAAAGATTGGATTTCAGCCCGCCGATCTGGAATGGTGAATGAAGATCTTGAAAAAAAGCGACATCGGCTCCGGGCACGGGAGTTTTTTGAAATTTATGCGTCTGATTCTTGTGTGTGAAGGATAGAGGGGACGGGAACCGTTTCGTAGTATGGCTGAAATCCATGAAATAGAGCGTAATCCGGAATTTGACGCCTATCTGCCGCTCTTTAAGGAGAAGGTAGCAGAGCCGACGTTTCCGGATTTCTCGGACGAATGGTTAAACCGTGCCCCCAGAATCCAACTGGAGGACACGACGATGGTCGCATCCCCGAACACACACAACAAGAAGAAGATCTATTTCTCCGCCGCCGCAACTCTTTTGATCGCCGTTTCGGCCGCATTGTTCACGATTTTCAGGCAGAGCGCTCCTGAGGCGCCGGCCGTGTCTCATACAGGCAAACTGAAGGCCGTCGTCGTTTTTCTGAAAGGCGAGGCCTCTAAGGTTACCGCAGACGGCAGTGTCGCTCTGCACAGCGGCGACATTCTTGGCGCCGGCACAAAGATCATAACCGGGCCCGGCTCGATGGTCGACCTTGCTTTTGAGGGAGGGGCGATCGTCCGTCTGCGCGAGAGCACCGACGTCGTGCTGGCCACGCCGGCCGATCCAGGCAAAGGAATCTATATCGAGCAGAGCAACGGTAAAACCCTGCACCTTGTAAAGAAGCTTGATGCAGGGGCACAGCATGGCTCTATCTCACCGACGGCCGTCGCTTCTGTAAGGGGCACGATCTATGAATTTAACGTAGAGTCCGATGCAACGACCGTCGTCGTCGCCGAGGGCATGGTCGAAGCGACCGGCATGAAGGGAAAAACCGAAACGCATATCATCGAAGCGAATAGAGAGATCCGATTGAGTGATAACCTCGATCAGCCGTCAGATCGCAAATCCGAAGGGCTGGTCGAAGAGGCTGCAGAGATGCAGCGCAATGCCGACGCCTTTGCAGAGGCCTCTTCTCTTACGGGAGAGCTGCAAGAGGCGAAGTCTGAAGAAGATCTGAAGCGTATCTATCAGCAGGAGATCGAGCTGATCACGTTAACAGACGGTAGAGTGCTGCGAGGCGTCGTCGTGGCGCAATCCGGTGGTAAGCTGCTTGTGCAGACGGTGCAGGGCAGTCATTTCGTGGACGAGAATTCCGTGAAAAACATCCGCTATGCGACCGAGACGGTAACACAATAACAACCGTCGAGAGGTTCGACCTCTGATGCAAACGGCGCTGCGGCGCCGTTTTTTGTTCGTAAACCGATCTGCGCATCGCTAACGGAACGCCGGACCGAATGCCCGGGCCCGTTCAGCCTCCGGTTAACTTGCGCGAAAAGCGCAGCACCTCTTCAGCCGTCTGTTCCGGATCTTCCATCGGAAAGAAATGCGATCCCGACCCGTGCAGCTTCCACTCTGAAAGCGGATGCTTTGAGCAGAGCGCACGTGCGGATCGTACGGGGCAGACGTCCGATCCGGTCGTTATGAAGATAAAGAGCGGATGCTGAAGCGACCTGTAATGCGACCAGTGGCCAGGCTTCAGCGAGCGGAACACCCTGGCCTCAATCTGTGGAGGCAGCGCAAGCGTAAAGCCGTCTCCCTGTTTCACAAAGCAGGAGTCGAGATAGTCGGTGAAAACGCGGTCATCCCACCGCTTGAAGGCGGGGCTGCGACGGTAGCTTCGACTCACTACTTGAAGGTCTTTGAAGTCGGCCCTTCGGCGCTCGGCAACCTTAGCAAGAGGGGCGTCGAAAAAGCGCGTGAGCTGAATGCTGAGAGGGCCGAGCACGACCGGATCAAGGGCCGTGACGCCGAGCACGTCACGCTGCCGGGCGGCCAGAAGAGCGCTGGCACCTCCGAGGGAATGTCCGACCAGCAGCGGCAGGCGATTCGTTTCGGCGACAACGGCGTCGATCAGTTCAACGGCCTGGTCGCGAAAGAAGAACCAGTCCGAGAAGGCATGCGATTTGCTCGATTGCCCGTGACCCAGGAAATCAAGAGCATGGACGTCATGACCGGCATCGGCCCATTTTTGAAAGAGCGTGCGATACGTTAGAGCGGAGTAGCCCGTCGCATGGAAGAAGAGGATAGGCGGGCCAGCATTTGCGGCTGCGTGAAATGTATACCGCTTCAGGGTGTGCTCTCGAAAGGGCAGATCGCTCGCTTCCCACTGCATGGGTTGATTCTCTATGGTTGACTTTCGTGTCAAGTAACGCTGAAGTGGGTGTCTATGCCCAAAAAAAAATAAAATTGCACAGGAAAGAGGCAGTAGCAAACCGATCCCAATGAACCGGGAGAATGTCCGAGATCGCTTAATCCATGTCATTGCCAGCCTTGCAGAGGCAATGAACCGCATAGAAGAGCCTGAAGAGGTGCTTGAATATTTTCTCAAGACCTGCATGGAGGCGACTGGTGCTGATTCCGGCAGCATCATGCTCTATGATGAAGAGGAGCAGGTTCTCGTGACAAGAGTCGCCATCGGTTTGAACAAGGATGCTGGAGGAATGCGCCTGCGTCTGGGAGAAGGTGTCACCGGGTGGGTGGCGCGGCACGTTCGCCCGCGATTGATCGACGATACGCGCACTGCAGACGACTATGTGAGGATTCGCGAGGATCTGCTTGCCGAGGTCGCCGTCCCGCTTATCAATTCGGATCGCATGATCGGTGTGCTTTCTCTCGACTCGATGCAGGTCGGAGCTTTCAGTAAAGACGACGTGACCCTGCTTGAAATCGTCTCGAACCTTTCGGCCACCATCTTTGTTAAGATTGCCGATAATAGAACTCTGCGTATGCGCGATCGGTTTCACCGTGTCTTGCTGGAAATCTCGCGCATCCTTCCCCGATCCCTGAGCCTGCAGGAATTTTTCGAAGAGGTCATGACGACGACACAGAAGGCCTTTCGTATTCACCGCAGCACGCTTTTCGTCTATGACCGTCAGGAAGGCCTGTTAAAAATCGTCGCTTCGGTCGGATCGCATACGGAGGACTCACTTCAGGTAACATATGCTCCGGGCGAAGGTATTACAGGAACGGCTTTTCAGAACCGCCAGGCCGTCTTTATTCCAAGCGCTCGCAGCGAGCCCGAGTTCCTGAATCGCATGAAGGTGGTTAACGATAACCTGGACCTTGGTTTTTTCTGCTGTCCGATCTTTTCGAATCAGGAAGTGGTGGGGGTTTTTTCCATCTTCACGCACAAGCAGGAGCTCGATCCTAAAGAGCTTCTTGAATTTCTTCAGATTCTCGGTTCTATGATCTCACAGGCCTTCGCCATTCAGAGCCTGATCGAAGAAGAGACGCGTCCTTTCGTCGTCGAAAACATCCGTCTGCGGCAGGAGCTTTCACGCAAGTATCAGTTCGGTAACCTCATCGGTCGTTCGGAGCTGATGCAGGAGCTTTTTGAAAAGATACGTATCATTGCAGAGTCGCGGTCTTCGGTTCTGCTCACAGGCGAGTCGGGTACGGGGAAAGAGCTTTTCGCCTCGGCCATTCATTATAACAGCCCGCGCAAGGACATGCCGTTCATCAAGATTAACTGCGCGGCCATTCCCGAGAATCTGCTTGAGAGCGAGCTTTTCGGTCATAAGAAGGGGTCGTTCACGGGAGCTAACGCCGACAAGAAGGGCAAGTTCGAGATCGCCGACGGCGGAACGATCTTTCTTGATGAAATTGGCGAGATGGATCTTGGATTGCAGGCGAAACTTCTTCGCGTCTTGCAGGAAAAGGAGATCGAGCCCGTAGGCGGTCGCTCACGCAAGGTCGACATACGGGTGATTGCGGCGACAAACGCCAATCTCGAACAGCTGATCGAAGAGAGAAGGTTTCGCGCCGATCTTTTTTATCGGTTAAACGTTATCCAGCTGACGATTCCTCCTCTGCGCGAACGCCATGAAGATATTCTGATTCTCGTCCATCATTTTGTGGCACGTTACGCGAAAGAGAATTCGAAGAAGATCGAAGGAATAACGCCGCAGGTCATCCGCCTGCTTGAAACGTATGACTGGCCGGGTAACGTGCGTGAACTCGAAAACATGGTAGAGCGCGCCGTCGTGCTTTCGCGTTCGTCGACGATTGATATCGACGATTTTTCAGAGGTGCTTGCTCACATTCAGGTAAGCGGCAAAGAAAAGATGCTCGATCTTGCTCCGGCGCGAAAGGAGCCGGCAGCGACGGCGGCGGCTGAGAGCGGATCGCTTGAGGCGAATCTGCTTCCGGGCGCCGATCTTGACGATCTGGATGGCAGGGCCTATGACTTCGTTATCGGAGAAGTGGAGCGTCGCCTGATTCAATATGCGATGAAGCGTACTCGCTATACGAAGACAAAGGCGGCGAAGTATCTGGGCATCAACCGGAATACTCTTGATAAACGGATTCGCGAGCTGAATATCGACTATTGATCATATCGGGCGCAAAAATCGTCTTTACATTTTTGCGCCGTCGCGGTGGGATGAGCGGGTGATCCTGCGAGTCTGCGTCGTCGTTGCTCTGCTTCTTCCTCTCTTCTGCAGAGAGCCGCTGAATAATCCCTACGGATCTCTGGATGATCGAGCCGTACACTATCTGCCGCTTTCCGATGATCCCAAAACGCTTGATCCGGTACGCGCCACCGACGTCGTCTCGTTCTCGATCATTTCGAACACTCATTCTACGGCTTATGAATATGACTATCATGCTCGTCCGTTGAGACTCGTTCCTCTGCTTGCATCAGAGATGCCCGAAGAGAAGACCGTGCTTTTCGAGGGGCGCCCCGTGCATGCCTTTCGGTTTCGCGTGAAAAAAGGTCTTCGTTACGCTCCGGATTTCTGCTTCGACGGGAAGACGGGGCCCGAGGTGACGCCCGATGACGTGATCTTCACGATCAAGAGAACGGCCGATCGCTCTCTCAGTCCTTATGCCTACCCGTTGCTTGAACGCATCATCGGCTTTAACGAATACGCCGACGAGCTTGAGAAGCGATCTGTCGATAAAGGTGAGGATCGCTATAAAGGCAATATCCGCGGCGTCAGCCGTTTCGACGACGACGGCATTCAGATTTTGCTTGAAAAGCCCGATCTGCAACTGATTTACTTCTTCGCTATTCCGTCGTCGGCTCCGATGCCAGAGGCCTGCTATCGACGCATGGTCGCCGCCGGTCGCTCTATCGAAGAAGGCATTCCCGCATCGGGTGCTTTTTACATCAAAGATCGCCGGCTGCAGTCACATATCGTTCTCGAAAAGAATCCCGGTTATGCGGGCTTTCAGCGTTATACGGTCTCGCCCGAGAGAGGAGAGCAAGAGCTGCCGTTGCTTGACGAGGTGCGCTTGACCGAGGTTAAATCGGGACCGACTCTCTGGCGCCTCTTTTTGCAGGGATACATGGACCGCATCAGCGTCGGACAGGATACGTTCGATCAGGTCTTTGACGGGCATGATGTTACCGAACGCTTTCAGAAGCAGGGGATCTATTCTGACAGCGATAGCGAGCTTGTGACTTATGGCCTGCTATTCAACCTGCAAGACCCCGTCGTCGGGCCGAACGTCTGGCTACGACGCGCCGTGGCCTGTTCTTTTAATATCGAAGATCTTATCGCACGTTTTTACCGTAACCGCGCTGTACCGGCGGCGGGCCTGATCCCCCCGGGCATTGAGGGTGGAACCGAAAATACAAACATGAGCGGATCAGCCAGTGGAGATGCCGACGGTATCGCCGAACAGAGGCGGGCCTATCAATGTGCGGAAGGCGTGCCGACCCTTCTTGCGCGAGCCGGCTATCCCGGCGGCGTCGACCCGGCCACAGGGAACCGGTTAACCCTACGTATGGTCGATATCGCCAGAGCGGGCGGAACGGCCATCTATCGTTTTTATACGGAATCGGCCGAGGCGAACGGATGGACGCTGAAGATCGACGTCTACGATACGCCGACTTATTTCGAGAAGCGTATGAAGAAGGAGTTTCAGATCACGACATGGGCCTGGGGAGCGGACTACGCCGATCCGCAGAACTTCTATCAGCTTTTCTACGGCCCGAATCGTTCCGGTACGCTGAATGAGTCTTCGTATGATAATCCTGAATTCAATGCCCTTTATCTTGAAATCCTGGCCATGCATCCGGGTCCGGAACGCCGGAATCGACTGCGACGTATGGATGCGATACTGAAGCGCGACGTGCCGCTCATGCTCTCGCATCATCCGGTGCTGTATTCGATTTCCTGGCCGTATCTTGATCCGGTCGTTCCGCATCCGGTAAATTTCAACCAGCTGAAATACCGCAGCGTGCGTCCGAAGCTTCGGCGTGAAAAAGTGAAAGCGCTGAATTCGATTTTCGGAGGAGGCTTCTGATGCTTGCCTTCGTTATTCGAAGATTGCTGTATTCGATTCCCGTCGCTCTTGGCGTCTATGGCATTACGTTCGCACTGTTTCACATTCGAGATCCGATGGCGATCGCTCGTACGAATCTACAGCAGGCTCCGGTGCCTGTTTTACAGAACTGGGTGCGAGCCAACGGATATCACCTTCCGTATTTCTTGAATCTGCCTTATATGGCCGAAGAGGTCAGGGCGGATGGTCGCGTGCACCCGGAATTTAAAGAGCACGGCATTCTTTACTCTCGTTTTTTTCTCGGTCTTGAAGATCTTCTGACCGGGGATTTTGGAACGGATCGCAGCGGCAGGCGCATTGCCGGCGAGATCGTTCGTCGTGCCGGTCCGTCTTTGATGTTGATGACGCCTTCTTTTTTTGTGACGCTTCTACTCAGCCTGGCGTTATCCGTTCTTGCCGCCTACCGTCGCGGACGCCTCGATTCACATCTTCGTCTTATCTCGGTTTCTTTGATGAGTATACCGCTGCCGGCTTTTCTTCTCGCTTCGGGCTGGATCTTCGGCGATCTTGTGCGTCTGTTTCCCATTCATGGCTCCATTACTCCGGCCGTCGCCGTCGCCGTCATCGCCGGCATCGGCTCGAATATTCGTTTCTTTCGTACAGTTCTTGCCGATTCGGTGACGGCTCCTTTCGTGAGGGCGGCCCGACTGCGCGGAGCGACCGATAACGTTCTGATGGTCCGGCATATTCTTAGAAATACGATGATTCCGATTCTGACGACAGTCGTGATCTCGCTGCCTTTCTTGATCAGCGGTTCGCTCTTGCTCGAGCAATTCTACGGCATTGCCGGCATGGGCGATATGCTCTTTACGGCTATCCTTTCGCAAGATTTTCCCGTGATCCGCGCTATGGTGTATATGGGCGCCTTCCTGTATATGACGGGTAACATATTAACGGATATCAGTTATGCGCTGGCTGATCCTCGTATACGGTTGGAGTAAGACATGAAGTTCAGCGGAAGAAAGATCGGTCTCTATATCGTCGTTTTCTATTTCGCATTCGGCCTGCTTGACATCATTCCCTTTCCGGGATATCGCAGCATTCTTGACGCCGCTTTTGATAGAGGCTTTGCCGTCGTCAAAGAAAAGAGTTATACGTATCCTCTGGAGGGGCTTTCGAATCCGACCGTCGGTTTTCATCTTCTTGGAACGGACGTAAACGGGAACGATGTATTCAAGCAGACTCTTCAGGGATCGAGAACGGCTATTCTTCTATCGTTTGGCGTCGCTCTTGTTTCGTTCCCGGTGGGCATCATTCTCGGCCTGCTCGGAGGCTATCTCGGCGGTCGCGTTGATGATGTGATTCAGTGGTTGTATACGACCGTCGCGTCGATTCCCTGGATTCTCTTTGTCGTCACGTTTCTCATGGTGTTCGGTCGCGGGCTTTTATGGGTCGTTATCGCGATCGGGCTGACGTCGTGGGTGGATCTGGCGCGCCTTGTCAGAGGTGAGACGCTGCGTCTTCGCGAGCAGGCCTTTATTCGAGCTGCCAGGGCGACGGGCATGTCTGTGCCGGCGATTCTTCTGCGAGAGATTCTGCCGAATACGATGCCGATTATACGTATCAACTTCGCCCTTTCATCTTCGAGCGTTATCCTGGCCGAAACCGTGCTCACGTTCATCGGCATCGGCATCGAGCCGGGCACTTCGTCATGGGGAGGTATGATTTCAGAGGCGCAGAGAGAGCTGATGCGCGATCCGGTGATCTGGTGGAATTTCTTTTCGGCTACGGCGCTCGGCATCTTTCCGCTGGTTATGGCGCTGAATCTGCTCGCCGACGAAGATTCTCAGAAGCGCTGACCGGCACCGGTGTTTCGGCCAGCGAATTAAGGCGAAGATGTCAGCGTGATGCCGCTTCAGCTCCGATACCAAGAGCAAGACGGGTACGGTATTGCAGACGTTCATATTGAGCCTGCTCTACTCCGCTCTGAATCGCCGCGTTCTCGCTCTTTCCCTCAGAACAAACAAGAGCCGCTTCTGTGCGCTCACAGCTGATGGACGTCGTTCCATTTATATCGAAGGCCTGTAGATCTTCGGGCATGATAACCGGAACGTATGAAGAGCCTTCTTTCAGGAAGAACTCACCCGGACGATCGCGGAACACATGAAACGAGGAAATCTTCGCGTCTTTAATATCGATGCGCAACTCGTTTTCGTTGATTTGAGTAAATGTCACTCTTGCGTCAGGACCGGAGGATGAGGCAATCAGAGGCTTGCCGGACCAGAACTCGACAAGATTCAGGATGATCAGGTCAACAAACATACCGATTCCATAAACCGGGATGATTGCCATGATCCACATAACAAGCGTCCGTACAAATCGAGCCCCCATGCTATTGTCGCCGGCCATGATTGATTTGTTGAACTGATACAACTTTTTGGTCAGCGCGAAGCCGCCAAAACACTGAGCGGTGGAAAGAACGAGAGTCAGCGAGATCATGCTGCCGACTACAAGTCGCTTGAGGAAGGAAGTCTTTTGCATGGCCGATATTAGCTCTCTGAACACCGCTACGTCAAAACAAAAAAAAATCCGGCCACCGGGGCCGGATCAGGAAACGGCGGTTGACTGTTCCGGATGATCCATCGGATCTTCCTCACAGTCATTCTATTAGAACAAAAATCTGGAGCTATGGCCGCCAAAAAAAAGGTTTTACCGTCCCCTTTCTATGATTTTCTTCTCCCTGTGACCCGACGCCATTTTGAGATTCCCGTTTTTTACCGTTCCCCTGTTATATCCTTATTAAAGAGGGCCAGACGGGCTCAGGACCGGTATCGCAAGGATCTCACGCCGACCGTACTCGAGCTGGAAGGCCTGCGGTTCAAGATAGCCAGGCATTTCGGGTTCTGCTACGGCGTCGAACATGCGATTGAAAAGGCCTACAGAGCCATCGACGAAAATGAAGGAAAGCGGATCTTCTTGCTGAGCGAGATGATTCACAATCCTCACGTGAACGAAGATCTGAAGCAGCGAGGCGTTCAGTTCCTCATGAAGACCGACGGCACTCCTCTGATTCCGCTTACCGATCTTAAGCCCGAGGATGTCGTCATTATTCCCGCTTTTGGAACGACGGTGGAGATGTTTGATCTCCTGCAATCCCGCGGCATCGACACGCAGACTTATGACACGACCTGTCCGTTTGTTGAAAAGGTATGGAACCGTTCGTCGCAGCTCGGCGAAAAGGGTTATACGGTCATCATTCACGGACGCTTCAAACATGAAGAAACGCGGGCCACCTTCTCGCACGCTCTTCTGAATGCGCCGGGAATGGTTATCCAGGACATGGAAGAGGCTGCCGTCCTTGCCGAATACATATGCAATGAAAGGCCGATTGATCGTTTCTTTCAGGATTTTCCCGACCGATGCTCGCCCGGCTTTCGCCCGGAGGCCGATCTGACGCGCATCGGCGTGGTCAATCAAACGACGATGTTGGCCACCGAAACGCACGCCATCAGCGAGTTTCTCAAATCGGCCATTATCCGGCGATTCGGAGATACGAACTTATCAGACCATTTCGCCGATACTCGCGATACTCTCTGCTATGCGACGTCCGAAAATCAGACGGCTCTGAAAGAGATGCTGACGGACGAGGGCGATCTCGCTTTGATTGTGGGTGGATATAACTCTTCGAACACATCGCATCTCGTCGAACTCTGTGAAGAAAAAATGCCCACCTACTATATTAAAGATGAATTCGAACTGATCAGCAGAGATGAAATTCGGCATCTTGATCTGAAAGGCGGTCAGGCGAAGATATCATCTTCCTGGATGCCCGCAAAAGAGTCGGTTACGATCCTGCTCTCGGCCGGTGCAAGCTGCCCCGATGCCCTGGTGGATCGAGTGCTCAATCGCACGGCGGCGCTTTTTGGCATCACACCCGAGCAGATTGAAAAAGCGCTGCAACCCTATGCTGAGATGGCCGAGGCCGATCTCTGAGGCCGTTTTGCAGTTTTTTTTATACGGCCGCTTTTTCCAGACAGAAGATTGAAAAAAGGTCGGGCCGCTGTGGTCTGAAAGAATACGACCATGAAAGTCAATTTTCAATTACCCGATCCAGCCCTTTCAGAAATGGTTATGCATTACTGGGCATGGGACGACCTTCACCGGAACGCGGCGCTTCCGCGTATCACGCCGACGATTGAATCCAACATCATCATTCAGCTCCGTCCGTTTGGCGTGCTTGAAAATGATCGCAATAAAGCGATCCTTCCACTGATTTTCTACACCGGGCCGATGAGCACATGGTGGAATATCTCGACGGAGAATATTGTAAACGGTGCCTTCTTCGCTATAAGATTGCAACCGCGCACGGCCTTCCAATGGTTTCGTCTGGAAACCGATCCTTTTCTGGATCAGTTCCCGGATCTTCTCGAGATCCTGCCTGAGCTGGCGTATCCGTTGCTTGATGCCTGCTATGGAACGACGAGCTTTGAGGGGCGTGTGCAGGCCGTTGAAAGCGTCCTGAAACGTCTGCGCCGGCTTACTGAACCGAACCCACTCATCCGCCTTGCGCTTCATCGCCTGAATGCAAACACGAACCTGTCGATACGAGAACTGGCTGCCGGCTTATCGATTTCGCCCCGTCATCTGGAGCGTCTCTTCCATCTTGAATTCGGTATGGCGCCGAAGTCCGTTCAAAAACTCGCACGTCTTCGTCGCACACAGAACAACATTCCGGGCTTCTTAAAGTACGGCCTTGCGAATCTGGCCATGCAGATGGGGTTTTCTGATCAGGCGCACATGACCAGAGAATTCCGGCATTTTACGGGATTCACTCCGTCGTCCTGGTTTAAAGAGCATTTTACCACGCTTTGCCTGTTTCTGCCATCGCTGCCAGAGAATACCGAAGAGCAGCAAGCGGAATCTGCGATGCTCAGCGAAGCCTTTGATGATTCAGAGCTTCCATGATATGGGCGAGCGAGCAGAAGTCTTCTTCGCCGTGGCCGGCCGCCAGACCGGCATCGTAGAAGCTTTTCAGAGTCGAGCTGAGCGGGATGGCCGTATGAAGCTGCTGTGCTCGCTGCATGGCGTGGTTCATATCTTTGTTCATGTTCCGTAACGCGAAATGCGGTTCAAAGTCTCGCTTTAGTACGCAGCCCATTTTAAAATCGAGCAGAGGGGATGCGGCCGCGGACTGGCTGAGTATTTCCATCAGTGTGTCGGCGGAGACTCCATCGCGGACGGCGAGATGGAACCCTTCGAGGTAGATCTGGAAGAGGCCGGCCTGAACCATATTCAGGGCGATCTTCGCGCGCTGGCCGCTTGAAACCGGGCCGCAATGGATAACGTTTTTCCCGCAGGCGTCGAAGAAGAATCTGAAATTCTCAATGAGCGAGGCATCGCCTCCGACCATGAAGAGGATCTGCCCGGCAGCTGCGGCGAGTTTGCTTCCAGTCATCGGGGCGTCGAGAAAAGGGATACTTGCCGATGTTGCGGCGTCGGCCATTTCAAGCGTGAGTTCGGGCGACGTCGTTCCCGTATCGATGATGGCGCCAGGTCGTGCCTCAAGCAGCTCGCTTTCAAAAAAGGCCATACGCACAACTTCGTCTTCGGTCAAACAGATTACGGTAAGATCGCTTCCGCTCGCCGCTTCGCTGATCGATGTGAAGATGCTACAGTTCTCATCGCGAAGATCGGCGAGTTTGTCGGGCGATCGCGAGAAGAGTCTCAATCTAACTCCGTTCTTCTTCAGATTCATCGCCATGCCGCGACCCATAATGCCTGTGCCAACCATCGCCACTGTCTTCATGAGAGCATGCTCCACCGCTACGGCGTTCATTCAATAAAAAAAGGTTATTCGGAAATTGAAAATTTAGAATGTTTCTTAATTGACCGCACAATCGAAGATTATTATCGTTCGCCTCTATGAAGAGGATTTTGATTTCTCCCCTATTTCTGACGGTCGGATTGCTTATATCATGCGGTCCGGATGCAGAAACGAAAGAACTGATGACAAGGGCCGGCACGCTTTTCAAGCCGCTTCCGGCTGTGATGCCCGGCTTTGAAAAGGTTACCCCGCAGCAGATCGAACTCGGAAAGAAGCTCTATTTCGACGTTCGTCTTTCTGTCAACGATACGCAATCATGCAATACCTGTCACCGCGTGGATGAGAAGCTCGGCGGCGTCGATAACAATCAGTTTTCGAACGGCGCTCCGGCGGGCACGATCGGTGGCCGTAACTCGCCAACCGTTCTAAACGCAGGCTTTCACCTCGCTCAGTTCTGGGACGGCCGTGCCGCCGACCTCACCGAGCAGGCAAAAGGGCCGATCCTGAATCCCGTTGAGATGGCCATGCCCTCCGAAGAGGCGGTCGTGAAAAAGATCGGCGCGATCGAAGAGTATCAGACGCTTTTTAAAGGAGCTTTCCCTGATGCGAAAGAAGCGATCACCTACGATAACCTTGCCTTTGCTATCGCCGCCTTTGAATCGACGCTGATCACAAAAGACCGCTTTGATGATTTCCTTGGCGGTGACGCTAAAGCGCTCAGTGCCGAAGAGAAGAAAGGCCTGAAGTCTTTTATGGACGCCGGTTGTATGTCGTGCCATAACGGCCCGCTGCTTGGCGGTAATTCCTATCAGAAAATGGGACTTCTGAATCCATATGCGAATACGAAGGACCTCGGTCGCTATGACGTTACGAAGAAAGACGCCGATAAGTACTTCTTCAAAGTGCCTTCGCTGCGTAACGTTGCACTGACGGCGCCGTATTTCCATGACGGCGCATCCGCTACGCTCGAAGATGCGGTTCAGCAGATGGCGCATTTACAGCTGAACAAGAAGCTCAGCGATGAAGAGGTGAAGTCGATCGTGACCTTCCTGGGCGCCCTCACCGATAAAGAAAGGGATCGCTGATAGACAGCCATCACCGTAGAAGTTGTGGCCGTAGATGCTATGACTTCTGATTCAAGAGAGGGTCGGCGTAGCCGGCCCTTTTTTTTACGGCATTGACTTCTGGATCCGGCGCGAAAAGTAAAGATATGCAGATCAAAGGACGCCTTGCAGTCATTACAGGAGCTTCATCGGGCATTGGTGAGGCGCTGGCGCATGAACTCAGTCGTGCCGGCATGACCTGTGTGTTGCTTGCCCGTCGGGCCGATGAGCTACAGCGCGTAGCCGATGCGGTGGAATCGGCCTGCGGTCGGCGTCCCATTACAGTTGTCTGTGATGTAACTGATCCGACGTCTCTTCAGCAGGCTACCGTTGCTCTCAGAGAAGTGCTGGATCACGGACTGCATCTGCTCGTTCTGAACGCCGGTATGACCATGCATGGCCGTTTTGACGCCTCAACTGGCGATGCATTACGGCGCATTATGGAGCTGAATTTCTTCGGTGCCGTTGAAACGGTGCGCGCCTTTCTACCCTTTCTGAAAAAGGCCGATGCCGAGAAAAAGATCGTTCTTATCTCGACCCCTTCGGGGTTGTATGGCATCAGCGAGCGTTTCGGTTACAGCGCCAGCAAGGCCGCGGCACAGGCCTTTGTAGAGAGCATCGCTCACGAACTGCGCGATGACGCCATTACAACAGCTATCTTCTACCCCGGGTATGTAGCCACATCGCTGCGCACATCGGGCATCGGCGCCGACGGTCGGCCGATTCAAGAAGAGCAGGCTTCGAACGCGAAAACCCCCGAAGCGGTGGCACGCATCTTTCGCAAGGCCATCGAATCAGACCGCCGCTGCGTCTTCACGAACTTCACGGGAAGGTTTATCTATCTGGCCAGGGTTCTCGCTCCGGGCTTGCTGGACTGGCTCATTCGTAAGAAGCACTGATCGTATTATGGTTGCATACAGGCAGCCCGGCCGAGCATTCAGGCGGCCCGGCACGCTCGATATTGCATTCTGAGGCAGTGCATGAGACACCTGGCGGTGAGGGAGACGAAGCAGGCGTTTCAGCTGGCCGTGCTTTTTAGCGACGGCTGGCCGATCTCGATGCCTGTATTCATGCCCGATTCGCGGGCGCAGCGTTCGCCGTTCTTAACGACGTGATCGGATAGATCGTTCTGGATCTGAACATGGGTTTCGCGGTGCGGAAAACGCCCGCGAAGGACGAGCGTCGTTTCAAGAATCTGAGCATCGCCCATATTCAGTCGATCCAGTTCAGGAACGGGAATAATGCAGAGCGGAATATCGAAGATTCGACCCGTATCGATGTCGACAAAATGATGATGCGGGATGGTGTTGGAATCGTAGTAGATGCGGTCAGACGAGAAGATCAGCTCGCGCACGACTTTCTTGTCGACAAAAAGCTTCAGCGTGTTGTAAACCGTCGCCTGGCTTACCTGTTCGTATTCGGCATTCAGCAGGCTCAGGATTTCGTCGGCAGAAAGATGCTGCGGCTTCTGATACAGGAGATGTGCGATTTCGACTCGCTGTGCCGTCGGGTTAATCCCCTTTTCTTTCAGTAGATCGGTTACTTCTCTCTTGTTTAAACGAAACTTCATGGTTTTCGGTGCGACTCCGGCCGTTATCGAAAGTCTGCCGACGGCAAACCTGCATCTCGTATAGAAAAATCGAGACGAAGCCCAGCGGCAACTAAAAAAGACCCCTCTGCTTTGTTCTTTCTCTGTAAAGGGCCGGCCGTTCGAGCGACTGAAAAAACTTCGTGCTCTCGGGGATCGTGATTTCAGCGCAGAGCCTGCGCGCGTCGAAATCACCGCGAAGGTCCGGGCTGGTACTATGACATCGGATTCTCAGATAGCGGCCTTTCTCTGCGCGGCTCCATACAGAGATTACTTCCGTGTCTTCGCGCAGAGACGTGATTTTTCCGATCTGCAACTCAGAGGGTAGAAGGATGTGGGATTCTCCCTGCATGATAACAAAGCGATCGGGATCGACGTATTCCACGCCCAGCCAGGGGGCTGTCGGAGTGAAGGCCTTCGATGAGACATCGGAGTTATTATCGCCGGTCGGGGCTTCAATCTGTTTGGTAAAGGCCTGATCAGTGGCCCGAAAAAACTCAGAATCCGGAAGCGATCTGTAGCTGAATAACAGCGCAAGAATACAGAGCGGAGTTAGGACCCACCACCGGTTTGCTTCAGGCGATCTGTTCTCCGTTTGATAATGCCACGGAAGGTAGAGAAGCATTGTCCACATCAGCATGACCGGTCGCAAGTAGTTCCATTCCTGGACACTTCCGTATACTATAGCAGAGGCCATACCAGCCGTTATCAGAATGAATGGAGTAGAAGCCAGGTCTGTCGCTATCATGCGTTTGCGGATTTCGTTGGAAAACCCGATCAACAATCCGAAATAGAAAAGGATTCCGAGAAGGCCGTTGCCGACGGCGATTTGAAGCAGCTGATTATGAGAGGAGCCATGCTTGACCGCCTCGGCGGCTGCTCTTAGAAAGAAATTGTTATAGTAGCCGTAGGATTCCGTTCCACCGCCTGTGAGAGGGAACATGGCGAAGATTTTGAATGCAGCGGCAAACTGAGGATAACGAAATTCTGTTCTTCCCTGTTCCGTGAACACGATTAGAATGGGAACGACGAGCTGAAGAAGGAAAGTGCCGACAATGGCGATGTACGGAAGAGCATAAATAAGGCGAGAGGACGATCTGCTGAGAATCCACCCGATGCCGGCAACGAAGAGAAAGGCAGACCAGGAGAAGAGCGCCCCGCGCGCTCCAACGGCGATCAGATAGAACGTCAGAAGAATCGAGGAAAAGATGAAGACGAACCGTTGACGCAAAGGTGTTGCCCCGGTCACTCTTTCATAGAGGAAAAGGCTTGCGAAAGGAAGCGAGGCTATGATGAAGACGGCATGCCAGCTGCGATTCCAGAAAAGAGAATTCGGAGAATGGGTTAGCCATTCGAAGAAATGTTGTCCAAAAGTTATTCGGTGAGGGTGAGTGCGATCGACATAGCCATCGAGAAAAATATGCGCACGGTCAAGCATGTCGGCGAAAAAAGGAAGTTGAATTTCGAATATGCCAATGACAATCGTAAGAGCGAAGGCGCTCGCTATACCCGCGATGACATGTTGATAATAAGGCTTTACTGTAGCAGCAAGAATCGGAATCAAAGCAAGCCAGACTGTCTGCTGTAAAGGATAAAGAGGGCTGTGTTCGTTTGCATTAAGTAGATAGAAGAAGCCGTTCTTATAAAATGATGCAGCTGCGAAAAAAACCGGATGCAGAACAAGTGGAAGGAGCAAGAAAACCAAATAGAGCCCATATAAATGCATAAATCGCCGGCTCAACCTCAGTCCATCCTTGCCTGTGCTCATGATAGTCCAGACAGACGAAAGCAGCGGAAAGAGTTCCATGAAGCGGCCGCCTGGATGGTTCCCGAAGAAAGGAGTGGCGAAGAAAAGAAAAAATGCGCCTTGAGCGGGAAATCTCCATGCAAGCAAGGAAAAGGCTATCAGCCCGGTTGCAATCAGGGCGAATAGCTTAATCGGATAGTATGGCAGAATAGCGGCTGCGAGTATTGCGATTGCCGTTGCACACAATATCTTCATTCGCTGTTCTGCGCCTGCAAGAATTGGTAGACTGGAAACAGATATTTCTGCGTTTCTGCGATCCTCGCTTCAAAAATGGCATCAGATTCGAGTAGTCCCGAATGGAATGTCTGCATACCCTTTGAAAGATCCTGCTCGGCTTTCTGCCGATCCTGGCTGACCGGCATCTGCCTCAATCTGAAACGGGCCTTTTCTTCAAACAGTCTCAGTCGCAGATACATTTTCTGTCGTTTCATTGGAAGCTGAGCCAGCAGCCTGTCTTCTTTCAGGACGGGTATTACTGAAGTCTCGATATAGGCAATGTACTGCCTGTTTTTCAGAGTGGCCGGCGTTGTTTCGTTCAGCCAGCAAAGCCAGAGAATACCGGGAAGCGCTGTCAGTAAAGGCAGCAGCACCGCTTTGAGGATCCGATGAATGTGAATTTGCGAAAGGTTGTGATAAACCAGCAGAGATAGGGGAACAGCAAAAAAAGTGAAGAGATCCCAATCGGCCGGCATACCAATGGCCGCATTCCACAGGAATGCATGCAGTAAAAAGGGCACGGTTGATATCCACAGAAAACGCCGGATCGACGCATCCTGTTTGTCCTGAATTTTTTCCGTTGGATTGGAAAACAATAAGATCAGAAATGTCGGAGTCGCGAAGAGAAGTCCGGCCATCTTGCTCAGATTACGTGGGGAAAGGAGTTTGCCGGCAGGCATCATTCCATCGGTTCCGACATGACTTTCTGCAAAGACGAGACCCGAGTGAGAAGAAAAAAGGAAACCGAGATATACGGCTGAGATAATGCATATACCCGTCAGGCCGGCGACTAACGACAGACGGAGGAAGGTTTTACTCTCGCGATTGGAGATTTGCCAGATGAGATAGATGAGAGCGGGTAGCATTAATCCAGCAAGCAGGTGATGCAGAACAGCGATTGCAGCGGTCGCTGCTGCCGCTACTACCCATAGGTTCCTTGCGCGGCTGGCGCGCTGGTTGATGGCCGTCCAGCCAGAAACGATCGTGGTGAAAATAAGGGCCCGGGCCATTGAGTAACTCTCCACATAACCGGCATAAAGAGCCATGACGGGCGTAAAGAAAAGGATAAGCCATCCGCTCATCCAGTCCTGTCGGTTCTTGAGAAAGAAGATTACAGCGGCGAGATGGACCAATCCTGCAAAATAGCTGTAAAGCCCGATGGCGTTCCGGGCCTCCGTTACCGGCTGGAGCAGGAGGAAGAGTTTGGAACGAACGAAAAGCTCAAGCAGTTCGTCAGGCGTCGTCAGGTAACCGTAGAGTTCCGAAAAAACCGGGATGAATTCAACGAGATGAAGGCTGTCTCCAGGGCCGACGGGCGGCTCTTCCATACGCTGCGCAGGCAGAAGCAACAGCAGAGCAATGGCAGCAACTGCCGGAAGGTAGCGGATCCATGCCTGCCTTTCTGCGACTCTCGGAAAAAAAGCCTGTCCCTTTTTGCTCTGAAATAGCACCCCTATCATGGTCAGCGCAAACGCTATGCTTCCCGTTAGCAGAGGTTTACCGAAGTATATGGTCGTCAGGTATTCTGTATACTGGAAAGTCCATACAGCGACCAGAACAACGATTACCGCGAGAAAAGAACGTTTCATTGCTTTTCTCCGGGAACCGTCTGAAGGAAGTGCATCAGGCCGTAAGGATCATAAGATTTTTCCAGTTCGTCCATACTCATATCGAGGCAGCGTCTGTTCCGATCAGTGGATAGATGCGCGTTCTTCAATCTCTGTAAGTGAATCGGTGAGGAGCGCAGTTTGAATGCCGTGCAGTATGCGTCAAATCCACTCTGGTGCTCCTGAACGCCTCCTGTCGTCGACGCAATGGCAGTTAACAGATCGCCTTTCTGTCTGAAAAGATCGGATTCCCACGGCTGCAATATCGCTAACAGCTCGATACGCTTTAGCGCGCTCGTCGCCGCATTGAGTCTTTCCGCCTGTAAGGGGGAGACCTTTTGATCTGATTGAATTTCGAATAATACAGCCGTATTCTCCTTCCAGAAATGGACGACAGGAGCATGCAGTATGGCCGTAGTCATAAGAAAGAGCAGTGCCAGGGCAACAGGAATTACGATTCTGCCAATGCTGATCGGAGCTTCAGGGAATTGTTTCCAGTACAGAATGACACCTGCAAAGAACAGAAATCCTGTCGCAGGAGATGTCGTGTAAGGTTCGGTAAGGCTGTGGATGACGATAGATGCCATGAGGGCAGCGGACATTGCGCTCGCGGGAGTGTCCTTGATCAGGGAGGACAGCAACGTCCGCAGAAGCAGAAATCCGGAAAGGAGTGAGAATAGCAGTCCACCCCCATAGAGCATCAGTAAGAAATCGTTATGCGGGTGTTGGCCGATAGTATGAGGTTCGCTCTGAATGAGCAGCATATCTGAAGATAGCAAAGCTCTATTCAAATGCCTGAAAAGAAAAAAATGGTGCGGGCCAAAATCTCCAGTTCCAAGCAGCGTTGTGATTCCGGATTGCGTCGTGCCCGATAAGGTCAACTCCCATAGCAGGCGACGTATCTGGATTGAGGGGCTTTCTGAGACGAGAAAAAGATAGTAGAGAGCACCGGCGATGGTCAGGGTTAACCCGACAGGAAGAAGGAAAGGGCGCCACCAGACCGGTAACCGGTGATGCAGGAATTGCATATACAGGAAGATTAATGCTCCCGCCAGGGCGGCAACAAATCCTGTTGCGGCTTCGATTCTAACCATAAGAATCAGAACGGCGATGATGATGAGCGTCCCAATCAGAACGGCTGATAAACAGCGACCGCGCGTGAAACGATAGAGAGCCAGAATCATTACTCCTTCTGCTCCCATTGCCGTTACGTTGCTGTTAATGGCATATAAACCTGGAATAACGATGGAGAATAGAACATGCAAAATCTGCGTGGCGACGACGAGATTGATGAGCCTATCCGTGCCTCTCTCTGAGAGCGTCGAGAGAACCATGGCAGCTAAGACGAATAGCAAAGAGGTGACGATATGATCGACCGTGTTACCCGGAGAATGCCCGTAGAAAAGCGATGGAAGGGCTACGAACGGCATCATCACCAGCGCGGCCAGAATGCGACGATTCAAGCGGATGCTTGTACCCGGCAGCGTCATCAGGATATAGAACAGTACTACAATTCTTCCGTAGGAAGGAGTAAGGAACTGTGTCATCATGGCGTAGCTATAGGGGGGCAGGAGCTGGAGGCAAAGACCGAATACCAGCATTGATTTGATGTCTTTACTCCGTTCTCCATGGACTGTGACAAGAATGGGAATCGTTAGCAGTAACAGGGACTGAAATTGCCTGTAGGCGGTTTGAATCCGGACGTTTGTTTCAAAGGGAACGGCATTCAGCAAATGATCTGCGATCGTAGAAGATATCAGGACGGAAGCTGTGAGGAGAGGGATGGCGTAATCGGACCGGAAAAACTCTGAACGATATCGAAAGACAAGATAGCCCCCGCTGACGAGAACAGGAAGCCAGAAGGAGGATGGGGCGTTCCCGGAGATGGTCAGCGTCAGAAAATGAAATAGAGAGCCAATCAGTATAATGGTCTGGAAAAACAGGAGCCCCTTCCGTCTCATCGTCATGGTGAACAACCTCGGAAAAACGGAAGAGGCGCATACTCTTTTTTGAGAAATGCTTTGCCGCCCGACCGCGTCCGGGAAACTGGGCCCGATGTCTCTCGTCGTTCAAAAGTACGGCGGCACCTCCGTTGGCGATACCGATCGCATCAAACGGGTGGCAAACCGCATCAAGATGTATTACGATCAGGGTCATGACCTTGTCATCGTCGTATCGGCCATGGGCCATACGACCGACCAGCTTGTCGACATGGCAGCTGCCCTGAATCCCAATCCGAAGCCCAGGGAAATGGACGTTCTTCTCTCAACGGGAGAGCAGGTTTCCATCGCTCTGCTTGCCATGGCCCTCGATCATATCGGAGTGCCTGCGATCAGCTTTACGGGCGGTCAGGTACGCATTCTTACCGATAAGAAGCACTCAAAAGCAAGAATTCAAGATATCGATACGACCAGGCTCAAGCAGAGCCTGGGTGAGCGCAAGGTCTGCATCGTCGCCGGCTTTCAGGGCGTCGATGAAGATGAAAATATTACGACGCTCGGCCGCGGTGGCTCCGACCTTTCTGCCGTCGCCCTGGCTGCCGCTCTTGAGGCGAAGGAGTGCGAAATCTATACCGACGTCGACGGCGTCTACACCACCGATCCGAACAAGGTGCCGTCTGCGAAGAAGATCGAGCACATCTGCTATGAAGAGATGCTCGAGCTGGCCCGTCTCGGTGCCGGCGTCTTGCACAGCCGCAGCGTCGAGGTCGCCTCGAAATACGGTGTCGTGATTCATGTTCGTTCAAGCTTTAATAACGTAGAAGGCACGCTTGTCGTGCCGGAGGACAGCATTATGGAAAAAGTCGCCGTTCGCGGAGTGACATTGAAATCCGATGATGCGCGGATTTCCGTACTCGATATTCCCGATCGTCCCGGCCTGGCCGCCGATCTGTTTAACCGCCTTGCCCGCGCCGATATCAACGTCGACATGATCGTGCAGAGCACGGGCAAAGACGGCCGCAACACGATTTCGTTCACCGTACCGGCGACGTCGGTCGGCGTTACCCGTGAGGTCAGCGATTCGTTCCTGAAAGAGATGGGCGGCGGAACGATCGACGTGCAGGAAAACATCGCCACGCTTTCCGCCGTCGGCATCGGCATGAAGTCGCATTCCGGCGTCGCCGGCGCCATGTTCGAAGCGCTTGCGAAGAACAACATCAACATCGAGATGATCAGCACGTCTGAGATCAAGATTACCGTCGTTATCAATAAAGAGGACGGTCGCAAGGCTCTCGAAGCCGTTCACGAAGCCTTCGAACTGGGCAAGTGAACGATACGAACGCGAAAGAGACTCCGGAGTCCGGCCTGAAGCCGGAACCGGACGATGCTCTGAAAAACCGCCCGATCGGAGTCTTTGATTCCGGTATGGGCGGTTTAACCGTTTTACATGAACTGATACAATCTCTGCCCGACGAGCGCTTTATCTATCTGGGCGATACGGCCCGCGTGCCTTACGGTTCCCGCTCTCCCGAAACGATCCGTCGCTACAGCATGGAGGTGGCCTCGTATCTCGTAAAGCAGCAGATCAAGTACCTCGTCATCGCCTGCAACACGTCGACGGCTCATGCCGAGGCTCTGCTAAAAGAGAAGATGCCGGTGCCCGTGCTCGGCGTGATCCGCCCTGGCGTCGAGGCCTTACTGGCCGCCGCCTCAGAGGCCGGCGCCACGGTCGGAGTGCTCGGCACGCGCTCAACGGTGAAGTCGGGCGCTTATGAACGTCTTATTAAAGAACGACGCGACGATCTGAACGTCGTCTCGCAGGCCTGCCCGCTCTTTGTGCCTCTCGTCGAAGAAGGCTGGACGGATAACACCGTAACCGAAGAGGTTATACGGCAGTATATGGACGGCCTTGTAAGCAAAGGCATGAGCGCCGCCGTCCTCGGATGCACTCATTATCCTCTCTTGAAGAAGGCCTTTGCCCGCGTCTATCCGCAGCTGAAGCTTGTGGATTCATCGGTGGAGGTGGCCCGCACCGTCGCCACCGAACTCGATCGTCTTCAGTTGAGACGCGCTCCTCAGGCAAACGGCCGCTCGAAGGTGCGCATCCTGTTAACCGACGTCACCGAACATGTGGCCTTTCTCGAAAAGCTCTTTCTTGGGATCGAGCTGGGAATCGAAGAGGTTCCGATCGACGAGCTGAAAAGCTGAACGGGCCGCACCCTGTAAAGACGGAAAGTCACCATTATTCCTGCAATGAAAAACACTTGCCGGTGTGTATTTGCTGTGCTCTTTTCACACATCGGAGGGGCTATGCGAACCAATATAGATATCGACGACGCTCTGCTGGCCGAAGCTCAGAAACTCTCAGGTAAGGCGACGAAAAAGGCCGTTGTGGAAGAGGGCCTGCTTACACTGATCCGACTCAAACGGCAGGCGAAGATCAGGGCCTATAGAGGAAAGCTGCAATGGACCGGCGATCTCGATAAAATGAGAACAGAAGCCGTCCGAGCAGGGCTTTGACTAAAGCCCCGCCTTAATGCTATCTCGAATGCTCTCGTATTCTTCTTTCGAAAAGGTTAGCCGCTCTTTTGTGAAATCAAGGTCTGCTATGGCATCCAGCGGGATCAGGTGGATATGCACATGCGGCACTTCAAGGCCGACGACGGCCGTTCCGATACGCTTGCAGGGGATGGCCTTTTTTTGAGCGACGGCGATCTTCTTTGCGAATGCATTCAGTCTTGCCAGCGCCTCATCGTCCATGTCGAAGATATAATCGATCTCTTTCTTCGGAATAACGAGCAGATGTCCGCGCTTGACGGGCTTCACGTCAAGAAAGGCAAGATGATCGTCGTCTTCGGCGACGATGTAGGCGGGTAATTCTCGGTTAATAATGCGTGTAAAGATGCTGGCCATAGAGCAAGCCTGGTCGATGACGCATCGCTGTCAATCTCATACGCTCAGCTGGCGGATGCGTTCCGGGCCCGATTCCTGAGCGATCTTTGTCGTCGACTCAAGCTGCAATAGAAGCGAATCGACCGTTGCACCCGATGATGAGGCCGTGATCTGCCCGATCGAGCAGGTAACGGCTTCTCCGCGGCCGGGCATCACAAGCTTCAGCGCACGCAAGCGGCTCTGGCATTCGCGGGCCACGGTCAGCGCTCCGTCGCTATCCTTTTCGGGAAGAACGATGGCCAGATGAAAGGGATCAACCTGAAAGGTCATGCCGCGCGGCCATTTCGGAATATCGGTGATGGCCGGCGTCGTTCTACGCACGATTTCGCGAGCGACCTCGTCTCCGCGCAGACGGCGCAGCTCTATGAGCCCGTCGATCTCGATACAGAGCAGGCTGAGAGGCTTGCGTTGCTGCCTGCATCGGATCAACTCCTGTGAAAGATAGATGCGCAGATACAGCGGATTCGGTATATGCGATGTCGGATCAAGCAGCGTGAGCTTTTCGAGGATCTGATTGAGCTTTGTCGCCTGTGCATGCTTTGATTCAAGCGAGGCCTTTTCGTCGTTAAGCGTCCGCGCAAGCTGTTGCAGCTGTATGCCGTTCATCTCTGATTCGGCGATAGCGGCAAGATCGGCGAGGGCGGAAAGCATACCCGGCTCGACGGAGCGCGGCACCGTATCAAGCACACAGACGGTGCCCACGGGCATGCCGTTCGCGGCGTGGATGGGATGTCCGGCGTACATGCGAATATGGGGATTGCCCGTGACTAACGGATTGTCGTTGAATCGCTGATCGACGGCCGTATCGGGAATAAAGAAGGTTTGATTCTGTAAAATGGCATGCCCGCAAAAAGAGATCTCGCGATTGCTTTCGGTCAGATCCAATCCGACGCGTGCCTTGAACCACTGCCGCTTTTCGTCCACAAGCGTGATCAGCGCCATCGGTGTTCCGAAGATGAACTGCGCCAGTCGGGCGATGCGGTCGAAGCGTTCCTCGGTCGGCGTATCGAGAATGCGCAGATCGCGCAGAGCATCAAGGCGTATCGGTTCATCTGAATGCAGGGCGGGCGTTTGCATGTGTGATTCTTGCCTGCTACAGCGGCACGGGCAAGCTGAATTAAGAAAGCGGTCGGGGGGCGTCAGGGTTTTGCCCGGATTCCCGACATAATTCGCTTCGGGAAGCATTTTTTTGTTGACCGCTCTTTGACGGCTTTCTAAATGTTAAGTATGAAGGACCTTACCGAAAAGCAGCGCGGCATTCTGGAATACATCTATGCCTTTTCTCAGAATCAGGGGTATCCGCCGACGATCCGCGAGATTGCCGATCGGTTTGAGATCACGCCAAAGGGGGCCTACGACCACCTGAAGGCCATCGAGAAAAAAGACTATATTAAGTGCGAGAAGAATCGCAGCCGGGCCATCGAGATCCTGCGTATGCCCGACGGCTCCATGCCCGAGGTCGCCGAATCGGTGATCAAGGTGCCTCTTGTCGGCCGCGTCGCCGCCGGTCTGCCCATCCTGGCCGAAGAGAATATCGAAGAATATCTTACCTTCCCTCGCTCGATGGTCAAAGACCAGACCGATATCTTCGCCCTTCGCGTATCGGGCGATTCCATGATCGAGGCCGGCATCCGGGACGGTGATATTGCCGTGATCAAGAAAGCAAACACAGCCGATAACGGCGAGATCGTCGTCGCCTTAATCGACGACGAGGCGACGCTGAAATACTACTACCGCGAGAAAACACGCATCCGCCTCGAGCCGGCGAACGCCAAATACAGGCCCATCTATACGACGCATGCCATCATCCTTGGTAAGCTGGCCGGGTTATACCGTCAGTTTGCCTGAAGGGGGGGATCGACCGCAATCCAGAAGGCTTCCCTCTTCCAAAAATGCTTGCTGAATGCAGTTCAGAAAGTTTCTGGAGGCCTGTTAGGGGGGAAGCATGACACAGAAAAAGAGAAGCGGCCTGAAATGGATCGCCTCGATACTCGCAGGTCTGCTGGGCGTTCTTGTCCTGGCCGGGTTATTCAACTTCAATAAGCTGCAAAGGCTGCACAAGGCTCTTTCGCTTTTTGATGCGCCGATCATTGCCGAGAATTTCCGGAATCTCGGTACGCTCTTTGAATCAAGGGCCATTCATAAAGGCGAAACCGTCTGGCAGTTCAAAAGAAGCGAAAGGCCTCTACCCGAGACCTACGTCTACAAGGGCGAGACGAGAAAGATCAGCGATTTTCTTGCGCGAACCGAAACGACCGGATTCATCGTCGTGCGCGACGATACGATCCTGTACGAGAAGTATTCTCTGGGCAATACCGAAGAATCAAAGGCCACGTCCTGGTCCGTCGCCAAGTCTTTCGTTTCGGCGTTATTCGGCATCGCTGTTCACGAAGGCCATATCAAGAGCATCGAAGAGAGCGTCACCGACTATGTTCCGGCGCTGGCTCCATCGGGTTATAACGGTGTTCGGCTTAAAGACGTGCTTCAGATGTCTTCGGGCGTGCGCTTCAACGAGGATTACAGCGATCTTACATCCGATATCAATCGCCTGAACTACGTCTTCGCCTTTAATACCCCGCTAGTGGATTTCGTGAATACGCTGAAGCAGGAGCGCCGGCCCGGAACGTATCATAACTATGTGAGTATGGATACGCAGGTGCTCGGCATGGTTATCACCGAGGCGACAGGCCGGCCGCTGACCGAATACCTCGAAGAAAAACTGTGGAAGCCGATGGGTATGGAGTCCGATGCCACCTGGCAGATCGATTCGACGGGAATGGAAGCGGCCTTTATGGGGCTGAACGTCGTGCTGCGCGATTATGCTCGTTTCGGTCGTCTCTATCTACACAGAGGGAACTGGAACGGAACACAGCTTGTGCCCGAACAGTGGGTGAAGGCCTCTATAACGCCCGACGCCCCTCATCTGATGCCGGGCAAGCGAGATACCTCGAAGTTCACGCTCGGCTATGGTTATCAGTGGTGGATTCCCGAGAATGCTAACGGCGATTTCATGGCCATCGGCGTCTACGGGCAGTCTATCTATGTTTCTCCGCGCAACCGCATCGTGATCGCCCGGACGTCCGCCTATGCGGATTATACAGAGAACGGCGGTGCGACGGGAGAGGAGATGGAAATGGAAGAGATCGAGGTCTTCAAGGCCATCGCCGACTCCATCTGATATTTCGCGCTGCGCGTTTCTTCCCGCTTGACCGTAGCCCCCGTGTCGGACATTTCTGTTTTTAGTAAACAGGTGTTCATTCTCTGGAGGGGCTATGGCAGCGGGCAGTCAGATCGCCATCGGGCGATCGGCCGATATTATTGAGCTTCCGGATGAGGGGCGTGTCTTAAAGCTCTTTCATTCGGATTATTCGGCCGAAGAGGTGCGGCGTGAATTCACAAATACAAGCGAGGCCTTCGAGCTGGGCGCGACGACGATGCGCTGCTACGAGTTTGTCGAGCAGGCAGATCGCTGCGGTCTGATCTTTGATCGACTGACCGGTCCTTCGCTGACCAAACTGCCCGACACAAAGCCACTGATGTTCTTTGAGCTGCCGGTTATTCTCGGCCGACTGCATGCATCCATGCACGAGAAGAAAACCGATCGACTGAGAAGCGTGAAGGATGTCGTGCTTGATATGGTCGATAGCGAGCCGCTTGCCTTCCTCTCGCAGGCTCAGAAAGAGGCCGCCCGACGATACGTAAAAGCGTTACCCGAAGGCAGCTCGCTTCTGCATATGGACTATCATCCCGAGAACATCATCGTGACCCCGGAAGGCCCCGTCGTCATCGACTGGATGACGGCGCTTCGCGGAGATCCGGCCGCCGATGTCGCCTACACCTCGCTCATCTCTGTCGAGGCGGAGCTCTGGCCTGGAACTCCGCAGATCAAGGTCTTCCTCTATTCGTTTATTCGCAAATACGTTCTCAAGAAATATCGTAAAACGTATCAGGAAATCACCGGCATGAGCGACGAGGCCATCGACGCCTGGAGGCTTGCGGCGCTGATGCTGCGCATGGGGCAGTGGAACGTGCAGAGCGAACGGCCTCGCCTGCAGAAGATGCTGTTAACCGCTCTGTCGGCGCAGATGCAGGAGGGCTGATATGGATCGATCCCCATTGCAGATGAAACGCCTCGGTACCGTGGGGCGCTATGATGTGCTTGTTATTGGCGGCGGAATCACCGGAGCGGCCGTCGCCTATGAGGCGGCGAGCCGGGGTTATACGGTAGCGCTTGTCGAAAAGTCGGATTTTGGCGGCGCCACGTCGGCGGCCACGGGAAAGCTGATTCACGGCGGGCTTCGTTATCTCAAGAAATTCGACATAGCCCTTGTGCGCGAGGCGCTGCGTGAGCGGCGCATACTTTCTGATATTGCGCCGAATCTTGTGTATCCTTATCCGATGGTTCTGCCGAATCCAGGATTGCTTGAGCGAGTCGGATTGATCGCCTACGATCTGCTTTCGTTTGACAGCGGATGGACGCGGGATCCGAGCAAGAAGATACCGTGGCATAGAATCATCGGCAAGAAGGCTCTTGAGAAGCTCGGGCTTGGTTCGCTTGAGAGAGCCATCTATTTCTATGACTGCATCATGATCAGTCCCGAACGCCTGACGCTCGCCTTTGTGAAGTCGGCCGTCGCCTGCGGGGCGTCTGTTGCGAATTATACAAAAGTGGAGCGACTGATCTTCGACGGCCGGCGCGTCGTTGGGGCAGAGGTGCGCGATCTTCTTGCGTCTGGCAGCGCGGATGCTGAGGACACAGGCGGGCCCGTCTATGAGATCAGAGCCGATGTCGTTGTAAACGCCGCAGGCCCGTGGACGCAGGATCTTTTGAATCGCACAAAAGAAACCGAGACGGCCATGCCGAAGCAACGATCGGAGGGCATCTATCTCATCACGCGAAAGTTATCCGATGTGATGACGCTGTATGTGGAAAAGCATGGCCATTTCAGCTTCGCACCCTGGAGAGGGCATAGCATGATCGGTCCGACTGAGAAATCTTATACCGGGCCGGTTGAAGACTGGAAGCTCACGCGCGAAAGCATCGTCGAATTTCTTGATGCGATTAACAGCTCGGCTCGACTGCCTGAGAAGCTGACGTTAGCCGATGTGAAATTCGCCTATGGCGGATTGCGACCGCTTGTGGAAAGCGAGGGCGACACCTATTCGGCATCCAGAAGAAGCGACCTGCACGATCATGCAAAGGACGGTATCGAGGGTTTGATTACGGCAGCGGGTGGAAAGTACACGACAAGCCGTGATTTTGCGGTGAAGATCTTTAAGGCCATTCAGAAGAAGATCGGCAAGAAGGCCGTTGCGTCGATTTCGGCAAAAGAAGCGCTGTATGCCTGCGACATCGATCGTCTTCCACAGACGGGAGCTCAGGCGAGAGGATTGACCGTGGAACAGGTCATTGAAGAGGCGAAGCGTCGTCACTCTGACTTTGCCGCGAGTACGGTCGACTACCTGATGCGTCATTATGGGACCGACACCGAGACCATCCTTGATCTGGCTCGCTCCAGTCCTGCGTTTGCGCGTGTTCTCGACGCCGATGGCGAGATCATGGCTCAGGTCGTTTTTGCCGTTCGCCATGAGATGGCCTGTTCGCTTGCCGACGTCTTTCTTCGCCGCACCGGACTCGGTACGCTTGGTTATCCGGGCGCAGAGGTCGTGCAGGCCGTCGCCGATATCGTCGCTGCCGAGCTGAGCTGGTCGCCGCACAAGAAGGCCCTTGAGATCGAAGAGATCACACGACGACTTAAGCTTCCGGAATAGAACGAGATAACTTGTAGAAGCCATTCTGGGCGATGGCTTCTACAGCGAGATGGCTTCGATATAGATCTTCAGGGATTCATACAGAGAGCGGAAGATGCGCTTATCACCGAGACCTTTGATGATTCCAAAAAAGCCCTCATGCGCCATGACGATGAACTCGGCGGCCTGCCTCGGCTTCACACCCGGTTTCAGCTGGCCCATCTGCTTTGCCCTTTTGAGCTGCCGTTCCGTTTCGTCGATCCACATCAGTAGAACGCTCTGCAGCTTTTCGTGAAAGACGGTATCGATCGACGACATCTCCTGCATGAGATTATTGAGCGGGCAGCCAAGCGCCAGCCGCTCTTCAGGGGTTTCGTCGATCACCTTTTTCAGCTGAGTGAGAATGGCCTTCGCTGGATGGGCACTGTTCTCTATCGGATGAATCCAGCGATTCATCATCAGCTCGCGGATGGTTTCGTCGACGACGGCGTAGCCGAGCTCCTGTTTATTCTCAAAATGATGAAAGAAGGCGCCTTTAGTCAGGCCGGCCTGCTGCACGATGTCGGCGACGCTTACGCCCTGAAATCCGCGTCTGAAGATTAATTGAAATCCGGCTGCAAGAAGCGCTTCACGCGTTCGTTCGAGGTTTCGTATCGGACCGCCCACAGGGACAGCGACGCAATCCCTCTTCCTGTGAAAAGTATTTTCCGGACCTTATTTTTCTTTACATACCGAGTGGTATGTTGACAATGTTCCAATATGAAAAAAGGAGGAGCATATGCGAAAGCTGAGGGCCTATAATTTCTTATCTCTCGATGGATACTATACCTCGAAGGACGGTGACACCTCATGGCATGTACACGACGCCGAAGAGGCGGCCTACGCCGCGGAATCGCTGTCCGTGCGAGACGTTCTCGTATTCGGCCGTAAGACCTACGAGATGATGGCGTCGTTCTGGCCGACCGAGATGGCGATGAAGCAGATGCCCGATGTGGCGAGAGGCATGAACGATTCAGCGAAGATCGTCTTCTCGAAAACGATGCCTTCTGCTGCCTGGCAGCATACGACAGTGTTGACCGATTTGATCGCAGATATGAAACGCCTCAAGCAGGAAGACGGCGCCGATATGACCGTACTGGGAAGCGGGTCGGTGATTGCACAGCTTGCCGCCGCTCGTCTGATTGATGAGTATCAGTTTATGATCGATCCGGTCGTGCTTGGCACCGGTCGCTCGCCCTTTCAGGGACTGCCCGAGGTCCAGCGACTCAGGCTAACGGAGAGCCGGCAGTTCTCAAGCGGCGTCGTTCTATTGAGTTATCAGTCGACCTGATAGCCTGATCGTAATCGCCGGATCGCAATTGCCGGATTGTAATCCTCTAATCGTGGTCTTCTACTCTGCCGGTCGGCATGCCCCGGCCGTCTCGTTCGGGCTTGCCTCGGCATCTGGAAAAGAAGAATTGACCCATGTTCTATTCCGCTTTGCGTTCCCTGCTGTTTCTGTCTGATCCTGAATCCGCTCATGAGCGTGTGTCGCATTTCATGTCGGCGGCGGTGCGCATTCCCGGAGCGGCTGCGGCGATGCAGGCCGCCTTTCATTATGGCTCTTCGCGTCTCGGTCGTACTGTCTGCGGTTTGCGCTTTGAGAATCCGGTGGGCATGGCTGCCGGATTCGACAAGACGGCAGAGCTGTATCCGTTTCTCGCGCGCATGGGCTTCGGCTTTGTTGAATCGGGCACGTTCACGGCCCTTGCACAGGAAGGGAACCCGAAGCCGCGTATGTTTCGCTTTCCCGATCATGACGCCCTTGTGAATCGCATGGGGTTCAATAATCCAGGAGCGCAGGCCGTCGCCGCGATCCTTGCCCATCAGCCGCGCAGCATCGTTCGCGGCATCAATATCGGCAAGAGCAAGGCAGCTTCCGTCGAAGAGGCTGAAGAGGACTATCTGAAAAGCCTGGCCCTGCTTCTCCCTTATGCCGATTATATTGCCGTCAATGTGAGCTCGCCGAACACGCCGGGCCTTCGTCTTTTACAGGAGGCCTCGAAGATTCACAGTCTGGTCGCCGCCCTGCGTTCGTTTATCGACGAGAATCGCAGGGTTCCGCTTTTTGTGAAGCTCGCTCCCGATCTGAGCGAAGAGGAGCTCAAGGCCTCGATCGAAGCCATCGTCGCCGCTCGTGCGGACGGCCTGATTCTTACGAATACAAGCCTTGATAAAAGCTCCGTGCCCGCAGCCGTCGACGTGCAGGGAGGGTTATCCGGAGCACCCGTGCGACAGCGTTCGACGCAGATCATCCGACGTGCGTTTCAGCTTACAGAGGGCAGAACGCCCATTATCGGCGTCGGTGGCATCTTTTCAGGAGAGGATGCGCTTGAAAAGATCAAAGCGGGCGCCTCTCTTGTTCAGGTGTACACGGGTTACATCTACAGAGGCCCGGGTCTACCGGCGCAGATCTGTCGCTCCATCGATACGTTTCTCGATAAATCTGGTAAGACGCTCGATCAGCTCACCGGTTGCGATGCGACTTGACAGCGCCGCACGGCCATCTTCAATAGAGGAGTGAAACAGTATCTTCGCATCTACAAGCATCTTGACGTCGACGAGATTAAAGGCCATCTGCTTCTCATCGACGATCTGTACGGCAGCTGCGCGAACTGCCGGCATGTCGGTCTGAACTACACAAAAGATCTCAAGTGTACGCAATGCGGGGCGGAGTTCCGCTATCTGGCGACGCGCATCCCCTCTGAAACGCCAAAAATCCTCGCCCGGCTCGAACAGGACGGTCGAAACGTCACCGTCATCGATCGCGACGACTGGGAGAAGGCGACGGCAAAGAATAATCTGAGCGGGCTGTTCGGTTAACAATGCCGCAGCGAGGCGTTATGCGCCGCCCGGATGGAGTGCATCTCGGTGACTTTCAGGGCGGAGTTACGTCGCCGTAGGGCCTGACTGCCTCTTCTATCTCTGCGAGATCGTAGAAAAAGAACGGCAGTGTGCGATCGGTGAAAAGCCTCAGATTCTCAGCACAGCGCTTCTCTCGTTCAACTTCCAGTTCGAGCAGCTTTCGTCGTCGTTTCAGATAAGGAGCGGCGCGTCTTCTCAGGGCGACGAATTCGCGATGCAGCAATGCCGGCGGGTTCATCGCCGGATTCTTTAACCGCAATGCAAGACGCTGCATATGGGCGGCAAAGGCAGGACGCACTCTTTGCAAATCAGGCAGAGGCGATTCGTATAGCAGATGGCCGTCCGGTCCGCTCAAATGTCGTCGTATGTGGATCAGCACTTCTCTTTCTGCATGCAGGGCGCATTCGTCTGGCAGAAAGCGTACAGGATCGAAAAGCAGGCGTCGCTCTTCTTCATGCAGGGCTTCTCGACTTCGGCTCTGTAGCGCGAAGTCAGCTCTCGCTTCGAGACGCAGAGTGGCCGTCGCGACGGTGATCGGCGCCGCGTGGCAGTTAAAGAAGCGCTCGATGACCTTTTCGGTTATACGATCGTATCGTCCGCCGCCTGTTCCGTGTACAAAAAGGTCGCAGACGAAAAGCCGCATAAATAGACTGAGCGTGATGGCTCGCGGAAGAACATGCCCCTGCTCGAACAGCGCAGTAAAGGCGGGGGCGTCTCTACCGGCGTCAAAAAGGCCGGCTTCGCGGATGTCGCTGTCCACAAGAGGCCTGCGATTCCCGTGAAGAGAATACCAGAACGGCAACTCCGATTCTTTCAGGTCGGGAAAGGGCTGGGCGTGGTTCTTGATGTCGTGTTTGCGCCGGTATTCGGCAAGGGCGAAATTAAAGACATTACGGAATTCATCGGGTCGGCGACAGACCTCGGATGCAAAGAAGCGAAAGGCCCTTGTTTTGATCAGGTCGGATGCCTTGAGAAACGCAATCTTCCAGCCGTTACGGCTGGCATGAAATTCGCGCACGGAATTCGTAATCGTTACGATATCGTCGGTTTGATTTACAGCCCGATGCAGATGAAAGAGATACGGACGAGCTCGTTGTGCCGCTGCCGGAGTGAACGTCGCCGAAAGATCGATCAACGCCTGATCTATAGAACGCAGAAGCTGCGCCTTGCGACTGGGATTCAAACGCTGACCGGCGACGATTCGACTAACGTCCGAGAGCACGATGGAATGCCTGCCGGTACCCGGCCAGGCGAAATCGATGGCTTCCTGGTCGGTGTCGAGGATAAGCGAAACGGCCGTTCCGCCGTGCCGGCGAACGAGCGCCTGTACAAGGTAATCTTTGGCAAGAATGCCCGGATGATAGAAGATCGGTTGATGGCCGGCAAGAAAGACAGGTCCCTTTATGCCGAGGGATGCCTTCAGTTCGTCGGCGTAAAGACGGATGGTCTCGGTGCAGATCTGTTGACCGGCTTCGGGAATAGGGCGCCCGAGATGCTGCCTGATCAATCCGTCAAGCTCGGTTACGCCATGCTGGATCGTTACGCTCATCGAATTCTCGACTCTCCTGAACAGAAGACCATCATCAGATATAGCCCTCCGGCCAGGAAAAGGCCGGGATCTCTTTCTGAAAGAAGGGCTCGGCCGCCGCGCATCCTGCCTGGAATCCCCAGTAGCGGTTCTCGTCGAGAAAACGTTCGACGAGATCTGCCTTGCCGGCCGCTTCGAACTGTGAGTGATAGCACCGAATGGCTCCGGCTTTAGTCGAGATCGTCGTCGATATGTCGTTCAAGAAGCTCGGCTGAATGCGAAGCCGCAGATGCACCGGATAATAGTAGATCACTCGCTTCGGGAAGAACGGATCGCCGGGGATGTCGCTCTTCGTCAGTTTCGCATAAAAGCGGGCCGCATCGACAAGGGCAGAGGCGGCGATATGATCGGGATGAGCGTCGTCGAAGTAAGGGGCGAACACGTAATCGGGGCGAAAGGCGCGAATCTCTGCGGCGATCGCCTTGCGATTGTCGATCGTATCTTCGAGAAAGCGGTTAGGCATACTCAGCGTTTTACGTCGTGCTCCGAGGACGGCCGCCGATTCCTGCGATTCGCGCGCCCGGATCTCGGGCGAACCGAACGGCGTGGGTTCGCCGTTTGTTAAATCAAGAAGCAACAACTCATGGCCCTTCTGAACAAGCGACGCTACCGTCCCTCCCATGCCGATTTCCACATCATCAGGATGGGCGCCGACACAGAGGATTCGCAAAGACATGTTTCCAATTTAATGACGGAATCGCCAGAGGAAAGGAAAAATCACCTGATGCCTCGAAGCTCAAATAAGAGTATTGAGCTGAAGCCTGTCGAGGAGAGCTCTATCATTCAGGATGCCGGGTCGGGTAAGAGCAAAATCATATTTCAAAGGATCGGATTTAGAAAGATTCTTAAAGGCCGCCGTGATCTGCCGGGCCGTCTCTCTTGTTGTCGAGCGTCTTGACGTAAGCGATTGCCAGCGGGCAATCTTGAGGATGTGCGTATCAAGCGGATAAATGAGCCTGTCGGGGCGAATCGTAGAGTAAAGTCCCGGGTCAGGAAGACCTCTGCGCACCATCCAGCGAAAGAAAAGACACCATCGCTTCGCCACCGATCTGGCTCCGGGTTTGCCGACCAGAAACGTCCAGCCCTGCGTTCGTCCCGCGGCGGGAATCGATGCCGTTAGCTCGTCAATCAGGGTGTCGATGGCATCATAGATGTCGAGCGAGACGGGACGTTCAAGAATCGGAAACGATCGCCTCTGCAACCATTCGCCAAGAACGGCCAGCAGACGCTCCGTATCTTTCTGTGTTTGAAATCGATAATAGAGATCTCTTCCCGTGATGCGAGTTTCGCAAAGAGTCGCTGCCGGATTCGGGCCGAGCCGAAGAAAGAGCCTGTCCAGAAACGAGAAGATGGACGCAACTCGTCCGTAGGCGAAAAGAGCGCTCAGGAGAGCGACGATTTCGCGATCCTCCGGATTTTCGTAGCGATAAACGTAGCGAAGCGGATCGCTCTGCACGTAAATTCTTTTGTTATAAGTCGCATGGATCTCGTCGAACAGCTGCCGTGTCGTTTCAAGCATGCCAGACTCCGGTTAACGCCTGATGCCAAGGCCCCGAAGCACAAAATCAAGCAGAGAGCGGGCCGGCAGGTATTCAAGAACGAGAAAGCTCGTATCGTCCCCTGGAGGAGCCGATCCTCGAAAACCGATCAGCGAGGTCTGCAATCCTGCGACGACATCATCAAGCGGATCGTCGCCTTTCTCGGTAAGGAAGGCCGCAAGCCGGCTCTCGCCGAAAAACTCATCTCTTGAGTTAGCCGTCTCAAGAACGCCGTCCGAAAAAAGAAAGACTCTCTGCCCCGGCTTGATCTGATACGTAAAGCTCTTGTAAGGACCGGGAAGGATGCCGAGCAGACGCTGCGTATTCTCGAGCTTTTCCAGAGGGCCTCCAGGTAGTTTCAGGTAAGCTCCTGGATGGGCGGCATTGATATACTCGATACGGCCGTCCTGGAGATTCAGGATCATGGCAAAAAGAGTGAGAAATTCATAGCCGCTGTATCGATCGGTGAGGAATTCGTTCAGGATGTCGAGTACCTCGGGCAGAGTTTTTCCTGATCCGATCGACGTACGCACGATGGCTCGCAGCGCGCTTACGAGAAATCCCGTACCGAGACCATGCCCGCTTACGTCGCCGAGAAAAACGGCCGTTCGCTGAAAATCCAACCGGACGATGTCGATGTAGTCTCCAGTGACCGATAGGACCGGGCGGTTGAAAAAGCGATAGTCGAGCGTATCGGATGGCGGATCGGGATTGAGCGTGTAAAGCTTCTGATACTGTCCGCTCTGCTGCAGGTCGCGCACCTTTTTGCGTTTATCCACCTCGCGAATCAGAGCATGCATGTTAAAGAGCATCATGCCTGCGAGGCGTGCCGCTTCCTGCAAGTAGCGAATCTCATGCAGATACAGCCTGTCGCGACCGTGCGGGTAACCCACGAGAAATGCGCAGGCGAGATTCTCTGAAGTCGCCGCCTTTTTCGGTGAGCGCAGGCGTCCATCAATCACCGCATGTATCCTCTGGATCAGGTTGCGTCTTTCGCCGAGACCTATGGCGAGAACGATACGCTTATGATACAGGAATTCGAACAGCTCTTTGCGTGCTCCTGTGCCGTAGGTGAGATATGCTGCAAAGTGCATCTTCTCAGGTTTCAAAAGAGACCAGATCGGCGAACCGGCTGAAAGACGAAGAACATGCTGCTCTCGCAGATCAAGATAGAAGAAGAAGTCAGGGGCGGTCAGGAAGTAGCTACGCTGCAATCCCAGCGTCTGATTGATCTCATCGAGGATAGCCTGGACGGCGACACGCGGACGGGAGGATCGCGAAATGATCTCGGCCAGTCGTTTCAAGGATTCGCTGTGTTCTCCGCGCGGCAGCAGAAATCGCTGCTCGATAAAAGAGCTGATGCGAGTTCGCAGCGGATCGAGAAAAAACACCAGGAGAAGAAGAAATACCGTGTTGACGATCCAGCGATTCTCTGTCTCGGGCAGCGCCATCGAATAAACGTAGAGAACGACCGAATAGATGGCAAGAAACAGGAATGTTAACAGGGCGGCGGCGATGCTGCGCGTGACGAAGAACTGAAACGGTACAAGATGCATCCGGTAGGTACCGTAGATCAATGACAGAGGAAAGAAAATCAGCAGCAGTAAATAGAAGAATCCCGGTAAAAAATTCGGAAGATAAAGCAGCAGTGCGACGGGCAGGGCGACTCCGAGCAGAGTTCCGGCCGAGGCGACGATTTTCTTGACGCGATCAATACGATCGTTGCTTTTATCGAAAGCCGCCATCACCTGGATCATTACGGATAACGCCGTAACCGACCAGAAAAGCAGTGAGATGATCTGGATGGTTCCAGATCGAAAGCCCGTCGATCCTTCGGCCGCCAGTACAAGCAGCCCGAGAAATAGAAGAAGCACGCTTTCTGTGATGAGAAGACGGGCGTTGATAATCCGACCCGAAATACGCAGATTGAGATTGAGCAGGGTGATCGGAACGAAATACCCGAGCATCGTCCAGACCACGACCGCTCTGTCGTACAGGATCGTATAGAGAGTGAGGACGACAAATATGGTTAGCCAGAAAAAGAACGAGGATATCAGAAAGTCGCGACTGTTGTCGAGAAACCACGCGGCGAAAAAAAGTAGAAGGAAGCTGAGAAGAACCGGAATATGAAAGAGTCGCAGAAACTCAGCGGCGTTGATCGTTTTTCCGGGTAGAACGATATCAAGGACGGCGCTGTTGCTGCGAATGCTGCATAGAAACTTGCCTGCCTCGAAAGCTCTGCAATAAGGCGAGACGAGCCTTGTCCCGGCTTCTATTTCAGGAGTCTCTGAAAGAACGACGAGTCCGTCTCCCATATAATATACGGGAGGGTGCATGACCGGCTCGTTGAACAGGAAGAGATAGAGCGCGGCAAGCAAAGAGATCGCGATCGGATAATGAATGGATATGCGAAGATTGTGCAACATGGATTACGGGAGTTTCGAGAAACTCAGTATCTCCTCATCCTGGTAGTGCAGGGAAATCGTCGAATCGGGGCGACAGCGGAAGGTCGTACGGCCAGGCGGCAGAGCCGTTTCTTCACCGTCTTCATTTAAAAGGCGGTAAGATCTACCCATACTGGCGACGGTCATCTCTTTTGCGCCGGGTCGCAATCCGACGACGAGAATCTCAAGCTTTCCGGTCAGGTCGTTTTCCTGCGTGTATTGCTGCATCCGTCGTAGAAGCGATGAGAGGCGAAGGGAGGGCCCCTTGATACGAACGGTTGCAAATAGATAGCCGAGCGCTCCGGAAAGAATCATCGCCTGTACTCCGCCGGCCGCCTTCGTCGATAGCAGCACCGCATACTGACGATCGTTGGTGTGAAAGTACTCTATAAGCGTGGCGGAGCGAATACGGCCCGTTTTCAGCACCCAGCCTGGAACCTCGGGCGCTTCCTGCATCTGAAGCATCTGCCTTATCTTTGTCGCTATACGCAGCTCTTCGTCATACTCGGCGATGTTCTGCATGCGGCTTTTCAGAATATGATCGTGAATGGTTATCGCCGCCTTTGCCGCAAACAGTTCGAGTCCGCGCTCGGCGTGTCGGTTCTGCGTAGGATGATGGAAGATGAGCATTCCAAGCAGTCGTCCGCGATGAATAAACGGAACGGCAATGGCGATGCGGTAGGCCGCCATAATCTTTTCGACGTGTTCGGGAACGGTCGGATCTTCGCGACGAGCGACACGCCCGAATTGCCGGAACATGCGCGTTATGGGGATGACGTTTTTTCGAGTGATTCGTCTTGATCCCTTAAGAGCGCCGCGACGGTAAACATGCATGTCGAAGAAGCGTCTTTCCTGCTGCAGAATAAAAAGGCGCGCATCGGGGATTCGAAGCCAGATCATCAAATCGGGCATGATCTGATTCAGCAGCGTTTGCAGCGTGAACGGACGGGCAAGAAACTCAAGGTGATGCTGCTGTGTTTCGATCAACGTCTCCCAGGAAGGGAAGGTCAGAAACGGCTCAAGCAGATAGTCGCGCACAGGAATCAGGATGACGACGGCGAGCACCACAAAAATGACGGTGGCAAGTTCCTGCTCGTAGCCGACGAGGAAAATCGCCGATTGCAGGTATGTATAGCCTGCGATGATGAGCATCCCGGCGAGGAAAGAACTCCACCGACGATATAGAAATCTTCGCAGCGACGCCATCTATGTGGTGTACTCGGAATTCAGCCGCACGTATGCTTCCGTAAGATCGCAGCCGTACAGGATTTCGTATGCATTACCGGCTCCAAGATGGACGGTGAAATCCACTTCTTCCTGCTTCATCTGTTCTTCAAGATCGGCGAGCGTCGCATGACCCGGAGGATACATACGATGCGGGCCGACGCGAATCTCTGGGTCGGGATGCTGTTCATCGAAGACCTTGCCGACGGCGGCCATGATGCGTCCCCAGTTCGGATCGGCGCCGAATACGGCCGTTTTTACAAGCGGGCTGTTGAGGATGGATCTGCCGATCTTCATCGCCTGTTCGCCATCTCTTGCTCCTCTGACGATGACGCGAAAGATGCGCGTCGCTCCTTCGCCGTCACGTACGATCTGCAGAGCAAGATAAAGCGCCACCTGAAGTGAAGCGGCCATAAACGTCGCCGAGGTCGGATCAGTATTCAATCGATTCTGCAAGAAGTTCGACGCCTCAACGAGGCCGGCCGGATCCGTTACGTAAAGAGATTGAAGAAGCGTCTCCATGTCGTCGAAGGCCATCGAACGCAGGCCGGCGACGTCTTCGGGACGAATGCGAACGCGAATGCCGCTTGCTCCGCTTGCGAGAATAACGAACGTATCGCTTGTTGACGTGTCGGAGTCGACCGATATACGGTTAAAGGATCGGTCCGCCAGGAAAGGCAACCAGCGTCGCAGATCGTCTGCGTCGATTTCGGCGTCGGTTAACATATAGGAGAGCATCGTAGCCATATTCGGCTCGATCATACCGGCGCCTTTGGCGATTCCTGTTAACGCGAATCCAGGCGATAACCGCAGACAACGATATTTGGGGAATCTATCGGTCGTCATAATCGCGCGAACAAAGGACATCGGATCGGAATTCTGTAACCGGTCCTTGATGGCGTCGCAGGCAGTCAGGATCTTCTCAGCCGGCATGGGGCGACCGATGACGCCAGTGCTGGAAGGCAGCACTTCGGTGGATTGGATCTGCAAAGAGGCGGCGGCGCGTTCGCATTCCGCTTCGGCGAGCGCCAGGCCGTCAGGGCCGTTGGCGACGTTTGCGTTGCCTGAGTTGACGACAATAAGTCGCAGGCGTCCCCCTTCAATATGGCGGCGACCGACGACGACGGGATGGCCCGGGAAGCGATTTTTCGTGAAAACGCCATGCGCCGTTGCATGCGTCTCGCTGAAAAGAACGCCGAAGTCCTCTTTTGTAGAGTTTGATTCTTTTACGCCTATACGCCAGCCTGTGGCCCGAAATCCGGCGGGAAGAAACAGATCGCCCATTCCCGAAGAAAACGGCGAGGCTTGCCCCTGTCAATTGCTATTGTAAGAGCCTGATTCAAAATCCCCCATCGGGTTCCGGTATGCCCTCAGCCCTGAAAGGCATGATCCGTAGTCTTATTGAAGCCAGCTGAAAACTAATCGATCTGCAAAAGTAGGAGAGATAGGTCGTCCCGAATGCGGGCGCCACCTCGAAACTCCGTCCAGTCATCGAGAATCTGTCTGTTCATCTCTGGTAATGAATCCGCCGAGGCGATCTGAAAGGCCTCCATCACTCGAACGGGCCCGTACATCTCCCGGTTATGGTTTGCCTGTTCAACGATGCCATCGGAACAGGTAAGCAATAGATCGCCAGGTTTGATGCGAAACGAAAACGGATTCAGACGCAGATTCTCGGTAATGCCGATAAAAGGCATCGATGGATCACTGCCGGGATTTCGCAGCACATGTACGCGATTGTTTCTTCTAAGCCAGATCATCCCGTGGCCGTAATCAAATACTGAGAGCACGTAATTCTGTTTGTCGATCAGGCAGACGACGCCCGTAGCGTACATCTCCAGAGAGCTGAGCTTCACAAGCTCGTTATTCAATCTGTAAAGCTCGTTTTCGAGAGTGCGAAGACTGAACGAAGGATGTTTCTGTAACTCCTTCCACATCGTATGAAGAAGAGTACCGAGTACCGAAACCATAGCGGCCGCCTTTACGCCCTTCCCGCAAACGTCAAAGAGCGTAGCCACAGCGAAGCGATCATCGATTTCATAGACTTTCGCAAAGTCCCCGCCCGGTCCCTGAAAGGGCTGAACATGGGCATGATGGCGAAGCTCATGCTCGATTTCCGGGGGAATACAGGGCGCTTCGAGGATTCGGACTTGCGCATCGCGCACGGCTTCCATCTCGCGGGTGAGGAAGTAGTTGATTCCGCGAATGACGCGATCCACCGTCGAGATGCCGAAGAAATGCCTGTCAAGCGTGACGACGAAAGGATCGAAGCGCATCCGATCGGGTCGGCGCATCAGTATTTCGGACGCCTCTGAAAGATTCGTATGGGCGTTCAGGCAGACGATATCACGATTGATCAGGTTGTTGAGTCGTGCCTCCTTTCTAAAAAGAAGATCACGCGAGAATTGCGATTCGCTGAGCGAGGCCAGAAACGTCTGTCGTGTCAGGTATCCCGTAATCCAACCGGAGCCGTCGCGTACGGGCAGGAAATCCAGCTCTGGAAACTCCTGATACAGCTCAAAAATTTCGACCGGGCTCTGATCTTCCCGCGGCAGAGTGAAGCTGTAGCCGGTCTGCGCCTGAAGCGTCTCCCGAATGATCGTTGCCCGTCCGACTTCATAGGCCGAAAAGACGGGCCTTTCTCCTATGCGCTCTTCAATCAGAGCGGTTTGCTTTTCATCGGGTCGTCGTTCGAGGGTCATACTCATAAACCTCAATGAAGGGGGATCCGTATTACGACGGCGTTACGATATGGCGAAGAGTGCAATTCAAGCGCTCGTTTGAAAAAGAGTTGTGCCCTTCTTTCGCCTTTTCATTTTGCGACATGTCTGAAAAACCTTTTCAGGGCAAGACGGCTCTTGTCACGGGTTCTGCCCGCGGCATCGGTCGTGCCATTGCTGAAGATCTGGCGGCCTGGGGTGCAAACCAGGTAATCCTCGATGTAAAACAGGAAGATTGTGATCGTACTGCGAAAGAGATCGCCGAAACCTACGGCGTCAAAACGATCGGCATCGCCTGTAACGTAATTAACAGCGCCGACGTTGACGCCGCCGCTGAGCGTGTGAAGAATGAGTTCGGGGGACTCGACTTCCTCGTGAACAATGCAGGTATCCTGCGAGACAATCTACTGCTTCGCATGAAAGAAGAAGAGTGGGACGTCGTTATGGACGTGAACCTGAAAGGGCCGTTCCTCGTAACGAAGGCCTTCCTCTCTATGCTTATGAAGGCGAAGAGCGGCGGTCGAGTCGTAAACATCAGCTCCATTTCGGGTCTGCTCGGTCAGGCAGGACAGGCGAACTATGCGTCCAGCAAATCGGGTCTTATCGGATTCACAAAGGTGGTCGCTCGCGAATACGCGAAGAAGGGCCTGCTCTGTAATGCGATATGCCCCGGATATGTACGCACGGATCTCACCGACGCCCTTCCTGATGCCGTAAAGGAGGAGCTGCGTAAGTCCGTTCCGCTTGGCCGTCCCGGCGAGGTGAAAGACATTTCGCGCGTCGTTCGCTTTCTCTGTTCCGACGACGCCGGCTTTATCACGGGTAACGTTATCCGTGTTGATGGCGGCACCGTAATCGGAATGTAAGTATGCTTCCCCACGCCTTTGTCCTGGCGTGGGGAAGTCCCCTTCAGGGGGAATACGTATTAGATTAACCGATCCACCAGGCGCACAAGGATCGGATACATCGTTACTGCTGTCGCAAGGCCGGCAAGAATCCACTTTGTCTGCGAGGTGATGTCTTTATGAAGCCCCGATATCTGCTTCTGAACATCGGCGAAGTCTGCCTTCATTTCAGCGCGCAGCTCTGCAACTTCAAGACGAACCTCTGCTATAGATGATTGAGTCTCTGTTCTCAATTCGGCGATAGAAGTCTGCACCTCAGTCCGGAGTTCACCAATAGAGGCCTGCATCTCAGTCCTGAGCTCGGCGATGGCAGTCCGTGTATCAGTCCTGAGTTCGGCGATGGCGGTCTGTGTGTCAGTCCTGAGTTCGGCGATGGCGGTTTGCGTGTCGGTTCGCAGCTCGGCAATCTCCAGACGAATGACGCCGGTTGCTTTCTCGAGCTTATTTTCGAACGTGAGTGCTGACATATGAGCGACTTCCTCCTTCTGTAGAGAGAAGGTAGAGACGAGAAAGTCAACAAATTTTGGGGCGGCATCACCGAAGACAGCGGCCACCTCCTCCGGTAATGTCAGGAATTGTGGCATAGGGAACCTCTCATTGAACTTCAAGGTGCGGAATGAGCGGAACGGATGCAAAAAAATTTACGGAATGGGGCAATTGGACTCAAAAAGTCGACTGTTCTGTTTTGACGCGAGGCGCTGTCGCTCGACCATTCTTCATTACGCGGACGGAACGGGCGGGCTGGCGTGAGTTTAGTGGAAAGCCTGCAAGGCATAAGGAAATCCATTTTGACTGTGGCCGTCTTTTCCATTACATTGCCGTTATGGAATCGGAAGTCGTTCTGGAAGCGCAAGATGAGCGTCGTCGATGGTTGCGAATTGTCGCTATTCTTGCATTCATCACAATCTCTTATAATCTGATCGAAGGGCTTGTTTCGATCTTCTTCGGAGCCGATGATGAGTCCCTGTCGCTGTTCGGTTTTGGCGTCGATAGCTTTGTAGAGGTGATCTCAGGCATCGGAATCGCACATATGGTCTGGCGGATGCAGAATATCGGAGCGGACGTGGATTCCGATCGTTTCGAAAAGACGGCCCTTCGCATAACGGGAATCGGATTTATTGTTCTGGCCGTAGCGTTGCCGGCAGGCGCTATTATGAGCATCGTCAGCGATCATCGCCCGGATGCGACCGTTGCCGGCGTCATCATTTCGCTGGTTTCAATTCTTACCATGTGGCTTCTGATTCGCGAGAAACGCCGTGCCGGAGCGGCGCTGCAATCACAGGCCGTTCTCGCCGACGCAAACTGTACACGTACCTGTCTTCAGCTTTCTTTTGTGCTGCTAACGGCATCGCTGCTTTATGAACTGTTCAGGTTGCCTTATGTTGACGCCGTCGGATCTCTCGCCATCGCATGGTTCGCCTTTCGCGAAGGCCGCGAGTCCTTTGAGAAGGCTCGAACGGGAAAATCATGCGGATGTGATGGCTGTCATTGAAAAGCCTGACCAATCAGTCGGCTTTTTTCAGAGCGGTCAGGTAACGATCGACGACCTGGGCGCATTTCCTGCCTTCTGAGATGGCCCAGACGATGATGGACTGACCGCGGCGCACGTCACCGGCGGCAAAGATGCCCGGCGCCGTAGTCGTGAAGTGGTCGCCGCCGACGCCGAACGATGCCTTTACGTTCTGACGTGAATCGAAGGCAACACCGGCCTGTTTCAGCTGATCGATCAGAGGAGAGGCCTTCGGGCCCGTGAATCCAATAGCGATGAGAACAAGATCGGCGGGGATCTCGAATTCCGTTCCGGGGATGTCGATGATCTCGGTGCGCGATTTTTTAACGACCTGGTTACCCGTCACGGCGACGACGCGACCCGATTCGCCGCGAAAGCTTTTCGTATGCAGACTCCATTTTCGTTCCACTCCCTCTTCCTGCGACGTAGAAGTGCGCAGAATGCGAGGATACAGCGGCCACGGATCGTCGTCCGTGCGTTCTTTTGGAGGCTCGGGATTATAGTCGAGCTGAGTGACCGATTTCGCTCCCTGCCGATTCGCCGTACCGATACAATCCGATCCGGTGTCGCCGCCGCCGATGACGATGACGTGTTTATCCGTGGCCGTGATCTGATCGGCGACCTTTTCACCAGCCACAAATCGATTCGCCTGCGTCAGGTAATCCATGGCGAAGTGCACGCCTTTTAAATCGGCGCCGGGGATCGGAATGCGTCGCGGTTCTTCAGCTCCCATGGCAAGGATGACGGCATCGAACTGCGTGCGCAATTCATCGAGAGAGATGTCGACGCCGACATTGACGCCCGTTCGGAACTGAACGCCTTCCTTTTTCAGCTGATCGAGCCGCCGATCGATGCGCCATTTCTCGAATTTAAAATCGGGGATGCCATAACGCATCAGTCCGCCGATGCGATCCTCTCTTTCAAAGATGGTCACATCGTGGCCGGCACGTCGCAGCTGCTGGGCGGCCGCCAGTCCGGCCGGGCCCGATCCGATAATGGCCACGGAACGATCCGACAGCGCTTTCGGCGGGAGCGGTTCCACCCAGCCTTCTTCGAAGCCGCGGTCGATGATGAAGCGCTCTATGGACTTGATCGCCACAGGCGGGTCGGTTAACCCGAGAACGCATGCCGATTCGCAGGGCGCGGGGCATAGCATACCCGTGAATTCGGGAAAGTTATTCGTCGAATGCAGATTCTGAAGGGCTTCCTGCCAGAGGCCTCTGTAGACGAGGTCGTTCCATTCGGGGATGAGGTTATCCACGGGGCAGCCGGTTTCTCCGTGGCAGAAGGGAATGCCGCAATCCATACAGCGCGCGCCCTGGACGCGCGCCGTATTTTCGTCAAAGGTCTTCTCGAACTCTTTGAAATGCTTGATCCGTTCTTCTACCGGCTGCTTCGAGATCTCGGAGCGCCGGTAGTCCATGAAGCCGGTTATCTTACCCATTCAAATACCATCCGGATTTTAATGATGTAAAACTTCCTCTTCCTCGCTACTTTTATTTGTCAGTTTTTCTTCTTCGAGTCGCTGCAGGGCGAGTTTATAATCGCCCGGGATCACCTTCACGAAGTTGTCGAGCTGCTCTTCCCACGTTTTCAGGATAAACTCGGCTCGCAAAGACCCCGTGTATTCGCGGTGACGGGTGATCATATGCAACAGCTGATCGATCTCTTCGGTATCGGTGAGCTGTTCCAGATCGACCATACCAGTGTTTACGCGCGAAGCGAAGGTATGATCGGGATCCCAGACGTAGGCGATACCGCCCGACATACCGGCGGCAAAGTTGCGGCCCGTATCGCCGAGAACGACGACACGTCCTCCCGTCATGTATTCGCAGCCATGATCGCCGACGCCTTCGACGACGGCATGCACGCCCGAGTTACGGACGGCAAAACGTTCGCCGGCCATACCGTTCACGTAGACCTCGCCCGATGTCGCTCCGTATAAACAGGTGTTGCCGATGAGGATATTACGTGCCGGATCATAAGCCGAGTTAGCCGGCGTGCGGATAATCAAACGTCCGCCGCACATGCCTTTGCCCACGTAGTCGTTCGCCTGCCCGTCCTGCTCGATCGTGATGCCTTTCATCAAAAAGGCGCCGAAGCTCTGGCCTGCATAACCCTGCATGCGAATATGGATCGTATCGTCGGGAAGGCCCTCTTCGCCGAAGCGGCGGGCGACTTCTCCCGAAAGCATGGCGCCGATGGTACGGTCTTCGTTCGTTACCGGCATGTCGATCGTTACGGGCTGACGGCTTTCGAGAGCGGGTTTCGCCTTTTCGATCAGTTTCTGATCGAGCTGACGTTCCAGGCCATGATCCTGCTCTCTTGCTTTCGTCAGACCGGTGCCAAAGGCCGGCTTCGGCTTTTGCAAGATACGGCTGAGCTCGATACCGCGCGCCTTCCAGTGATTCTGGGGACGCGTGAATTTGAGGCTTTTCTGCTGCCCGACCATCTCGTTGATGCTGCGGTAGCCGAGTCGAGCCATGATCTCGCGGGTCTCTTCGGCGACGAAGAACATATAGTTGATCAGGTATTCGGGCTTACCGAAGAACTTCTGACGCAGCACCGGGTCCTGCGTGGCCACACCGACGGGGCAGGTGTTCAGATGGCATTTGCGCATCATGATGCAGCCCTGGGTAACCATCGCTCCCGTAGCGAAGCCGAATTCTTCGGCTCCAAGCAGGGCTCCGATGACGACGTCGCGTCCCGTCATCAGCTTTCCGTCGACGGCGACATGAACGCGATCGCGCAGACCTTCGGCCACCAGAGTCTGATGCGTTTCTGAAAGGCCGAGCTCCCACGGCGTTCCGGCGTAGTGAATGGACGAGATCGGACTTGCGCCCGTTCCGCCGTCATGGCCGGCAATCAGGATGTGATCGGCGTGTGCTTTGGCCACACCGGCCGCCACCGTGCCCACACCGGCGCACGAGACGAGCTTCACGCTGATACGAGCGCGGGGGTTAACATTTTTCAGGTCGAAGATAAGCTGTGCCAGGTCTTCGATCGAATAGATGTCATGATGCGGCGGCGGCGAGATCAGCGTCACGCCCGGAGTGGAGTAACGCAGCTTCGCCACGATTTTATCGACCTTGAAGCCCGGCAGCTGTCCGCCTTCGCCTGGCTTTGCTCCCTGCGCCATCTTGATCTGGATGTCGTCGGCATTGACGAGGTAGTAGGCGGTGACGCCAAAGCGACCCGAGGCTACCTGCTTGATGGCGCTGCGCATGCTGTCGCCGTTCGGCAGAGGCTTGAATCGAATGGCATCCTCGCCGCCTTCGCCCGTATTGGACTTGGCGCCGATACGGTTCATGGCGATGGCCAGGTTCGTATGCGTCTCCCAGGAGATCGAGCCGAAGCTCATCGCTCCGGTCTGGAAGCGCTTAACGATCTCTGAAGCCGGTTCGACCTCTTCAAGAGGAACGGGTTCAGGCGCATCTGAGAAATCGAAAAGCGAACGCAACGTGATGAGATCGCGCTCCCGGTCGTTCACTTCTTCGGCGAACTTGCGATACATATCACGATCGTTCTTCTGCGTCGAATGCTGAAGAAGATGGATGGTCGTCGGGCGCCACAGATGCTCTTCGGAATACTTGCGCCAGTAATGCACGCCGCCCGTCTGCAGCTCGCCGCGCGAAGCGTTCGGATCATAGGCGACGCGATGACGTCGCATCGTCTCTTCTTCAAGCATCTCAAGAGAGAGGCCTTCGATTACGGTACGCGTACCGGTGAAATACAGGTTTACAAGCTCTGAATCAAGGCCGATGGCTTCGAAGATCTGCGCGCCGCAATACGACTGCAACGTAGAGATTCCCATCTTCGAGAAGATCTTGAACAGGCCTTTATTCACGGCCTTGATGAAGTTCTTACGCGCATCGCGCGGTTCGCCGATCTCGGGCAGCAGGCCTTCTTTATGAAGGTCATGCAGCGTTTCAAAGGCCAGATACGGGTTAATGCCGTTTGCGCCGTAGCCGATCAGCATGGCGAAATGCGGCACGTCTCTCGGCTCGCCTGATTCGATGATGATGCCCGTTTTCGTGCGAAGGCCGGCGCGGATCAGGAAGTGATGCACGGCGGCGACGGCAAGTAGTGACGGAATCGGCGCCTGTTTTTCGGCCACGCCGCGATCCGACAGGATGATCAGGTTATACCCGCGGCGCACGGCCTCGGCGGCTTCGTCGCAGAGCTGATCAAGACGGTTCCGCATACCGTGCTTCTGATCCGGATCGAAAAGAATCGGTATCGTGATCGAGCTGAACACACCCTCCGAGATATTGCGGATCTTTTCAAGTTCATGGTTCGTCAGAACAGGATTCTTCAGTTCGATGCGGTGAGCGTACTCGGACTTCTCGTCGAGCAGGTTGCCTTCGGGGCCGACGTAGCTCGTCAGCTCCATGACTAACTCTTCGCGGATCGGATCAATGGGCGGGTTCGTTACCTGAGCGAAAAGCTGCTTGAAATAACGGAAGAGCGGCTGCGGCTTTGACGACAGGATGGCAAGCGCCACGTCTTCGCCCATCGCTCCGATGGCCTCTTCGCCTTTCTCGGCCATCGGCTTCATGATGGTCATGACGTCTTCGGTCGAATAGCCGAAGACGCGCTGACGCTCGACGATGGTCGTATGATCGGGCTGGTGCACGAATGCCGGATCGGGTAGATTCTCAAGGCGGATCATATGCTTCTCCACCCATTCGCGATACGGCTGCTGGCGAACGATCTTCGCCTTGATCTCTTCATCGTCGACGATACGGCCTTCGTTCAGGTCGATCAGGAACATTTTTCCAGGCTCGAGCTTTCCGCTTTTGACGACGTTAGACGGATCGACGGGAATCGTGCCGACCTCGGACGACATGATCGCCAGGTTGTCTTTTGTGATGATATAGCGTGCCGGACGCAGGCCGTTCCGGTCGAGTGTGGCGCCGATCAGCTGCCCGTCTGAAAAGGCGACGGCGGCCGGACCATCCCACGGCTCCATCAGAGCGGCATGGTATTCGTAGAATCCGCGCTTGTCGTTATCCATCGCCGAGTTTTTAGACCAGGCCTCGGGAATCATCATCATCATGGAATGCGGAAGCGAACGGCCGGCCATATAGAGCAGCTCGACGACCGTATCAAAGGTGGCAGAATCGGACTGGCCTTCCATGATGATCGGAAGCATGCGCTTCAGATCTTTGCCGTAATAGGGGGATTCCATCACCATCTGTCGAGCGGCCATCCAGTTGATGTTGCCGCGCAGGGCGTTGATCTCGCCGTTGTGGGCGATCATGCGGAACGGATGCGCGAGATCCCATGTCGGGAATGTGTTCGTTGAGAATCGCATATGCACCATCGCATACGCCGACTCCATAAAAGGACTCTGCAGGTCGAGGTAGAACTGCGGAAGCTGAGCGGCCAGCAGCATGCCCTTGTAGTTGATGGTGCGGCTCGAGAACGAAGGCACGTAGTATTTCGAACGATCCAGTTTGTGTTCGGCGCGCACGCGGCGATCGATGACGCGGCGGATCAGATAGAGTCGACGCTCAAAATCCTCGTTCGACTTGATGTCGTCCGAGGCGCCGATAAAACAGTGACGGAAGGCCGGCATGGTCTTGCGAGCCGATTCGCCGGTCTGGTCGGGATCGGTCGGAACGACGCGCCAGCCGAGGAAGTGCTGTCCTTCATCGACGATGACCTTTTCGATGATGTTCTGCACGGCATGGCGGATCGTCTTGTTGCGCGGTAAATAGATGAATGCGACGGCATATCGCCCCTCGGGGGGCAGATCGATATTCAGCTCGTCTTTTGCGACTTTACGAAAGAAACGATCGGGAATCTGCATCTGCAGGCCGGCACCGTCGCCTGTAAGAGGATCGGCACCGACAGCACCACGGTGTTCGAGACGCTTGAGGATCTCGAGCCCCTGTTCAATAATGTTACGGGACTTTTTCCCCGTAATATCGGCAATAAAGCCGACGCCACAGGCGTCACGGGCCATATCGGGGTCATACATGCCCGATATGGCGGGAGTCTCAAAATCCTGATCGAGGTACTGTTCGTTGTCCATGTGTGTCCATCCAATGGGAGCGCTTCTGGACGGCCCAACCCTGCCTGGAGAAGACCGGTCTCGCGCTCCATCCCCTGATTTCTGTTGTTTTATTGCCTCTGGGGGAGCAAATGTACCATAAATTCAGCAAGCCCCGTTCTGTAAATATAGAAGCTTGCAGTGAGAAGGGCAATTCGTTCAATAAAGGAACCGATCCGCTTCCGGTGCGAAAAATCGCCTTGACGGTGTTGAAGGAAAAGGCGATAGACGACCATGCAGTTGCGATTCCGCACTCTCATTCGAGGTAGCATCGCCGAAGTCTGGGGCGCCTTCGAAAAGATCGAGAATCTGCAGCGCTGGCAGCCGGCTTTGAAGTCCATCAGGCACATTGAAGGCAAGCCGGGCCAGCAGGGCGCCATCAGCGAAGTCACGTACATTGAAGACGGCAAAGAGGTCGTGCTGCGCGAGCGCATCCGCTACAGGCAGGAGGGGGTCGCCATGGACCTCGAATATACCTCTCCGCTTGTCGTCAGCCATATCGAGAACCGCTTTCTTCCCGCCGAGGGGGGAACGATGTGGGTCGTCGAAACGGATCATCGCTTTCGAGGCCTGTACTGGTTCCTCTCTCTTTTTATGCGTTCGAAAATTGAGCGGCGCTTTAGAGAAGATCTCAATCGCTTCAAGGCCCTTGTCGAAAAGCGTTGAGAAGCGTTAAGAGGCGTCGCACTCCCTACTTTTGAGGTAATTCTGAATGTCCATTGATTCAAAAGAAGACCTGGACGGCATTCTCGCCGCCGGGCGTCTCGTCGCCGATACCATGCGTCATATGGTTACATCGATTCGCGCGGGAATGACGACGCTGGAGCTCGATCAGATCGGCCGTCGCTATTTTGAAGAGCGAGGAGGGCGTTCTGCTCCTGAGCTCACCTACCGCTTTCCGGGCGCGACCTGCATCAGCGTGAACGAAGAGGCCGCTCACGGCATTCCGGGAAGCCGCATCTTAGAAAAAGGCGATGTCATCAACGTCGACGTGTCTCTTGAATTGAACGGGTATTTCGCCGACATGGGTTATACTACATTTATCGAACCCGTCTCTGTCGATACGCGACGCCTTATCGATACGAGCCGCTATGCGCTTGATCAGGCGATCCGGGCGGCGCGGCATGGAGCGAAAATCGCCGAGGTCGGCCGTGTGATTGAGAAATCCGCCCGTCTGCGCGGATTCAAGGTGATCCGTAATCTTGCCGGGCATGGCGTGGGCCGAGCCCTTCACGAAGAGCCCGTCGATCTGGTGAACTACTATGATCCGGGCGATCGGCGCAAGCTTCGCTCGGGGCAGGTCATCGCCCTTGAAACCTTTGTTTCTACCGGAGCCGAGCAGGTCATTCAGAAGCGTGACGGCTGGACGCTGACGACGCGCGATAATAGCAGGGTGGCTCAGTTCGAGCATACGCTGATCGTGCGTGACGGAAAGGCGCTCGTGGCGACGGCCTGAGTCTCTATCAGAACCGGACCTGAATCTACGGCAGACGCCTGATGATCATCATCGTAGCGTCGTCGTTTGCGGCGCGGCCTTCGCGAAAGGCGTCGACCAGGCGGTTCGTTTCGACGGCAATCTGGTCGACGGGCGACCGGAACCATTCCACGCCGATGGCCTTGAGACGATCCTCTCCGAAAAGATCGTCGGCGGGGTTCATGGCCTCTGTATAACCATCAGAGACGGCAAGCAGAAGATCGCCGCGACCGATCTCTATCTCGTTCGCTCTGTAGTTCGCTCCTTTGAGGCCGAGGACCGGGCCCGTCGTTTCGAACTCGAGCACGGAGCCGTCCGCCTTGTAAAGATACGGCGGAGGAGTGCCTGCAAGAATATACTGAGCCCGGCCCGTATCGGGAAACAGTCGCAGCAGGAAGATTCCGATAAAGCGGCCGATGACGATCGTCTCGACAAGGTGGCGGTTCAGAATATTGACCGCCGTCGCGAGATCGTCCGAGAGCGCATCAAGCATACGGATGCCCGTATGGAACTCGCTAACAAGCAGAGCGGCCGACAACCCCTTACCCGAAACGTCGGCAAGGATAAAGTCGATCGTTCCGTCGGGGCGTTTGTAATAGCCGTAATAATCGCCGCCGACCTCGCGACAGGGCGTCGATTCGCCGTAGATCTCGTAATCGGGCAACTGCGGCGGGGCGTCGGGAAAGAGCTTCTGCTGGATTTCGGAGCAGACGGAAAGCTCGGACTCAATGGCCTTCTGTTTGAGCATGATGGCATGCATTCGGGCGTTTTGAATGGCCAGGCTGGCCTGCCTCGCAAACCCTTCCATCAGGCGTTCGTCCTCTTCGGTGAAAACCTGTCCGTCTTTTCGATTGAGCAGCTGAGCCGTGCCGATGATCTCGCCGTTTACGATTAGCGGAACGCAGAGGTAGGAGTAGGTTGCATGGCCGAGGGTCTGATCGACCTTACCGTAGTAGCGCGGATCGTTGCGAATATCGGCGATGCGTTCAGAGCGGCCACTCATCGCTACGGCGCCGGCGATGCCTTTTGTGATGGGAACCTGAAGCTGTTTGAGCAGACTGAACTTTTTATCGGTGGATTCGACGAAAACAAGGTGCGTGCGCTCGTCGTTCAGAAGGGCGATGGAGCCGATCTCGGCATTCATCAGCTCGGTCGCCTGAGTCAGCGTATTATGTAGCACCGTCTGCAGATCGAGAGAAGAGTTAAGAAGATAGAACGATTCCGTCAGACTTTTGAGGCGACGGTTCTCTTCTTGTAGTAGATCGATGGGCTCCATAGTGCGCATTGCGAACGTAGCACGCCGGGCGCAATCTGTCAATCCGATCTATAATCCTGCTCTGACCAGATCGTGCAGGCGCAGGAGGCCGATGGGATGATCCTCATCGTCGACGACAGGCAGAACGTTGATCGGCGATTTGCGCTCTTCCATCATATGCAGTGCGTCGATGGCACGGCTGCCTTTTTTTATGCGAAGCGGAGAGGCCGTCATCACCGAGGCGATACTCTGTTCAAGAACGTTTCCGAATCTCAGTATGGAGCGGCGTATATCACCGTCGGTTACGATGCCGATCAACTTGCCCGATGCATCGGTAATCATGGCGCCGCCCAGATTGGGCTTTGTCACCGTTTCGAGCAGTTCTTTCATCGATGCATCCTGGCCGACGACGGGAATACCATGATCGAGCACAAGCAAATCCTCGACGTTAAGCAGGAGTCGCTTGCCGAGCTGTCCGGCCGGATGGTACAGGGCAAAGTTCTCGGGCTTGAAGCCGCGCAGCTCTGCCAGCGCCGAGGCGAGCGCATCGCCAACGACAAGTGAAACCGTCGTCGAAGCGGTCGGCGCAAGGTTAAGAGGATCGGCCTCCCGGCTGACCTTTGCCATGATGATCACATCAGACATGCGGCCGGCGCGGGATTCGGCATTGCCAAGGATGGAGATGATGCGATTCCCCATCTTCTGCACGACCTGAAGCATCTGCACGACCTCATCCGACTCGCCGCTTTTTGCAAGGCAGAGTACGACATCGTCTTTCTGCAAGGCGCCAAGATCGCCGTGCAGGCTTTCGCCAGGATGAAGAAAAAAGGCCGGAGTCCCCGTCGACGAGAAGGTGGCCGCAAGCTTCTGGGCGATGAGGCCCGATTTTCCCATACCCGTGCAGGCGACCTTACCTTTGCAGTTCATCAAGATATCGATGGCCTGTTGTAACGATTCGTCGCCGATCAGCGTGAGGTTATTCTGTAGCTCGGTGATCTGATGTCGGTAACTTGCGAAGAACAGTTCGGTGACGTTCATTGACGAGGCTCCTGATGCCATTCGGCCGCAGCACAGAGGAGCGTCATCTGAAATATGCTGCCTCATTGCCGGGGAGATGTCTCGTTTCAGGGGAGATATTCTGTCGGTTGTGCCTGTTCTGGCTCAGTGGATTCGGCGGGCTTTTCTTTCTCTTCGCCTGCTTCGTTTTCTTCTTCCTTGTTTTTCTCTTCCTCCGCGCCTTGCTCGTCATCGGCTCGCCGATCTTCCTCTTCGATTTGTTTCTCGATTTCTTCTCGCTCTTTGACGACAGAATCGGTCGTCCAGAGATCGACCGTCTTGCGAATCCCTATACGAGTGTAGGTATTGCGATAATAAAGAGAGGCGGCCGGTAGCCCGTCGGCACGTTGAAGATTGACGTCAAGGCGGGTGCGGTTCGGAGAGTCTGCGATCAGCTCAAAATAAAGATAGGTCTGGTGAAAGAGGCCTTCTTCGAAGAAGCGGCCGATGCGATAGCCGTAGACCACCTGGAGCGCATGCAACGCCATCCAGGCGTTACGTGAAGAGGCGACCCGGTTCGTGCCTTCGAGCAGATCAAGGTTGTAACGACTCTGGCCGAAGGAATGGCCGATGCCGAAGTACCAGTTCTCGCTTCTGAAATGAGGGAAAAAGAGAGTGATGTACGCCCTGTATTCCTCGAATACGAATTCTGTTCGTCGTCCGATGGCATCGGGCAGCGGAAAGAGCAGATTCGTCGTCGCCGTCATCGGATTCGTCGTGACGCGACCGTCGTCGGGATAGTTATGCAGGGTACCGCGAAAGGTACGCGGGGAGTTCAACGTAAACGACATGCGCATGTAGTCGCCGATACCGTCGCTGCCGACGAAGGGAACGGGGCCCGGGAAAAAACCGACAGAATAGAAGTAGTCAAGCTTGCTCTGTTCACGGTTCAGGTCGACGGTGCCGTCGTAATTCACGTCACGAGAAGAAAGCGTTCGCTCCGGAGCGCCTGCCCGAACGTAGAACCGGGCGTCTGAGAATTCAGCACCGGCCGAGAGGTCGAGAAAGCGCAGACGCTGTTGAAAGGAATCACAGCCTGCAAGACCGAGCGCCATCGTAGCGAGAATGCAGGCGAAAAAGCAGGCCTGAACGCGAAAGACAGAACTTCTAATCATCTCTTCCTTACTCCGCGCCTTCTTCCTGGTAATAACCGCTCTGATTGAGAGCGCCCGTTTCGGGAATCGCATCCATCATATAGGTCATGGCCTCGACGCTCTCATATGCCGTCGTTTTTACAGACACGGTTTTTCGACGGTAAAGGGTCTTTTCGGGTTCATCGGAATTGCAGTCCTCGTAACGATCCAGCTCATCCCACAGCCGGGGATCAATCACCTCGTAAAGCTCGCCGTGTATGATGCCCTGACCTTCGCCGGCGGCCGGATACTCGCCGAGATCATACAGAAGTCCCGTAATCGTTCCGGTATCGATAAATCTCACCCGACCGGCAATCAATGAGTGAGCGGACATTTTTCGCATCAATGTGCCATAAGCGAAGAGTCTCGTCGGCCGAATCCAGTCGAGCACGGCGTTAAGCGAAAGTCCGATGACGTTCAGATAGTCTCCCTGAATTGAAGAGATCAGCGAGGCCCCGATTCCCTGAATGGCATACGCCCCGGCTTTATCAAGCGGCTCGCCGGTCGCCACATAGCGACGGATCTCGTCGTCTGATAGATCACGAAAGCGCACAACGGTGCTGACGGCCTTTTCAAGTGTTATCAGCCTATCGCCTTCTCTGCGCAGCATCGCATGCGCGGTGATTACCGTATGCGCTTTTCCCGATAGCTCGCGAAGCATCGCATGGGCCATCTCTGAGTTCTCGGGTTTTCCATATAGAGCGTTATTCTGTACGACGATGGTATCGGCGGCGAGTACGCGAACGTCTCCAGCAAGTGTATTGAGAACGGCTGAGGCCTTTTCACGCGCAAGCAGCAGCGCCGCATCGGTTTGATGTGACGCAGGCAGCAGGATGGCCGTTTTAGTTCTTGTGGAGCCCGGGATGTCGAGCAGCATGCCTTCTTCGTTAAGATCGGCGGCCATCGTTTCAAACGAAACGCCTGCGCTTTCCAGTATCTGATGCCGTCTTGCCGAGGCCGATGCGAGAATCAGACGCATAGGGGCAGAACACTGTTCCGCGTCGTCCCGTCTACCGCTTCCTGCCTGTTGCTTTCGGTTTATCGCTTCGCGCCTCTCCGAAGTCCGGCTCTTCTGTTCGTAGAGTCATTCTCTTGCCCGTTGCCGGATGCTCGAATACAAGCTCATACGCATGCAGCATCAATCTGCCCGCTTCTTCCTCTCGTTCTTTTCGACCGTTGCCGTCTCTTCTGTTATTCAACTCTTTGCCGTAAAAGGTATCACCGACGATGGGCGTACCTCCGGCGCTGAGATGCACCCTGATTTGATGCGGACGTCCCGTTACAGGACGGGCCTCGATAAGAGCGACTTTATCCTTCTGCCATACGGTGCGAAAGTGTGTGACGGCCGACATCGCCTCTTCATCGGGACGTGCGGTGCGGTAACGATTGCGTTTTCGTTCCGCACGCAGTATGGGATCGCTGCACGTCCATGTAGAAGGAAGCCTGGAGCTACAGGAGACCAGAGCAAGATACCGCTTCTCAATCGAATGCTCTTCGAACTGCTTTGCAAGAGAGGCGTTCATCTCGCGACGCAGCGTAAAAAGAAGCAATCCTGACGTTTCTGCGTCCAATCGATGAAGCAGGCCGGGCCTTTTTTCGGGCTGTAGCTCAGAGCGCAACTCAGATGGTCCTGTCATTCCCTTCTCTTCGGCAAGCATGGAGCAGAGCAGATCATACAGATTGGCCCGCGAAGAGTCGGATGTCTTATGCGTGGGCAGCCCGGCGGGCTTATCGACGGCGATGATGAATTCGTCGCGGTAGACGATCACGGGCGCCGTAACCGCCGGCCGCTTTTCTTTTTCTTCGACCATGCCTTCGATGCGATCTCCAGGGCGAACCGTGAAATCGGGACGACGACAGACGACGCCGTTGATCGTGATCCGACCGGCGAAGACGGCCTTGCGCAGAGCGGAGTTTGAAATGTGAGCTTCGCTGATCGAGCGCTGCAGGCTTTTATCAAGCCTGCCTTTCTCTTTGCAGACGAAGCCGATCTTCTTGAGTTCTGACATCAATCGCCGGAGTGCGAGCAGGCCATCGGACTGGCCGAGGCTTCAACGGGCCTCTGTGTTTTCGGCGATGTAACAGGAGCATCCGGCGCAAGCGCTCGCTCTGATACGGCCGAGCCCGAGTATTTTTTTAGAAAGAACTCGACGAAGGAATCTTTATATCCGCGGTTATAACCCTCCTGAACGAGCGGCAACGCATCAGAGGGACGATTCATACGTTCGCCGAGCAGGTATCCCTTCCAGAAGGCGCTCTGCGCGGCCACATCCTCTTTAGAAGAATTCCTGCCCTGTTCAAAGACGACAAGGGCCTCGTCGAGTCGGTCTGCATCCATCAGGGCCCGGCCGTAGTTCGGATAACGATCGGACTCTTCGGGATGTCGCTCGGCGATCAGCTCGAAGGTGCGGATGGCGGCCGGCAGATCTTTCAACTGCCACTGCTGTATATAGGCAAGTCTTTGCAAAACCCACAGCTCGGGGTGAAGCGGCGCGAGGCGTTGCAGATAGGCAGCGGCAAGCTCGTTCTTTTTCAGATCACCGGCGGCCAGACCGGCAAGAAGCAGAGCGTCCCTCTGATACGGGTTCTGGGCAAGGGCCTTTTCGGCCGCTTCAAGCGCCGCCTTATGCTGTTTGCGGTTCCAGTAGAGCTCATGGGCCTGTTCGGCGAGAGCTTTCGCCTGTCGCCGATTTTCGAGCGTGATACGGGCGACGGCCAGACGGTTCGCCATGACGACCTCTTCCGTCGCCGTATTCGGATAACGATGCAGATAATTCAGATTCGCGTAGGTCTGCGGCTGTGGTTTGTTCCCGGGAAGCGTGTTCTGGAAATGCCAGCGAAAGTAATCCATCTGCCCCGTTCCCTTCCAGGAGGGGAAGCGGCCCCGATTCTGATCTTGAAAGCCATGCGTCGGATTGATGCCGCTCATCGCCTCGATATTGTGAAAGAACTCATGCAGATAGACGACGGTCGCATCGGGCGCATTCCAGTTCGCCGGAAACGATACGTATCCGCGAAGGGGCGTGTTCAGTTGAAAGGGTACGCAGGGATAGGTGAGAGCGCCTCCGTTCGCCGTTGTGGCGCTGCCGCGTCCCGGCCAGAACGTCCAGATCGTATCGACGCTGCGGGCCGCATCGCAGTAGGCATCGGCCGCTTCATCAGGCAGAGCATCGAGTATGGGGGCGCGCGACTCCTGTCCGCCCCAGGCCGTTACGCTCATCTCTGTAACGGTAATATCAAGCGCTGTGATGTCGTATTCGATAGTTAGCCGTCCGCCGCTCATCGCCTCAAGCTGGCGTTTTAATACCTGCAAGAAAAGAGTCGCCTTCTCTCTGTCATCAGCGTTGATCTCGTCGCTGGCGACGACCTGCTTTCCGTTCAGATCTTTAAAATCAAACCGGGCTTTCTTCAAAAAGAAGACATGCATGCGATGAACGTACTGCGGTTTAATGCCCTGGCGCTCGACGGCAAGACGCTGCTCGGCGAGCTCTCTGTGAAAGCGGGGATTGAACTCTTTCAGCCAGTCTCTATGTGGCGTGCTGCGTTCGGTGACACGCTCCGCCTCTCTGTAGTGAGTGGCCGCCTCTTCGTAGCGCCCGGCGGCGAAGGCTGCATGAGCAAGCCAGATCTCGGAATGGACCTTGCCTTCATTCAATGCAAAGTTATCGCTGTTCGGTCGAAGTGCAAAGCCGCGATCGGCAAGGGCGACGGCCTCTGTATAACGCTTCTGATCCCTTTTACAGATCGACGCGTATCCGAGTGTGTAAAGGACCTCGTCAAGGGCGCCGGTGCGTTCTTTTGCCTGAGTGGCGGGTGCGGCGGAAAGATTCTGTTCTGCTAATTGAAGGGCCGACTGGAACGCCTTTTCGGAATCATCGTATCGCTCGATCTGACAGAAGGCGATGCCGCGTTCGCGTAAGGTGAAGACGCTGCGATCCCCTCCCTGCGTAAGAGCCCGGTCGTAATGCTGAAGAGCGGCCGCGGGATCTTTTTTATGCCACAGATAGACGTTGCCCTGGCGAGTGGCATAGAATCCGGAGTCGCTCCAGAGCCGCTCGGCTTCGGCAAAGGCCTGAAGGGCCTCATCAAAGCGCTTCTGCGCGATGAGGCGGTCGCCCTTCTGGTTCAGCTCCGAGGCCTTCTGCCAGTTCTGATTGGCATAAAGAGACGCGGTAAAGAAGGGGGCGATAAAAAGCGCCGCTGACAGTAACCGGAAGACCTTGAAGAACATGACATGAAAGAAAGCGAGATCCCTGAACTGTCAAGGATCTCTTTTCCGCTCGACATCCTCTTACAGGGCTTCAGATAAAGGCATGAACTCCCTTCGCCGACTTATCCTGTTTAAAAACGGACTGGGCTGCTTTGAACGACATATCGTCGCTGATCAAGAGGTGCATCTGGACTTTCGCGCATCTGAGATCGATGACGTCATCAAATCCATCATCGTCTACGATGAAGGCGTGAAGAATCTCTCATTTGACGGCAAACGGCCTTCCTCTGAAGATCTTGCCGAGATTGGATTGCGTCCCGTGCAGGGAACAAACGCCCTCATCGAATTACTGGTTCAGTTTCGCGGAGTGCCGTTTCGCGTCGTTACGGCGTCGTCAGAGTATAAAGGCGTTCTTACAGGAATCGACGAACGACAGGAGGCGGCGGGCGAAAGCGTACTCTCGGTCAGTTACATGGTTCTGCTTGCCGAAGACGGCGCTCTGCAATCGGTAAGACTGCCCGACGTTATCCGTATCATTCCCGATGAAGAAAGGGCCGGCAAAGATCTGAAGCGACTGCTTGAAGCCAGCCTTTACTGGAAGGCGACGGAGCGCAAGAAGCTCGTCGTACAATCGGCGGGCGGCGAGCTGCGCTTGAGCTATATGCTGCCCGTTCCCGTATGGACTTCAAGCTATCGCCTGCTTCTTCGCGAAGCGGATGCCTGTATGATGCAGGCCTGGGCTCTTGTACATAATGCATCGGACGAAGACTGGGAAGATCTGCAACTTTCGCTGGCCTCGGGCATGCCGATGTCGTTTCGCATGGATCTGTACACCCCGCGTCATCGTCAGAGACCCTTTGCCGAACTGCCCGATAAAGAAGAGTATGCCGCTCCCGTCGTCGGTCGATCTTATGCCGAGCCGCCGGCGCCCGCTCCGCAGGCAAAGCGGTCTCGGGCTGCGATGGCCCCTGCGGCCGCTTCGGTAGGATCGGCGCCGTTTGAAGCTGATATGCTATACGAAAGAGAAGAGATGGCATTTGCGGGCGCCTCCGATTCCTTTACCGAGAGTACGGCCGTCGATGCGAAGGCGTCGGAGTTCGCTCCTGTTTCTTTCTTCAAGATTCGCGAGGCCGTTCATATTCCGGCCGGTAAAAGCTCGCTTGTTCCACTGTTTACTATGCCGATCGAAGGCCGCCGCGTCGCTCTTTATCGAGCAAGCATTCGAAAGAACAATCCGATGACGGCCGTGCTTTTGCGCAATACGACGGGTTTCGCTCTCGAAGACGGCCCGATCACGTTTTATTCTCCGGAGGGTTATACGGGAGAAGGAATGCTGCCGGCCCTTGATCAGGACGAACAGGTCATCGTTCCCTTCGCCATCGAAGGCAGTATGCTCGTCAATACCGAGCAGAAATCCGACACGAAAGAGGTGCATCGCCTCTATGCAAGGGGTGGCCTTCTTTTCCTGGAGCGCAAGGTCGAGCGTCGTACCGTCTATCTGCTGCGACGCGGCGGGCCTCTGGCCTTTGGTAAGCTGTATATCGATCATCCGGAATCGGCGGGATGGACCGTCGTCGGTCGCTCCCCTGAGTCGCGCAGCGAGGGGTTTGTGCGCTTCTGTACGTCGGCCGAGGCGGATGAGTTCGATGTCGTCGAGCAGTACGTGCTCACCGAAACGCTTCACATGCAGGTCGGATCAGACTGGCTCGATACGGTGCTCGCGACGGGCCTGATTCAGTCTGAACAGCGAAGCCTGCTTGATGGCATTGCCCGTCTTAATATACAGATCGATGAGGCCACAAGGCGCGAGGGACAGAAGACGAATGATATCGAAGAGATCGGCGTCGATCAGAAGCGCATCCGTGAGAATCTGAAGGCGCTCGGCTCAGCCGAGGAAGAAAAGGCCCTGCGTCGCCGCTATGTTGCCGAACTCGAACAGGGCGAGAATCGACTGCGATCCCTGAAAGAAGAACTGAATGAGATTCGTAAAACCAGGGAGTCGCTGATGACACAGCGAGGCGAGCGCATGGACGGCCTCAGCTTTGATTTCTTTGTTGACGGAAGCCGGTGATGGTGGCTCTTTCGCAATAGGCCGATAGAGGCGAATTAAGAGCCGGTTCCAAAACCGGCTCTACAAGGTCAGGATGACCTTGCGCCGCGAAATTTTCGGCAGAAAATTGAGCAAAGGCGTGAGGGAAATGGTGGCTTTGCTACCATTTCCCGTTCCGTCTCAAAACCCATGGAGGGGTTTTGAGACGTGTTCGAAGAAGAGCAGAACATCCGATTCAGGGGTGCCCTCAGGGCTGAGATCATACCCTTCGAACCTGATGCAGTTTATACTGCCGTAGGGAGAATGCATGACACCGAGCAAGACAGGCATTTCAGAAAAGGCGCGCATAACGCGCGATCCTTTTCCTGAAAGCGAGAAAATCTATACGACGGGCTCAAGACCCGATTTGCGCGTACCTTCGAGAGAGATACGCCTTTCTGAAACGCATCATCGCGACGGCTCAAAGACGCCCAACGAGCCAGTGATCGTTTACGATACGTCGGGTCCGTATACCGATCCGGCCGTTGCTATTGATGTTACAAAGGGCCTGCCCTGCATCCGCGAATCGTGGATCGAAGAGCGAGGCGACGTTAGAGTGGTTCCGCTGAACGAGCGGGCCCGGCCGAATGCCGTTTCGCTTCCCGGGCTTGACCGCACGGTGCGCGTGGCTAACGAAGGGGCGAACGTCACGCAGCTGCACTACGCCCGCCGGGGTATCATCACCCCTGAAATGGAATTCATCGCCATTCGCGAGAATATGGCGCGCGAGCTGCTCTGGCAATCGGGGCAGTCGCCTCGCATTCTGCCCTCCGGGCTTCCTGAGTTTGTGACGCCTGAGTTTGTACGCGACGAGATAGCCGCCGGGCGGGCCATTCTGCCGGCCTCGATCAATCATCCTGAAACGGAACCGATGATCATCGGCCGTAACTTCCTTGTGAAGATCAACGCCAATATCGGTAACTCTGCCGTCGTCTCTTCTATAGAAGAAGAGGTTGAGAAGCTCGTCTGGGCTATCCGCTGGGGCGCTGATACGGTGATGGATCTGTCGACGGGCAAGCAGATCCACGAGACGCGAGAGTGGATACTTCGCAACTCTCCCGTTCCGATCGGAACAGTGCCGATCTATCAAGCCCTTGAAAAAGTGGGCGGCATCGCAGAGGAGTTAACCTGGGAACTCTATCGCGACACGCTTATCGAGCAGGCCGAGCAGGGCGTCGACTATTTCACCATTCACGCCGGCGTTCTTCTGCGTTACGTGCCGCTGACGGCTCGTCGATTGACCGGTATCGTATCGCGGGGCGGTTCGATTCTCGCGAAATGGTGCCTGGCGCATCATCGAGAGAACTTTCTTTACGAGCACTTTGAAGAGATCTGCGACATTCTCAAGCGATACGACGTCGCTTTCTCGCTCGGCGACGGCCTGCGTCCGGGAAGCATCTATGACGCAAACGACGAAGCGCAGTTCGCCGAGCTGCGAACGCTGGGCGAGCTGACCGAGGTCGCCTGGAAGCATGACGTTCAGGTAATGATCGAGGGGCCGGGTCACGTTCCGCTTCATCTCATCGAAGAGAATATGCGCGAAGAAGAGCGCCTCTGTCACAACGCTCCGTTCTATACGCTTGGCCCGCTTGTGCTTGATGTGTCGCCAGGCTATGATCATCTCGCTTCGGCCATCGGCGCCGCCAACATCGGAGCGATGGGCTGTTCGATGCTCTGCTATGTGACTCCGAAGGAGCATCTGGGGTTACCCGATCGCGATGACGTCAAGCAGGGAGTGATCGCCTATCGCATCGCCGCCCATTCGGCGAACCTGGCGAAAGGACATCGCCGCGCCATCCTCAGAGATCATGCGCTTTCAAAAGCTCGCTTCGAGTTCCGCTGGCAGGATCAGTTCAACCTGTCTCTTGATCCCGATACGGCCCGCGCCTATCATGATGCGACGCTGCCGGCAGAAGGAGCGAAGACGGCGCACTTCTGTTCGATGTGCGGTCCGAAATTCTGCTCGATGAAGATCACCGAAGACGTGCGTGAGTATGCGAAGCAGGCCGATATCGAAGAGGCCATTCAACAGAAATCGAAGGAGTTCGTAGAGCAGGGCGGGCAGATCTATAGATAAGAGTCGGTCCTGGGACCGGCTCTTCAAGCTCGTACGCTCCCGCCCGGTATTGCTGGACGAATGTGCACGGAGCGTGAAAATGTCTCCGTGCAGCGCTCCCACTTTCTCTTCTATATCCTCCTGTTGCTGATGCTTCAGACGTTTGCGGCCTGTCAGGTCGATCGTCGTCCCCCTGAGCAGAAGATCCGCGATCGTTTTGCGTTCGGGCGTTACGAGACGAGCGAGGTCGTTCTTCCGTACAGGCTTTCGCGTCCGGGGAAGCTTTCGACTCAGAAGAAGTATCCGCTGATCGTAATGTTTCACGGCGCCGGCGAACGCGGCATGGATAACGAAAAGACGATGAAGCACTTTCTGCCCATGCTCGGGCGGGCGGATTTTCCGTTAGACGAAGCATACGTATTGATTCCACAGTGTGATGAGCCCTATCGCTGGGTGGAGGCGGACTGGAACCTTCCCGCACACAGACAGCCGGCACGGCCGTCGAAGCCCATAAACGCTCTCTTTGATCTGATGCGAAAACTGATCACAAGCGAATCCGTCGATACGTCGCGCATCTATGCCGTCGGTCTTTCGATGGGAGGCTTCGCCGTCTGGGATGTGCTTGCAAGGCGGCCCGATCTCTTTGCCGCCGGCATCGCCGTCTGCGGCGGCGGCGACGAGAATACGGCAAGATCCATTCATTCTCCGATCTGGGCCTTTCACGGAGCGAACGACCAGGTAGTAAAACCCGCTCGTAGCCGCAATATGGTCGAGGCGTTAAAGAGAGCCGGCCGCTCCGTTCGTTATACGGAATATGCGAACGAAGGACATGGCAGCTGGCGTCCGGCCTTTCAGGAGCCCGACGTTATACATTGGTTATTCTCGCAGAGGCGCCAGTAGAAGCAAGAGACTTCGGAACAGGCGCTTACGGTTGAGCGCCCGTTCCGACGCGACTTTCCGTCTCCGGTGTCAGTTCTTCCCGTAAACGCGCTCCTGCTTGTATCTGAAGAATCCCGACTCTTCTTCGTTTTTGATAACCTCTGCCTGGTCGGGGCCGAAGTACTTGAGACGCAGCTCATTCAGATCAGATTCCGAGGCGCCGCCCGATGTCAGGGCATCGCGTGCGCTCATGTAGCTCTGTCCCGTTTTCCAGCGATCATCGCGTTCCGTATCGAGCGATTTCCAGCGTTCGATGGCCTCGACGTCCATACCGAGACCCTTGCGGATCTGGGTGAGCGTTTCGTTCCGATCGTCGGGACTCATGTGGGATAACTCTTTCTGAACGGAAGGAAGTTCCAGGAACCGACTCGTCAGCTCGTAGCGACGAGCCTCCATGTGTCGATCCGTCTGTTCGCCGAGTGCCTCATTCAACGCCGCCTTGTAGCTTGAAAGTTTCTGGTTCAGATCGCCACCCGATTGATCGATCTGCTTCAGCGAGGTTGCGATCTTTTCGTTGCGGATCTCACCGGCCCAGATCTCTGCGGCCACCTCTTCGCCGAACAGTTCGTTGCGCTTTTCGTTCAGGATCTCCTGCCGCTCTTCACGGCTCATACCGGCAAGCTCGTCTCGATTCTTCTCAAGCCATTCCTGGTATTGCTGATACTTCTCAAAGCGTTCGAAGATATCATCGGCGAGATCGGGAAAGGCCGCCTTCAGCGTCACATACATCTCTTCGACCCAGGCCTCGCCGAAGCGCGCCTTCATCGAACGAATCAGATCTTCGATAAGGCGAATCTGCACCCAGCGGTTCTTGATGTTTTTGCCGTAGTTGGCTCGCAGCACGGCTACCATCTGCTCAAAAGTCAGATCGTCCGAGAAGCGTGGGCTTCCCTCTTCGTTCATAACCTCGACTAACCGTGCCACCTCATTTTCGTCGACGGTACGCGAGGCGGGCGGATGGCGACGAACGCGGTCGATTTCATCAAGCGTATCGTCCGAGCGCAGCAAAAGGAAGGCAGCGCCGATGGCGAGCACGGCCGCTACAGCAGCCGAAATAAAAAAGAGTCTGGTTTTATTCATACTTATTATTCAGGGGAGTTGTATTTGATTTGCAGAAGAATCGTGACTCTGCGATCGTTAAAAGAGCGAAAAAAGGCCCGGAAGAACCGGGCCCGTTCGAATCGGAATCAATCGTAGTAGGCGATGTAGTCGATAAGAGCAGCATAGAACTCCATCTCATCGAAGGTATCGGGCGGTAATCCGACGACGTCAAGATGATCCTGCTCGACGATGGCCGCCGTCGACGTCATCTGCGTCGAGCTCGGCGCGTTGATGTTGCTTACATAGCCCGTGGAGCTTTCCGTTCCGATAGAATCGAAAAGGCCGAAGCCGCGAACCGTATATTTCAGGCGATAGCCCATCTGCTGTGAGTTGATGCCGACGAGGCCGTCGTCGTCCAGATCTGTCGCCGTTCCGTTTCCTTTGCCGGCCGCTCCGTCGTTGTTACAATCATCCACGCAGTATCCGTTGCCGTCAATATTGAAGAATCCGTTACGCAGAATGAAAAGCAGCGGATTCACGCTCAGTCCCGTCTGTGCCGTAACAATAGAGGCATACCGGTTTGCATAATTCGAGTTGATCGGATATTTCTCGTTGAACTGCTTTGCTCCGGTGAGAATGCCGTCGCTGGAGGAATAATCGTTATACACGAGCTGTTTCGCGGCGGCGAAGCCGTCGTTGCCGCTGGAATATACGATATTGCCATAGATATTGGCAAGAGCGGCGATAACGTCGGTGATGCCCGGGCCGAGATCCAGAATAAATTTCGCAACGGGCGATCCGCGATGCGGCGAAGAGACGCTGATCAGCACGCGAACGACGGGCGTTCCGCGGCGATTGCGCAGTTCGACGGCAGCTTTGCGAATATCAAGCCCGCCCTGCGAATGGCCGATGAGGTTTACCTTCGAGGCGCCGACCGTTGCCATGAAGCCTTCGGTATCGTTGGCAAGGTCATATCCGCGAACCTCGGAATTGTGAAACGGCTGAACCTGACCGATGAAGGCCTTCTGATTGCTGTCGATGTAGGAGTTGCAGGTGATTTCAAGGAAGCCGTCGCAGGGGTCGCCTACAAACGTTCCATAATCGTCTCCCCAATAATCGTAGCCGGCGATATCGTCAAAACCGGCCATTCCATGAGCAAATACCACCGGATAGGTGGTTCGGGCCGCGCGGGCCTCCAGTCCTGCCACCGCGCAAAAGAGCGCCGGCAGGAGATACATAAGCTTTCGCATGATCATCTCCAGGAGTAAAGACCTCTCTTTACTCTTCCTTAAGTTTTCAAATTTTTGTTTGTGTCAAACGACGTCGCCGGAGCGACTCTGTATTTTGACAGTAAACTAAAGGGGGTAGAATTTATTGCAAGAAAAAAAACGCCGGTTCGAAATCACAATGGTTGACCTCAGCGGCTTCGACGAGCGAGAGCAGGTATAGTCCGAATTGGCATTGCTGCTTCTCTTTCTATAGAAAGGATTGACATTGCCTGACGGACATGTCGTTCTTCATTATGGCATTTCGACGGAACATTGTTTTCAGCGCATCAGAAGACCGGCTTGAGCGTTTGCTTGAAGATCGCCTCAAGCCCGGAGCAGACAAAGAGAAGATCGATGAGCGGATCTGGGATCTTTTTGGCGAAGAATGGGTCATCATGATGACCGATCTTTCGGGTTTTTCAAGAGGGGTCGAGAAATACGGTATCATTCACTTCTTGCAGACGATACAGGAATCGGAGCGCATCCTTATACCAGTTATCGAAGAGCATGACGGCATTCTACTGAAGATGGAAGGCGATAGCATGTTCGTGATCTTTCGCCGTCCGCGCAAGGCGCTTGCCGCCGCTATTGCCATGCAGAGAGTTCTTGTGGATTACAATAACGGTCGAATTCCCGAAGAACAGATCCTGCTCTGCGTCGGCCTCGGATTCGGTCGTGTGCTGAAGATCGGCGATACGGATTGCTTCGGGGCCGAGGTGAACGCGGCAAGCAAGCTCGGTGAGGATACGGCAAAGGCCAACGAAATCCTTGTGACGGCCAGCTTTAAAGAGGCGGCCGGAGAACAGGAAGGCATCGCCTACGCGCTGCTTGACGGTGCGCCTCCTGGAGCAAGCGCCGCATACAGGATCAACTATGCTCTCTAACAGGATTACGCGCAGGAAGCGGGACCGTTTTATGGCCTTCATCGAAAAAACAGGAATGAGTTACTTGACAGCACTTAGCCAGGTTTGAACAGGGCATACGGGGTGTTAAAAAACCCTAAAAAACACCGGAATTCAGGCGTTTTTCAACTTATTCTTTCACCGGAAAGAGAAGCGCACTTCATTCCATATCATTTAGAGGTATACGAGTGGCTACTAAGAAGACAACGAAGAAGGCTCCCGCTGCAAAAGCAAAAGCCAGCAACGGAAAGTACTCATTTCTTGACTCCCTGCTTGAAGGGGTCGTCGAATCGACGTCGGTAAACAAGAAAGGCGAGGTTGTACTGAAGAAGAGCGACCTGAAGCAGGCTCTTGAGGCCTCCTTGCTTGAAGCCGGCAAAGCTGCAGCTCGCGGAGAGAAGGTGCGTCTTCCCGTCATCGGAACGCTGATGATGAAGGATGTAGCCGCTCGCAAAGCAGGCAAGGCTCTGAACCGCTTCACCGGCGAGATGGTCGATGTGGCCGCACGTCCGGCAAGCCGCAAACCGCGTTGGAGCTTCCCGAAATCGCTGAAAGATCTGTTCGCAGATAAGAAGAACTGGAAGTAATCCAGAGAATGCTCGATGAGGGAAGGGGAATCCTTCCCTTTTTGCATTATGTTCAAGCGTTGTCTGAGTATCGCGGCGACTCTGCTGCTGATCGGCTGTCAGTCGAATCCGACAGCTGAACTTGTTCGTGAACTCAACCCCGACGGCTATAAAGACGCGACCGTAGCCGTGCTTCCTCTGATCACATCAGGGCTACCGGCCGAAGCCGGGCGTTATCATGGCGATCGAATCGTCGATGAGCTCGTTCGTTCCGGACGCTATCGCGTGCTTGAACGTTCGCTTGTCGATCGTATTCTCGAAGAACAGAAGTTTCAGAACTCAGGAATGGCCGACACCGACCAGGCGGCGCGCATCGGCAGACTGCTTTCGGCAAGACTTGTCATTACGGGAATGGCCTATGGCCGTCCTGACGGAGCGGATCTGTTTATCCGCCTGATTGACGTCGAATCGGGCGTGATTTTGAAAAGCGCCCATCGTCAGGTGCGCGAGGGCAGACCGTCCGATGATCGCCGGCGCGAAAGCGATTCCGGCCAGAGCACATCCGAACAGAACGCTCAAACGGATAAACCGAACATTGCGCGTATTAAGCCGATCATCGGCGAGGTGAAGGCAGACGATGAGGCGCAGAGAGAGGCGCGAGGGGAGATCCTTGATCTCGCCGCCATCCCCAGCGTCGGCAATATCGTCGTTATAGGGCGCATGCGCAATACAGGAAGTATAACCATCGGAACGCCCTCTCTTCGCGTAGGCCTCTTTGATGCGAAAGGTGAAGAGATCGATAGCGTGCAATGCTTTCCCGGCGTCGACCTTCCACCGGGAGCTCTTTTGCCTTTTCAGTGTGTTTCGCTTAATACAAGGGATCGGTTTGCGTCGACCAGGCTGCTTCATTTCAAACCACAACCGACGCGCTCCGACCTCTATGTTCACGATCTCTCGGTGGTCAGGCATAACCTGCGTTATGACGGCTTTGCATACAATCTGACGGGGACCATCCAGCATTCCGGAAAGATCCCCGTCAAATACCCTCGCGTCATCGCCTCTTTCTTTGATGCCGGCGGCTCCTTTATTGGAAGCGCCCAGGGCTTCGGCGATGATAAAGAGCTGCAACCCGGCCAGCAGACGCGCTTTCAGGCCTCGCTCTGGGCTCTGGGTGGTCGCAAGCCGGCGCGCTATGAGATGGTCGTCGTCGGCCTGCGGAATTAGGATCAGCGTTATACCCCGGCCTGCAGGCACATCTCATCAAGCCTGACGTAGCTGATTTCCATCCCCTCTTCCATTCCCGTTTCGAGCGCCATCTTGCGGATCTCGGCCGATGGATAACGGCAGGTGAGCGTCATCAGCGTTCCCTTGCCCGCCGCAGCGAGCTGAAGCGTGTTCACCGATGCCTGGCTGGAGTCGCTTAACGACGGAAGCTGCGTGGGATCAGGAATAAAGATCTCGGTATTGGTGATGATTTCCGGAGCTTTTATCTCTTTATAAACACCACCGAATCCGAAAGAGCTTTCGCCTTCCTTCTGCCAGACAAAGAGATATTCACCGCCGACGCTCAGATCAATGCGGCATGTGGAAAAGGACCAGCCGTCCGGACCGGTCAGCCAGCGCTGCAACAGCTCGGGCTTCGTATTACAATCATACACAAAGGCGGGCGGAGCGTCGAAATAGCGCTGGAATACGACATCGGCGTCGCCCTGAAGATCTACAGTCAGTTTTTTCGGAAGGGACATTCTGCTCTCCTGTAATAACGGGTTGATTATATAACTAATTCGTTATTTATAAGGGTGTCAAGCGCGGTTTTTCTGGGAGAGCGAAAAATTTTGAGGCCGCCTCTTGCCTTTTCTGGATCGGGACGTCAGCTTTATTCCTGAGGCGGAGGCTTGCTTAGCTTTATATCGTTTTCGGGGGAGAGTGTAACTTTGTTCAACTGAAGGCGTATTCCGTCCTGTACGAAAATTCGAAACTCGATGTTAGGCGTCGGTCTGGCAATCTCGAAAACGATACTTTTTCGAAATGGGACATCTATCTTTTGCACTTCTCTTGATTCGAAGAGAGCAGACGCCATTGTTTCTTTGCCCATATTGCCGGCCACGTCGAACTCGACTCGTGCTTCTGCTTCTGATCCCTGGAGCAAGATGCCATCCCAGGTGATGCGATATACGCCCGCAGGCAGCGATGTGTAGGGACCGAATGTAAGGACGCCTCCCTGTGTCGCACTTAAGAGAGAGGATCCTTTCTTTTCGCCGACAATGGTGCGGATCGATGGATCATCCATCCGGTACACTATGGCTTCGTTCTTGAATGTAAAAGGACTTTCCGTGATCTGGCGGGAGGCTTGTTTATCACCAGAAGTGTGCAGATTCGGCATGTTTTCGTGACCGCCCCCCTGACATGGGTTCTGTCCGATAAGGCGAATACCCTGTATCCTGATCTTACCATTCATCATAATCCATGCTGCAATTGCCCTGCATAAATGCTCAGATGGATCATCAAGCAGCAATTCGAGAGAATAATCCTGAGGTATGTTACCGCTATATCCATTGATCGTCGGAATGCCCGTTTGCTGCGATGCCAGCATGGCATCGACATGCCTGTAGAAGAAAGGCTGGCCGTCGGGAATGAGAAAAAAAGAAGACGGTCTCGGTTGATCCGATTCTCTCAACTGTGTAGCGATCGCTTCGATACGTTGTCGGTTCCCCTCTATTGAGAAGGCATCATGATTAGCGGTCCATTGATCGGTGACAAGAACCGCTATAAACAAAACGTAGACGACAGTCCCGCGTAAGCCTCTTTTTCTATGCCTCCGCGAAAGGAGTATGCATCGATTCACAGCCCAGGCGGTCATCACCGCCCCGAAAAAAGTGAACAGCAGAGAGATACGAGCAATAGCACGAAGAGCGGAGATGCCTGGTAAATAGTTGAACAGAAGAACGTATAACGACAATCCACCGGGCCATCTCAGCGTTAAAAGTACCAATAAAACCCAGGACAGAAGCAGGGCTCGGTGAACAGGATAGCGATGAAGTTTCTTATGCTTTCGCAGTAGGAACATGAAAAGCAATGTCGATGCCGTTGGTAAAAGACCAAGAAACATGCGATGCTCGTGACTTGCGGTCGTTTCCGGAAGAATATCCTTCATCCAGATCCAGGTCGTGCTTGTTTCAGCTGGAAGCCAGTAAGATGTCAGAGCAGGGAGAAGAGGAAGCACTTCTACCCAGGAGCGACTATGGGTCATCCCTGTTTTATAGTATGGGTACAGGTAAGGTAACAGAATGAGGCCGCTTATGGCGATTGTCGCTGTCAAGGCGATGATCCGGCCGACCTTTAGGGAACAGAACGGACATCGCTTCGACCTTCGCATTGAGAGAACGCTTATCATTGCAAAGATCGTTAGACCAAAAACGAGAAAGACTCCTGTATAGATAGAAATCAAGAACTGAGCAACGACGCTTCCTGCGGCGAATGAAAAATCGATACTGCGTCCTTTCGTGAAGAAGCGATGCAGGAAGTAGAAAGCGGGAGGAATGAAATAGCGGGGTACTAACTGTATATGGCCGAGCTGCTGCATCACCGGTAACCCGAAGGCAAAAACAAAGGCGCCAGTGATAGCCCCCTCCCATTTATGCGGGCCGAACCGAAGCAAGACCGCCAGAGCCGACGCGAAGTTCAAGGAGAAGACGATGACGATCCAGGCCTGGAAGGCCCGGTCATACGGTAGGCCCAGTATTCGCAGGGCACCGTAGATGGGCAGATTCCCGATATGACTGTCGGAGTAGGCGATGGTATTGTCTTCTGTGGGAAAGAAAAAATCCGCATGCCAGAACGACGGTTCCTGACCGGTGAGCCAGCGATAACCATGTTCCAGAACAAACATGTTGAAGCGAGCATCTCCAAGATCGCCGGGAATGCGATCGGGCTCGACGAAGTTGGCCAATCCAAACAGAGGTAGCGTTATTAAAGATAGAAAGAGTAATCCTTGATGGATTCCCTTCGCTGAAAGGAACCGCTGGACGAATGCCATTGACAGGCAGGGGAGCCGTGTTCCCGAGAAGCGTCAAGTACAATTGCTTCAACGTGCTATCTCATGGACCGACCGGCGAGGCTACATCCTGCAGGCTTAGAAGCCATTGGCCTCTAAGCCGTGTGCAGATCGCTCAGAGTCTTGTCTGTCGTCGCTTCTCTCTGCGTCTCTCAAGGGCGAGGTAGAGGTAGGGCAGTATGAGAAGCGTGAGCACGGTCGATGTAAAAAGGCCGCCGACGACGATGGTCGCAAGCGGACGCTGCACCTCGGCGCCGACACCGGTATTCAGGGCCATAGGCAGGAATCCCAGTCCTGCTACGAGGGCCGTCATGAGCACCGGGCGCAGTCGTGTGAGCGTGCCATGATGCACGGCCTCGTAAAGCTCATAGCCCTCTTTGCGCAGCTGATTGAAGAAGTTCACAAGGACGGTGCCGTTCAGGACGGCGATACCCGAGAGTGCGATCAATCCGACTGTGGCCGATACGCTGAACGTGATGCCGCGCATCCAGAGAAGCAGAATGCCTCCGGTGGTGGCGAGTGGAATACCGACGAGGATCAGCAGCGTTTGCAGTAGATCCTTCACGTTCTGTAGCAGCAAAATGAAGATGAGAAAGAACGTGAACGGAATGATGATGAGCATGCGATTGCGTGCCCGTTCAAGGTTCTTGTACTGCCCTGCCCATTCAATGTGATACTCTTTCGGCAGATTGAGCTTGCTTCGCAGGTCGGCGTCGGCCTTCTTAATAAAACCTTCGAGATCCCGGTCTTCCAGATAGATGGATAACCCTGCATAACGACGGGAGTCGATGCGCGAGATGGTCGAAACCTGATCGGTGAACTGAAAGCTGGCGACGTCGCGAAATCCGATGACGCCTCCTTCTGGTAGATCGAGAGGAAAACGCGAGGCCAGGCCTATGTTCTCGCGCCAGCGATCCTGCATGCGCAGCACGATCGGAAATCGGCGATCCTTTTCATAAAAAGAACCGATCTCTTCTCCTGCCATCGCATATTGAAAGCCGACGTGAATGTCGCGCGAGTTGAGGCCCCAGCGGTTCATCTTCTCGGGATCGGGTTTGAAGTCGAGTAGAGGAGTGCGACGCAGCGCCGAGAGCTCATCCTGACCGACCTCGCGCACCTGCGGCATCTGTTCGGGCGAGAGCGCTTCTTCGGCGATCTGCACATACTCCATCAGCTTGCTCAGATCGGGGCCGAAGATACGCAGCGAGGCGTCGGCGCGCGATCCTTCGAGCATCTCGTTGAAGCGCATGGCGATGGGCTGTGTGGGCGAGTATTCGTCGCCTGCAAGATCCTCTTCCAGGCTGAGGCGTTTGCTGATGGCGTCAAAGAGCTCGTTCTTGGTGCGGCGGCGTCCGAGCTCTTCAATAACGGGCCAGGCGTCGCGATCCTTCTTTAGAATAATAAAGCAGTCGGCGAAATTGATGCCCATCGGATCGGTCGCCGATTCGGGCGTTCCGATGCGTGAGAAGACCGTTTCGACCTCTTCAAACTCACGGATAACCTTTTCGGCGTGTTCCTGTCGCTTTACCATTTCGGTGAGCGAGATGTCGGGGCTGCGAACCATACCGACGACAAGATCCTGTTCGTCGAGATCGGGCAGGAATTCGCTTCCCAGTCTGGAAAAAATAAAGAGCGAAATCACAAAGAGCCCGAGCGATGCTCCGGTAAGAATCCGGCCACGACGCAGACTGAAGTTCAGAACGGGCGTATAAAGACGATGAATCCATTCGGTGAGCTTGCTCTGCGTATGCTTCGGCTCTTTCAGAAACAGCAGAGCGAGAACGGGCATGACGAAAAGGGCAAGCACAAGAGAAGCGGCAAGGGCAAGCAGTACGGTGATGGCCATCGGACGGAACATCTTCCCTTCTACACCTGTTAACCCGAGGATGGGAATGTAGACGACGATGATGATCAGCACTCCGGTAACGACAGGAGCGGTGACCTCTCTTAAGGCGTCGGCGATAATCGTGAACTTACCTTCGCGGCGCAATCGATCAGGATCTTCCTCCATCTTGCGCACGATATTCTCGATCATGACGACCGCCCCGTCGACGATAAGCCCGAAGTCGACGGCGCCGAGGCTCATGAGATTCGCGCTGATGCCCATCTCTTCCATGCCCATCAGAGCGATGAGCATAGAAAGCGGAATGGCAAGGCTGACGATGATGGCGGCGCGAAGGTTGCCCAGGAGCAGAAGCAGAATCACGATGACGAGGATGCCGCCTTCAACGAGGTTTTTCTCGACGGTGGCTACCGTAGCGTTAACAAGCTCGGTTCTTGAATAAAGGATTTCAACCTGAACATCTTCGGGCAGCGGAATCGTCGACAGCTTTGTTTCGCTTTCCCGCGCAACATCGCGGCTGTTTGCTCCGATACGCATGAGCACCGTGCCGAGTACGGTCTCTTCGCCGTTCTCTGTGGCCGCTCCGACGCGGGGGAGCGATCCGTCACGCACGTCAGCCAATTCGTCGAGACGCGGCGTCGGCCCGACCGCATAAGGACGTATCGGATAATGCCGGATCTCATCAATCGTACGAAAGCGCGCATCGGATCGAACAAGCACGCGGCGCATGTCGGGCTCAATATAACCCCCGCCTGAGTTCAATCCGACGTTCTGCAATGCGTCGGCAAGCGTTGCCGGCCCGATTCCGTTCTGACGCATGCGATCGGGATGAAACTCGATAAAAACGCCTTTCAGGTAACCGCCGTTGGAGTCGACTTCGGCTACACCGGGCACGGTCTTCATTGCCGGCCGGATTACCCAGTCCTGCACGGTGCGCAGATAACGCAGCCGGTCTTCAACTTGCATCGACGCAAGCGGCGTACCCGGTGTAGCCTTTACGGCATACATGAAGACCTCACCGAGTCCGGTGCTGATCGGGCCGAGCTTCGGATCAATGCCGTCGGGTAACGATCCCTGAAGTCCCTGCAGGCGTTCGGCGATGAGCTGACGCGAAAGATAGAGATCGGCGTGATCTTCAAAGACGATCGTGACAAGGGACAGCCCGTATTTCGTGATCGAACGAATCTCGCGCACATCCTGAATTCCGGCAAGCTCCACCTCGATCGGATAAGTAACGAGGGCCTCGCTCTGTTCGGGGTCCATGGCGCCCGTTTTCGTCTGTACCATTACCTGTATGCCCGTAATATCAGGTACGGCATCGACGGGTAGCTTCGTGATGGCATTCGCTCCGAAGAGAATGAAAAGGAGGACAAGAAAGAGAACCCAGAGAGGGTTCTTCATGGCAAAGGTCTGCAGGCGATGTAACATGATTATTCGAGCTCCTCTCCGACGAGTATTTCAAGGCGACCGAGGGCTGCGGCCGCTTTCAGACGGGCCTCTCCCATGCGGATCAGGATATCGTGAAGGCGTTCGTGTTCGCCCCAGAATTCAAAGTAGGTTATACGGCGAGACACAAGCGCCGCCTCAAGCGCCTGCGTCAACGGCTCGCTCTTGACGAATGTGCGATACAATCGCTCGTAGCTTGCCTTCTCGCCTCTGTAAAGGGCGATCTCCTGTTTAACAAGCAGGTCAAGGCGCTGTTCGAATCGTTTTAGCTCTTCTTCGGCGATCTGTCTGTCGGCGGCGGCCACGTCTGATCCGAATCGTTCGGGCCCGAAGATGCCGAGCGGTATGCGAACGCCGAACTTCCAGAAGTTCTCGCGTTCCGGTGCGTTATTCTGAAAGGTGGGCGAGCTGTAATTTCCGAGATCTCTTTTTCCCGTAGCGGCGAAAAGCTCCACAAAGGGAAAGATCTTTCGCGAGGCCATCTCTTCGGCGGCCTGCGCCATGGCGATGCGATCGCGTCCGAGCAGTACCGGCAACCCTGCACGAGCCTTCTCTATCAATTGAGCCTCATCTCTTAATTCGGGAAGCGGTATCTTTGAAAAGTCTTCGACGACGAGGGAATCCTCGTGCGTTAACCCCAACTCTTTGCGAAGAGCGAGAGTGGAATTGCGATATGACGTCTGGCTGTCGATATAATCGGCCTGAAGCGAGGCGATGCCCATATCAAGGGCCGACGATGTGTAGGCGCCGAGCCGACGATCGAAGTAGCCCTCGCCAAAGGCGGCCTTTAATCTGGTGAAGCGTTTCGTATGTTCGTCAAGATGCTCGCTCATATGGCCATGAATCGATATGCCCAGATAGGCCTCTCGCAGGCGGCTTCGCGCCTGAAGTTTTTCGAGGCGCAACATGTGTTCGGCCAGCGATGTGCGATGCTCTGCTTCTTTGCGCAGGCTGCTGCGACTGCCCGATACGTCGATCTGCTGCCGTACTCCGACTTCGTAGGAGCGTCCCTGCATGCGTTCTTCGGTCGGAACCGTGTCGAAGTAGCCGGCCGGGTACTGTGTGCGGCTGCGTTCATAGCTCAGGTCAAGCTCAGGAGCGGCCGGCAGCAGCGTCGAGGCCTGTTCCTGCTGCTTCTTCTCTCGCTGGACGCGCAGGGCCTGGATATGAACGTCGGGGCTCTGCTCTGAGAGTTGAAGGGCGTCCCGATAGCGCAGAAGTGCCGGCGCATCTTCCTTCGCCAGGATCAGGGCCGGCCAGATCAGTAAGATGAGACCGCCTCGCAAAATCTGCGGCATGAAACGTGAGAACATGGGGGTAATGTATCACAGAAGTGGAATCGTGCAATGGGTCATTTGTCCCTTATGGCCGAAGGCTTGCGAGCTTCTCTGGAGCCATAAGCGACGGGCATAGAAAAAAACAGTTGAACGACATCGGCATACTTATATAAGAGCGTCAGGAATGATTTCTATGCTGAGGCACAGAGCCAGTCGTATCGCTTATCTGTTAATCTTGCTGCCCGTTTTCGTGACGGCGTCTGTAATGGCCTCTCCGGCCGGGCAGACCGGGATTCCCGGACGTGCCGCTACGATGTTTGCCCTGCTTGAGCGTTATCATATTCGAACGCCGGCCGATGCTCGCACCATCGTCAAGCCCGACCTGGTGAAGCGGGACTTTCTCGCCGCCGTCGATTCGTCGGGCTTCTTTCTAATGAAAGACGATGTGGACCGACTGATGTCCATCCCCCTCCGAGTGGACGGCCTTCTGAGCGGTGATGTCGTTTTTTTCGATGCTACCGTAATCACGCTTCGCGAAAGGTTGCTGCAGATGCAGGCTGATCCGCTTCTGCATAACGAGAAGATCAACGAATGGCCGGCCTGGGTGGAGTTTCATTCGGGTTCCGATCCGTCGTACACAAAAACGCCGACCGAACGACGCGAACGCTGGAAGAAGCTGCTACGCCATCGCATGCTTTTACAGGCGTTTTTCGAAAAGCCCGATGCGACTGTGGCGGAATTTCAGGCGCTGCTTGATAAGAAGGGGGAATCGTACCTCGCCATCGCCCGCAAGCGTGAGCTGGCGCGAATTCAACGTAAACTCGAACATCCCGATGGGTTTGAGAAGTCGCTCAGTTCTCTTTTCTTGAACATCATCAGCTCGCAGTATGATCCGCATACGGCGTTCTTCAGTATGTCGGATCGCAAGATGATGGAAGAGTCGTTATCGGCGCGAGCCATGACCTATGGCTTCACGATCTCACGCAGCACGGGCGGCGAGATCCGCATCGAACGCCTGATCCCAGGCGGAGCGGCCGATCGTTCAGGTAAGCTGCGCAAGCAGGACGTGCTTCTGCTTGCCGAGCTACAGGAGCCAGCCGGCGTCAGACAGGTTCACTTCGCCGATCTCAGTCTTGATGAGGCCGATGAGCAGCTCTCGCATCCGCGATCCATGCAGATGACGCTTACGGTGCGCAGAGCGGACGGTTCGACCGACCGAGTGTCGCTGCGCAAGCAGAAGGCAAGAAGCGAGCGCAATGCGGTTAACGGTTTTCTGTTAAAGGGATCGAGTCGTGTCGGCTATATCTATCTACCCTCGTTTTATGCTAACTGGGATTCCCCCGATGCTCCGGCCTTTGCCGACGACGTCGCCCGCGAGATCCTGAAGCTGAAGCGTGACGGTATGCAGGGCCTGATCCTTGATCTTCGCGGCAACGGAGGCGGCTCGGTACAGGAGGCGTTAAATCTTGCCGGGCTTTTTATCGACTCCGGTCCGTTTATGGTCGAAAGACAGAGAGAGGGAAGACCGCGTCTTTTAAAAGATCCGAGCCGCGGAACGGTCTATGACGGCCCGCTCATTCTTCTCGTGAATGGTCAGAGCGCCTCGGCATCGGAATTCTTCGCGCAGATCTTGCGAGATTATGACCGCGCCCTTATCGTGGGCAATACCACATTTGGCAAGGCGACGTCGCAGGTCGTACTTCCGCTCACGCTCGACGATCGTATTCTGAATCGGCCTCAACTCTGGAGTCAGTTGAATATAGATTCTCTGAAGCTGACGGTGAACGTGTATTATAATCTTGAGGGCACGAGTCATCAGCGCAGAGGCGTCGAACCCGACATCGTTCTGCCCGAACCCGTCGCCCCGACAGAGCAGAGCGGAGAGGCAGGTTATCCGTCCGCCCTTGAAAGCGACAGTATTGATAGAAAGATCGCGGTTGAAAAATCGGGCGAGCTTCCTCGTTCAAAGCTTCTGCGCAAAAGCCGTAACCGAATGTCAGACGGAAGGTTCGGGCGTATGACGCAGATCGCAGAGCGTCTGGCCCCGGCCTTTGCTCCCGTTGAACGCTTCTCGCTTGAGCCTCAGGCCTTCTTTGAAAAGATGCAGGGCCAATGGAAGGATTTTGAGGCCATGGATGCCGTTCTTTTCGAGAAGAGTTCAGAGTACACCGTCGTCGTCGACAGGGCGGAGCTTGATATCGAGAAGATGGATCCGTATCGCAAAGAGATGAACGACTTTCAGCGAGAGCGAATTGAAAGAGATCTTTATATCGAAGAAGGCTACAGGATTATGGACGACTGGCTGTAGAATCGGCCCGTGAAACGGAAGAGCCCCATACTCACAGAAAAAATCTAAACAATTCTATTTCAGGGAAGGAACATTATGAATAAAGCGTTAAAAGGCATCGCCATCGCATGTGTGATGCTCGTTGCAGCGTCGATCCAGGCTCGTTCGGGACGGGAGGCGCTCACGTACATGGAGAAGATATCGAAGCCGACTGAGAAGATACCCATTGATATGTGGGATTACATTCGGTCAGCGGCGCATAGCAAAAACGCCGTTCAGGTGGAGAACAAGCGCCGCTCTTTAATTCAGAACGTCGCCACCGTGCGCGCGGCAACGGCACGCCAGCCCGGATTCGACGGTGACACGACCTTTCGCGACTCTCTTGTGCATTATCTGACGACGCTGCATATCATCCTCACCGAAGACTACGGCAAGATCGTCGATATGGAAGAGGTGGCCGAGCAGTCATACGACGCGATGGAGGCCTACCTGCTTGCCAAAGAAAAGGCGAACGTGAAGATGAACGAGGCCGCCGAGGCGTTCCGCAAGGCCGAAGAAGAGTACGCCTCGAAGCATAATATCAAACTGATTTATACGGAAAGCGAGGTTTCAAAGAATCTAAAAAAAGCCGGCGAGGTGATGGCGCACTACAATCAGGTCTATCTGATCTTCTTCAAGAGCTACAAGCAGGAGCTTTATCTACTCGATGCTCTTAACAAGCAGGATATGGGTAAGTTCGAGCAGAACCGTCTCGCCCTTGCAAAGACGACCGATAAAGGCCTTGATCTGCTGGATGATATCGACGATTACAACGGAGACGATTCGCTTCTTGATGCATGTGAAGAGTATCTGGAATTCGCGAATAAAGAGGCCGAAGAACATCTGAAGATCGTATCGGAATTCCAGTCAAAGCAGGAACAATTCGAAGATATTAAGAGAGCCTTTGAAGCGAAAAAGCAGAGCGAGCGCACTCAGAAGGATGTGGACCTGTATAACGCAAAGGTGAAAGAAGTGAACGACGCCAGCCAGCGTTACAATAACATGATGAATCAGCTCAATCAGAACCGCAGCCGCCTGATAGACTTCTGGAACAAGAGCGGAACGCGCTTTTTCGAGCGCCATGTTCCGAAGTGAAAAGAACGCATGTTTGAAAGTCTCGAAACGGGCCTTGATGCAGTTTTTCTCTTCTGCGCCGTAATTGGTGGAACGGTTTTCGTTATACAGACGATTCTTCAGTTCATCGGATTTGCCGGCGCAGAACAGGGCGATCTTGATATGGGGCTTGATGCCGATCTGGACGCCGATGCGGGCCTGTCGGATCACGGACCTCATGATTCCGATAGCAGCTTCAGATACCTGTCGCTGCAGACGTTATCGACGTTCTTTATGATATCGGGTCTTGCCGGCCTTGCCATGCACCGGCAGAGTGCGTTCCCGGCCTATATGTCGATCGGCGTCGCTGTCGGCGCCGGCATCATCGCCGTGCGGATTGTCGCCTATATCTTTCAGGGTATGTTTTCGCTTCAGTCAAAAGGCAATGCCGATATGTCGACCGCCGTCGGCACGTTAGCCACCGTCTATCTGCAGATTCCGAAGGCAGAGACGGGACAGATCGAGGTCGTCGTCGGATCGCGGCGTCGTATCTGCGAGGCCGTACATGAATCCAATGACGCCATTCCCACCGGGGCGTCGGTTCGCGTCGTGCGTCTGCTTGCAGGCGGACGTTTTCTGGTGGAAAGAGTCGAGGAGAAAAAGGGATGAATTACTGGATCTTATTGGTTATAGCCGGAGTACTGCTTTTTATCACAACGACCGTTTTTCTCGCATCGAGATATCGTCGCTGCCCCTCTGATATGATCCTTGTCGTCTACGGTCGCGTCGGCGCCGGTCAATCGGCGCGCTGTATTCATGGCGGTGGCGCTCTGATCCTGCCGTTGATACAGGATTATTCCTATCTCAAGCTGACGCCGATGACGATCAATATTCCGCTTCAGAACGCACTGTCGCAGCAGAACATCCGCATCAACGTGCCGAGTACCTTCACCGTCGGCATCAGTACCGACGAGACGATCATGTACAACGCCGCCGAGCGCCTTCTCGGCCTTTCATCCGATCTTATCATGGATATGGCCCGTGAGATCATCTTCGGCCAGCTGCGCCTCACCGTCGCCTCGTTAACCATCGAGCAGATCAATCAGGACCGCGAGAGCTTCCTTGCCTCGATTCGAAAGAACGTCGAGCCCGAGCTGAACAAGATCGGGCTGTATCTCATCAACGTGAACATCACCGATATTACGGACAGCTCGGATTATATCGAGAGCATTGGTAAAAAGGCCGCCGCCGAGGCCATCAACAGAGCGAAGATCGACGTCGCCGAACAGGACAAGATCGGAGCCATCGGAACGGCGGAGGCGGTGCGCGACAAAGAGATTCGCGTCGCCGAGAATCTCGCCGAAGCCGAGAAAGGGAAGAAAAAGGCCGAAGCCGACCGACGTATCGTCGTGCAGCAACAGGAGACGACGGCAGCCATCGGCGAGGCCCAGGCCCTTCGCGAGAAAGAGATCAACGTCGCCGAGAACCTTGCCGAGGCCGACAAAGGCAAGAAGAAGGCCGACACCGATCGCCGCGTGTATGTGCAATCCCAGGAAGCCGAGGCCGTCTCGGGCGAGAACCAATCGCGAGCCGCTATTGCCGATTCCAACGCAGAGTTAGCCGTGCGCGAGTCTGAGTCCCGACAGCGCGGCGATGTGGCCCGTTACGAGGCCGAAGCGGAGATCCAGCGAGCGCAGGCGAAGTCCGAAGAACAGCGCCTCATCGCCTCTGAGATCGTTCCCAAGAATATCGAGCGGCAGAAGATCGAGATCCAGGCCGAGGCTGAGGCCGAGAAGGTACGTCGTGAGGCCCGCGGCGATGCCGACGCCACCCTGATGCGTTACGAAGCGGAGGCGCGCGGTATCAGGCAGGTACTGGAAAGCAAGGCCGAGGGCTACAGGGTGCTCGTTGAAAGCACAGGCGGCGATGCAAAGGCGGCCGCCACGCTTCTTTTGATCGAGAAGCTCGAAGAGATCGTGCGTCTGCAGGTCGAGGCCATCAAGAATATCAAGATCGACCGTATCACCGTCTGGGATCCGGCCGGCGGCTCCGCTGACGGCTCTGCGACGGCTAACTTTCTCTCGGGCCTTGTGCGCAGCCTTCCTCCGCTGCATGATCTTGCCGGAATGGCCGGTATCGATTTGCCCGAGTATTTAGGGCAGGTGGCCGAGGAGGCGGCGAAAAAAGGCGCGAAGAAGGATGAGAAGCTGGAGGGATAGGGCCGTATTCCGCAGAAGTCTGGCAGGCCTTCTCTTTGCAGTTTCTCTATTACCGCTATTGTTCGGTTGTCGTGACGCGGAGCGGCCTTCGTCTTACACGTGGAATGATAACCGACCTCAGCTATACTTTCGTGTGGTGACGCCCTCGGGCCTGAATTTGCGAAGTGAGGCCAGCGTTCAGTCAGGGATTGTGACGACGCTTCCCTTTGACACGATAGGGCGGGTGCTGGATCAAACTTCTTCCGTCGAGGTTATCCAGGGACGCCGTGGTTTCTGGATGCAAACTGAGGTGAAAGGACAGAAAGGGTGGATCTTTTCTGGATTCGTCATAACATCGACGAACATCGGTGATCTGAGTCCCATGACTCTTGAGACAGACCCGGAGCGCCTTCCGTTGATTGAAGCCTCGTCGCTGCAAGGCTCGCATTCTGTGGAGAAGCTTGAGTTGCCGGGCTTTGTTGTTGAGAGCTATGCATTGGAGGAGGATCATGTCGCAGCAATTCCGCTGCACCTTCACCCTTCAAAAAAAGCTTCCTGTTTCTACTCACATGCACCGATTGGTCCGATTCAACCGGCCGTTGAGGTCCGCCGTTCGGCTAACGTGCTTTATACTCTTGTTAAAGTGCCGATCTGTGAACCGACTCCGGAGCAGAATGCCCTTTTACAGAAGGGCGAAGAGTTGCTCGTTGAAGATGTTCGATTGTTCTCAAGCATTTCATTAACCAGACTGGAAGTGACTGCTCGCGGCTTCAATTTGATCCGGCGTCAGGTGGCATCGGTGCCCGATGAATTCAGAGCGGAGTGGGATCAAGCCGAGCTGCTGGAGGAGCCGTAGTTCTGAGGGGCCGCAGATTCTTGTGTTCATGCTTCATTGGCGAGCAGGCTTAGCGTGTAGAGGAGCACTATGTGGACTCAAAACAGAAGCGCACGGCATATTAAAAATATCGGAACTTCAGTTGGATGTGATAGCAATAGAAATATGTCACGAAAGTCTGAAAAAGATAGAATGACTGGTGATCCTCAGAATCTCCTTGCACAGGCTTCCGTGTTGCGAGAATGGCAGCGTCAGACGTACGAGAAAGAAAGAGCATCGCCCATGCGAATTTGTAATTTAGGATTATTGCCAGCTGGGTTGAAGGTTTAGATTTGACGTTTGCTGGCCGTTCAACCAGAAGGCTGGAGTAGAAGGGTCAAGACCGGCTTCAGCCAGAACCGGGAAAAAGGCTGTTGCCCATATTTGAGGTTTTTGTGCGTTCTCGAGTCGGACTCCAAAATCTCTCCTGGAAGTAAAAAGAATCCAGTATATTCGCTCGCCATCAGGGCCCAAAAAAGCGGTGGGTGACCAATCTGCCGAGCTATTGGAGGTCATAGGTTTCAGGTTGGCATTATTCAATCGGATTGGACTGGATGAACCGTCAGTTTTCACCACCCATAGTTCGGATTTGAGGCTGGCATAGTTGCTGGTGTTGTCGCTAATCCGCGTAAAGAGAAGCCATTTGCCGTCTGGCGAAAAGGAGGGATCGAAGTTGTTCCCGTTACCGACAACGAGCGTTATGGCATTGCTCAATGTTCCGTTGCCGCTATCAAATTCGGCAAGCTTTATGGTTCCGTCAGTGAAGGCAATATCATTACCACTTGATCGGGTAACGAAGGCAATATATTTGCCATCTCTCGAAAAAGCAGGCTGAGTGGCCAGTGCTTCCGTCGGTAGATCCGCAACAGAACTCCCATCCGAAAAATTGCGTAGGGTAAGTATCCCATTGAACGCCGTCACAAGTCTGCTTCCATCTGGCGAGAAAGAAGCATAGGTCCATTTTCGGGCGGGGTTTTCGGGAAGTACAGTCATAGTCGTAGCGTTGAGTAATCCGCCATTGCCAATGCCCTGATCATAGGTAAAAGCAAGCCTGTTACTATCCTGCGAGACGGCATGGCATCCGATGCATCGACCACCTGATGTAGCATCACTATAAAACGTTGTAAATGATGTTTCATTAGTTGCCAGATCGCGTGAGAGCACAGAAGTTTGAGACTGTGAATAAGAGTCTGCGAACACGCGACCACTCCATTCCGAGCCGGTTGCTATCACTTTTGTCTGGGCTGATCGGTTGATTGTCATACCTGAAAGCCCTTTGATAACTATGTTTATTTGCTTGCCTGACTGAGTCAGTAGACGGGTCGAATCTGCATCAAGGATGAACCATGAGTTCTGACCACTGGCCTGGGTCAGATATTTCCTTATCCTGACAAATTCGTTCGAAACGGTAGCTTCAAATAGCTGCTCTGTTTGTGAATCTTTCCAGTGAACATCCAGACCGCTCACATTATTCGGAATCATCGTCTGGTCTTGTGGGTAGACAACCGTTATGCTTTGCTCCCCTGATCCTGTTGCATTCTCAAAGAGATCCATGCTGTTGGGGGGGGCGCCCGGAAATAGCTCAACGCTATCAATGAAGACCGTAAGACCTGTTTCCACAGACCGACCATTCACGGTTCCGATTACTCGTAGTGGGCCGGCAGTCGATCCGGAAATGGTCAGCTCTGATCCAGTGAATGAGCCTGCCTCGGGCTTGCTCAAGCTGAACTGAGCATCACCTGTTACATCCTTACCGTCGATAGTCATCGAATAGGTTATCGATGCCGGTCCGTTGCCGGTATAGGTTATCGAAGTGTTCGTTGGCTCAATCTGAGGCAGGTTGCCAACGCTTTTGAGAGAAGTTAGCAGCCACCAGGGGGCTGCATCCTTCTGGCTACAACCAAATAGAAGTAGGAAAAGTGCAAGGATGATCGTTTTCTTTATTCCCATCATGGCTGTATATTGTACTGACAACGAGTTATGATTGTAGAGTGTTTCTATACGTATCGGATGAGGCGTCAATAGAAAATGGCTATTGGCTGAAAATTGTCGTTTTGTCCGAGTTTGGTGCTCTGTTGTGCTGGCAGGCAAAAAATGTGGTCTTCGTGTATCTATCGGAACTCATTTTAATACCACAGGCCATCTCAAAAATGACTGAAAAGCGTGGCGATGCGGCCTGATCTAAGTGAGGACATGTGTTCTCCCAATATCCCTCCGAATCGATTGGGTATTCTGCGGACACGTTGGAGCCTGACAAGAAGCCTGCCCACCGTCCATCTGTGTTTGTATCTTCGCAATTCTCTTCCGTCCTGCAGGCTCACTTTTTCAATCCTGTCTATGTGGTGGTGAGCCTGGAGACTCCCGAATATCAATGATCTGAAGACCATTGTGGATGTAGACAAAATGGATAAAACAGCCCTCGGTTACGTCCGCTGTGTGTCGTCTATCCAGGGATGTAACGAATCGGGAAATGGGGAGACGACGACATCAGGCCGAGAAGTTCACTTCATCGAAAAATCGCCGTCTTTATGCAGCGTCCTGAAACAGCACACCCGGAAATACCGGTATCGCTCCATGCAACGATTACGTGACCCGCGCTACTCACAGCAATATCGAGCAAGCTATCTGCTGACCCGGTGCCAACTGTCACAGTGTTCACGACGGCCTGGCTTGAAAGATTAAGAGTTGCAACCTGTACGGTAGCATTGATCTTCCCCCCTTTTCCTGGACAGGAGACAGTAAAATGAAAAGGGGTAATTTATGGGCAAAAGAGGCCAGCATTACGATGATAGCTTTCGCAGAATGGCGGTGGATCGGTGGATTCGCGGCGGCAAAACCAGCAAGGAAGTAGCCGACGATCTTGGAATCTCTGTCAATTCCTTGAGAGCATGGAAAGCGCTGTATCTATCAGAACCGGGTGGACCCCAGCAGCAAAACCTGCAAGAGGAAGTTAATCGTTTAAAAAAGGAAGTCATGGAGCTACAGGAGGAGCGCGATATTCTAAAAAAGTCCGTTGCCATCTTCTTGAAACCCCGAAAATGAAATTCGCCTGGATACAGGAGAATCGCTCCGAGTTTTCGGTAAGGAAGATGTGCCGTGTGCTTGATGTATCGGAGAGCGGCTTTTATGAATCACAGATTCGACCTCCTTCACAGCGCTCAACAGAAGATGCTCGAATTGTGGAAGCAATCAGAGTGATCGCTGATGAAACGTTTGGTACCTATGGCAGTCCTCGCGTGACTCCGGAGCTCCATAATACAGGCATGAAAGTTAACCGAAAGCGGGTGGAAAGGCTGATGAGGGAAAACGACATTTCTGCAAGAAATCCGAGGGTTTTTCGTGTAAAGACGACGGATTCCAATCATGAATTGCCGGTTTCGCCCGATCTTGTTCAGCGAAACTTTGAGCCAGGTGCACTTGATCGAATCTGGGTAACTGATATCACCTATATCGAAACAACCGGAGGATTCGCTTACCTGACGACCTTCATGGACCTTGGAAATCGTGAAATCGTCGGCTGGAAACTTTCTGACAATATGCGATCGGAGTCGATCGTTGCCGCTTTGAGGCAGGCCTTGAATCGAAGGGGGCAGAATACCAAAGGCCTGATTATACATTCAGATCGTGGGGTACAATATGCATCGAAAGAGTATCGTGATGTATTGAAAGGTAAGAAGATAAGCCAGAGCATGAGTCGCAAAGGGAACTGCTGGGACAATGCTGTTCAGGAATCGTTCTTCCATACCTTGAAAACTGAATGTTTATACAGAATCGGGTTTTTTCCGAATTTTGAAGACCTACGAAGAATTCTGTTTGACTATATCGAAGTGTTCTACAACCGTAGAAGGAGGCATTCTGCTCTCGGGTACTTAAGCCCGGTAGCTTATGCACAGCAAATTGCATGATTCCCTCCGGAATATTGGGGGAAGATCACATTACTGCCGCTGGTTTCTGTCCAGGCTATGTAAGCACGTCCCGTTTCGCTTGCTGCGATGACGGGGCCGGTGCCGATGGTCGCATTCGTTAGATTGATGTTGGTGGGGGCCCATGTACCACCGGAAAAGAATCGGATCGAGATGCTGCCGGCACCCGCCCATGCAGCAACGCCGTTTCCGGATGAATCAAGTGTTGTACGGAGAGCCTGATGAGGCAGTGAGTATAGATTTGTTCCGAAGTCCCATGCAGCACCATTCCAGTAATACCCCGATATATTAGATCCATCAGATACGATTGTCAATAGCTGTCCGGAATCATTCAGGTCTGCGGCGGTCGGGATATTCATAGCATTGCCGGGGCCGCTGCGGTCTATCCAGCCGCTTCCAGTCGAGTAAGTATAAACATGATTCTCAGCCTGGTACCAACCGCTATAAACAGTAAGACCGGCCGGCGTGTACGCCAGCGCGTTGTCGTTGGTAGACAGACTGTTAACGGTTGTTGGACCAGAAAAAGCAGTCCCATTGAATTCGAATGAAGAAAGAGAACCACAGACCATCAATCCGTGGCCTGAGCTCCATAGTGCTACAGCGGGCGACGTACAGTAGCTGGTTACTGTTGTCGGGACGGCGTAAGTTCCAGCACCCGCGAAGAAGGAGGCGCGGTTCTGGGTATTGTACCATGTTGCAATGGCCGCGCCGGAAGCATTCACTGCAAGATCTAAAGGCAGTGGTGCATACAGTGTGGCGCTGATGGAATCGAGAGTCTGGTTTATCCAGGTAGTGCCATGAGCTACTTTAACGATAACGGTTCCGGTCTGGCCCGTATTTGGCGAATCAGCAAAAAGCACATGGGCCGTACCGGTGGAACTGATGCCCGCATTTATGGAGGGGCGACCCGGGCCCGATAACACAGCAACGGTTTCAGGGGGATTCCATGCCAGCGTCCCAGAGTCTGTCGAAAAACCTATCTCGTTAAGCGCGTGAGCTCCCGGTCGCCCGACCGGGCTCTTGCTCAGATATTGTCAGCCGCAATCGGATTTACCCGGACAAACCCGATCATTCGGGCAAGGTTATGGGCAATGCACCGCTCAGACCATTCAACTTGAACCCTTTCTCTTGTTCGCCGCAAGAACTGCCAGCCATTACGAGCACTTTTCATCACACCAAAGACGCCCTCGACAGATGGAAATCGGCGAGCATAGGTTTTCTTCCCATCTGGAGTTGCCAGCTTCTCTCTCATGAGAAGGGTAAGGGGATTGGAAATAGACCGCATCCCCGTTTTCTTTTTTTGCTTCCATGATGGGGAGGTAAACTACGGACTTGTAAATCGGGAATATGTTTGGTCTGAATCCAGAGCTCTTTGCGCTTGCCTTCCGGGCCAATACATTGCTCTTTCATAGAGCACCGGGAACAGCCATAACGTCGATAGTGCCGGTAGAGGACTCCCTGTAGATTTCTCTCGCGCTGGAAGGTGAGGATTTCGCCGGCCGGACACTGAAAGCAATCGTTGTCTCGGTCGTAGTGGAATTGCAACAAGGCATGGCTGCTCTCAATCAGAGGCGGTTCAGCGGCAGCCTCATTTCTTTCCTCCGGCTTGATCTTACCGCCGGTCTTCTTGTGTGCCAGTTCCCGGTCTGGCATATAGAGGTCATGCCCTGTAAGCTCTTTGAGAATATTCTCGCTCGCATATCCACAATCGAGAACGTATTTGATTTCGTCTGTTTTTTTGGGAAGGAACTCCGCCTTTACGCCCTCAACTCTGTTCACAAGCGAACTGGTGAATGTACTGTCGCTCTGTCCCGTAACAATTTCCTGATAAACAATCATGCCACTCTGGAAATCCACTGCATTCTGGGCCGAATAACCCACGATGAAGCTGTTGGATCCGTCTTTGTGCCAGTCTGCATCTGGATCTGTAAGATGAACTCGCTTTCGGTCAGGTCTGGATTTCAAGAACTCCAGCCCCAGAGACAGCTTCTCTTTCTGGATCTCCAGTTGTTGGATTTTCTTTGCCAGTAATTCCTGTTCTGCATCGTTCTGTGATGCCTCCCATTCATCGTAGCGTTTCTTACAGACAGATTCAAGATGCTCGTAACGCCTTTCAAGTTCCTCGCGAGTGCCTATATCCCGTCTGTTTGCACTGGCCTTGATCTTTGTGCTGTCAATGCTGACGGTATCCAGATCGATGAATCCCGATTCGATACCGAGGAACACTGTCTGCGTGAACAATTCCTGAATTGCTGCCGCATGCCTCAGCCGGAACTTTCCGAGGGTTGAATGATCCATCTCCATCCCACCGGACAGATACATCAAATCTGCACGCTGTCCGAGATCTCGCTCAAGGGCTCGCATGGAAAGGTTTCCATACAACAATGAATAGATGATGATAGCCAGAACTCGGTCGGGCGGCATGGCCGGGCGACCTCCCTGCTTCGAATCATTCCTGTAACTCGCATCAAAGCGGCTGAGATCTAGCCGCCGGACCGTCTCAAGCAGGCGGGAGATGGGATGATCCTCCGGAAACAACTCCGAGAAATTCAAGATAACGATCTGGCTCTGATCAGAGTCAGGCTGTTTGTAGCGTGCCATGCTCCCCGATAATCTACCCGGCCGGTAATTTCCAGGGGAATTCAGAATTGATTCAGGTTTTTCGACAGACTCCCCACCACCCCCGCTGCCTCCAAAGAGCCCGAGCTCGATGCTGAGCCCGCTCAAAAGAAGGCCTTCAGCGCCCGAGGTATCCAGCGAGACCTTTTCGGCCTGCATGCAGGAGGCCAGAGAAAACAGGCTGCATACTAATATAGAGGAAATCTTGTGTTTCATGGCAGGCCTCCGCAATTCACAGACAACAGTCGCTCGGGATTTTTCAATAAATTGAAAAAAAGCGACCTCCCCGGAACTAACCCAAGCCCCTCCTCAGGCACTCAGAGCCTTCTGCCCCCGGTGAAAACACTTGCCGCGCTGCCTCTGAGCCAGACCCTGTGCGTATGGACGAGCCCGTACACCAGAGTCTGAATCCTATGCCCGCCGGGCCTTTTTCCCGTCCCGGTGCGATTCTCGTCGGGGCGCTTGTCTTTCTTAATCTGTACGATGTCTTGTATCATCTGGTCACCGAGCAGACGCTGAGCCTGCACCAGCTTTCCGAGGCGGTGATGGTTACGTCGATTACGGCCTTTGCCATATTTCTGCTGCTTCGGCATCGGCGCACCCTGGGTCGGGCCGGCGAGCAGATGGAGCGGATTCGAGCCGAGGCCGATGAGGCGCGCAGGGAGGCCCAGAAGACGGCCGATGAGCTGCGACGATACAGACAGGAAAACCGCGATGCCTTCGAGACGCTGCGCCGTGCGATGAACGATCAGTTTGGGCGCTGGCGCTTTTCGCCCGAAGAACAGAGGGCGGCCAGGCTGATCATCCAGGGGCTGAGTTTTCGCGAGATAGCCGCTCGGTTGAACAAGAGCGAGAAGACGATCCGCAACCAGAGTCTTTCCATTTACGAGAAATCGGGCATGACCGGTCGAAACGATCTTGCCGCCTTCTTTCTTCTCGACATCCTGGATATCGATGAATGAGATCGATCTCAGTATTCGTTTCGGATTATCCCTTGCGCTGGGCCTTTTTCTCGGCCTTGAACGCCAGCTTTCGCATAACGTTTCGCTTCTTCCCGATCAGCTGAAATCGACGCCCGACGATGCCGCTTTAGATGCCGGCGAAGAGCGTTCGCTCGATTCTTCCGAAAGGCATTTCGCCGGCGTGCGCACGTTTTCACTTATCAGCCTGCTCGGCGCCATCTCGTTATACATCGGTCAATCTCTCGGAATGGAATGGATGTTCGTCGTCGTTTTCGGAGCGCTGGCCCTTCTCTTGATCGCTTCAAACGTCCTGTGGCATCTGTCGGGTACGACGGGCACGACGACCTATATTACGGCGATGCTTGCCTTTTTGATCGGCGGCCTGTGTATGCAGGGCATGTTTTTGCTGGCGGTCTCGGTGACGGTCAGCATCGCCTTTATTCTCGCGATCAAGAAATGGATTAACCGGATGATCGTGCGAATCGAGCCCGAAGATATCAGCGCCACGTTGAAGTTCGCCATCATCACGGCCATCGTTCTACCGCTTCTGCCCGATCGGAACTTCGGCTGGGGTGACTGGCAGTATCTCAATCCCTACAAGATATGGCTGATGGTCGTTCTGATATCGGCCATCAACTTCGTCAGCTACGTTCTCATGAAAGCGATCGGAGAGGAGTCAGG